>NZ_SMSJ01000180.1 GCF_004355005.1 Dankookia rubra
CGCCACCCGCTACGAGAAAACCGCGTGTTCCTTCATGGGCGTGCTCTGCATGGCCGCCACGATAGACTGGATCAAGTAGACACACAGAACTTAAGGCCTGACAGGCCCTAGGATGGGCGTGCCACAATCGCGGTCGGCCGGGTTTGCGGCGCGCTGCTGCTGGGCGGCACGCTCCCCCGGCTACAAGGGGGCGGGCAGCGGCAGGAGATGCCAAAGCACTTCCGCTTACTTTCAAGCAGCGAGATGCATCTCGCTGTACCAGAAGCGGTTTAGGTTGTGACAGTGACTTGACGATCAGCGTGGTGGCGTATGCGTAAGCGGCTTGTCTTGGCGGTGGTCGGCACCGCTCTCCTTGTCTCGTCCTTCAAGGCGTGGGGCTTCGACGGTGACCCGGTTCGATCCGACCGGGCCGTCTTCCACGTCACCACCTTCGCAACTGGCCTTGAACACCCTTGGGGGGCGGCCTTCCTGCCAGATGGTCGCCTGCTCGTCACTGAGCGGCCCGGACGTATGCGTGTCGTGGACCGAGATGGGCGCGTCTCAGCCCCGCTCGGCGGCGTGCCTCCGACGGAGTTGGGCGGCTGGGAAGGCGGCCTTCTCGATGTCGCCCCAGCGCCCGATTTTGCCGCCACGCGCGAAATCTATTTCTGCCACACCACGCTCGTGCCAAGCGGCGCACTCACCCGGTTGGCCCGCGCTCGCCTGTCGTCTGACGCGACGGCGCTGGAGGGTGCAACGCCGATCCTAGATGTGGCGCCCGCGCAGAAGGGGCATCGAAGCCATTTTGGCTGCCGTATTGTCTTCGGCCCCCGAGACGGCAAGGTCTATCTCTCAACCGGTGACGGCCTGACCGACCCGAGACGCGCACAGCGCCTTGATGATCTTGCGGGCAAGGTGCTGCGGCTTGAGCGGGACGGGAGGCCAGCGGCTGGCAATCCTTTCCTCAACCACCCGGGCGCCCGGCCCGAAATCTGGTCCTACGGCCATCGCAACCCACAAGGCCTTGCCTTCAATCCTTGGACCGGCAGCCTGTGGGAGGCGGAGTTGGGGCCCCGCGGCGGCGACGAGGTTAACGTCATCCGCGCCGGCGGCAACTACGGCTGGCCACTGGTGACGCACGGCCTGGACCTCGATGGCTCAATCATCTCCGACCTGCGTTCGGCGCCGGGCATGGAGGACCCGCTCAAGGTCTGGACGCCTGTCATCAGCCCCTCCGGCATTGCATTCTACGATGGCGATGTCTTCCCAGGGTGGCGCGGCAGCTTGTTCCTGGCGGCGCTGACCATGCCGGGCTTGGTTCGACTCTCCCTTGACGGCGATCGTGTGACAGGCGAGGAGCGGTTGCTACCGAACGAGGTACGTATGCGTCATGTGATTCAGGGCTTGGACGGCCGGCTCTACATCCTGACTGACGAGACGGAGGGGCGCATCCTGCGGCTGAGGTGATCAGACAATGTAGCAGCCCTGACCACGCCGGAGATCAAGCGCCTACTCGCTACCTGCCGCCCCGAGTAACAAGCGTTCGGCGGTGACCCGGCGGTGTGGGTCGTCACACGGTGATGCGGGCCAACAGCCGTGTGACTACCGGAACAGCTACTCGCCCTTTTTTATTCCAGCATGAGCCTGTCCCCCGACCGACCGCCGGAGCTCACGCCCGAGGAGCAACGCATCCGCCATGCCGAGCCCGTCAACCCATCGCCGGAGGACTGGCCGGCGCTGTACGCGGCCGGCTCGAGCCTCGCGCGGATCGCCGGCCTCACCGGGTATCCAGTGCTGACAATACGGCAGGAGTTGCAGGCGCGCGGCGTGACGGTGAGGCCGCCAGGCACGCGCTGCGGGTCACGTTTGGGGTTGTCGCGCTGGCATGAGATTGCGGCGGCGATGCGGGCGCGCGGGTACTGCTACGCGGCGATTGGGCGCGAGCTGGGCCAAACGCCACAAGCGGTGCGGAGTGCACTGGTGCGGCGGGCTAAGCTGGCCGACTACGCGCTGCTCCAGCCTAGTACACCTTGCCCGCATGAACCTGCCCCCTGACCAGCCGCCGCCTGCCAAGCTCAAGCTCACGCCCGAGGAGCGCCGCGCCCGGCAGGCCGACCGGCTGACCACAATCCGCTTGCGGATGGCGATCGGCCACGAACTGAATGCGCGCAGCATCACCACGCCGGCCGCGATCGGCGAGGCGCTCGGCATGCCGGCGGCTGAGGCGACCAGCCTGTTGACCCGGCGGCAGTGGCGCGAGGGTGACGTGGCGCGGCTCAAGGCTGCAGCGGCACGGCTGGGGCTGCAGGTGCCGCCTATGGCTGGGGTCGAAGTGCACCTGCGCCCCGACTAAACCCGCTACGAGTGGAAGCCGGCGGGGCCGCTTCCCTCGGCTAGCCCGAGCAGAGCCTGGATTGCCGCGGCGGCCTAGTGCCGCAACTTCGCCACTGAAGGCGGCTCTGGGCCGCCACGTTCATTATCTTCCGCGCGCGTGAGGATGGTCTTAATGCGGTAATCCGACACATAGGGAACGACCGGCACCTCTTCCTGAAAGGTCAGCTTACCGCGCCGCTCGATCTCATTCAGGAGCACGTCGGTTGCGTGCTGCATGATGGTGATGAGTTGCAGAAGCCGATCGAGCGAGAGATTTGCCGTATTACCGTCAAGAAGCTCTGCCGTCTCCGCGATTAGGTCCTCCCTGGATACCTTTGACATACCGCCCTTCCCCGCCTGCGATGCGGCGAGCTTCAAGGCGGCTCCTGCTCGATCAGTTCCCAGACCTCGCGCTCGGCGGTAACTGTCGGTCACAGCCTTTCGGCCCGCAGCCGCTGCGGCGGCCGGCGAGTGTCCGTCGTGCTCCAGCCCGACACCCGCCCGCCTGCGGTGCAGGAGAGCGAGGGGCTGCGACCGGAAACGCGGGCCGAGATACCCGAGTAGGCGGGTGGGGAGCGGGGGAGGCAGCCGGGCGACTGCCGCTAGGAGCAGAAGCGGAGGTTCCGTTTCCTAGCCCGCCCCGCCCGGAGAGGATGCCGCAGGCCTCTCGACCTCAGATATGCACGGCAAGGCGAGGACCGATCACCACGGGCGGCACCTAACACGCGTTCTTTGCACTTACCGCGTGTTAGGAGAGGGCTGCCACAATCGCGGCCGGCCGCGGGTTTGCGGTGCGCGGAGCGCGATCGCCGATCAGATCGGCAGCTTCTCGCTCACGTACGGATCCTCCGGTAGATGCTCCGGCACAATCAGCCGGGGCACGGGCCGCGCAGCGGCCTTTGACAGCCATTCGGGCCCGCCCGGACGCTCGCGGATCGAACGGTCGGTGCGGGTCTGCACCAGGCCGTAGATCGGGTTATCCCGGTAGCCCGGAGCGGCGTCCCCGAAGGCCCAGGCCAGGTTGCCGTAGGTCGAGGGGTCGCGCCCGTCGAGGCTCAGCCGGTCGTTGAGGTAACAGGCCGTCGCCCAGCCAATGTGCGGGTCGGGTGTCATCGCAATGATGCGCTTGGCCCAGTACATACGCAGGTTGTTGTGCATCCAGCCGTCGACCAGATACTGCTTCTGGCAGGCATTCCACGTTTCGTCGCGCGTCTCGCCGTGGACTAGCGCACCCAGTGTCTCGAGTTCGGGCCGGGGGTCGGCGGCGTGGCGCTCCAGTTGCCCCCGCGCCCAGTTCGGCACGCGCACGTAGCTCTCCGGCACGCGCATGGCGCGCGCCTTATAGTGGAACCACTCGCGCCAAGTGAGCAGCTCGTCGGCGAACTTCTGCTGGCTGCCCTCGGCAACGTCGCTCGCCTTAATTGCGGCCATGACCTCGCGCGGGCCGACCACGCCGAAGTGGAGGTAAGGCGAGAGCGTGCTCGCCCCCTCCGGCCGCGAGGCGTTGTTGCGCGCCTCGGCGTAGGCCGGCAGCACTTCGCGCGTCAGGCGGCCGAGCCGGACCAGCACCTCGTCGCGCGAGCCCGGCAGCATGGCGCTGGGCGCCAGCGCGTGGTCGATAGCGAGCGAGGCGAGCAGCCCGTCGAGTGCCGCGTCCGATAGCCCGCCCAGCCGGTCGGGCTTGTAGGCGAGTGGGCCGTCGTAGGGGCCGACCGCGGGCTCCTCGTCGGACCAGAACCACCAGAGCTCGCGCGCCTTCTCGTGCCGGCGGCGGAAGGCAGAGGTAGTGCCGACGCCCTGGTCGAGGGCCGCGGGTGGGACGAGGCAGGCGGCGTTGACGGCGAACACGGCCGCACCGGTCTTAGCCGCCACGCGCTCGGCCTGCCACTGCGCGACGAAAGCGGGCTGGTCTTCCAGCATCAAGGCCGCCGCGTCGACCGCCAGGCGGTACACCAGCCCCTTCTCTCGCTTTTCCGCCCGGTCAACATACTGCACGCAGGCGAGCCCGCGCTGCCCGCACCCGATGGCGAGATCGCGGCTCGCGCCCAGGATGAAGCGGTGCAGCCGGTCCGAGGCGAACGGATAGTCCTCGCGCAGGCCGTGGTAGACGAGCACCGGCAGTCCGAGCTCGTTGCCGAGCCGCACCGCGGCGTCGATCACGGGGTTGTCGCGCGCCCGCAGAGCCTGCTGCAGCCAGCAGAGCACGTATCGGCCCCCGCTGCCGATGGGGCCCTCGTTCAGCCGGCGCACGCGGGGATGTTCGGGCCAGTTCGCCAACGATGCGGGGAGAAAGGAGGTCATCGCAGGCCCAACACCCGGGCGCGCGCGGACGTTGCGGGACAAAGGACGCGACACACCGCTGTTCGTCGGGCGTCGCGGTCGCACCTTCGTCCTCGGCCCTTGGCGAGCAGCCGCAGACGAGCCGGAGGGCTAAGCGAACGTCCGCTTCGGAGCACCGGGATGGCTCCTTGAAATGATTGGAATGGGCGCGGAGCGGACATTGACACGGCGAAGCGTTTGCAGCGGCTCACCGCCTACCTTGTCGTAATCCAAGGTACCGCGGGCTGACTGGCTACTGCGTCAAGACAATCGGGGCGCGATGTCACCAGGGTGGCGCGCTCACACGCGCTCTTCGCGCTTCCCGCGTGTTAGGTGAGGACTGCCACAATCGCGGTCGGCTGCGGGGTCCCGCCTCTTTCCTCAGTTCAGCAGAGGCGCAGCCATGCTCGAACACCTTCGGCAGGGTCCTGGGGAGCCGTTCGCATCAGCGAGGGATGACGTGCCCCGGGCCTGCACCGCGTCCCGCCACTAAGCGGCCGTCGTACTCCCAATCGCGCAAAGCTCCACGAGCACTCAACGGTAGGTGTCGCGCAATCGTGCGCCCATCGTTTGCAGCGGTAAGCGGAGGTGACGGGTTGT
>NZ_SMSJ01000181.1 GCF_004355005.1 Dankookia rubra
TCGTCGGGCGTGAGGCCGAGATCGAGGTGTTCCACCTCCCAGGGTACAGCCCGGAGCTGAACCCGGACGAGGGGCTCAACGGCGACCTGAAGCAGGCGGTGACCCGCAAGGAGCCGGCGCGCAGCAAGGCGCAGCTCAAGCGCGCCGTCGTCGGGCACATGCGCAGGCTCTCGAAGCTGCCCGACCGCGTCCGCAGCTTCTTCGAGCACAAGACTTTTCGCTACGCCGCCTAATTCAAGATCGCCCAGGCCGGATCAATAATCGACCGTGCGAACCCGACGTCGATTGTAAGTGCTATTGCGGCTGCACGTGAAAATGCGCGCGCCCTCCGGCCTTTGATATCAACCGAGATGTGGGCACAGCTCAATGTCTTCCATAAATGGCTCAGCGAGCTGGAGCCTGGGGCGCTGAGGCCCGGTAATCTCACTCGCTTGCTCAATCGGATCAAAGAGGCTTGCCAGACCCATACTGGTATCACTGATGGCACGTTGCACCGCGACCAGAGCTCCTACATCTACCGCCTCGGCCGAATGATCGAGCGCGCCGACCAGACCACGCGGCTGATCGACTTCAAGTACCATGCTTTACTGCCGAGCCCCGGCGATGTCGGCTCTCAAATTGACATCGGACAATGGGATGTGGTGCTACGCTCAGCGGCGGCACACCACGCTTATCTGCGTGTAGTTGCGGGCGGCGTTACGCCTGCGGGTGTTGCCGGTTTCCTGCTGCTGCACCCGCATTTCCCGCGCGCCGTTACCTTCTGTGTCGGTGAGGCGGACCGGCTGCTCGGCGTGCTGCGCGATCGCCACGCTCTGCCGGGTGCCGCGGCCGCGGCTCAGGGGCTGCGTGCGCTGCGCGTCTCACTTGGTGCGCTTTCCATAGAGGCGGTGATCGTTGGTGGGTTGCACGAGTTCCTCGACCAAGTGCAGCGCCGACTGATCGCCGCCACCGATGACCTCTCCACTGCCTACTTCGGAGCGGCCAAGTCGCAAACCCAGAGCTGAAGCACCGCCCGCATGCCCTTGCTCACCGTGCAACACGTCACGACGTACCGTTACAAGCAGTCCGTCGCTTTCGGCGAGCATCGCATGATGCTCCGCCCGCGCGAGGGCCATGACCAACGATTGTTGGAGGCGCGGCTCGATATCACCCCGAAGCCCTCCGAGTTGCGCTGGCTGCACGACGTCTATGGCAACAGCGTCGCCATCGCCCGCTTCGCCAAGCGCGCCAAGGAGTTGCGCTTCGAGAGCGTTATTCACCTAGACCATCGCCCGCACCAGGCGCTCGATTTCCAGATCGAGGATTACGCCCGGACCTTCCCCTTCGCCTACAGCCTGGAAGAAATCCCCGACCTCGCCCGGTCGATTGAACGGCACTACCGCGACGACGAACGCGCGGTGGACCGTTGGGCGCGGCGCTTCCTGAGTAGGGACGGTCCGACCGGCACCCTCGACCTGCTGGAAGCCATGACCCACGGCATCAAGCGCGAGCTATCCTACATCCCACGTCAAGAGCGCGGCATCCAAGACCCAGTCAAGACGCTGAAGCTCGGCAGTGGCACCTGCCGCGACTTCGCCGTGCTGATGATGGAAGCCGCGCGCTCCCTTAGCCTCGCCGCTCGCTTCGTCTCCGGCTACCTCTACAGCCCGGTCGACGGTGGTAAGGGACATGTCGGCGGCGGCGCCACCCACGCCTGGGTGCGGATCTACCTGCCCGGCGCTGGCTGGGTGGAGTTCGACCCCACGAACGGCATCGTCGGCAACCGCGACCTGATCCGCGTGGCCGTGGCGCGCGACCCAGCCCACGCCCTCCCGCTGTCCGGAACCTGGACCGGCTTCCCCTCCGACAGCCTCGGCATGACCGTGGACGTCTCTGTCACCGGCGACGCCACACCGCCCCCCGCGGCTCACGCCCGCGTCGCCGTGCCTTGATTGACCCCAGGGAGACCGCACTATGCAGATCCGCGCCGGCTTTGAGATCGCCTATGACTGCCCGCAACCGACGCCCATGCTGCTGGCCCTCAGCGTGCATCCGTCCCGCATGCAGGACGTGATTGGGCCGCATCACATCGCCTTCGATCCGCGGATAGGCGCGTCCGACTACCGCGACTCTTTCGGCAACATTGTCACTCGCATCCTCGCGCCGGCCGGGCGGCTGACCATGACGGCCGAGTTCCTGGTGCAGGATCCCGGGACGCCCGACGCGATGGTGCCGGAAGCGATGCAGCACCCCGTGCAGGATCTGCCGGACGACGTTCTGGTCTTCCTGCTTGGCAGCCGCTACTGCGACACCGATCGCCTTTCCGACACCGCTTGGTCGCTGTTCGGCGGCACGCCCCCGGGCTGGGCGCGGGTGCAGGCGATCTGCGACTACGTGCATGACCGCATCACCTTCGGCTACGAGCATGCCGATCCGACCCGCACCGCGCATGGCGGCCACACGGACCGCCGCGGCGTCTGTCGCGACTTCGCCCACCTGGCCGTCACGCTCTGCCGCTGCATGAACATCCCGGCGCGCTACTGCACCGGCTATCTCGGCGATATCGGCGTGCCGATATCGGACGCGCCGATGGATTTCAGCGCCTGGTTCGAGGTCTATCTCGGCGGCCACTGGCATACCTTCGACGCGCGGCACAACTTTCCCCGCATCGGCCGCATCCTGATGGCGCGCGGGCGCGATGCGACCGACGTGGCGCTCACCACCACCTTCGGCCCCTGCACCCTTGCGGGCTTCCGCGTCATCACCGACGAGATCACGGCGGAGCCGGGGGTGGGCCGGTCGCCTTTGTTCGAAGCCCGGGATGTATGATTCGGATGACACAAGAGCCGGCAGCGGAGCGGTCGGGCACGTCGGGATGCCACTCCGCCTCCAGCATTGGAATGCGGCAGCACCTTCCTGAATCTAGCACCAAGGCAGGGATGTTGGGGCAGACCGCAACACCCAGGTGGACCTTACCTGCGTCGGACGACCTTATATATGCCCTCGGTCGCGTCGTTTATAACTTTGCACAATTGGACATTTCGGCCGAACGCATGCGGCGAGGGCTCACCGGCCGCCTCTGCCTAATGCCCCCGAACCTTCCTTGGGAACAGCTTATCGGGGAGCTTGAGCGCGCCGCTTTCCAAGCGCCGGCCGGCGAGGAATTTCCTGCGCAGGTGCTTCGGATAGCAAGACGGTACGTCGATTTGAGGACTAAACGGGACAGGCTCTTGGGCGCACCCTCGCGTAGCATGGCTGCGAACGCGTGGCCGCTGGAGGACATCCGGAGCACGGCGCGCGACATCGAAGTCGCCGCGGTCGAGATCAACCGACTGCTGCGCCAGTTTTTCTGACCGCGATTGCGCTGCCGGGGAGCCGGTCGGCGCAGGAGCATACCAGCATGCTTCGCTGCATAGAAGGAATCAGGCGGCGTACTCGGCGTGATTGCTCGCGACTTTGGCGTGCACGGCATCGGCCACCATCTGCGCGGTAGCCGCTGAGAGAGTCCACCCGAGGTGGCCATGACCGGTGTTATAGAAGACACCGGGACGGCTTCCCGTTCCGATCCGCGGCATAAGGCTCGGCGTCATGGGCCGCAAACCGGCCCAAGGCACCACATGGGCCGTGCTGACGTCGGGAAACAACTCCTGCGTCCAGGCGACGAGTGGCTTGATGCGACCGGCACGGATGTCGCGGTTCTCGCCGTTGAATTCTGCAGTGCCCGCGACCCGGAGGCGGTCGCGGCCAAGGCGGCTGGTGACGATCTTGGTCTGATCATCGAGCAAGCTCACCGTTGGCGCTGCGGCTTGGCTCCTCGTGTCCTCGAGGTGGACGCTGATAGAGTAACCCTTGACCGGGTAGATATTGAGGCGGTCCCCCAGCATTGTTGCAAAATGCCGGCTCGCCACACCAGCGCAGACCACGACGGCATCGACTTGCAGGCTTTCTTCCGGGGAGGCACGATCTGGGCCTCGCCAAAGCACGGTTATGTTGTGCCCGCTATGGGCTATGCCGGTCACGTCGGCTTCAAAGATGAAGCGGGCGCCACGGCGCACGCAGGCGTCCGCCAGTCCGCGCGTGAACTTATGAATGTCGCCGGTCGAATCGGAAGGCGTGAAAAAGCCCCCGTAGTAGGAGCCGTGGATGGTCGGCTCGATCTGCCGCATCTCCTCGGGCGTGACTCCTCGGCGGTCGAGACCACCTTCGCGCAGAAGATCGTTGACCCTGGACGCCGCTTCATAGCCGGCTTTGTCGCGGTAGATGTGTAGAATACCGCGCCGTTCCAGATCAAAGTCGATCCCTTCTTTCTCGGCGATGGCAAAAAGATGCCTACGGGCTTCGATGGCGAGCTTTGTGGTTGCGACGGTGTTCGCGCGGTAATTGCGGATGTGCCCGATGAACTCTGCCAACCAGGAATATTTATGGACGCTGGGGCGCGGGTTGAGGAGCAGTGGAGCGTCATGCCGAAGCACCCATTTCGCGCCTTTTAGGATCGTGCCCCAGCTGTTCCATACCTCCGCGTTGCTGGCCGAGAGCTGCCCTCCGTTGGCAAAAGATGTCTCCATCGCAGCGTAGCGTTGGCGGTCCAGAACGGTGACTGAATGCCCCCGTTCGAGCAGAGCATAGGCCGTGGTAACGCCTGTGATGCCTGATCCGATGATTGCGACTTTGCTCATCAGAAGCTCCGAGGCGAGGGTTTACGGGAAAGAAATCTCCGGCGATGAGCGGGGACCCGTCATGCGATGAGATTGACCGCAGCGCATGCGCAGCAGCGGAAATCCATTCGCATACGAATGGTCCGTCGCTTCTGGCTAAGTGTCCGTCCGGGAACAAGCGGCCGCTTCTCAGTGACTTACAATCAGACCGCGCGCGAACTCGCCATAGTAGCCCATGACCGGCACGGGGACGCGCAGGTTCAGCCGCCGACGGCAAATGACTGATTCGGCAAAGCCTGTTCTCGGATGGACACTAAGCTCGACTTTGGCCATTTCCTTGAGGTGAGGCGGCGGAGCGGGTGAGCGGCTAGGCTGGGGCGTCCCCGCCAAAGGACAGCCGCCATGCCGCGCCTGCCGGCCCGCTT
>NZ_SMSJ01000182.1:0-2500 GCF_004355005.1 Dankookia rubra
GACGGCAAAGGCGCTGGCCCGTTTGGGTCAGCGCCTTGTATTTGGATGCGGGGACAGGATTTGAACCTGTGACCTTCAGGTTATGAGCCTGACGAGCTACCGGGCTGCTCCACCCCGCGGTGGTGTGTGTATGTGTGTGACGGGTGTGAGGATCCGGCTGGGTGGCCCGGCGGCGACCGACTCTCCCGTTGCTTGAGCAACAGTACCATGGGCGCTGAGGTGTTTCACGGCCGAGTTCGGGATGGGATCGGGTGTATCAACCTTGCGATGACCACCGGGCCACCCGGCCGGATCCTTGTGTGTGGGAATGGAGTGCAGGGCAGGCGCGGCTTGGTGCTGCGTGCGGTGCCGTCCTTTGGGGGACGGCGATGCGTTGAGGTGTGATGGGAGTTCTATCGGGCGATTAGGACCGCTCGGCTGCACCGGTTACCCGGCTTCCACCTGCGGCCTATCAACGTGCTGGTCTGGCACGGCCCTCGAGGGAGACCTCGTTTAGAGGGGGGTTTCCTGCTTAGATGCCTTCAGCAGTTATCCCGTCCGCACTTAGCTACCCAGCGATGCGGCTGGCGCCACAACTGGTACACCAGAGGTACGTCCATCCCGGTCCTCTCGTACTAGGGACAGATCCTCGCAAGTCTCCTACACCCACGGCAGATAGGGACCGAACTGTCTCACGACGTTCTAAACCCAGCTCACGTACCGCTTTAATCGGCGAACAGCCGAACCCTTGGGACCTGCTCCAGCCCCGGGATGCGATGAGCCGACATCGAGGTGCCAAACCTCCCCGTCGATGTGGACTCTTGGGGGAGATCAGCCTGTTATCCCTAGAGTACCTTTTATCCGTTGAGCGATGGCCCTTCCACGCGGGACCACCGGATCACTAAGGCCGACTTTCGTCTCTGTTCGCGCTGTCGCGCTCACAGTCAGGCGGGCTTATGCCTTTGCACTCAACAGCCGATGTCCGACCGGCTTGAGCCCACCATCGCGCGCCTCCGTTACCATTTGGGAGGCGACCGCCCCAGTCAAACTGCCCACCACGCAGGGTCCTGGCCCCGGCTAACGGGGCTCAGTTAGACGCCAGAAAGGCACAGGGTGGTATTTCAAGGTTGGCTCCGCAGAGGCTAGCGCCCCGGCTTCACAGCCTCCCACCTATCCTACACAGTCCCTTCCTGGCGCCACTGCGAAGTTGCAGTAAAGGTTCATAGGGTCTTTCCGTCTGACCGCGGGTACCCCGCATCTTCACGGGGAGTTCAATTTCGCTGAGCCGATGCTGGAGACAGTGGGGAGGTCGTTACGCCATTCGTGCAGGTCGGAACTTACCCGACAAGGAATTTCGCTACCTTAGGACCGTTATAGTTACGGCCGCCGTTTACCGGGGCTTCGGTTCGATGCTTGCACATCTCCCCTTAACCTTCCGGCACCGGGCAGGCGTCAGACCCTATACGTCATCTCTCGATTTCGCAGAGCCCTGTGTTTTTACTAAACAGTCGCCACCCCCTGGTTTGTGTCACCCCACCCTGCTTGCGCAGGAAAGGGTCTCGCTTATCCCGAAGTTACGCGAGCAATTTGCCTAGTTCCTTCAGCATCGTTCTCTCAAGCGCCTTGGTATACTCTACCAGTCCACCTGTGTCGGTTTCGGGTACGGTCCATATGCCAGAGCTATTTCCCGAGCCGATCCAACTGCCACCCCAATCCGATAAGGGATGACAGAACTTCACGGCTGTCACTTCTGGCGGGCCCAGGAATTTTGACCTGGTTTCCATCGGCTACGGCTGTCGCCCTCGCCTTAGGGGCCGGCTCACCCTGCGCGGATTAACCTTGCGCAGGAACCCTTGGACTTTCGGCGAGCGGGTTTCTCACCCGCTTTGTCGCTACTCATGTCCGCATTCGCACTTCCCATACCTCCACGGGCCCTCGCGGGTCCCGCTTCGCAGGCTTAGGGAACGCTCCGCTACCACGCACTTTCGTGCATCCACAGCTTCGGCAGATGGCTTGAGCCCCGTTACATTTTCGCCGCGGGACAGCTATTAGACCAGTGAGCTATTACGCTTTCTTTAAAGGATGGCTGCTTCTAAGCCAACCTCCTGGTTGTTATGGCCGTCCTACATGCTTTCCCACTTAGCCATCATTTGGGGGCCTTAGCTGGTGGTCTGGGCTGTTTCCCTCTCGACAACGGACCTTAGCACCCGCTGTCTGTCTGCCGCCCTGTACTCGCCGGCATTCGGAGTTCGGTAGGGTTTGGTAGGACTTTGGGTCCCCCTAGCCCTTCCGGTGCTCTACCTCCGGCGGTAATCGAGCGACGATCTACCTCAATAGATTTCGCGGAGAACCAGCTATTTCCGAGTTTGATTGGCCTTTCACCCCTAGCCACAGCTCATCCCCGACTTTTTCAACAGGCGTGGGTTCGGCCCTCCAGTGCGTGTTACCGCACCTTCAGCCTGGCCATGGCTAGATCACTCGGTTTCGGGTCTTCTGCCGGCAACTCGACGCCCTGTTCGGA
>NZ_SMSJ01000183.1 GCF_004355005.1 Dankookia rubra
GCCCGCGGGCGGGGCGGCGGGCGGGGCGGCGGGCGCGGCGGCCGGCGCCTGGGCCAGGGCGGCATGGGGTGCGACCGGCAGCAGCAGCGCGGCGGCCAGTGTCATGGAACGGAAACGCATACGGAACGGCACCCTTCGGACGGCGCGGGACAATGGCCGATGCCTCCCCCGGCAGCAACCAGGGGGGGCCGATCGGGCAACGGCGTTGACCTCGGCGCGGCGCTTGCCTATCTCTCGCCGCGCGCCGGGGTCGCGCCGCACCCGCCGCCCGGAAGGGTCCGGGGCCCGGCTTGGCCTCCCTCCTCGCTTCCGTCACGATCCCGCCTCGCCCGCGGCGCCCGTCCTGCCTGCGGCGCTGGTGCGACCGCGGCCCGCACGGGGGCCGGCGCCATCCCGGAGTAGCAAGGCCCGCATGTTCGGACGCATCGCCCGCGCCATCCTCGGCACCGTCAACGACCGGGCGCTCAAGCGCCTGCAAGGCCGCGTGCCGCAGGTCAACGCGCTGGAGCAGCAGACCGCCGCCCTCGACGACGCGGCGCTGCAGGCCCGCACCGCCCAATTCCGGGAGCGCCTGGCCAGGGGCGAGACCCTCGACGACCTGATGCCCGAGGCCTTCGCCACGGTGCGGGAGGCGGCGAAGCGGGTGCTCGGCCTCCGCCATTTCGACGTCCAGCTGGTCGGCGGCATGGTGCTGCACGAGGGCAAGATCGCCGAGATGAAGACCGGCGAGGGCAAGACCCTGGTGGCGACGCTGCCGGTCTACCTGAACGCACTGTCCGGCAAGGGCGTCCACGTCGTCACGGTGAACGACTACCTGGCCAGCCGCGACGCCGAATGGATGGGGCGGATCTACCGCTTCCTCGGCCTGACCACCGGCGTCATCGTCCACGGCCTGACCGACGACCAGCGCCGCGCCGCCTATGCCGCCGACGTCACCTACGGCACCAACAACGAATTCGGCTTCGACTACCTGCGCGACAACATGAAGTACCGGCTGGAGGAGATGGTCCAGCGCGACTTCAACTACGCCATCGTCGACGAGGTCGACAGCATCCTGATCGACGAGGCCCGCACCCCGCTGATCATCAGCGGCCCGTCCGAGGACAGCTCCGACCTTTACCGCCGGGTGGACGAGGTCGTGAAGCGCCTGGTCGAGGACAAGGCCACCTTCGAGAAGGACGAGAAGCAGCGCACCGCCAACCTGACCGACACCGGTTCGGAGACGGTCGAGGAGATGCTGCGCGAGGCGGGGATGCTCGAGGAGGGCAACCTCTACGACTTCCACAACGTGACGCTGGTCCACCACGTCAACCAGTCGCTGCGGGCGCACGTGCTGTTCTCCAGGGACGTCGACTACATCACCCGCGACGACAAGGTCGTCATCATCGACGAGTTCACGGGACGCATGATGGAGGGCCGGCGCTACTCCGACGGCCTGCACCAGGCGCTGGAGGCGAAGGAGCACGTCTCGGTCCAGCCGGAGAACCAGACGCTCGCCTCCATCACCTTCCAGAACTACTTCCGGCTCTACCCGAAGCTGGCCGGCATGACCGGCACGGCATCCACCGAGGCCGACGAGTTCGCCGAGATCTACAAGCTGGAAGTGGTCGAGATCCCGACCAACGTGCCCGTAGCCCGCAAGGACAGCGACGACGAGGTCTACCGCTCCGCGACCGAGAAGTACGCCGCCGTCGCCACCCTGATCGACGAGGCCCGCACCCGCGGCCAGCCGGTCCTGGTCGGCACCACCAGCATCGAGAAGTCGGAGGTGATCTCGGCGCTGATGAAGCAGCGCGGCATCCCGCACAACGTGCTGAACGCCCGCTACCACGAGCAGGAGGCGGCGATCGTGGCGCAGGCCGGCCGGCCCGGCGCCGTCACCATCGCCACCAACATGGCCGGGCGCGGCACCGACATCCAGCTCGGCGGCAACATCGAGATGCTGGCGCGCCAGGAAGCGGGCGGCCTCGGCGAGGGCCCGGAATTCGAGGCGGCGATGGCCCGCCACAAGCCCGAGGTCGAGGCCGGCCGCGCCACGGCCAAGGCGGCCGGCGGCCTCTTCGTCATCGGCACGGAACGCCACGAGAGCCGCCGCATCGACAACCAGCTGCGCGGCCGCTCCGGCCGCCAGGGCGACCCGGGCGCCAGCCGCTTCTTCCTCAGCCTCGAGGACGACCTGATGCGGATCTTCGGCAGCGACCGCATGGGCGGGATGCTGCAGAAGCTCGGCCTGAAGGAGGGGGAGGCGATCGTCCACCCCTGGATCAACAAGGCGCTCGAGAAGGCGCAGAAGAAGGTCGAGGCGCGCAACTTCGACACGCGCAAGAACCTGCTGAAGTACGACGACGTCATGAACGACCAGCGCAAGGAGGTCTATGCCCAGCGCAAGACCTTCATGCAGGCGGCCGAGGTGGCCGAGACGGTCGCCGAGATGCGCCGCGAATGCATCGCCGACATGGTCGACAGGGCGATCCCTGAGAATGCCTATCCCGAGCAATGGGACCTCGAGGGGCTCGAGGCCAAGGTGCGCGACCAGCTCGGCCTCGACCTGCCCGTCGCGGCCTGGGCGAAGGAGGAAGGGATCGACGAGACCCAGGTGCGCGAGCGCATCGAGGCCGCGGCCGACCAGCACTTCGCCGCCAAGACCGCGAATATCGGCCCCGACCTGATGCGGATGGTCGAGAAGTCGCTGCTGCTGCAGATCTTCGACGCGGTGTGGAAGGAACACCTGCTGGCGCTCGACCACCTGCGGCAGGGCATCGGCCTCCGCGCCTATGGCCAGCGCGACCCGCTGAACGAGTACAAGTCCGAGGCCTTCGGCCTGTTCAACGGCATGCTGGCCGACCTGCGGGAGCGGGTGACCAGCGTGCTGATGCGGATCGAGCTGCAGCCGGACCAGCCGCCGCCCTCCCCCGACCCGGTCCGGGTGATGGACATGCGCCACCCCGACCCGGCGATGGCCGAGCTGGAGATGGTCGGCGAGGGCGAGGCCGGCGGCTATGCGCCGGTGCCGATGGCGACCGGCGATGCCGGGCGGCGGGCCGAGGCGGTGGACCCGAACGACCCTTCCACTTGGTCGCGCACCCCGCGCAACGCGGCCTGCCCCTGCGGGTCGGGCAAGAAGTACAAGCACTGCCACGGCCGGGCCTGAGCCCGGCCGGCGGGCGGGCCGGATCGGTCCGCAGATGGATCATTTTATTGGTTACGGTTTCGTGTAGATTGGGGCGTCCTCATCCCGGGAACGCCCCATGCCCGATTGCACCTCCGTCACCCCGCACGCCGTCCACGCGCCCGGCTGCGGCTGCGCCGTCCCGCTCGGCCGCCGCGGCGTGCTCGCCGGCCTCGGCGGCCTGCTGACCCTGCCCGCCATGGGCGGCATCGCCCGCGCCGCCAGCGGGAACTACGAGGCGATGCTGGTCAACTGCATCGACCCGCGCTTCACCACCGGCAGCTTCGAGTACATGGGGACGCGGCAGATGCGGAACCGGTACAGCCAGTTCGTCATCGCCGGCGGGCCGGTCGGCGCGGTCCACCCGCGCTTCGCCGCCTGGCACCAGGCCTTCTGGGACAACCTCGGCATCACCGTGTCGCTGCACAGCATCAAGTCGGTGGTGGCGCTGACCCACCGCGACTGCGGCGCCGCCAAGCTCGCCTTCGGCGAGGCCGCGGTGGCCGACCCGACCGCCGAGACCGCCACCCACGCCAAGGCGCTGAGCATCTTCCGCGCCGAGGTCGCCAGCCGGCAGCCGGCGCTGAAGGTGGTCACCGGGATCATGGCGCTCGACGGCTCGGTGATGACGGTCGGCTGACCCCGCGGTCAGCGGCGGGGCCTCGCCCCGGCCCCGCGCGCCGCGCCGGGGGGCATTCACCCCCGGCCGGCGCTCCGCACCGGCGCGGATCGCGGACGGGCCTGTGCACCGGGGGGCATGAAACCTGGCTCGCAGCAGCACGCTGCAGCGCTGCCGCGCTCACCTCCGGGCGCAAACCGCTAAAGGGAAGCCGGGCCACCGGGCCCGAGGGATACCAGCACCATCCGCGCCGCACGCCCCCATGCCGCCGCGGCCCCGCCGCCGGGGCCCGACCCGCTCGCCCGGCTGCTGCACCGGGATGCCGAGGTGCTGATCCTCGACAAGCCGCCGGGCCTGGCGGTGCATCGCGGTCCGCGCGGCGGCGCCTCGCTCGAGGACTGGCTGCCGGCGCTGGCCATGGGCAGGAAGCGGCTGCCGCAGCCGGCCCACCGGCTGGATGCCGACACCGCCGGCTGCCTAGTGCTGGGGCGGACCAAGCCGATGCTGGCCACGCTCGGCGCGCTCTTCGCCGCCGGCCGGGCGGAGAAGACCTATTGGGCCGTGGTCCGCGGCGCCCCGCCGCAGGCGGCGGGCACCGTCGATGCCCCGCTGCTCAAGCGCAGCACCGCCCGGGACGGCTGGTGGATGGCGGTCGATCCCGCGGGACAGCCGGCCCGGACCGCCTGGCGGGTGCTGGGCGCGGCCGCGGGGCTGACCTGGCTGGAACTCCGCCCCAGGACCGGCCGGACCCACCAGATCCGGGTGCATTGCGCCCATCTCGGCTGCCCGATCCTCGGCGATGCGCGCTACGGCGGCGGCGAGGGCCGGCTGCACCTGCTGGCCCGCGCCATCGCCCTGCCGCTCGACCCGCCGCGCGCCGCCGTTGCGCCGCCGCCGCCGCACATGCGGGCGGCGCTGGCGGCCTGCGGCTGGGCATGATCCGCCGCCTCGCCCTGGCATTGCTGCTGGCCGCGCCGGCCCAGGCCCAGGCCCAGGCGCCGCGCTGCGGCTTCGGCCTGGGGCTGGAGGCGCTGCGCGGCGCCGACCGGCAGTTGCAGGCGGGGATCGCGGCGGCCGACCTGCTGCCCGCCCGCGACGCCGCCGAGGCCGC
>NZ_SMSJ01000184.1 GCF_004355005.1 Dankookia rubra
TGAAAGAGTGGCGAGCCGTCGCTACCCGCTACGAAAAGACCGCCGCATCCTTCCTCGGCGTGCTCTGCCTCGCCGCCACCGCAGATTGGCTCAGGCGCTAACGGGGCCTAGCACCGCGGCAGCCTTTCTAGCTGATTGCAGCTTGCGGTAATGCCGGCTTCTCGCAAGCGAGTGTCATACCCTATCCAGCGCGACCACGTCCGAAAGTCTACCAGCCCCAACCTGAGCTGGCTAACGGCCCGATGGCGTAATGTCTGACAGAACCGCGTCGGCGACACAACCACTGGGTTTTACTGGGAAGCGGTAGGGATGCCCCTTGGAGTCGCGGGCGGCACAATCGTATCGCTCATCCACTGCCTGACTGATATTTACTGGGAGCAGGCTGGGATGTTGTGGGCGATCAACTCGATACACCCCTAAAGGAATCAAATGCGTAGCGAGATACCCACTGGGGTTTAGGGGTGCACTCTATAAGAATCCCAAATACTTCTTTGCAATCACCACAAAATCCCAGCACGACGACAGCGCCGGGAGAAGGCAAAGTGTCGATGGCTCGGGAAGGGGGCAGGCCGGTGGGAACCGTCCATCAGCTGCTACTAGAGTTTGGCAGGGAAAGAGCATTGAAGGCCGACATCGACCGTCGTGTGGTCGAGGCGGCAGCGGGCTTTCTCGCGTCCGAGGACAACGAGATCGGCTTCCTCTACTCCGGCTGGGCACAGGCGGCCCTTCCGCACCGCAGGCTCAAGGATGATGAGCCGTGGCAAGTGGAAACCGACCGCGTCACCCTGCTCGTGCAGCCCGGTATGCGCCCTGGCAAGCCTCCCGTAAGTATCGGCGTCCCTTACGGTTCCCGTGCCCGCCTGATCCTGCTCTACCTGCAATCTGAAGCCCTACGTACCGGCTCGCGGGACATCAGCCTCGGTCGCTCCCTGCACGCTTGGTTACGCCGACTCGGCATTCCTATTGGCGGGCGTTCCATGCAAGACGTGCGCGACCAAGCCGAACGGATCAGCCGGTGCCGCATGTCCTTCCAGATCGTGCAAGGCAACCGCTCGGGTTTGGTAAACCAATCGATCCTCGACACAGCCATGTTCGTCGAGGACGACAGCGGGCAGCAAAGTGGCCAATTTATTGAGACCGCTACTCTATCCCAGATGTTTTTTGATCAATTAAAGCGCCACCCGGTGCCAATCGTCGAATCTGCCGTCAAAGAAATTGCCAATAATTCCCTAGCGCTCGATGTGTATTGCTGGCTAGCCTATCGGCTTCATGTCTTGAAGAATCCGACACCTATCAGTTGGTCAGCTTTGAAAGAGCAATTCGGGCAGGGTTTTGGGAGACTTGATCACTTCCGCCGTCAGTTTCGTCACACCCTCACTATGGCGCTGTCGGTGTACCCGGAAGCCAAGATAGAGGATCAGGCTCGGGGTATCCTACTATATCCCAGTCCCGCGCCGGTAGCGCCGAAGACGCTCCGGCTGGTGACGAGGGCAGTCAAGCCCAAGCGGCTGCCCGCCCCCTAAACTCTAGCGATCCCACAAAATCCCAGCTTTACCGAAGCGATGCCGTCAGGAGATGGGTTCGTCTCCTGTGTTCGGTCCGCAAAGCAACCTATCCTATTCACCGCAGGCTGATAGTCAGGCCTAGCTGCTGCTGGCGTGCCTTGGGCGCTTGGCTGCAGCTAAGCTATCTGCACCTCGAAGTGGATCATTTCGATTGAGCGTGAGGTGGTGTAGTGCCTCTTAATGCGCGTCACTCCTATCGGGATCAGCATCGAGTATTCGGGCGATCTCAATCTTCCGGGCCTCGATCCCTGCTATCTCCTCTCTCAGGCGTTCAAGCCGGGCATCGAGCCGCCGGGCCTCGGCCCGGAGTGCCCCGACATCGACCTGCGAGAGATTCGGCGCCGCGAGTTGCTTCCGAAATGCAATGAGAGCCGACCTGCTGGTAGTTGGGCTGATGAGGCCGCGAGAGCGTGCCGCTTCCAGTTCGTGTGGTTCGAGGAGAGCGGCTTGATAAGCGGCCGAGTAGGAGGCCGGGCAGGCGTCCTCAGGTAAGCGACCATCGTCGATGGCGAGGGCCACGGCCCGGAACTGGCTGGCGATGCTCTCCGAAACGGGAAAGAGCTGCTCAAAGCCCGTCTTAAGCGCTTGCCGCTCCGCCCTTGTGCGCATCATGCGATCGAGGCGGTTCAGGCTTCGGCCGATCTCTATGAACGACCGCTTCGCATTACCCCATGAGTGTTCGACCTCATGCCGGGTTTCGATGACTGCCCTGACCATCACCTCGTCATTGAGCAAATCGGTTCCCGCGAACACGTCGCGAATGGTCGTCAGCACGTCCTCGGAGACGGCGACGAGACGCTCCAATTCGACCGGACGAGTGTCGGCGGGCGGCGCTTCGTCAGTATCGAGAGCAGCCAGCAACCGCTTAGAAGCGCGGGCGCTCACAGACCAGTCTCGCGCGCCACGAAGCTCCACAAGCCGTCGAAGGTCTCGCGGCTGGTTGCCTTGCTCAGGTCTGCCACGCCAAGACCCTTGCCGGCCGCGAAGTGGATTTCCTCAAGGTGCGGGATCTCCAGCGGGCAGAGCGGGCCGACCGCGAGGAGCTTGGTCTGGATCGTCGAGTAGCTCTTGGTCCGTCGGTTAGCCCGGTTCAGCACGAAAATGCCGCGTGCACTGGCACCGAGAAGCTTCCGCATCCACGGCGCGGTGCTGTCCACGTCATCCTGCATGGGCTGACAAGGCACGAGCACAATGGTCGCTACGTCGCTCAGGCTCGCGATAGCAGGTGTGTTCTGCTCGACGCTTGGCGGGGTGTCAATCACGATTAGGTCTGGATTCTCGGCTTGCGCTTTCTTGAGTGCTTCGCGCCAGCTTGAGAGCGGCGCAGCGAATACCGGGATCAGCGGGAGGCCCGGAATGGCAACCCGGGCCCGCTCGCGCCGCTCGGACCAAGTTTTCAGGGTAGACTGCTGGTCAAGGTCGATGCCAACGACTCGCTTTCCTGCCTGCACGGCGGAAGCAAGTATATTGCGGCTCAACGACGATTTGCCGACGCCACCCTTTGGTGACGACAGCAGAACTATGACCGACATATGACCCCCCCCCCCTCATTCCCTGCTCGGATCATCGCTGCAAACAATACGGAATGCTAGAGGCTTTAACGCCGTAAAATGTTTCTTATTCGTTCCTAAAAGGTAGGGGCGACGAGACCTCGACTTGACTTCTCCGCCCATGGAGTGGAGGCGCGAGGTCAGAGTGTCATGCGGCTAAGCGCATGGCGATCCCTTCCATGCTGGCATGCGCTTCGACCCGGGTGCGATAACCCGCCCTCCGGAATATTATGGGAAGAATATATGACCCTAGCAACGCCCATGGGCTCGCCTTGCCGGCCTGCCGGCCTGCCGGGGAGCATGGGACGAGAATTCGTCAAGCTGCCTCTTAGCGCGAGGCAAAGGAATGATGCCGCGCGGACCGAAACAGGAAGGGTGGCAGGCCCGGCGAAAGTGCCGGTCCAGGCGCGCCATCCAGTGCGCTGAGTTCAGGCCACAGTCAGATTGTCGTCCGCGATCTCAGGAGCCTCATAGCCTTTTCGGGAGCCGAGCGATCCCGCCAAGCGGCACTGCGCCGCAGTGGTAGAGTGGTCCCTGCGGTGCGAGACGGGAGGCACAAGGCGTGGACAGGGCGGTCGCTCGGAGGGTCGCCATGGCCCTCTTCATGGCAAGGCCGCTAGGTGCGCTCGCCCAAGCTGCTGATGGTCCGCGGCCACCGTGTGGGACCACGCCGCAGCCCTCCTATGCCCCGCCCGGTGTGGCTCCGGCCATAGAAGTCTGGCACGCCCCGGAGTGGACTGCATCCGCATGCACCGGCTGGGCCTCGCCGCATCCCATCCTGCTGGTGACGCTCGCTGGCAGCTTCCGCTACGAGGGCGGAGCCCCTGACCTCCTGGCGAGATTTGGTCGGATCTCGAGCTTGCGCGGCATCCGGTACTGGTCCGTCGGCGACCGCGGCTGGCGCACCCTGGTCACCGGCGCCGCCGCGCTCGATGGGCCGGTAACCCGGCGGCGCCGCACCGACTTTGCAGTTGCAGAAATGGCCCGCGGCGTGGACCTCTACTTCGCGCAGGAGGACAGCCGCTCGTCCAGCGAAGTCATCTACCGGATGCGGGTGCTGGAGAGCGAGCCGGATCGGGTGGCGATCGCAGTCGAGAACACCACCTCGGTGCGGTTCCTCCTTGTACCCCTGTTTGCGCCTGGCGACCTGCGGTGCACCTCCTACCTCGAGCGGCTGTCGCCCGGGGTGTGGGGCTATTACGCGCTCTGGGGCATTCGGGCCGGGGCGCAGACCTCCGGGCACGAAGCGTCGTCGGTAAACCGCGCCCTGGCATTCTACCGCCACGTTGCCGGCGTTCCGACCGATCAGGAACCGCCAGTCGCACGCCGCTAAGCCCCGCCTCTGTTGCAGCCATAGGAGCTTTCCACCGCTCCTGGCGCCTGACCTAACACGCGTTCTCGGCGCTTCTCGCGGCCCGAGACGCAGGCTGGGCTGGCCGACTAGGCAGGTTAGAAGCGGGGGAGGCAGCATGGACTGCCGCTAGGTGGGTTAGTGTCTAGCCCGCCCCGCAGCACAGCATGCCGTAATCGTATCAACCTGGGATATTCACCGTAGGGCGAGGGCTGCTCACCGCCGCCGCTGGTCGGCATGGCGTGGTTACCGGCACCGCCCCCGAGCGCGCCGACAAGACCAGCTCTGTCAACGGCGGAGGAATATTGGAGCGCCCGGCGGAGTAAAATTGGGGCAGCCGGTAGCCACCGCTTGAGCTTGGTGACCGCTACTGGGTTGCGGTTGGTTTCGGATGGG
>NZ_SMSJ01000185.1 GCF_004355005.1 Dankookia rubra
ATCGCCGCGCGCCGCGCCGGGTCGCCGGCCAGGGCGGCGATCGCCGCGGACAGCGCCGCGTCGTCGCCGGGCGGGGTGGCGATGCCGCAGGGGGCGCCATCGCCGGCCAGCAGCCGGGCCGCGGCGCCGCCCAGGTTGGCCACCACCGGCAGCCCCGCCGCCAGGTAGTCCATCAGCTTGTTCGGCGCGGTCAGCTCGGCGAAGGCCGGCACCGGCGCCAGGCATTGCAGGCCGATATCGGCGCCGGCCAGCAGCCCGGCCAGGCGCGGCTTCGGCAGCGGCTCGAGGAAGCGGAGATTGCCGAGGCCCCAGGCGGCCGCCCGGGCCCGCAGCGCCGCGGTCTCCGCCCCCTCCCCCACCAGCAGCAGGGTCACCGGCGCCGCCGCGGCCTGCAGCAGCGCCGCCGCCCGCAGCAGCTGGCCGAGGCCATTGGCCGGGCCCTGCGCCCCGGCATAGACCGCCAGCACCCCGCCCGGCGGCAGCCCCTCCGGCCGCCAGGGCGCCACCTGCGGGCCGAAAAGGTCGAGGTCGCAGCCGTTCGGCAGCACCGCCACCCGGTTTGCACCATGGGCGCGGGCGGTCACGGCCATGCCCTCCGACAGCGCGATCACCGCCGCGGCGCCGCGGCAGGCGGCATCGGCCAGCCGGTCCAGCCCCCACCACAGCGCCGGCCCGCCCAGCCCCATGGCGCGCGGCAGCTCCGGCCAGGGGTCGCGGATCTCAAAGACGAAGGGGATGCCGCGCAGCCGCCGCGCCGCCAGCGCCGGCAGCGCCACGCTCGGCGGGGTGGAGCTGGCGATCACCAGGTCCCATGGGCGGGACAGGGGGCGCGACAGGGCCAGCGCCGTGGCCCGCGCCGCGTAGCGCAGGAAGGCCCGGCCGCGGGCGGCCAGCGGCATGGCATTGCCGCAGGGGATGGCCCATTCCACCACCCGCAGGTCGCCCACCGCGCCCTCCCGCCGGCCGCCCGCGAAGGGGCCGCCGAGGCCGGTCACCGCCCCGGCATATTGCCCGCAGGCGACGGTGACCGCATGGCCGCGCGCCGCCAGCGCCCGGGCCATGGCATGGCTGCGGGTGCCGGTGGCGCCCGCGGGCGTCGAGAAGTGCTGGTGCAGGTAGAGGATCCGCATCAGCCGCCCGCGACCTGGCGGATCGCCGCCACCACCCGGTCCTGCTGCGCCGGCCCGAGGCCGCTGCCGGAGGGCAGGCAGAGCCCCTCGGCGAAGAGCCCGGCCGCCACCGCGCCGCCGGCCCGCGGCGCGGCGCGGAAGACCGGCTGCAGGTGCAGCGGCTTCCAGACCGGCCGGCTCTCGATCCCGGCGGCGGCCAGGGCGCGGCGCACCGCCTCCCGGTCCGGGGCGCCGGCGGGGCGCCGGAACAGCGCGACGCTCAGCCAGCGGTTGGCGCGGCTCCAGCCCGGCTCCGGCATGAAGCCGAGGCCGGGCAGCGCGCCGAGCCCGGCGCGGTAGCGCTCGAACACCGCCCGCCTGGCCGCCACCCGGGCGCCGAGCGCCGGCAGCTGCGCGAGGCCGAGCCCGGCCAGCACCGCCGAGAGGCCATAGGCATAGCCGGTCACCTCATGCTGGTAGTGCGCCGCCGGCTCCTTCGCCTGGGCGGCCAAGTGGCGGGCGCGGGCGATCAGGGCGGCATCGTCCGAGGCGAGCGCGCCGCCGCCGTCGGTGGTGACGATCTTGTTGCCGTTGAAGCTGAAGGCGGCGAGCCGGGCGCCCTGCCCGGCATGCCGGCCGCGCCGGCTGGCGCCGAGCGCCGCGGCGCTGTCGCACAGCACCGGCACCCCCCAGCGGTCGCAGAGCGCGGCGATGGCGTCGAGGTCGCAGGACTGGCCGAAGAGGTCGACCGGCACCACCGCCCGCGGCAGCCGGCCGCGCCGCGCAGCGCGGGCGAGTTCCCTTTCCAGCAGGCCGGGGTCGAGCGTCCAGCTCTCGGGCGCGACGTCGAGGAAGCGCGGCACGGCGCCCATCTGCACCGCGGGCGCGATGGTGGCGACGAAGGTGAGCGTGCTGGTCCAGACCTCGTCGCCCGGCTCGACCCCGAGCAGCCGGTAGCCGAGATGCAGCGCGGCGGTGCCGGAGGTGGTGGCGAGCTGGTGCGGGATGCCGGTGGCGGCGGCGAGCGCCGCTTCGAAGGCGGCGGGGGCGGGGCCGGCCGGGGCGATCCAGCCGCTGTCGAGGACCTCCCGGAGCGCGGCGAGCTCGCCGCCGGTGAGCTCGGGCGGGGAAAGCAGGATGGGCGCGGCGGGGCGGGGCCGCGGCGCCGGGGCGGGCGGGAAGCGCAGGACGGGGGCGGCGGCTGCAGGAGGGGCCGCGGCGGGAGACGCGGCCTGGCCTAGGGACATGCGGAGGAGCCCGGACTGTTCCGGGTCGATTCTGGGCGGCCCGGCGGCCGATCCGCAATGTTTTTAAGGTTATTATTAGCCAACCAAGCGTGGAAACTTGGAATGCTGGACCATACCGGGCGAGTTCAAGGGTTTGTTTGTTAAACGAAACATGACGTCCCGGCGGCGGCCCGCGGGGCCGGGGCGCCGAACGGCGCACGCCGCCGCTGCGGCGCAGCCAGGCCGGGCGGCGGCGCGGCGCCCGGCGTCCGAGGGGCACGAAGGCATGACCTTCGTGCGCCCGGCATCAGGCGTTGCCGACCTGGCCCTGCTGCTCGCCGCGGCGGGACTGCCAGAGTGCCACGAAGTCGATCGGCGCCAGCATCACCGGCGGGAAGCCGCCGTCGCGGGTCACCTCGGCCAGGATGTTGCGGGCGAAGGGGAAGAGCAGCCGCGGGCACTCGACCAGCAGCACCGGCTCCAGCACCTCGGGCTCCACGCTGATGGTGAAGATGCCGCAGTAGACCAGCTCGGCGATGAAGCAGGTGGTGTTCTGCGCCTGCGCGTCGGCGCGGATCTGCAGCGAAACCTCGTAGACGTTGCCGCCTTCCTGCAGCGGCCGGGCCTGGACGTCGAGCTGCAGGTCGACGCGCGGCTGCTCGCGCAGGGTGGAGAAGATCTCGGGGGCGCCGGGGACCTCGAAGGAGAGGTCCTTGGTGTATTGCAGGTTCAGCACCAGCGGGCCGGTCGGGGCCTGCGGCATGGCGGGAGCGTCGGACATGGGGGTCTCTTCCGGTGCGGACAGGCCGCGGGGGCTAGCACGCGGCGGCCACGGGGGACAGGGCGGCCCCGCCTATCGCGGCCGCTTCACCGGCGCGACGTAGTGCCGCCACTCGATCCCGCTCGGCGCCGGCGCCGCCGGGTCGCAGCGGATCCAGTCGCCGTTCATCAGGCGCTCACCGGTCATCGCCAGGATGAAGCCCCAATGCGACACCACCAGGGTATCCCGCCATTCCGGCAGCGCCGCCATCTCGGCGCGGAACAGCGCCGCGCGCGCCTCGATGCCGCCGTGCGGCTCCTCGATCGCCGGCCACCAGACCTCCTCGATATGGCGGAAGTCGACCTTGGGCCAGGCCATGGCCAGTTCCGCGCGCGGCGAGCCGATGTCGCAGGAAAAGGCGTAGCGTTCCCGCACCACCGGCATCACGTGCACGGGGATGTTCAGGCGCTTCGCCAGCGGCGCCGCGGTTTGCAACGCGCGGGTATAGGGGGAGGCGATGATGCGCCGCAGCCCTTCCCCGGCCAGTTGCTCCGCCGCCTCCTCGGCCTGGGCATGGCCGAGCGGGGTGAGCGGCGGATCCGGGATGCCAGGGTCCGTCTTGGTGGCGGTGAAGCGAAGGTTGAACTCGCTCTGGCCGTGTCGCAGCAGGATCATCGCGGCGCGGTTCCGGGAAGGGGCGCTCCGCGATAGCCGGACGCCCCGAAACCGTCCAGTGTGGCCGGGTTTATCCGGGGGCGGCGTTGCGGCGGCACCCCCGCGACCTTAAATAGGTGAAAAGGAGTTAACGATGACGGGTGGCTTTCCGCTCGACCTGATCCTCTTCGCCATGGTCGCGGCCTTCCTGGTGCTGCGGCTGCGGAGCGTGCTCGGCCGCCGGACGGGGTTCGAGCGCCCGCCCGCGCCGGAACCGCGCGCCCCCGGCTACGACCCGCGCGCTGCGCCGACCCTGGACGGGGCGGCCGAGGAGGTGCGCGCCGCCCCGGCGAAGGGCGGCACGCGCCACGTCCTGCCCGACCCGCGGACGCCGCCGGGCGCGGCGCTCGGCCGCATCGCCGCGGCGGAGCGGGGCTTCGACCCGGCGGGCTTCCTGAACGGCGCGGAAGGCGCCTTCCGCATGATCGTCGCCGCCTTCGCGGCCGGCGACCGGCAGACGCTGCGCGCCCTGCTGTCGGACGCGACCTATGCCGGGTTCGAGCAGGCGATCACCGCCCGCGAGCAGGCCGGCGAGCAGCAGCGGACCGAGATCCGCGCGGTGCACGAGATGGCGATCGAGAGCGCCGACCTGCGCGGCTCCACCGCGGAGATCGTGGTCCGCTTCGTCACCGACCAGGTCAACATGACCACCGGCCCGGGCGGCGAGGTGGTGACCGGCAGCGACGCGATCACCGAGCTGACCGACCTCTGGACCTTCCAGCGCGAGGTGGGCTCCACCGACCCGAGCTGGAAGCTGACCGGCACCAGCCACGCCTGACAGCGATGGCTGAGATGGGAAGGCGCCGTCCCCGCGGGCGGCGCCTTTTGCATGCCTGCATGCTGCTGCTGGCCGGCGGCGCGGCGGCGCAGGACCTCGCCGCGCTGCCGGGCTGGGCCGAGGAGGACGCCGCGGCGGCGCTCGCCCCCTTCCTGGCGGGCTGCCAGGCGCTGGCGCGGCGCGACCCGGACGAGAGCCTGGGCGGCGCCGGGGACGCCGCGGCGCGCGG
>NZ_SMSJ01000186.1 GCF_004355005.1 Dankookia rubra
AGGGCGCCGGCGCGACGGGTGCGGCAGCGCACGCCGCCCGTGCCATCCCGGCGCGCCGCGGTGCCCGGGGCGCCGCCATCCCGCGGCCGCGCGGGGTCGTCGGGCAGCGCCATGGTCCCGCTTGCCTCGGCCGCGCGGGAACGCTTAGCCTGCTACCAAAATCGGGGAAGCCTCCATGCGCGCCGCCGTCTTCGAGGGCATCGGCCGCCCGCTCGCGCTCCGCGACCAGCCCGAGCCGCTGATCGGGCCGGGCGACCTGCTGGTCCGGGTCGCGCTCTGCGGCATCTGCGGCAGCGACCTGCATGCGACCGAGGTGCCGGACTACCGCCTCGCCGCGGGCACCGTGCTCGGGCACGAATTCGCCGGCACGGTGGTCGAGTCCCGCCACCCCGACTGGCACCCGGGCGACCGGCTCGCCGCCATCCCCTTCGCTCCCTGCGCGGACTGCGAGCCGCAGGGCGAGTGCCGCGCGGGCCTTGCCGCGACCTGCCCCCGCGTCACCGGCCTCGGCTTCTCCCCGCAGGTGCCGGGCGGCTTCGCCGAGCGGGTGCGGATCCGCGCCAGCCAAGCGCTCCGCCTGCCCGATGGCCTCGGCTTCGCGGCCGGCGCGCTGCTCGAGCCGCTCGCGGTCGGCGCGCATGCGGTGGCGATGTCGGACATGCCGGCCGGCGCGCGGGTGCTGGTCACCGGCGCCGGCCCGATCGGCCTCGCGGTCGCCGCCATGGCGCGGCTGGCCGGGGCCGGCGCGGTGGTGGTGAGCGAGCCCGGGGCCGAGCGGCGCGAACGGGCGGCGCGGCTCGGCGCCACCGCCGTGCTCGACCCGGCCGCGGCGCCGCTCGACGCCGCCTTCGCCGCCGCCGCCGGCGGGCCGCCCGACCTCATCCTGGAATGCGTCGGCATCCCGGGGATGCTGCAGCAGATGATCGCGCTCGCCCCGCCGCGCGGGCGGATCACCGTGGTCGGCGTCTGCATGGAGGAGGACCGGCTGCGCCCGCGCATGGCGATCAGGAAGGAGCTGAGCCTGCGCTTCGTCCTCGCCTATGACCGCGCCGACTTCGCCCGGGTGCTGCGGCACCTCGGGGCCGGGGAGATCCGCGCCGCGGATTTCGTCACCGGCACCATCGGGCTTGAGGCGCTGCCCGAGGCCTTCGAGGCACTGCGCCGGCCGGGCGCGCAGGTGAAGCTGCTGGTCGATCCCGCGGGCTGAGCAGGCGGGACGGGGGAGGGGAAACAGGATGCAGAGACGCGCATGGATCGCCGCCGCGGCCGCGCTGGCCGCGCCGCGCATCGCCCGGGCCGAGGACGCGCCCGGGATCACGCCGACGGAGATCCGCTTCGGCGGCACCACCGCGCTCTCCGGCCCGGTCTCGGCGCTCGGCGTGCAGTGCCGCGCGGTGGAGGGCGTCTGCCGCATGGTGAACGAGCAGGGCGGCATTGCCGGGCGGAAGCTCACCTACACCCTGTACGACGACGGCTTCTCCCCGCCGAAGACGCTGGAGCAGGTGCGGCGGCTGGTCGAGCAGGACCGGGTCGCCTTTCTCTTCAACATGCTGGGCACCGCGCCGAACAATGCCGTGGTGCGCTACGTCAACCAGCGGAAGGTGCCGCACCTCTTTCTCTCGGTGAACGGCGACAAGTGGGGCGACCACAAGGAGCACCCCTGGACCATGGGCTTCGCCCCGAGCGCCCGGGTCGAGGCCCAGGTCTTCGCCCGCCACGCGCTGGCCGAGAAGGCCGATGCGCGCTTCGCCCTGCTCTACCAGAACGACGACTTCGGCCGCGACTACATCGCCGGGCTGAAGGATGTGCTCGGCCCGGCCTACGAGGCCCGCGTCCGCGCGGCCTCCTACGAGGTCACCGACCCGACCGTCGACAGCCAGCTCATCGCGCTGCAGGGGACGGATGCCATCATCTCCGGCGGCACCGCGAAGTTCGCCGCCATGGCGATCCGCAAGCTGCACGAGCTCGGCTCGAAGGCGACGCACTACATCGCCAGCGGCGCCAGCTCGGTCGCTGGCGTCATCGTGCCGGCCGGCGTCGAGCGCGCCGTCGGCACCGTCTCCTCGGCCTACCTGAAGGACCCGAACGACCCCGCCTGGGCCGGGGATGCCGGCATGGCGCAGTACCGCGGCTTCATGGCGCGCTGGCTGCCCGAGGCCGACACCACCGACATCTACTACACCTACGGCTACACCGTCGGGCTCGCCCTGCTGCAGATCCTCCGGCAATGCGGCGGCGAGATGACGCGCGAGCGCATCATGCGGGAGGCCGCGAACCTCCGCGGCCTCGAGCTGCCGACCCTACTGCCGGGAATCCGCGTCGATACCTCGCCCACCGACTACCGGCCGCTGCAGCAGCTCCAGCTCATCCGCTGGGACGGCCGGATGTGGCAGCGCTTCGGCGCGGTGATCGAGGCGACGGGCAGCTAGAACGGCTTCCGTTCGCACCGGCTCACGGCTACCGCTCCAGCCGCTTGTTCTGGCGAGCATCTTCGCCGGAACAGGTGAGTCCACCTGATCGGGATCTCCTCTGCGGGCAGGCCAGCGCCGGCGGAACGGCCTTGTGAGCCGCGGCCGCGGCTGCCGCTTGCTATGCCCCGCCGATGCTCTTCCTGTCCGATTTCGCCGATCTCGGCCTGGTCCTCCCCCTGGCCGCGCTGGTCGCGCTCGCCCTGGCGATGCTCGGGCGGCGGCGGGACGCGCTGGCCTGGTGCCTCGCGGTCGGCGGCACGCTGGGCGCCACGGCGGTGCTGAAGGTGCTGGTCTTCGTGGCGATCGGCCCGCAGGGCTGGGCCGGCCTCGGCAACCCGAGCGGCCATGCCGCCTCGGCGACCATCGCCTATGGCGGGCTGGCCGCGCTGGTGGCGGGGCGGCTGGTGCCGCGCCTGCCCGTCGGCCTGCTGACCGGCCTGGCCTCCGGGCTGCTGGTCGGCTTCACCCGCGTCGAGCTGCGGGTGCACAGCCTGGCCGACGTGCTGGTCGGCGTCGCGGTGGGGCTCGCCGGCCTGCTCGCCCTGGACCGGCTGGCCGGGCCGGCCCCGGCCGCACCGCGCCGCGCCGGCCTGCCGGTGCTCGCCGCCGTGGCGCTGGCGGCGATGCTGGCCTTCCACGGCCAGCGGCTGCTGGCCGAGCCGGAGTTGCGGGCGATCGCCGCGCATCTCCAGCCCGCCGGCGACCGCGCCTTCGACTGAAGGGGCGCCCGCGGCGCGTCAGCAGGCGAGGTAGCCGCCGTCCACGTGCATCTCGGAGCCCGTCATGTAGGAGCTCTCGTCGGAAGCGAGGAAGAGAATGGCCCGCGCGACCTCCTCCGCCTCGCCCGAGCGGCCGAGCGGCACGTGACCCAGCATCTTCGCGCGAAACACCGGGTCGGCCGTCGCGCCGCTGGTGCGCATCGGCGGCATCAGCCCGGGATGGATGCTGTTCACCCGGATCCCCGCCGCGCCTTCCTGCACCGCGACAGACTTGGTCAGCAGCCGCACCGCGGCCTTCGAGGCGTTGTAGGCGCAGTGGATGCGCTCCTGCCCGACGACGCCGGAGATCGAGGAAAGGTTGACGATCGACCCGCCGCCGTTGCGGCGCATCGCCGCCACCGCGTGCTTCACCCCGAGGAAGCAGCCGCGCGCGTTCACCGCCATGATCCGGTCCCATAGCCCGGTGTCATAAAGGTCGTTGGTGGCGCTGCCGGAGATGCCGGCATTGTTCACCAGCACGTCGAGCCTGCCCCAGGCGCCGAGCACGGCCCCGATCGCGGCCTCCCATTGCGGCTCCTCGACGACGTCGAGCGTCACGAACATCGCGGTGCCGCCGGCCGCGGCGATCTCGGCGGCGACGGCGCGGCCCTCGGCCTCCAGCATGTCAGCGACGGCGACCTTGGCGCCCTCGCGGGCCAGCAGCCTGGCGGTGGCGGCGCCCATGCCGCTGGCGGCGCCGGTGACCAGGGCGCATTTGTCGGCAACGCGCATGACGTTCTCTCCCTTGCTTGGGCCGGCAGCCTCGCAAGCGCCCGCCGGCGCCGCAAGGCCGTGGCCCAGGAGGCGCAGCGGCGCCTCCTCGGCCTCTACCCACGGTGTCGTGTGCCGATGCGGGTGGCCGATACTTAGATTCGTATACTATCCCTCGTCTGCACCCGCCCCGACACCCGCCCCGGGGCGGCGCCGCGACAACGAGGGAGATTTCGTCATGGTGCATCTTCGGTCCGGCCGCCCGAAGCTCCGGCTGCGGCTGGCCTCCCGCCGCGACGAAGCCTTCCTCGAGGAGGGCGAGCTGCCGCCGCTGCGCCAGCCGCGGCCCGGCCGTCCCGCCCGGGTCATCACCCGGCGCGAGGAGATGGCCAGCAACGCCGCCTGGGCCCGCGCCCGGCTGCACGAGAAGTTCCGCGGCGCGGTGACCTGGACCGAGGCGACCGGGCTCGGGATCTATGGCGCGGTGCTGCTGATGCTGCTCGGCCGGCATGCGCCGGACGGCGCGGCGGAGGGGCTGCCGCTGCACGATCCCGCCGCGCCGCCGCTCGCCCGCGGCGGCAGCGACCCGGCGGTGCAATGGGCCGATGCCGGCGGCGGCGCCGATGCCGGCGCCGAGGCGGCGGGCCTGGCGGCGCCG
>NZ_SMSJ01000187.1 GCF_004355005.1 Dankookia rubra
CGCTGGCGCGGGCGTTCCGGTATCAGCGGCTGCTCGACGAGGGACGCTATGCGTCTATTAGCGAGATGGCACAGGCGGAGCGGATCGAGCGAGGATACCTCGGCTCGCTGCTGCGGCTGACGCTGCTGGCTCCGGACATCGTCGAAAGGGTCCTCGACGGCCAGCAACTCGAAGGCGTGACGCTGCCGCGATGGCTGGAGCCGTTTCCTACAGAATGGCCGGCCCAGCGTACTGCGTGCCACCACCAATCCCGAGCACAGAGCAGCAGCGCCGGCAGGCAATCTGCGGGTGGTGCTGGCGGATGAACTGGCTGGGGCACTGGACACGAAGAACGCGGCCCCGGTGTTCGCTATCCTGCGCGGACTCGCGCGATGGGGGCGGACGATGATCGCGACGACGCAGGACCTGGGCCCGGCGGCGGCGCAGTAGCGCGTGCACGTCGTGGGCGGGCGGGTGGTGCGGGACGGAGTGCAGGCGTAGTATTCCGGCAATCCGGAGGCCCGCGATGACCCCGCGCTTTGCCGTGATCGGGATCGATCACCGCCATGTCTACGAACTGGCGCAGCACTTGATCGATGCCGGGATGGAGTGCGCCGGCTGGTGGCCGGTGACGACCAATCCCCACGTGCTGGCAGGTTTCCGCAAGCGGTTCGCGCAACTGCCGGAGGTGTCGGACCGGGAGCGGATGCTGGAGGACCGGTCGGTGCAGCTGATCGCGACGGCCGCGGTGCCGAGCGAAAGGGCGGTGCTGGCAATTGAGGCGATGCGGCGCGGCAAGGATGTGCTGGCCGACAAGCCGGGGATCACGACCTGGGCCGACTTGGCGGCGGTGGAGGCGGCGGTGATTCAGACCGGGCGCCGGTTCATCGTGGCGTTCGGCGATCGCTGGGGGTCGCCGGCGAGTGCGCGGGCCAAGGAACTGGTGCGCGCGGGGGCGATCGGGCGGCTGGTGTCCACGACTGGGATCTCGCCGCACCGGCTCAACCGAGAGACGCGGCCGGGCTGGTTCTGGAGTGCGCGGACCAACGGGTCGATCCTGGTGGATATCGGCTGCCACCAGATCGACTCGTTTCTGTCGCTCACCGGACGGGAGGAGGCGGAGATCGTGCACGCGGCTGTGCGCTCAGTGGCGCCGGAGCGAACGCCGGTGACGGATTTCCAGGACTGGGGGGAGATGATCCTGCGCAACGACGTGGCGAGTGCGACGATGCAGATGCACTGGTTCACGCCAAACGGCCTTGCGGACTGGGGCGACGGGCGGACGTTCATTGTCGGGACCGAGGGGTTCATTGAACTGCGCAAGAATCTTGACCTCGCCGGGCGGGAGGGGGGGCAGCACCTTTTCCTGGTGACCAACGAGAGGACCGAGCACATTGCCTGCGCCGGGAAGAGAACAGGGGCGTATCAGGCCCTGGTGGCCGATCTGCGCGACCGGACGGAGACGGCGATGGGGCAGAGCCATTGCTTCGCGGTGTGCCGCCTGGCGCTGATGGCGGAGGATCGGGCGCTCGGGCGAGCGTGATCGTCGGGCCGACCTTGGACCGGCTGCGGCGGGCGGACTAGCCCTCGATCCGACGGGCGCCGTATGCGGGCTTCAGCTGAAGCCGTTAAGTTCGTCCCGGTCGAACACGCGGAACGTCACGATCATGTTGAGCAGATGTCGAGCACGCGCGGGGCGAGGTGCACCGCGCCTACTGCACGACAGCGCACCGCATCACCCATCTGGAGAGCGTCTCTTTCGGCGGGTGCACGCCATCCTGCAGATCAACCCTCGCACCAGGGCGGCACAGAACCGGCAGCATGCGACGGCGCTGGTGAAGGTGCTGGCCCGGGCATTTTGGTACCAGCGGACGCCGGACGATGGCCGATACGCCGCGATCAGCGAGATGGCAGCGAGGGAGCGAATCGAGAGGGGATACCTGGTCAGCCTGCTACGGCTGACGCTGTTGGCGCCTGACATCGTCGAGGCGATCCTGAATGGGCAGCAGCCAGAGGGAATGACGCTGCCAGGGCTGAAGAGGCTGTTCTCGGTGGAGTGGCCGCAACATAGCAATGCGCGGGGGTAATCTCCGGCGTTTAGGTCACGCGTATATTGCGGTCAAGGATCAGCTGCCCCCACTTGGCGGATTCTTCGGCCTTCAGGCGATCGAACACCGCGGCGTCGCCAGCGATCGGCAGGAAACCAGCCTGTGTCAGGCGCTCCCGCTCGGCCGTGCTGTTGAAGAACCGCTGGGTGGTCTCGCGCAGTTTGGTCAGCACCGGTGCCGGGGTGGCGGCAGGCGCGACCAGGCCCCAGTAAGTGCCCGTCTCAAAGCCGGGGATCGCTGCTTCCGATACGGTCGGTACGTCTGGGAAGAGCGGATGCCGCGTAGCACTCGTCACCGCCAGCGCGCGCAGATTGCCGGTGGGCAGCAGGCCCGTCAGAAAGGCTGCCTCCATGAAATTCATCTGCACCTCGCCCGTCAACACCGCCTGGCTGGCGGGCGAGCCGCCGCGATAGGGCACATGCAGCATGGAGACGCCGGCGCGCGCCATGAGAAGTTCGGTGGCCAGGTGGCTGGTGAAGCCGACGCCGGCGGTGGCAAAGCTCATGCTGTCCGGCCGGCGACGCGCCAAGGCCAGGAACTCCGCCAGAGTCGTGGCCGGCACGGAGCGATTGATCACGACAAAGCTCGGCGCGCCCGCAGCCATCACCACCGGTACATAGGACGTCTCATTGTCATAGGGCATCGGGAAGAGGAATGGCGCTATGCTGAACTGGCTGTTGGAGCAGATGGCCAGGGTATGCCCATCCGGCCGAGCGCGAATGGCCGTGTCCATTGCAATCGTGCCGCCAGCGCCAGGACGATAATCCAACACCACGGGCTGGCCCCAATCGACCTGCAGCCTGTTTCCCATGGGGCGGAACACAACATCGGCCGGCCCGCCAGCGGTGAGCGGCACGGTCAGCGTGATAGGGCGGTTGGGGAAGCTATCCTGAGCGTGCCCCAGGCGCGGCGCGGCCAGAAGCGTGGTGGCCAGCAGGGTTCGGCGATGGATCATGATCAGCATCCTTTCGAGCCATGTTGGCTACTATGTTGCAGCCCTACCATCGAGCCTATGGGACGGGCGCCCCGACCCGACAAAAGCTTTCAAGAACGTCCGGGTGGCGGAGCCTTGGGAACCTCTGGCAGTCCACTGCCCGATGCCGGCAGAACACGCTTGTCACGACAGACACAACAGCACACCGATCTATGGCAGGTGCATGCTCAACGATCGCGCCAGGGCCGCTCCTGCCATAGTGCGCGCACCGTATCCTCGACGCCCTGGGCCATGAGGCGGTACTCGGTACCGACTAGGGGGTGTAATGGCATGAACTGCCGCTCGGCCTCGACCACAAAGCGGGGGTCGGCCAGAGCGCCGCGAAACGCATCCTCCAGCCGCTCCGCGATCGGGCCCGGCAGGCCGGGCGGCCCCAGGAAGCCACGGGCGGCGGCGCCGATCACATCGAAGCCGAGTTCGCGCATGGTCGGCACGTCCGGGGCGGTCTTGCTGCGCTCGGCTGCGGCGACAGCAAGGGCGCGCACCTTGCCCTCGCGCTTCAACGAGATCGCGTCGCTGATGTTCACCGCGGCGAGGTCGAGGTGCCCACCGAGTAGCTGTGGGAAGAGCACGGCATTGCCATTGAACGGCACGTGCACCAGCGGCGGAACGCGGGCGGTGGACTCGAAGGCGATGAGGAACAGGTGGTCGTCCGAGCCGATGCCAGTCGTGCCGCACGAGATAGTGCCCGGCGCGTCGCGAGCCCGGGCGACGAGGTCGGCGACATCGCGGAAGGGGCTGCCCGCGGCGACGTAGAAGGCGTTCGGGTCTTCGACGACATTGGCGAGGAAGGTGAACTCCATCGCGCGGTAACGGGCAGGGCGCTCGACCGGAATCGCCATCTGTGCTGGCATGCTGGTGGCGCAGAGTGTGTAGCCGTCCGGAACAGCGTTGAAGGTCGCCTCGAGCCCGATCTGCGAGCCCGCTCCAGGGCGGTTGGTGACGACCACCCGTAGGCCGGGGATACGCTCAGCGACAAGGGGCATGATCAGGCGGACCATCCCATCGAGCGGCCCCCCCGGAGTGACCGGGACGATCACCTCCACGGGGCGGTCGGAGCTGGGCCAGGCGCCGACAGCCTGGGCATGGGCGAGTCGGGGGGTGGCGAGCGCGGCAACGGCAGCCGCGCCGATATAGCGGCGGGTGAGCATGGCCAGACCTCCCTGGTCACTGTTGTTCTTGGGCGAGGCTGCTCCGCCGTCGCAGCCCCATTCAAGTACAATGACGCCGTGGCTCGCCTCGGTTCACGCATGAAGCCAGGTCCTTCGTTTAGCGGTCGAAAACCGGTTTCATACTGTCTCCGGTTGATCAGCTCGGCTGAACTGGCCTGGGCCACCAATAGAAGTTGGTGTGCGGCTGGAGGGTGGCGGCATCGAGCTGACGACAGCGCTCGGCGACGA
>NZ_SMSJ01000188.1 GCF_004355005.1 Dankookia rubra
CTCGCCAAGGGCGAACTGGCCGGCATCGTCGCTGACGATCACCGTCCCGGGCAGCAGGCCATGCGCCTTGATGGCACCCCAGAGCGCGCCTTCGGTGGCCAGGCGCGCTGGCGCGAGACTGCCTTCCATGCCGCGGATGTCGAGCCGCTCGAGATGCGCAGCCCAGGCCGCTTGGTCGGGAAAGACGCGCTGCGGATCGCCTGCCAAGCGGGCGATTACCGGCCCAGCCAGGGCGCGCTCGCGCATATACGCCAGCGCCTCGGCGTTCACGACGTAGTCGCCGTGCCCGGCCCGCAGCAGCTCGAGGAAGTTCAGCCGGCTCTTGCTGGCCGTGGTGCCGAAGCAGGCGAAATGGTCATTGCCGATCTGTGTGCAGACGCCGTTCACCGCCCGGTGCCGCGCCCCGGTGTCGTCGACCGTTATCCAGGCCGCGCTCGCCAGTCCGGCCCGCAGCACCTGCTGGCTCTCGTCGAGGAACGGCTGCTGGCCGGCGATCAGCAGGCGTATGACCTGCCGCTTGGAGATGGCGATCCCAACTGCCTGCAACTGTGCCACCAGCCGCGGCATCGTGGTCTGCCCCTGGTGGTACTGGGCGAGCACGTAGCGCCGCAGCTCAGGCCCGAAGTGGCCATCGACCCCGCCCGGCAGGGGCGCCACGACCAGCCGCCCCTCCGGCGTTATCCAGCGCTCGCGGCGGTAGCGCACCGCCTCGGTCCGCAGCACAAGGTCCTGCGTCAGGAAGTCCTGGTAGCCCTGGAACCGCGAGCCGGACGGCACCGTGGCCCGCAGCACCCGCGCCTCCACCGCCACCCGCGGCACCACCTTGCCGCGGCCGCCACGGCCATGGTGGTTGCGCGGCAGCTTCGGCTCGGTCGCCTGCTCCATCCCGCTCGGCTTGATCGCCGGCCGGCCTTTCAGTCCCTTGAGGCGGGCGATCTCCTCGCGCTGAGCCGCCACCGTCCGCTCGAGCTCCGCCACCTTGCCCAGCAGCGCGCTGACCAGCGCCTTCAGTTCGGCCAGCGACAGCGTGTCAGGGTCGGCGGGCGGGACCATGCGCCCAAGGGAATCAGAACAGCCGACCCCTGAGAAGGGCAAACCGCGCCGCCGCCACAGGTTTTGCCCCTCTTACAATGTGCGCGCCTTTCTCCGCGACGGGGGCTGGGAGAGCATACGCCACCATATCGTCGGCATGCTGCGTGAAAGGGACAGGCGGGAGCCTAGCCCCACGGCGGCAATCGTCGATACTCAGAGCGCGAAGAACACGGAGAGCAGCGGTCTGCGCGGCTGGGACGCCACGAAGCGGCTGAAAGGCCGCAAGCGCCACGTCGCATTGGACACCGATGGGCTGCTGCTGGGCGTCGTCGTACATGCGGCCGACATCCAGGACGCCGACGGCCTTGGCGGTCTGCTGAGGCCCGTGAAGCCGCTCTACAACTCGCTCCGGGCCGTGTTCGCCGACGGCGTCTACAACCGCGTCACCGCGCTGTTCGCCTGCTTCCTGTTTGGCCTGGCGCTGATCATCGGCACCGCACCGCGGGCACCAAGGGCTTCGTCCTGCTGCCACGCAGGTGAGTGGTCGAACGTACCATTGGTTGGCTCGGGCGATGGCGGCGCCTGTCCAAGGACTATGAGCAACGGCCCGAGATCGGCGAGGCGATGGTCACACTCGCCATGATCCGCCTCATGCTGCACCGCCTCGTTCACCCGAACCGCAGGCGACTTCCTGCCCGTAGCTTTCAAAACAGCCTTTTAGGGCATCGTACCTCTTCCCGACGGATGTGAGCGGGGAAAACAGACTCCCTATTTCAACTTTCAGTTGATTTCTGTCTCGGAAATCCCGAGATTGCTGCCATCGCGATTGGGCGAGGCGTGGCTTGCCTGACCGCTTAATCGCTGCGTCGCAATGGAGAACCCGATGGCGAAGCTTGTTGTCTCTCCGACAGTGGTGAGAATGCCCGCGAGAACGACTATTGGCTCCGGCCCGGACAGCTTAGTATTACGAATCAGCCAAGATTATTATCAGGGGGACGCAAACTACGAAGTCTTTGTGGATGACGTGCAAATCGGTGGCACCTTCACTGCCTCCGCACTTCACTCCTCCGCCCAGAGCGATACCCTGATCATCAAAAATGGTTGGGCTCCCGGCAGTCACAAAGTTGCAGTCAAGTTTCTCAATGACGCCTGGGGGGGCACTGCAGCGGCGGATCGCAATCTTTACTTAGAGGCCGCGACCTACAACGGCGCCGCCGTGCCTGGCGCCCCCTCTACCCTGTGGACGGCTGGAACAGTAGCCTTCTCCTACACCAAATCCGCCCTTGCAATACCAGCCTCGGTGTCTCTTTCCGCCGGCAGCGGATCAGACGTTTTAGTGCTCAAGTTCAGCCAGGATGCTTACCAGGGCAGTGCCCAATACACCGTCAAAATCGACGGAGTGCAAGTTGGAGGCACTTTCACCGCCTCGGCCTGGCATTCCTCTGACTCTGTTGACACCCTGACCTTGAAGGGCAACTGGGCGCTTGGCCAACATCAGGTTTCGGTCACCTTCCTCAACGACGCTTGGGGTGGCACTGCCGCGACGGACCGCAATCTTTATTTAGACAGCGCGACCTACAACGGCACCGCCTTGCCTGGTGTGGCCAAAGCCCTGATGATTACGGGCCCGGAAAGCTTTGTCTTTACGGATTTCGCAGCACCGTCGCCGACGCCGTCGCCGACGCCGACGCCACCTGCCGGATCGGTCGTGATTCACGTCGGCGAGAGCATCCAAGCTAAAGTCGACGCTTTCCCACCTGGAACGACCTTTTGGTTGGAGGCTGGAGAGCATCGGATGCAGACGGTTACGCCGAAAGATGGCCAATCGTTCGTTGGCGCTGAAGGAGCTATCCTCGATGGCTCGCGTCTACTGACCGGTTTTACTCAGGATGGCGACGATTGGGTAATTGGCAACCAGACGCAAGAAGGTCAGCGCAGTAACGTTCCCATAGTCGTTGGCTGGGAGCGTGCGGGCTACCCGGACGCAGTGTATATTGATGGTGTCCCGTTGCGTCCGGTGGATACACGGGCCGAGGTAACACCCGGCAAGTTCTACTTCGACTATGCTGCCAACCGTATTTATATCGGCGAAAATCCCACTGGACACAAGGTCGAGGCGGCGGTCACGCCGCTCGCCTTCGGCGGCGCAGCGCAGAACGTCAGTCTAAGTCACATAACGGTCGAGCAGTACGCCTCGCCTGTGCAGAATGCAGCTGTCGGCGGTATCAATGGAGTGAAGAACTGGAGCCTGAATGACATTGACATACGTTTAAACTTCGGCACTGGAGTCAAGCTTGGCGAAGGTTCAAAACTCATCAATAGTTTGGTATCTGACAATGGCCAATTGGGCGCCGGCGGCGTGGGCGCAGGTATCCTTGTGGACGGCACTGAGTTCGCGCGCAACGGTGGATGGGCAGGCATCGACCCGAACTGGGAGGGCGGCGGGTTCAAGTTCGCATTCACCAGCGGTGCAGTCATACGCAACAGTTACAGTCATGATAACACCGGCATTGGTATGTGGACTGATATTAACAACGTAAAGACCCTGTATGAAGGCAACACTATTGTGAATAATAGCTGGGGCGGCCTTCAACACGAGATCAGCTACGACGCAGTAATCCGAAACAACGTCATCGTAGGCAATGGGGCCGCACAAGACAATTGGGTTCTAGGCGCGGGCATCCAGCTCTCGAACGTCCAGGGAGTTGAAGTATACGGCAACGTAGTGGATAGCCGAGGTGGCGGAGCAGGAATAATCATGTGGAATGCCGACCGAACTGCTGATGCGACAAGATACAATGCTCCACTTTCTTACACCACTATCAATAATAACGTACATGATAACAGGGTGATTGGCCCCGGTGAGAACGGCATGGTAGCGACTTACGACGGTTCGGTGCTTTGGAGCGGCAATAACCATTTTGACGGAAATGAATACCACGTACCGTCCCTATTGGCACCTCTATTTTACTATGGAGATGGTCAGTATACTTTTGAACAACTCCGCGCCATCACGGCTTGGGAGGCCAAGGGGTCTGCTGTCCTGCTATAATATAACAGTCTGAATGCCAAATAATCCGGGCGCTTCGGGGCGGTTTCGACACGTAGGGCAGTGCGCCGGCTGAGCCTCAACATGTTGGGCCGATGTCTCGCACCAGCCTACGCAGCAATGCCGACCTGCCTCCGCCTTCCAACCGCCGTGTTCCCCGACCCAGCCGTGGCGACGGCTGGAACGCCCTGGCCAACATCAAAGTCTTCGTCTTCGCAGTCGAGGCTGAGTTGCCCCCTGTGGCAGGGAAGTTGTCCGGCGCCTTGAGATGATCTCTCATTTTCAGAGGGGCGGGACGGAGGGATGAGTTGGCCCACTCGACGGAACGCCGCGCGGCGGTTCTG
>NZ_SMSJ01000189.1 GCF_004355005.1 Dankookia rubra
GGCTGGCCGCGGCGCAGCCGGCGGCCGAGCGCCCGCGGCTGCCCGGCATCGGCGCCGCCGACCCGCGCCGGCCGGTCGATCTCGGCCAGCCGCCCTGGCGGGCGCTCGGCCGGGTGCAGCAGGACCTCGGCAAGCGCTGCTCCGGCGCGCTGGTCGGGCCGCGCCTGGTGCTGACCGCGGCGCATTGCCTGGTGGCGCCGCGAAGCGGCAACCTGGTGCGGCCGGAGAGCCTGCACTTCCTGCTGGCCTACGACCGCGGCCGTTTTGCGGGCCACGGCCGGGTCACCGGCTTCGAGGTCGCGCCCGGCTACCGCCCGGACGGCCGCGGGCCGCGCGGGGCTGACTGGGCGCTGCTGTCGCTGGACGCACCGCTCGGCACCCCGGACCGGGTGCTGCCGCTGCTGGCCATGCCGCCCGCGCCGCGCACCCCGCTGATGCTCGGCGGCTACCAGCAGGACCGGCCGGAGATGCTGCTGGCCGATACCGGCTGCCACGCCATCGGCATGGCGCAGGGCGGGACGCTGCTGTTGCACGACTGCGCCGGCACCCATGGCGCCAGCGGCGCGCCGGTGCTGGCGCAGGGGCCGGACGGGCGCTGGGCGGTGGCCGGCGTCACCTCGGGCGGGCTGGCCGAGGTGGCGATGGGTGTCGCGGTCGCGGCGCAGGGCTTCGCCGCCGCGCTGCGCTGACGGCGCGGCGGGACCAGCCGCGCGCCGCCGCTGCGGGTCAGCCTTCCTCGCCCTCCAGCCGGTCGATATCGGCGTCGGACAGGCCGAAATGGTGGCCGATCTCGTGGATCAGCACGTTGCGGACCAGGCGGAACAGCTCCTCCCCGGTCTCGATCCATTCCAGCAGGATCGGCTCGCGGAACAGCAGGATGGTGTCGGGCGAGAGCGGCACGTCCAGCACGCTCTTCTGGGTCAGCGGCACGCCGCGATAAAGGCCGGTGAGGTCCCAGGGATTGTCGATCCCCATCTCCGCCAGCGTCTCGTCGTCCGGCGTCTCCTCCACCACGATGGCGGTGCCGCGCACCAGGTCGCGCAGCGGGGCGGGGATGGCGGAGAGGGCCGTCTCCGCCATATCCAGGATGTCTTCGAGGCTGGGCGGGGGGCCGTGGCGCATGCCGCCAGCGGAGGCCGTGCCCGGTCCGGCGTCAAGCGCGAAGAGGTGGGGCATGGTGGAGCGACTGGATGCGGCGGCGCGGGCGGGCCTGGCCGAGGCGCTGCCGCAATGGCGGCCGGCGGAGGGGCGCGACGCGATCCGCCGCGAATTCCGCTTCCGCGACTTCTCCGAGGCCTGGGGCTTCATGACCCGGGTGGCGCTGCTGGCCGAGGCGCAGGACCATCACCCCGAATGGTCCAATGTCTGGAACCGGGTGGAGATCCTGCTGAGCACGCATGACGCCGGCGGCCTCTCGGCGCGCGACATCCGGCTGGCGCGGGCGATAGACGCCCTGCTGGGCGAGGGCGACCGCGGACAGGCGTGAAGGCCCGGGCGCGCGAACCTGCCGCGGCGACCACGCATCGCGGCGGATCGACGCCCGGCCGGAACGCCATCCGTCACGGGCCGGAGCGCGGCACCGCCGGTGCCCGCGCCGGGTTGGCGGGGTGCGGCGGCCTCCGGGGCGGGCAGGCGGCCCGCCCGGCCTATTCGGCGACGGCGCGCTGCTCGCGCTCACCGAGTCCTTCGGCGAGCTGGGCGATGGTCGTCCGGCTGAAATCGGCCATCAGGGCCGCCTCCGCCTGGTCGAAGCGCCGCTGCAGCAGCTCCGGCACCACGCGTCCGACGGCGCATTCGAGGTTGGTCTTCTTGTGGATGCCGAGCAATTTCTCCTTCTCGGGGTGGATCGCCCGCCAGACGTCGCGCAGGGTGATCTGCGCGGCGGGGCGGGAGAGCGAGGCGCCACCCGGTCCGCGCTGGACGGAGATGAGCCCCGCCCGAGACAACTGACCGGCGATGCGGCGCACCACCACAGGATTGGTTCCAATGCTCCAGGCCAGCCGCGCACTGGTGGAATCGCCGTCTGAATCGTCGGCGATGAGGAGCAAGATATGGAGAGCGACGGAGAAGCGTGTTGCAATCATGTCCGGGAATGTACGGCTTGCGACAATTGACAGGTTCCCTGAAGAAAGAACAGGGGCCACGGCATGCACGGAGTAGTTTTAAATGATAAATTCGGTCGCCCGTGGCGTGCCGGTCGCAGCGGCCGACCGCACCATGGCGATCTGCCGTGCCGCCACCCTCTTCTGCGCCCTGCGCGGCTGGGTGCCGGTGCCGGAGATGCCGCTGCCCAATGGCCGCCGGGCCGACATCCTGGCCCTGCTGCCGGGCGGCGACTTCGCCATCATCGAGGTGAAATCCTGCGCCCGGGACTATCTCTCGGATGGCAAGTGGCCGGATTACCGGGAGTTCTGCGACCGGCTCTACTTCGCCGTCGACCTCGACTTCCCGCAGGACCTGCTGCCCGGGGATGCCGGTCTGGTGGTGGCCGAGGGGCGGGAAACCGCCCTGCTGCGCGAGGCCCCGGCGCATCCGCTGGCCCCGGCCCGGCGCAAGGCGCTGCTGCAGCGCTATGCCCGGGTGGCGGCCGGCCGGCTCGCCGCGCTCTCGGACCCCGAGACCCATGCCGAGCTGCGCGCCGCGCTGAAGGTCGAATAGGCCGACGCAGGGGCCCAAGGGTTCAGGGGCACCGGGCGGCCGGAACGCTTTATTCATCCGCCGGGTGCAGTCTGGCGCCATGGCCGCGCCCGACACCCTTCCCTGGCTCGCCCGCTACGATGCCGGGAAATACCAGCCCGGCACCTTCCTCGAGCGCGGGGTGATGCTGCCCTTCACCACGCCCGCCCTGCTCGGCGGCCGCATCCGCCCGGGGGAGCGCAAGTCGCCGGAGCTGGTCCTGGCCAATCCGGCGGGGGCGGAAGGGGTCTATATCCTGCCCTGGTCGGGCATGCCGGATGTCTGCACCCCGACGCTGCACGACCGCGCGCTCTGGGGCCGGGTCGCGGAGCTGGCGATCCTGACGCCGCGCACCGTTCGCCAGGCGACCCGGGCGGTGGCGGCGGAAGGCCTGGCCGGCCGCGCCGCCGCCCGCGCGGCGGCGGAGGCCGAGAAGGCCACCCGCGACGCCTGCACCTATACCCATTACCACCTGCTGCTGGAGCTCGTCCGCCAGGGCGACCCGGATGGCCGGGCCGGGACGCTGCGGCCCGGCGACCTGACGGCGCTGGAACAGCGGGCCCGGGCGGTGCTGGTCGCCCGCCGCACCGATGGCAGCCTCAGCCCCGCCTCGGCCTTCGAGGCGCTGGCCGAACTGGCCGAGGTGGTCGAGCCCTGCGGCCTGCCGGGCGACCCGACCCGGGCGCGGCTGCCGCAGCTCGCCGCGGAGATCACCGGGATGATCCAGGACCTGGGCCGCTGGGCCGAGCTGGCCGGCCCGGCCGAGCGGAGCTGCATCCGCCTGCTCTCGGACGGTGCCATGCTGACGCATCGCTGCTTCCGCCTCGCGCTGAAGGCGCTGCAAGACCAGCTCGGCGACCTCTGGACCATGGTGCAGCGCTGGCGCCTGGCGCCGGAGGCGATCTCGGCGCTGGCCGCCCGGCCGGAATGGCTGCTGGATGGCTGGGAGCTGATCTGCGGCCTCTGGCGCGCCGCCGGGGAAAGCCAGCGCGGCGCCGCGCTGCTCGACATGGCGTCGCTGGTGCCGATGATCCCGGCCGAGGTCGGCGACTGGATGGGCTTCGACGCCGCCGGGACGATGGAGGCGCATCGCTCCGGCCTGCGGCAATGGCGGCGGACGGTGCAGCCGAACCAGGACTGGGTGAGCGGCCGCATGCTGGAGCTGACCGCCCGCAACGAGGGCCTGCGGGCGCACTGCGCATGACGAGGCCGGGCCGATGACAGGACGGGGCGCATGAGCGGGGCGGCGCGCGAGCTCCGCCAGCTCGGCCAGGCCGCCGCCGTGGCGGACGATGCCGCGCTGGCCCGGCTGGTGGCGATGCTGGATGCGCTGCCAGACCGCGGCGAGATCGACCGGGTGCTGGACCCGGTGCGTCCGCGGCTGCGGGCACTCGGCCTGCCGCGGCCGCTCGGCCTGCCGCGGCTGCTCTTCCTGCCGCTCGACGGCGCCATCCTGGCGCCGTCCCGCTGGTCGCGCGGCGCCGCCGCGGTGCCGCGCAGCGCGCTGAGGGCCCTGGCCGGCGCGGTGCAGGCGGCGCTGGGGGCGGAGGGCGCAGCGATCGCCGCCGCCTGCGCGCCGCTCTCGACCAACGACCTCGAGGCCATCGCCGGGCTCGGCGCCCGGCTCTGGCCGGCCGCGGCCGGGGCGCTGCCGCAGGCCGTCCCGCCGGGCTGGGCCGCGACCGGCCTGGCACCGGCCGACTATGCGCCGATCGCGTCCCTCTGCCGCCCCGTCT
>NZ_SMSJ01000018.1 GCF_004355005.1 Dankookia rubra
GGACCACTGGGGCCGGCGATTGGGGGCCGCCAACCTCCGCCTGATCGCCTCCATGCACCGCGCCATGGGCGGGCGCGCCCGCATCGCCGGCTGGATGGAGCCGCCGTGAGCAGGGCGGGGCGCCCGGCGCGGCCGGCGCGCGCCGCGGGAATCCGCGCCGCGCGTGACGAGGGCGGCGGTTGGTGGCATGAGGGGCCGCGCCGGCGGCGCAGGGCGGGGCTTCGGCCCCGGCCCGGATCCTGTTATGTTGCGGTGCGGCACGGGTCGGCGAGGCCCGTCCGCCCGCGCGCCCCAGGGGCCACGCGGCGCTTCATCGGAGAGACACATGCGTATCGACGCCATCAGCATCGGCAAGAACCCGCCCGAGGATGTCAACGTCATCGTCGAGGTCGCCATCGGTGGCGAGCCCATCAAGTACGAGATGGACAAGGACGCCGGGACCCTGGTGGTGGACCGCTTCCTCTACACGCCGATGCGCTATCCCGGGAATTACGGCTTCGTGCCGCATACCCTGTCCGACGACGGCGACCCGATCGACGTGCTGATCGCCAATACCCGCCCGATCATCCCCGGCGCGGTGATCGCGGTCCGCCCGGTCGGCGTGCTGAAGATGGAGGACGACGGCGGCGGCGACGAGAAGATCATCGCCGTGCCGGTGCCGAAGCTGACCAAGCGCTACGAGCGGGTGTTCAACTACACCGACCTGCCGCAGATCACGCTCGACCAGATCCAGCACTTCTTCGAGCACTACAAGGACCTCGAGCCCGGCAAGTGGGTGAAGGTCGCCGGCTGGGGCGATGCCGACGAAGCCAAGCGGCTGATCGTCGAGGCGATCGAGCGGGCCAAGGCGCAGGGCTGAGGCTGGACGGCCGCCGCCTGCCCCGCGCCCGCATGGCCGGAAGCGGGAGGCCGCGCCCGCCGCTTCCCGCTCCGCGTCCTTTGGCGTCCGGCCCGCTGGCGGCGGCAACCTCGCCTTCCCATCTGGGCGGCCGATGAACGCGCTTCCCCCGACCGACCCCGCCCTCGGCCTGGCCCCGCGCCCGGCCGACCCGGAGGCCCCGCTGCGCGCGGCGCTGGCGCGGCACCGCGCCATCGCCACCGGGCTGCTGGCCGGGATGGCGGCGCTGATGCTCGGCGCCTATGCCCTGCCGCCGGGCTACTGGACCGAGTTGCTGCAGGCCGCGGCCAAGGCGGGCGTGGTCGGCGGCGTCGCCGACTGGTTCGCGGTAGCGGCACTGTTCCGCCGGCCGCTCGGCCTGCCGATCCCGCATACCGCCATCATCCCGGCGCAGAAGGAAAGGCTCGGCCAGGGGCTCGGCCGCTTCGTCGCCAACCACGTCTTCACCGAGGCCGAGGTGGCCCGGGTGCTCGGCCGGCTGGACCTGGCCGGCATCGCCCGCAGCTTCCTGGCGGACCCGGAGACGGCACGGCCGGCGGCGCAGGCGCTGGCGACCTCCCTGCCCCGGCTGCTGGCGAGCCTTGAGGATGGCCGCGCCCGCCGGCTGCTCGGCCGGCTGCTGCCGCGGCTGGCGGGCGGCGCCGGCGGGGCGCGGGTGGTGGCGCGGGCGCTGCGCGGCCTGGTCGAGGGCGGCCGGCACCAGGACGTGGTGGACCTGGCGATCGCCGAGCTGCGCCGCCTGCTGGTCGAGAAGGAAAGCCAGCTCCGCCAGACCATCGAGTCCAAGGTGCGGGAGGAAGGCGGCCGCCTCGTGGGCTGGGCGCTGGGCGCCACGGTGGCGGGGCGCGTGCTCGCCGGGGTGAATGCCGAGCTGGCGCGGATGGAGGCGGCCGACAGCGACCTGCGGCGCGCCTTCGAGGTCTGGCTGAAGGCCGAGGTCGAGCGGCTGGAGACCGACCCGGAACGCGCCGCGGCGCTCGGCCGGGCGATGCGGAAGGCGATGGCGCACCCGACCGTCGCCGCCTGGGTGGAGGATGTCTGGGCCCGCCTCCGCGGGGCGCTCGAGGCCGACGCGGCCAATCCGCAGGGCCGCACGGTGGCGCTGCTGGAAGGCGCCTTCGCCAATGCCGGCACCCTGCTGGCCGAGGACCCGGCGGCGCGGGCGCGGCTCAATCACGCCGTCCAGCGGGCGCTGGTGCGGCTGATGCCGGCGGCGCGGGCGCAGCTCGCGGCCTTCATCGCCCAGGTGGTGGCGGGCTGGGACACTGCGCAGGTGACCGAGAAGATCGAGCTCCGGGTCGGCCGCGACCTGCAATACGTGCGGATGAACGGGACGCTGGTCGGCTTCCTCGTCGGCGGGGCGCTCTATGCGCTGCTGACGGCGGTCTTCGGTCGGGTGGCGTTTTGATCTGTTGTGTATCCATCCGTCCCGCGGTACACACGAATATCATGCGCACCAATATCGAGATCGACGACGGGCTGATCGCCGAGGCCATGGCGCGCGGCGGCCATCCGACCAAGAAGGCGGCGGTCGAGGCAGGACTGCACCTGCTGGTGCGCCTGGCGCGGCAGCGGGAGGCCGCGGCGGCGCTCTGGGGCAGCGACCCCGACTACCTGGTGCCGCCCGAGGACGCGCCGCGCGACCCGGCGCTGCACGAAACCCAGGCGCCCCTCCGCGGGGGCAACCAGGCGCCTCCCCGCTGATCGCCGTCGATACCAGCGTTCTGGTCGACGTGATCCGGCGGGCGGATACGCCCGCCGCGCGCGCCTTCGCCCGGCTCGCGGATGCCGAGATCCTCGTGATCGGCGACATCGTGCTGCTGGAGGTCCTGCAGGGATCCTCGAGCGAGCGCCGGGCCCGCGAGGCGGAAGCCTGGCTGCGCCGCTTCGAGGTCGTCGCCATGCTGGACGACGCGCTGGCCGCGCAGGCCGCGGCGCACTGCCGCCGCCTGCGCGGCCTCGGCGTCACCCCGCGCAGCATCGCGGACCTCGTCATCGCCAGCTGGTGCATCGCCCATGCGGTGCCGCTGCTGCAGCGCGACCGCGACTTCGCCCTGATGGCCGAGCATCTCGGCCTGCAGCTGGTGGCGGCATGAACGCCCCTTCCCCTGCCGGCGGTCCGGCCTACACTTCCGGCATGACCCTCGGCCTCTCGATCCTCGACCAGTCCACCATCGCCTCCGGCCGCGGCGCCGATGCGGCGATCCGCGAGACCCTGGCGCTGGCGCGTCTCGCGGACCGATGGGGCTATGGCCGCTACTGGCTGGCCGAGCACCACAACAGCGACAGCCATGCCGGCTCGGCACCGGAGATGCTGGTCGCCGCGATCGCCGCCACCACGGCGCGGATCCGCATCGGCACCGCCGGCGTCATGCTGCCGCACTACAGCGCGCTGAAGGTGGCCGAGCAGTTCAAGGTGGCCGAGGCGATCGCGCCCGGGCGGATCGACCTCGGGGTCGGCCGCGCCCCGGGCAGCGACGGCCGCACCGCCTTCGCGCTGAACCCCAACGCCCGCGAGGCCGCCGACAATTTCCCGAACCAGGTGATGGACCTGCTGGGCTGGCTCGGCGACGGGCTGCCGGAGGGGCACCCCTTCCGCGCCGTCGCCGCCAACCCGCAGGTGCCGGGCCGGCCGCAGGTCTGGATGCTGGGCAGCAGCGACTACGGCGCCCAGGTCGCGGCCTATTTCGGCCTGCCCTACTGCTTCGCGCATTTCATCAGCGACCGCGCCTCGGAGCAGGTGACGGCGCTCTACCGGGAGGGCTTCCGGCCGCATCCCGGCCACGCCGGACGCCTCGCCGCGCCGCATTGCGCACTCGGCGTCTTCGCCCTGACCGCGGAGACCGAGGCGGAGGCCTGGCGGCTCTACAAGTCGCGCGAACTCTGGCGGCTCTACCGCGACACCGGCCGCTTCCCGCCGCTGCCGAGCGTCGCCGAGGCCGAGGCCTATCCCTTTACCGAGGCCGAGCGGGCGCACCTGGCGCCGCTCCGCGCCAAGGCCCTGGTCGGCGCGCCGGAGCAGGTGCGGGCGAAGCTCGAGGCGCTGGCGGCGGCGCATGGGGTGCAGGAAGTCGCGGTGCTCACCCCCTGCCATGATCCGGCGACGCGGCAGGCCAGCTACCGCCTGCTAGCGGAGGCCTTCGGTTTGCGGCAGGCGCCCCTGCCGCTGGCGGCGGAGTAGGTATCGCTGGCGGCGGAGTAGGCCTCAGCGGTTCGCGCCGCCGCCCTGCACCGCCGGCGCCGGCATGCTGGCCCCGGCCTGGCCGGCGGCCGAGACGACATGGCCGCGCAACTCGGACAGCACCTGCAGCGCGTCCTGCGCGGCGGTATCGGCCTTCTCCTTCGACAGCGAACGGTCCGGCCCCACCTCGGACAGGTCGTGCTGCATGCGGCGCTGCGCCTGCTGGTAGGCGACGGTCTCGGAAAAGGACTGCGGCACCTTCTGCATGTCGCTCCAGGCGGCGCGGAGCACCTGCATCAGCTCGATGCGCTCCTGCGAGGCGGCGCCCGCCTGGCTTTCGGTGCGGCCGGCGGCATGCGCCTCGCGTGCCCTGGCGAGGCGCGTCTCGGCCGCCTGCAGCTGCAGCGCATAGGATTGCAGCGCGGCGCCGGGACCGGTGGCGGGGGTGGCGCCACGGGCGGTCTCCTGCACCGATTGGGCGCAGGCCGGGGCCAGGGGCAGAGCCAGCAGGGCCATGGCGGCCAGGGCCGGGAATACGCGCATCGTCGCCTCCTCCATCGCTCCCCCGGCGAACGCAAGGCGGGGCGAGGCGGTTGCCGGGGCGGCGCAGGGGGGCGGTCAGTCGGGCCGGATCGCGTTCTCCCGCACCACCGCCCCCCAGGTGGCGATCTGCTGCTCGACAAAGGCCTGCAGCGCCGGCGGGTCGGACAGTACCAGGCGGGCCTGCTGCGTCTCCTCCATCTGCCGGCGGACGCGGTCCTCCGACAGGCTCTCGCGCAGCGCGGCGTTCATCCGGGCGACCAGCGGGGCGGGCGTGCCGGCAGGGGCGAAGACGCCCCACCACGCCTCCGCCTCCAGCCCGGGGAAGCCGGCCTCCGCCGCGGTCTGCACCTGGGCCAGGGCGGGCAGCCGGGCCGGGCCGAACTGGGCGATGGCGCGCAGCGAGCCGCCGGCGACGTGCGGCGCCAGCAGCGCGGCGCTGCCGATCATCACGTCGACATGGCCGGCAATGGTGTCGTTCACCGCCAGCCCGCCGCCGCGATAGGCAAGGTGGGGCATGCGCGTGCCGCTACGCGACTGGAGCAGCATCATGGTCAGGTGGCCGATCGTGCCGTTGCCGGTCGAGCCGTAGGAGACCGCGTCGGGCTTCGCCTTGGCCGCCGCGACCAGCCCGGCGAGGTCCCGGAAGGGCCGGTCGGGCCGGCAGGCGATGACATAGGGCGCGCCGCCGATCAGCATCACCGGGTCGAGGTCGCGGGTCAGGTTGAACCCGAGGTTCGGCAGCAGCGCAGGCAGCACCGCATGGCTGTCGAAGGTCAACAGCCAGGTCTGCCCGTCCGGCGCGGCGCGGACCACCGCCTCGGTGCCGATGGCGCCGGCGGCACCGGAGCGGTTCTCCACCACCACGGGCTGGCCGAGTCGTTGCCCCAGCCCGACCGAGGCGAGCCGGGCGACGGCGTCGGTCGAGCCGCCCGGGGCGAAGGGGACGACGATGCGGATGGCGCCGGGCCCCTGGGCGCGCAGCGCCGGGGCGGCGAGTGCGGCACCGGCCAGGCCGAGCGCCGTGCGGCGGGTGATGCGGTGGGTCATCGACTTGCTTCCCCCTTGGATTGGCCATCCTCTACAGCAACCCAGCGGTTTGCGCAGGCCCCTAGCCTCGGGGGAAATCGTCGGGCCGGAAGGCGTGCCGGCGCCGGTGCGGCCGACGGTGCCGCCACCAGTCGAGCACCGGTCCGACCCCGAGCAGCGGCGTCGCCGCGATCGTCGCCAGTGCCAGCCCGGCCGCCAACAGCCGGGCGCCGAGCGCGAAGGCCAGAACGGTCAGCCCCGCCAGCGACCCGATCGCCGCGCTGCCCAGCGCCGCCCAGCCGATCAGCCGCCGGTGCCGGGCATCCAGCCAAGCGGGTGGGCTGCTGCGATCGGTGCGGGGCGTGCCGTCCGGCGCGACGTCATAGAGGCGGTTGGGATCGACTTCGAAGGGCTGGGACAGGCGGCACCTCCGCCGGTCACCGCTGGCTCAGCGGCGCAGGACCACGAAGCGGACGGCACCCGCGCCGGGCGGCGAACCAGGCCCCGCGCCCGGCGTGCCGCCGCGGCGCAGCCGCCGCAGCCGCCACCAGAGCGAGACGAAGGCGACCAGCCCGGCGCCGATGGCGACCGGCAGCAGCAGCCCGACGAAAAGGATGGCGAGCGCCACCAGCAGCAGCCCGCCGGCGGCCAGCGTCAGCAGCAGCGCCACGCCGCCGACCTTGCCGAGCGCCCGGTCGAAGCCGCCGCGCGGCGGCGGCAGCGCGTCGCGGAACTCGCCGTCCGGCGTCATGTCGAGGATGGGCGGGGTCGGGTCCTGGAAGGGCGAGCCCGGGCGCCGGTGCGTGTCCATGGGAGGGATGTTGCCCAGGCCGGCCGCCGGTTCAAGCCCAGCGCGGCGCGCGCGGCGCAACGAAGCGTATCGGCCCGAATGTTTGCGCGGCGAGGTTCGGTCACCTGGCCGTATCGCCTTCCCATCATGTTTCATCTAACAGGGCGGCAGAGAGGCCCGGCAGAAGACCGGGCACCACGAACAAGGAACCCCGCCCGGCCATTCCGGCCCGAAGCAACGCCGAGGGCATGTACGCCGCTGCCACCGCGGCGCGATCCGCCAGCGGCACATCGGGCCGAGGGGCCGGCTTTGGGGGGGGATGTCCAGCAGCCTGACGCGCAAGGAGGCGCAGTACCCGGCCATGGCCACCTGGAACCAGCTCTACGATCCCTTCGGGTCGATCCTGTTATCCGCCCTCGTCGCCGCCCTGCCAGTGGCGACCATGCTGATCGCCCTCGCCTTCCTGCACATCGCCGCGCATGTCGCGGCGATCGCGGCGCTGGTGGTGGCGCTGCTGGTGGCGGTCTTCGTCTTCGGCATGCCGGCCGACATCGCCGGGCGGGCGGCCGGATTGGGCATCGCCAGCGGGCTGTTCCCGATCGGCTGGATCGTGCTGAACATCATCTTTCTTTACCGGCTCACGGTGGCGAACGGGTCATTCAAGCGGCTGCAGGAGACGATCGCCGGCGTCACGCCGGACCGCCGGCTGCAGCTGCTGCTGATCGCCTTCGCCTTCGGCGCCTTCTTCGAGGGCGCGGCGGGCTTCGGCACGCCGGTCGCGGTGACCGGCGCGGTGCTGATCGGCCTCGGCTTCTCGCCGCTGGCGGCCTCCGGCCTTTCGCTGATCGCCAATACCGCCCCGGTCGCCTATGGCGCGCTGGGGACGCCGGTGATCGCGCTGGCCGGCGTCACGGGTCTCGACCTGATGGACCTGTCGGCGATGATCGGCCGGCAGCTGCCCTTCTTCTCCCTGATTGTTCCCTTCTGGCTGATCTGGGCCTTCGCCGGCTTCCGCGGGATGCTGGCGATCTGGCCGGCCATCCTGGTCACCGGCGTCTCCTTCGCCGTGCCGCAGTTCCTGGTGTCCAACTACATGGGTCCCTACCTCGTCGACGTGATCGCGGCGCTGGTCTCGCTGGCCTGCCTCACGGGCTTCCTGCGGGTCTGGCAGCCGAAGGAGATCTGGACGAGCGCCAAGCTCGGCGGCCGCGCCGCGGCGGTCGAGGAAGCCACTGCCCAGGGGACCGGCCCCTCGCCGGCCGGCGGCGCGGGCGGCGCGGCGGTCGCCTTCGACGGCAGCACCTTGCTGGCCTGGATGCCCTGGCTGGTCCTGACGGTCTTCGTCTTCCTCTGGGGCCTCGGCGACATCAAGGCCTTCCTGAACGGGGTGTACAACCTCTCCTTCCCGATCGAGGGGCTGCACCGCGCCGTCATCAAGGTGCCGCCGGTGGTCGCCGCGCCGGTGCCGGAGCCGGCGGTCTTCGCCTTCAACATCCTGTCGATGACCGGCACCGGCATCCTCTTCGCGGCGCTGCTCGGCGGCTTCGCCATGGGTTTCGGCCCGGTCGCGATGATCCGCGAATATGGCAGGACGATTTGGGTGGTGCGCTACTCGCTGCTGACCATCGCGGCGATGCTCGGGCTCGGCTATCTCACGCGCTATTCCGGGCTGGATGCGACGATGGGCCTGGCCTTCGCCGCGACCGGGGTGCTCTACCCCTTCTTCGGCACGCTGCTGGGCTGGCTCGGCGTGGCGCTGACGGGCTCCGACACCGCGTCCAACGTGCTGTTCGGCGGGCTGCAAAAGATCACCGCGCAGCAGATCGGCCTCTCGCCGGTGCTGATGGCGGCGGCGAATTCCTCGGGCGGCGTGATGGGCAAGATGATCGACGCGCAGAGCATCGTGGTCGCCTCCACCGCCACCGGCTGGTTCGGGCATGAGGGCGAGATCCTGCGCTACGTCTTCTTCCACAGCATCGCCCTGGCCTGCCTGGTCGGGCTGCTGGTGACGCTGCAGGCCTATGTGCCGCCCTTCACCGCGATGGTGGTGGGCGGCTGAGCCGGCCGCGGCGCTGTTACGCCCGGGCACCGGGCGGGTCAGCGTCGCAGGGGATCGGGTCGAGCCGCCCAGGCTCGACCCAGCGATAGGCGCGGTAGCCCGGCAGGCGGCAGGCCTGCCGCGCCGCCGCCTCGGTCCGGGCGTGGCGGTGGAGCACCTCCCTCGCGAGGTCCTGACCGTTGCGGATGAGGTCGTAGCCCGCGGCCTCCTGCGGGTGGCGCTGCCAGGGGCCGAGCCGGAGCCGGCGGCTCGGCACCAGCACGATGGCCGGGCGCGTCTCCGGCTGCGGCCGGAAGACCGCCTGCCGCGCCTCCCCGCCAGCCGGTGCCGGGCGCCAGGGGCAGGACCAGCCCGGCGGGTACTGGTTCGCCACCTTGCCGTCGCGCGCGGCGATGTAGGGGAGGTCGAGGATCTCGGCGACCGGCAGCGGCGCATTCCACAGCCGGCCCCGCAGCAGGGTATCGGCCAGGTAGACGTAGCCGTACTCATCCGCCGAGAAGGGCCAGACCGACACCGCGGCGACCGACAGCGCCGGCGCCGCGCCGAAGGCGAGGCCGAGCATGCCGCGTGGCGACGGCACCGGCATGGCTTGGCGCGAGGCGAAGACCGGCATCATCGCGCCGATCGCCAGGCTCAGCGCGACGCGCACCGCCAGCAGCTTGTCCTGTGTCGGCTGGACCGGCTCGGCGGCGCCCAGCAGCATCGCCGCGAGGAGGATCGCGGCAAGCAGGGGCAAGTGCAGCACCGCCGCACGCGGCGTCCCAGTTCCAGGGCGAATTGCGGGTCATAGGCATGCGGCATCGGCGATCCTCCGCTCGCTCCGGCTTTCCCCGGCCGGACGGAGGGATGAGCGCGACGAACGTGCCAGGGTGACGGCAGCCGGGATGCGGCTTAGGGCGCGCCGGAGGCAGCCCGGCGCGGTGCCCGGACCAGTCCGCCGGACGCCAGGTTCACGTCCCCGGGCGGCTTCGGCGGATACCACCCGATCGGCAACCCCGTCGGCCCATCCTGCCCGCCGCTGACGCGTCACGGCCCCGTGCGAACCAGCCAGGACCAACGCGGGCTAGGTTGCCATCCCAACTCTTCGGCGAGGTTCGATGCGATCCATCCTGGTCCTGGCGCTTGGCGCCGCACTGCTCGCGCCCGGCGTCGCATCGGCCCAGCCCATCGGCGCCGGCGGCACCCCGGGCTGGTCGCCCTGGGGCGGGCCGGACAGCCCGGGCGGGATGTTCGGTGGCGACCCGCTGGAGGCCGATGCCGACCGCGACCGGACGGTCACCCATGACGAGGTCTGGACCTGGCTGCGGCGCCGCTTCGACATGGCGGACCGCGACCGGAGCGGCACCTTGGAACCAGCCGAGATCCCCGCCCACCCGCAGGCGCAGTCAGGCTTCCGCGCGGCGGACGCCGACCGCAACGGGCGCGTCACCATCGACGAGTTGCGGCCGATGTCGGAAGCCTGGTTCCGCGCCCGGGATGCCGATCGCAACGGCAAGCTGACCCGGCGCGAAGTGCCGAAGCGGAAAGCAGCGTCCGCGCCTGCCCCCGGCTAGGCAATCGGCCGCACCACCAGCACGGTCCCGGCGACGCCCTCCACCCGCACCCGAAGCGGCGCCTCCGGCACCTTCACGTCGGCCGGCAGCCGGGCCGGCCAGTCGCTGTCGCCGATGCGGACGCGCAGCTCCGGCCCCTCCATCGGCAGCAGCATTCCGTGCCGGCCGACCAGCCCGGCATCCGGCGTGTTCACCCGCACCGCCGGCCGCCGCGCCTTCAGCCGCAGCGCGAGCGCGATGCCCGCCGTCAACAGGCCGAGGAAGATCGCCACCACCGCCGGGAAGGGCGGCAGCACCGCCAGCACCACCATGCCGGTGCCGATCGCCGCCAGCCCGACCCAGAGCAGGAAGATGCCGGGCAGGCCGAGTTCCGCGATCAGCAGCAGCAGCCCGCCGAGGATCCAGATCAGCCCTGGTTCCACGGTCCGCCCCCCGGCAGGGTCGCGGCGGGCGGCGCCGGCGGGCGGGCGCCGCCCGCGGGCCGCAGCAGTTCCAGGGCCTGCACCACGCCCCCGGCGAGTGCCGCCGATTCCATGGGCACCACCACCAGCTTGCTGTTGGGGTTGCCGGCCAGCGCCTCGAAGGCCTTCACGTAGCGGTCGGAGATGAAGTAGCGCAGCGCCTGCTCGCCGGCGCCGGCCGCGGCCTCGCTCACCATCCGGGTCGCCGCGGCCTCGGCCTGGGCCAGGCGTTCGCGCGCCTGGGCGTCCCGCTGGGCAGCTTCCTGGCGGCCCTCGGCGGCGAGGATCAGCGCCTGCTTGTCGCCTTCAGCCCGCATCACGGTCGCGCGCCGCTCGCGCTCGGCGGTCATCTGCAGGTTCATCGCGCGGACCAGGTTCTCCGGCGGCTCCACCTTGCGCAGCTCGACGCGGCTGACCTTGATGCCCCAGGGATCGGTCGCGCCGTCGAGGATCACCAGCAGGGAGGAGTTGATGCGTTCCCGGCTGCTCAGGGTCTGGTCGAGGTCCATCTCGCCGATGACGGCGCGGATGTTGGTCATCGCCAGCGCGGTCAGCGCCTGCTCCATCCGCTGCACCGCATAGGCCGCCTTGGCCGGGTCCATGACGCGGTAATAGACGATGCCGTCGACGAGCACCGAAGCATTGTCGCGGGTGATGACGGACTGCTCGGGGATGTCGAGCACCACCTCCTGCACGTTCAGCTTGCGCCCGACCTGATCGATGAAGGGAATCACCAGGTTGAGCCCGGGCTGCAGCAGCCGGGTGAAGGCGCCGAAGCGCTCGACCGTCCAGACCTCGCCCTGCGGCACCGTGCGGATGCCCTTCGAGACGGCGAGGACGGCGAGCAGCAGCAGGACGAGGAGGACGATCTCGGTACCGGTCATAATGTCCTTCCAGGCAATCGTTGCGTGTCCGTATAGCACACCGGCCATCCCGGCGGCAGGCACGCTTCGGGGAAGCCCGGCTTGCGCCCGCCCCGCCGCCGCCTACCATCGCGCCGAACGGGGAGGATGCGGGTCGATGCAGGCCAACAGGATGCCGCTGACGGTGCGGCTCGACGGGCTTCGGGTGGCGATCACCGCGGGCGCGGGCGGGATCGGCCGGGCGCTTGCGGATGGATTCGTGAGTTGCGGCGCGCGGGTCTTCCTCTGCGACGTCGACCGGGAGGCACTGGCGGCCTGCCCGCATCCCTCGATGCCGGCGGACATGGAAGCGGTCGAGGGCTGCGAAAGCTTTGTTGATGCCGCGGTCGCGCATCTCGGTGGCCTCGACGTGCTGGTGAACAACGCCGGCATCGCCGGCCCCACCGCGCGGGTCGAGGACGTGACGCCGGAGGCGCTGACCCGGACGCTGAAGATCGACCTGGAAGCGATGTTCCACTGCGCCCGCCGGGCGGTGCCGGCGCTGCGCGCAGCGGGGGGTGGCTCGATCGTCAACCTCTCCTCCGCCGCCGGGCGCTTCGGCTTTCCGCTCCGCAGCCCCTATGCCGCGGCGAAATGGGGCGTCATCGGCTTCACCAAGTCGCTGGCGATCGAGCTGGGGCCGGACGGCATCAGGGTCAACGCCATCCTGCCCGGCCTGGTCGCGGGCGACCGCATCCGCCGGGTGCTGGAAGCGAAGGCGCAGGCGAATGGCCGGTCCTTCGCCGAGCAGGAGGCAGAGGCGCTGAAGCCGGTCTCGCTGCGCTGCTACGTGACGCCGGAGGATATCGCCAACATGGCGCTCTACCTCTGCAGCCCCTTCGGCGCGACCATCAGCGGACAGTCGCTGGCGGTGGACGGGGACATGCAGTCGTTGATGTGAAACGGAAGGCCGTGGAGGGAGAGGTATCCCCTCCCTTGCTTTTCGCGCGTCGGATGCCGCCGCGCGGCGAGTGCCAGGCTCTTGAAGAATGCATGAGGAGCCCGGGGAGAATACCTGTCCCCCGGCCCTCCCCTTCGACCCGGGACGGAGGCCACCCGCATGATCACCCCGCTCGCTTCCTTCGACGACCTCTCGGTCGGCCAGAAGTTCGAGTTCGGCAGCATCCGGATGGAGCTCGACGAGATCGTCGACTTCGCCCGGCGCTGGGACCCGCAGCCCTTCCACATCGATCCGGACGCCGCCGCCGCCGGTCCCTTCCGCGGTATCATCGCCAGCGGGCTGCACACCCAGGCCGCCTGCTTCAGCCACATCATCCGCAGCGGCTGGGTGGCGCAGGTCTCGATGGGCGGCGCGGAACAGCTCGTGCGCTGGCCGGCCCCGGTGCGGCCGGGCGACGAGATCGCCGTTTCGGCGCGGATCGAGGCGCTGAACCCGTCCCGCAGCAAGCCCGACCGCGGCGTGGTGAAGGTGCTCTATACCGGGCGCCGCCTGACCGACGGCGTGGTGGTGCTCGAGATTCTCGGCACCCACATCCTCAGGCGCTGAGCGGCAGTGGCCCAATCTCGGTCGAGGTTTCGGGCGGCGTCGCCGGATCCGGCGCGGCCGCCAGGGTGATCGTGACGATCGCCCCCGCCTCGGCACTGCGCGCCTCGATCACCCCGCCCATGCCGCGCACAGCCCATGGCAGAAGGACAGGCCGAGCCCGGTGCCCTTCGCGGCGTCCTTGGCGGTGACGAAGGGCTCGAACAGCCGCGCCTGCACCGGCCGGGGAATGCCGCCGGCGGTATCGGCAACCGTGATCCGCACCTGCCCCGTCGCCGCGGCGATCCGGAGCCGCCGCGGCGCCCCCCCCGGCCGGCCGGTGAAGGCCTCCCGCGCATTGCCGATGAGAGGGACCAGCACCTGTTCCAGCGGCACCAGCCGGGCCAGCACCAGCGGTCCGGGCGCCACCTCCAGCGTCACCCCGGCATCCCGCAGCGAGGCGCCGACCGGCGCGGGCGCGCCGTCCAGCGCGCGGCGCAGCGGCACCGGCCCCGGCACCTCGCCGGCTTCGGCGCCGCGGAGGTAGCGCCGCAGATGCCCGATCAGCGCCCCCGCCCGGGCCGCCTGCGCGGCGATGCGGCCGAGCCGGCCGGTCGCTTCGGCCGGCTTGCCGGCGCGCAGCGCCCGGCCGGCGTTCGCGGCGGCCAGCGATATGACGGCACGCGGCCGCTTCAGCTCATGCGCCCGGCCCGCCGCCATCTCGCCGAGCGTCGCCAGCCGGCCGGAGGCCGCAGCCCGCGCCGCGGCTCCGCGCGCGGCATGGATGTGGAGGATGTGGCCCACCACCTCCGCCCCGCCATCCGGCCGGTGCGCCATGCCGTTACCCCCGACCCACCGTCCCGGATCGCCCGTGCCTTGCGATCGCCCAGGAATTTACAATTTCAAGTTTATACTTCCGTCGGTCGCCACGCGGACGCTTCGCCGGGGCGCGCGCCTCATCGCCCGGTCAGGCGCGCGACCAGGCCGCTGGTCGAACGGTCCGGGACCAGGTCGATCAGCGCCACCTCCCCGCCGGCGGCCTGGACGATGTCGGCGCCGACCACCGTCTCGATCGTATAGTCGGCGCCCTTGACCAGCACGTCGGGCATCAGCACCCGGATCAGCTCGAGCGGCGTCGTCGCGTCGAAGGCAACCACGGCGTCCACCGCCGCGAGCGCCGAGATCACCGCCGCGCGGTCGGCCAGGCCGTTGATCGGCCGCGTCGGCCCCTTCAGCCGCGCCACGCTGGCATCGGTGTTGAGCGCCACCACCAGCCGGTCGCAGCGCCGCCGCGCGGCGCGCAGCAGCGAGACGTGCCCGGCATGCAGGATGTCGAAGCAGCCGTTGGTGAAGCCGACCCGCAGCCCGTGCGCCTGCCAGTCCCGCACCAGCCGCACCGCGGCATCGTGGTCGAGCAACGCCTCCTCCCCCGGGGTCGAGCCGCTGCCGGCGCGCAGCGCATGCGCCAGCTCGTCCGCCGTGACGGTCGCGGTGCCGAGCTTGCCGACGACGATGCCGGCCGCCGCATTGGCGATGCGCATCGACTCGGGCAAGCCGTGCCCCGCGGCATGGGCGAGCGCGAGCGCGGCGATGACGGTGTCGCCGGCGCCGGAGACGTCGAAGACCTCGCGCGCCTCGGCCGGGACGCTGTCCACCTCGCCGGTGGCGCGGACCAGGGTCATGCCCTTCTCCGCCCGGGTGCAGAGCAGCGCCGGCAGGCCGGCGGCGGCCATGACCCTGCGCGCTGCGGCGGCGACCTCGGCCTCGGTGCCGACGGGCATGCGGGCGGCGCGGCCGAGTTCCCGCGCGTTCGGTGTCAGGCAATCGGCGCCGCGGTAGAGCGAAACGTCCTCGCTCTTCGGGTCGGCGAGCACGGGGATGCCCCGGCGCTTCGCCGCGGCGATGGCGGCGGCGACCACGGCCGGGGTGAGCACGCCCTTGGCGTAGTCCGAGAGAACCAGTGCGGCGCAGCCGGGCAGCGCCGCCTCGACGGCCGCGACCAGCGCCGCCTGCTCGGCGGCATCGGCGGGGGCGGCGGTCTCGTCGTCGAGGCGGACCACCTGCTGGTTGCCGGCGATGACCCGCATCTTGCAGATGGTCGGACGGCTGGCGCTCTCGACCAGGGCGTCGGCGATGCGCGGGTCGGCGGCGAGCAGGGCACGCGTCTCGGCCGCCGCCGCGTCGCGCCCGACCAGGCCGACCAGCACCGCCTGGCCGCCGAGCGCCGAAAGGTTGCGGGCGACGTTGCCGGCACCGCCCGGCATGGCCAGCGTCCGGCCGAGCCGCACCACCGGGACCGGCGCCTCGGGCGAGATCCGCTCCACCGCGCCGTAGAGGAAGCGGTCGAGCATGACGTCGCCGAGGACCAGGATGCGCAGCGCGGAGAAGTCGAACATGCCGCCGGAATAGACCCGCGCGGGGCGCAAAAGCAAACGGCGCGGGGGTTGCCCCCCGCGCCGCGTCCCGAACCCGGGTCCTGGGGCCGCAGCCTCAGGCGGAGTTCTTCATGATCTCGTCGGCGACGTTGCGCGGCACCGGATCGTAGTGGTGGAACTGCATCGAGAAGCTCGCGCGGCCCTTGGTCATGCCCCGCAGGTTGGAGATGTAGCCGAACATCTCTTTCAGCGGCACATGTGCCCGGACGATGACCGAGGTGCCGGCCATGTCCTGCGACTGGATCACGCCGCGGCGGCGGTTGAGGTCGCCGACCACGTCGCCGACATGGTCCTGCGGGGTCGTCACCTCGACGTCCATGATCGGCTCGAGGATGACCGGACCGGCCTTCTTCATGCCCTCGCGGAAGCAGGCCTTGCCGGCGATCTCGAAGGCCAGGGCCGACGAGTCGACGTCGTGGTACTTGCCGTCGACCAGGGAGAACTTGAAGTCCACCGTGGGGAAGCCGGCGAGCACGCCGGTCTCGGCCTGCACCTTGATGCCCTTGTCGACCGCCGGGATGTATTCCTTCGGCACCGCGCCGCCGACCACGCCGTTGTGGAACTCGATGCCGGTGTTCCGCTCCTTCGGCTCGAAGGTGATCTTCACCTCGGCGTACTGGCCCGAGCCGCCCGACTGCTTCTTGTGGGTGTAGGTCTCGGTATGCGCCTTGGTGATGGTCTCGCGGTAGGCCACCTGCGGGGCGCCGATATTGGCATCCACGCCGTATTCGCGCTTCAGCCGGTCGACGATGATCTCGAGGTGCAGCTCGCCCATGCCGGACAGGATGGTCTGGCCGGTCTCCTGGTCGGTCTTCAGCCGCAGCGAGGGGTCCTCGCCGGCCAGCTTCTGCAGGCCGAGGGTCATCTTCTCGACGCTGTCCTTGGTCTTCGGCTCGACGGAGATGTCGATGACCGGGACCGGGAAGGCCATGCGCTCGAGCACGACCTCGTTCGCCTTCGAGCCCTGCAGGTTCGGCGTCGTCAGCGTGTCGCCCGTGCCGGTATCCTTCAGCCCGACGAAGGCGGCGATGTCGCCGGCGATGACCTCGTTGATCTCCTCCCGCTTGTCCGCATGCATCTGGTACATGCGGGAGATCCGCTCCTTGGTCCCCTTGGTCGTGTTGATGACGGTGTCGCCCGTCTTCAGCGTGCCACGGTAGACCCGGACGAAGGTCAGGTTGCCGAACTTGTCGTTGATGATCTTGAAGGCGAGGCCGGCGAAGGGACCGTTCGGGTCGGCCTCGATCGTCTCACGCTCGGCGGTCTCGTCCTGGCCCTCCTCCGGCGCGACCTTGATGCCGGCCACTTCGGTCGGGCTCGGCAGGTAGTCGATCACCGCGTCCAGCAGCGGCTGCACGCCCTTGTTCTTGAAGGCGGTGCCGCAGAGCACCGGGCGGAACTCGCCCGAGATCGTGCCCTTCTTGATGCACTTCTTCAGCAGGTCGGTCGGCAGGTCCTCGGTCTCAAGGTAGACGTCCATCGCCTCGTCGAGCGCGGTCGCAGCCGTCTCGACGAGCTTGGCGCGGTATTCCTTGGCCAGCTCGGCCATGTCCTCGGGGATCGGCTCCTCGTGGTAGGAGGCGCCGAGGTCGTCGCCCTCCCAGATGATCGCCTTCATCTCGACCAGGTCGACGAGGCCCTTCATCGTGTCCTCGATGCCGATCGGCAGCTGCAGCGTCACCCAGTTGATGCCGAGCTTCTCGGTCAGGGTCGCGCAGGCCTTGTAGAAGTCGGCGCCGGTACGGTCGAGCTTGTTGACGAAGATGATGCGCGGGACGTTGTAGCGGTCCGCCAGGCGCCAGTTGGTCTCGGACTGCGGCTGCACGCCGGCCACGCCCTCGATGATGAAGATGGCGCCGTCGAGCACGCGCAGCGAGCGGTTCACCTCGATGTTGAAATCGATGTGGCCGGGCGTGTCGATGATGTTGATCTGGTAGTCGTTCCAGCGCGCGGTCACCGCGGCCGAGGTGATGGTGATCCCCCGCTCGCGCTCCTGCGCCATGTAGTCGGTCGTGGTGTTGCCGTCGTGGACCTCACCGATGCGGTGGGACTTGCCGGTGTAGTAGAGGATCCGCTCGGTCGTCGTGGTCTTCCCGGCGTCGATATGCGCCGTGATGCCGATGTTGCGGATCTTCTCGAGCGGGGTATGCGCCACGTGGGCCTCCATAGGCGAGAGCGGGCCCAGCCGCGTAGCACCCCAGGTTGGGGTTCCCCGCGCCGCCCGCCGAACGGTCTCTGTCGTCGGTGTGGTATCGCGCGGCACATGCCCCCTTCCGCCCGGTTTTGCAAGCGGGTTTCGCCCTTGACCGGCCGCATGGCGGGCCGGGCGGCCATGCAGCGCCGGACGATGAGCCACCCTCCAGGATCCCGGCCGGAGGGATGGGCAGGCGCGCCGGGGCGCCGCTAGCATGGCAGCAACCGCCCCCCAAGGGCGGACGGAGGATCATCCATGCGACCCCAGACGCTCGCGCTTCCGCTGATCGCCGGCCTGCTCACCGCCGCCTTCGACCCACCAGCCGCCGCCCAGACCGCGCCCGAGGCGGCCAACATGCGCCTGGTCGGGTCGCACGACCTGCAGGCCCGCAGCGCCTACCAGCCGACCATCCACCGGCAGGGGAGCCGCTTCATCCTCTATGTCGGCCACCACGGCGGCACCGAGGCCGAACCGAAGCCGCTCAACCCGCTGACCGGGCAGCAGGAGTTCAACGGCACCTCGATCCTCGACGTCACCGACCCGGCCAAGCCGGTCTACCTGGCGCATATCCCGGGCGAGCCAGGCCTCGACGAGGATGGCGGGGCGCAGATGGTCCGGGTCTGCGACGGGCGCGGGCTGAAAGGGGCCGACCCGGCGGCCTTCTACATGCTTCGTACCCAGGGCAATGCCGGGCACCAGGTCTTCGACGTCTCCGACCCGGCGAAGCCCCGGCTGCTCGCCCGCATCCCCGCCGGGCATACCCACAAGAACTGGTGGGAATGCGACACCGGCATCGCCTACCTCGTCTCCGGCAACCAGCCGCCCTGGCGGGTCCGCCGGATGACCCAGGTCTTCGACCTGAACGACCCGGCCCACCCCAAGCACATCCGCGACTTCGGCCTGCCCGGCCAGCAGATCAAGGAAGGCGAGGCGCCGAGCCAGCAGCATGGCGAGCACGGCGCCATCCCGACCGAGCTGCATGGCGGGATCTCCACCGGACCCGAAGGCAACCGTATCTATTTTGGATACGGAACAAACGCGGGCGGCATCGTGCAGATCGTCGACCGCAAGAAGCTGATCGAGGGGCCGGCGGCGCCGAGCGACGAGAACCTGCGCGCGCCCGAGCTCGGCCGGTTGGTGATGTCGCCGCTGGTCGGCGCGCATACCGCCTATCCGTTGCCGGGGATGGCGATCCCCGACTTCGCCAGGGATGCCAAGGGCGCCACGCGCGACATGGTCATGATCGTCGACGAGGCGCTGAAGAACGAGTGCCGGGACGAGGCTCGGCAGATGGTCTGGTTCGCCGACGTCACGGTGGAGAGCCAGCCGATGGTCGTCTCCAACTTCACGGTGCCGGAGGCCCCGGGCGGCTTCTGTTCGCGCGGCGGGCGGTTCGGCTCGCATTCCTCGAACGAGAGCATGGCGCCGGTCTTTCACAAGAAGCTGGCCTTCATCGCCTGGTTCAATGCCGGGGTCCGGGCGCTGGACATCCGCAACCCCTACCGCCCCCGAGAGGTCGGCTTCTACATCCCGGCGATCACCGAGCGGACCGCGCCGCGCTGCGTCACCGTGGACGGCCAGCCGCGCTGCAAGCGGGCGATCCAGACCAACAACGTCGAATCGGACGAGCGCGGCTATGTCTATATCGTCGACCGCGCAAATACCGGCGTCCACGTCCTGGAGGTGACAGGCGAGGCACGGGAGATTGCTGGGCTGCGTTGAACAAGCAAGGTCGAGGAGGGAAAGCTATTCCCTCCCCGAACCCCTCCTTTCCTTCTCCTGAGTAGGGTGCCGCCGCGCGGCGAGTGCCGGACCTAGGAAGATAAATGAGGGGGCCTGGGGGAGAATACCTTCTCCCCCAGTATTCCTCCTTTCACAATGGCGACCCGCCCTCTCCCGCATCCTGCACGGCGCGCGCCAGCTTCGCCGCGATCTGCGCCACGTGCCGCCCCTGGAAGCGCGCCAGCTCCAGCTCGTTGGCGCTCGGCTGCCGCTCGCCCTTGCCGCCGGCGATGGTGGTGGCGCCGTAGGGCGTGCCGCCGCTCACCTCGTCCAGCACGGTCAGCCCGGGCGCGCTGTAGGGCAGGCCGACCAGCACCATGCCGTGGTGCAGCATCATGGTGTGCATGGCCATCAGGGTGGTCTCCTGCCCGCCATGCTGGGAGGCCGTGCTGCTGAAGGCGCTGCCGACCTTGCCGATCAGCGCCCCGCGCGCCCAGAGCCCGCCGGTCTGGTCCCAGAATTGCGCCATCTGCGCCGCCATCCTGCCGTAGCGGGTCGGGCAGCCGAGGATAATGGCGTCGTAGTGCTCGAGCTCCTGCGGGCTGGCCTCCGGTGCCGCCTGGTCCAGCTTGGCGTGGGCCTTCTCGGCCACCTCGCGCGGGACCAGTTCCTGCACCCGCTTGATGGTCACCTCGGCGCCGGCGCCGCGGGCGCCCTCGGCCACGGCGCCTGCCATGGTCTCCACATGGCCGTACATCGAGTAGTAAAGGACGAGAACGCGCGCCATCGCCGGGACCTTTCCGCTGTCCGCGGCATGACGCGCGGCGACCCGCCCCGGTTGCCTCAGGCGGGGATCGGGATGTGCCCCGGACGCGCCGCGGCCAGCGCCGATTCGATCGCGGCGAGGTCGGCGTCGCCCAAGGGCAGGCCGATCTCTCGCCGCAGCACTTCCCCGAGCGCCTTGCCGGCCAGCAGGGTGATCGTCTCGGCGCCATCGGCCTCGCGCAGCGTCAGCCGGCGGTTCAGCAGCACCAGCCGCCGCCCAGGCGGGGCGCGGGAGGCGACGAGGTTGGCGGTGAAGATCCCGCCGGGGCGGTTGGCGACCAGCCAATTCGCCGCCTCGATATCCGCCGGCAGCTGCGGGCCCGCCGCCACGACGTAGAGCCCGACCCAGTCGCGGCCGAGCAATGCCTGCAGCAGCAGGCCGTCCGTGACCTCGACCAGGCGGAAGGGGCCGTGCGGGGTCGGTTGCACCGCGCGGCTGCCGAGCGCGATCGGGCCGGTCAGGGTGATGCCGCCGAAGCCGGCATCGACCAGTTGCGCGCCCTCGGGCAAGTCGACCGCAAGGACCATGTGGGTGCGGGACAGCACCTCGCCGGGCGGCAGGCCATAGACGACCCGCGCCAGCAGCGGCCGCGCCCGGAAGCCGATGGCCCCGAGCGCCAGGGCGAGGAGCGAATTCTGCTCGAAGCACCAGCCGCCGCGCCGGGCGACGACCAGCTTGGCCTGCAGCCCCGCCGCATCCACCGCCGGGGTGCGGCCGAGCAGCGCCTCGATCCCCTCGAAGGGGATTGCGGCGGTGTGCCGGGCCAGCAGGCCGCGCAGCGTCGCCAGGTCGGGCGCCAGCGGCTCCGCCCAGCCGATCCGCGCGAGGTAGCCGTCGAGGTCGAAATCGTCAGCCATGATGGCGCGTCCCCTGCACGGGCGCAGCTTAGGGCGCGCCCGACACGGCCGGGAAGGCTTCAGGACCCGCGATAGGTCGTGTAGCTGAACGGCGCGCAGAGCAGCGGCACGTGGTAGTGCCCCTGCCCGGCCGCGAGGTGAATGCGCACCGGCACCACGTCCAGGTAGGGCGGGTCGCTGGCCAGGCCGGCCGCGGCGAAATAGGCGCCGACATGGAAGCGCAGCTCGTAGCGGCCAGGGACGAAGCCGGCCTCAGGCAGCAACGGCTCGGCGTTGCGGCCGTCCTTCGTGGTTACCGTGGTGATGATATGGGCGGGGTCGGGCTCCAGCCGCCAGAGATCCACGGTGATCCCGGCGCCCGGCCGGCCGCGCGCGGTGTCGAGGATATGGGTGCTGAGGTAGCTGTCATGCGCCATGGTCGGCCGGGCTCCCGCTGGGACGATGCAGGCCTAGCACGAAACGCGCCGGCTTGACGGCGGGCGGCGACCCGCGCTCTAGCCCCAGAGATGGATCGGGACGAGGACATAATGGACAGGACGGTGGCGCCGAATGCGGTGGCGGCGGTGAGCGAGGCGCGCCAGTGGGACCGGCTGATGAAGCTGGCGCAGCTCGGCGCCATCACCGGCGCCGACGGCTCGCCCGGCGTCAACCGCCAGGCCCTCACCCCGCTCGACCGCACCGCCCGCCGGCTGGTGGTCGGCTGGGCGGAGGCGATCGGCCTCACAGCCTCGGTCGATATGCTGGGCAACCTCTTCCTGCGGCATGAGGGGACCGAGCCTGGCGCCGCGCCGGTGCTCTCCGGCAGCCACATGGACAGCCAGCCCGCCGGCGGGCGGTTCGACGGGATCTGGGGGGTGATCGCCGCGCTTGAGGCGGTGCAGGCGCTGCGCGAGGCGGGCATCGCCACGAAGCGCCCGATCGAGGTGGTCGCCTGGACCAACGAGGAAGGCAGCCGCTTCGCCCCGGGCTGCATGGGCAGCATGGCCTTTGCCGGCCACAGCGCGCCCGACACCTGGGACGCGGTGACGGATGGCGAGGGCATGACCTTCGGCGCCGAGTTGCGCGCGCTGCTCGACAGCGAGGCGGACCTGCCGCGGCGCGGGCTCGGCGTGGTCGATGGGCCGAAGCCGCACGCCTATGTCGAGGCGCATATCGAGCAGGGCCCGATCCTCGAGGACGAGGGGATCGACATCGGCGTGGTCACCGGCATCCAGGGCAGCCGCTGGTTCCTGGTCGAGCTGACCGGCGAGAGCGCGCATGCCGGGACCTCCCCGGTCTCCACCCGGCGCGACGCGGTGCAGGACATGGTCCGGGCGATCAACGCGCTGAACGCACTGATGGAAGACCCGACCGACGTGCTGCGCTTCACCGTGGCACGGATCGAGGTGGCGCCGAACAGCTCCAATTCGGTCGCCGAGACCGTCCGCTTCACCATCGACTTCCGCCACCCCGATGCCGCAGTCCTGACCGCGCGCGGCGACGCGATCGAGGCGACGGTCAAGGCTGCGGTGAAGAACTGCGGCGTGGCGGTGACCGAGCGCTTCCACGCCCTGCCCGTGGCCTTCGCACCCGAGGTGACGGGAGCGATCGAGCGCGCCGCCGCGGCGCAGGGGCTGAGCGCGGAGCGGATGCCGTCGGGCGCCTTCCACGACGCGCAGTTCATGGTGCCGCTCTGCCCCAGCGGGATGATCTTCGTCCCGAGCCGGCGGGGGATCAGCCACAACCCGGCGGAGTATTCCTCGCCGGAGCAGCTGGCCAAGGGTGCCCGCGTGCTGGCGCAGGTGCTGGCGGAACTGGCGAACAGCTGAGGCCGGCCGGCGACGCGCCCGGTCGGCAATCGTGTCCCGGGGCGACGTGCTCAGGGCGTGACGCCTGGCTCGGCCGGGGCTGCACCGTGGCCGGCCCGACCGGGTCAGGGCGCTTCCGGGCTACCGCGGTTTGCGTTCGAAAATGGCCGCCAAACCGCTGACGGTCACTGATTTCCGGGCGGATTTACGCGTCCGGGCGGTTCCTCCGTCCCGCGACCTGCCCTAGCTGCCCCGCCGCCCGATCATGCGGGCCAGCATCATCAGCACCAGTCCGGCCGCCACCACCCCATAGGTCTCCGGGTTGCGGCGGACCGCGGCGACCGCGGCCTCGGGGATCCAGAGCAAGGCGTCCCAGCCGATCCAGGCGGCGGCGAGGCCCAGCAGCACCAGCAGGCTGCCGAGCGCGGAGAGCCAGCGGGCCATGCTCAGCGCGGGCCCCGGGCCCGGTCCTGGGCCAGCGCCGTCTCTATCAGTCTCCGGTCGCGCGCTTCCCGCTGCCGGCCGCGGACGACCAGCACGGCCCAGACGACTGCCAGGCCCCAGGTCATCAGCCCGGGCACGAAGGGCAGCACGATCAGGACCAAGCCGGAGAGCCAGAGGAGCGCATTGAAGACCGCCTGGAAGGGACGGCCGGCCAGGAGCACCGCGAGCGGTGGGATCAGCAGGGCGAGCAGGATCATCACGCAGCGAAACCTTCGGGATGCCGGATGGTTGCGGGCGCCGCGTCAGCCGAGGCCGAGCAGCAGCGCCGCCAGCGCCTCCGGCGCGGTGATGTTCGGGCTGTGGCTGGCATCCATGGCGTGGAAGCGCCAGGCCGGGTCGGCGCGGAAGCGATCGGCGAACTGGGCGAAAACGTCCGGCCCCTGCTTCCGGGTGCAATGGATGTAGCTGCGCGGGACGGCCGGCGCGGCATGCGCGACGCGGAGCTTCTGGCTGAAGCAGCGGGCCGGCTGGTGGACGCGGCGCGGCAGGGTCCAGGCGAGGTCGGCCTCCGCGGTATCCGGCGCCGAGGGGTTGGGCGGGACCAGCCAGCCGGCGACAGGCGCCGCGACCGGCGCGCTGCCCACCAAGTCGTCCAGCGACTGGCCGTCCTGCGGCACGAAGGCATCGAGGTAGCAAAGATGCCGGATGAGCTGCGGCACGCGGTCCGCCACCCCGGTGGCGACCATGCCGCCATAGCTGTGGCCGACGAGGAGGATGTCGCGCAGCCCCTCGGCCTCGATCACCGCCAGGATGTCCTGGACATGGGTCTCTAGGTCGACCAGCGGATGCGCCAGGTGGGCACGCTCGCCGAGCCCGGTATAGCTCGGCGTGAAGACCTCGTGCCCCGCCGCCCGCAGCAGCGGGCGGAGCTTCTTCCAGGCCCAGCCGGCGGACCAGGCGCCGTGGCAGATGAGGTAGGTGGCCATGCCGGTGCCTCGCGGGTTCAGCCGATCTCGAACATTCCCTCGACCTCAACCGCCGCGTCGCCGGGCAGCGAGGGCACGCCGATGGTGGTGCGGGCATGCCGCCCAGCCTCGCCGAAGACCTCGACCGCGAGGTCCGAGGCCCCGTTCATCACCACCGCATGCTGGGTGAAGTCGGGCCCCGCGGCGATGAAGCCGCCGAGCCGGAGGACGCGGGTGACCTTGTCGAGATCGCCGCCGCAGGCCGCCTTCACCTGGGCCACGAGGTTGATGAAGCAGAGCCGCGCCGCAGCCCGGCCATCCTCCATCGAGACACCGGCGCCAACCTTGCCGGTGAAGGCGATCTTGCCCTCGCGCAGCGGGATCTGGCCGGAGACGACCACCAGCCTGCCGCTGAGGTTGTAGGGGATGTAGTTCGCCACCGGCGCCGCCGGCGCGGGCAGCGTGATGCCGAGTTCCTGCAGCCGCGCCTCGATCCTGCCCGTCATTGTTCTGCTCCTGTTTTCGACGTCCCGCTCCGGCCCGCCGTACCCTGCGACGCCCCGCCCATCGAACGTGTTCAGCGTCACGATTGAGCCCTTCGCGCCTTCCGGCGCTCCGGTCATCGGGTCGCTAGACCTTCTGCATTCGGCCTGGATCGTTGCCCGCCAGCAGCGAGACATGCGCCGAGACGACCTTGAAGCCAAGCCCGGGGATGCGCGCCATGATCTTGGTCTCGCGCCCGATCAGCCCGGTGTCGGTCCGCTCGTACTCGAGATGCGTGCAGGCGACGTCCTGGCCGAAGGCGGTGATGTGGACGCGGCGGATGGCGCGCGGCGCATAGCGGGCGACGCCGGCGCGGAAGGCGCGGATCGCCTCGATGCCATAGAGGATCTCGGTCGTGCCGAAGCGCACGGTGCGCGGGTCGGCCCAGAAGCTATCGTCCAGAACTGCCGTGTCGTTCTCGGCGATCGCTCGTTCGTAGCGGTCGAAGACGGTGCGGGCCTCGGCGATGACCGAGGGGTCGTCGATCTGCATGCGGCATGGCTCCTGGCGTCGCCGCCAGGATGCCGCGGTCGCCGCAAGTCGGCAAAGATTACAAGGATTTCATGCGACTTTGCTCGCGAAATACTGAATACAATGGATTATCACGATTCCTTGGGACCCACCCGATGCTGGATGCCCTCTCCTCCGTTCCCGCCCCCTCCCTCTCGCTGCACGCGCTTGCGAGCCAGGGCTTCCTCTTCGCCACCGGCATCGAGAACAGCGCCCCGACCATTCAGGGCGGCCGCGTCCGCCGCGACCAGATGGCCGAATGCGGCCATTACGACAATTGGAAGCTGGACTTGGCGCTGGTGAAGGAGATCGGCTGCAGCGTCCTGCGCTACGGCCCGCAGATCCATACCACGCTGCGCGCGCCCGGCGTGCACGACTGGTCCTTCGCCGACGAGGGCTTCGCCGAGATTCGCCGCCTCGGCATCGTCCCGGTGGTCGACCTCTGCCATTTCGGCCTGCCGGACTTCCTCGGCGACTTCCAGAACCCGGATTTCCCGCAGCTCTTCGCCGACTACGCGGAGGCCTTCGCGGCCCGCTTCCCCTGGGTACAGCTCTATACCCCGGTGAACGAGATGTTCATCACCGCCGTCTTCAGCGCCAAGTACGGCTGGTGGAACGAGGAACGCCGCGACGACCGCAGCTACGTCACCGCGATCAAGCATATCGTCCGCGCCAATGTCCTGGCGATGCGCGCCATCCTCAGGATCCGCCCGGACGCAATCTTTATCCAGTCGGAATCAACCGAGCATTTCCACCCGGAATGCCCGCTGGCCCTGCCGCATGCCGAGCACCGCAACGCCGAGCGTTTCCTGACGCTTGACCTCAACTACGGCCGCCGCGTCTGCTCCGCGATGTACGAGTATCTGGCCGACAACGGCATGACGCGGGAGGAATACCACTTCTTCATGCGCGGCAAGGAGCTGCGCCGCCACTGTGTCATGGGCAACGACTGGTACGTCACCAACGAGCACCTGATCGGCGGCGACGGCCATAGCCGCTGGGCCGGCGAAGTCTTCGGCTACGACACCGTCACCCGCGACTATCACGCCCGCTACGGCCTGCCGGTGATGCATACCGAGACCAACATGGACGAAGGCCCGCGCGGCGACGAGGCCGAGCGCTGGCTGTGGAAGCAGTGGTCCGGCATCATGCGGCTGCGCCAGGACGGCGTGCCGGTGCTGGGCTTCACCTGGTACTCGCTGACCGACCAGGTCGACTGGAGCCATGCGTTGCGCGAGCAGCGGGGCGACGTCAATCCGCGCGGGCTCTACGACCTCGACCGCAACATCCGCACCGTCGGGCGCGCCTACAAGCGGCTGATCGAGACCTGGAAGCCGGTGCTGCAGGCCGAGAGCCACTGCCTGCGGCTGCCGGTGACGGCCTGACAGGACAGCAGGCAAGGCCAGGGGACGGTACTCCCCCGGGCCTTGCCGCATGTCCGCGGGTCAGCTTCTTCCGATCAGAGCCATCAGCTCGCGGCGGGTATTCGCGTCGTCGCGGAAGACGCCGAGCATGCGGCTCGTGACCATGCTCGCGCCGTGCTGGTGCACGCCGCGCGTGGTCATGCACTGGTGCTCGCTCTCGATCACCACGCCGACGCCGCGGGGCTGCAGCACCGCCTCGATCGTATTGGCAATCTGCGCCGTCAGCTTCTCCTGGATCTGCAGCCGCTTGGCGTAGGCGTTCACCACCCGCGCCAGCTTGCTGATCCCGACCACGCGATTGCTTGGCAGATAGGCGACGTGCGCGCGGCCGATGATCGGCACCATATGGTGCTCGCAATAGGACTCCAGCCGGATGTCCTTGAGCAGGACGATCTCGTCGTAGCCCTCGGTCTCGGCGAAGGTCCGCTCCAGCAGCGCGACCGGGTCCACCGCATAGCCGGCAAAGAATTCCTCGTAGGATCGCACCACCCGCGCCGGCGTGTCCAGCAGCCCCTCCCGTGCCGGGTCGTCCCCGGCCCAGCGCAGCAGCGTCCGCACGGCGGCTTCCGCCTCGGCGCGGCTCGGGCGGGCAATCGGGATCGGGGTCTCGGCAAGCGGCTTGGCAACCATGGGGGACCTCCCTGAAGAGCTTCGCCACCGCAACGCCCGGGCGGCCCGCGGTATCCCCCGCGCGCCATTCGGCCTGCGCCTGACGCCGCTGCCGGTTGCGCTTGCCCGCCCGCGAGACCAACCTGCTCCACCCAGGTCCCGCCCGCAGCGTCCGGCGATCCACGCGGCACCGTCCGCGTCGCAGGCCGGGATGGCCGGCCCGGGGCGTAAGCAACGGCGGCGGCGTGCCCATCCCCCGTGCCGCACGTCCCGATCCCTTCCGGAAGTCGGGTTGCGCTATGGGGATCGGCAGCCACACCCGCTCCGGCACCGGGCGGCCCGGCGTCCCGCATTCCGTCGCTACTCCGCCATGTCCGTCCGGGTGGTGGCGACGGCCATGCCCAGCCTGGGCTGCGGCACGATTTCGCTGCGCCGCACGGGCGCCTCTGACTCCTACCGTCCGGCCAGGGCGTGCAGTTCCTCGGCCAGTTCCTCCAGCTCCTCCAGCAGCGCCTTCACGCTGCCGGGCGCCGAGTCCGGGTCGCCCAGCGGCAGTTCCTGCTCGCCCTCGGCCAGCCCGCCCTCGCGCAACAGCCGCTGGACGCCCTTGATGGTATAGCCCTGGGTGTAGAGCAGGTCGGAGATGCGCCGCAGCAGCGCGATGTCCTCCGGCCGGTAGTAGCGCCGGCCGCCGCCGCGCTTCAGCGGCTTGAGCTGGGGGAATTTCGTCTCCCAGAAGCGCAGCACGTGCTGCGGGATGTGCAGGTCGTCCGCCACCTCGGAGATGGTGCGGAAGGCGGTCGGCGCCTTGCGGGCCCGCAGCCGGCCGGCCTCGCCATGATCATCGGTCATCGGCACGCCGGGCGCATGCCTCGGCACACCCGGCCCAAGCCCCGGCTCATGCCTCGTCGTCCGCGGCGCCCGCCGCCTGGCCGTTGATGCGGGCCTTCAGCACCTGAGACGGGCGGAAGGACAGCACCTTGCGCGGCAGGATCGGGACCTCGATGCCGGTCTTCGGGTTGCGGCCGACCCGCTGGCCCTTCTGCCGTACCATGAAGGTGCCGAAGGCGGAGATCTTCACCGCCTCCCCAGCCTCGAGCGCCCCGGCCATGCGGTCGAGCACGGCTTCGAGCAGCGCCGCGGATTCGTTCCGCGAGAGCCCCACCTGGCTGTAGATCGCCTCCGCGAGGCTGGCACGCGTCAGCGTGTTCATGGTGCAACTGGGTCCCGCAAGCCCTTCTGGAGTTTAGGAAAGCTGCATCGGTTGCGTCGGTCAAGCGGGGTATCGCGCCAGCGCATCGAAGCTGGCCGGGCGTGGCCTTCGGGTTGCGGTGCACGCCCGCCGGCATTCCCGCCGACGCTAACCGGGCCTTATCCCCTTCGCCGCATCCTCCGCCCGGCCCCGCGGAGGGCCGGGCGGAGGATGCGGATGCGCTGCGCGGAGATGGTCTGGACCCCGGCCGCCGGCTGGCATGGCCACGAACCCCTGAACGATGCGGCAGGGCTGGTGCTTTACTCCGGCGCGCGCAGGGCAATCACGGACGGTGCCCGGTATCGCGAGTTGCTGGCGGTCCATTCCGCCGCGCCGGTGCCGGGCTGCAGCCCCGGCGGCGAGATCGGCGGCGGGGCGACGGAGGCTAACGGCGTCGCCGCCCTGACCCCCGCCTTCCGCGCCACTTGGCGGTGCTCGGCGGCCGAGCCGCACTGCGCCCCGCCCCGCTCGTGCGGCCCCGGCACTGCGGCCGGCCGGGCCCTGGCGGGGCCGGGCCTTGCAGGGGGGTTCGTGCTGGCGGTCGGACCGCAGGTGAATGGCGGCGCGCTGGCCGGGGGGCTGGCGGCCGCGCTCGGCCCCGCCGTGCGGGTGAGCGGTGGCGCCGACCGGCTGGTCGCCGGCGCAACGGCCGCGGCCCGCGCCGCCGGCGATCGCGTGCCGGCAGCGGACCACGCGGCGCTGCGGCGCAACGGCATCGGCCGCCTGGCGCTGGGCCAGGGCGCGCGTGAGGCGATCGAGGCCATGGCCGGCCGGCTGCCGCCCGGGACCCACCGCATCGGTTTCTCCTGCGATGGCGAGGGCGCACCCCGACCCGACTCCGGCACCGCCGGGCTGCAAACCGAGACCATGACCGTCACCCTGCTCTCGGAAGCGGCCTGAGCCGCATGCCCGCTCCCCTGCACCGCCTCGTCGCCGAGCAGCTGGCCCGGGCGACCGATGCCTCCGGCGCGGTGGATGTCGCCCTGCTCGGCACCCTGGTCGGCGCGGCCTATGACGAAGCCGAGCACGACCGCCGTCGCGCCGAGCGCGCCATGCGGCTGATGGCCGAGGAGCTGGCCGCCGCCAATGCGCGGCTGGAGGCGCTGGTGCAGGCGCTCAGCACGCAGAACCGGCGGTTCGAGGCGGCGCTCGGCAACATGCCGATGGGCCTCGCGATGTACGATGCCGGGGAGCAGCTGGTCGTCGCCAATGCGAGGCTGAACGAGGTGCTGAGCCTGCCGCCCGGCGCGCTGCGGGCCGGGATGTCCTATGCCGAGGTGGTGGCCACCTGCGCCGAGGCCGGGCATTTCGCCGATGCCAGCGCCGCGGAAGTCTATGCCGCCCGCCGCCGCATCTTCGCCCCCGGCAGCGCCTATGCCTTCGAGGAACGGCGCGGCGACCGCATCGTCGCCGTCACCGGCCGGGCGCTCGACGACGGCGGCTGCATCCTGACCTTCCAGGACATGACCGAGCGCCGCGAGGCCGAGGCGCGGGTCGAGCACCTGGCCCGGCACGACGCGCTGACCGGCCTGCCCAACCGTGCCCAGCTCCGCACCCGGATGGAGGAAGCCTTGGCGCGCGCCCGGCGCGGCGAGCAATTCGCCGTCCTCTGCCTCGACCTCGACCGCTTCAAGGCGGTGAACGACACGCTGGGGCATCCGGTGGGGGACGAGCTGCTGCGCGCCGTCACGCTCCGGCTCCGCCGCCTGGTGCGGGAGACCGACACGGTGGTCCGCCTGGGCGGCGACGAATTCGCCATCATCCAGGCCAGCCTGCCGCAGCCCGACGCCGCCACCGCCCTCGCCCGCCGGCTGATCGCCGAGCTCGCCGAGCCCTACATGATCGAGGGCCATCAGGTGGTGGTCGGCGCCAGCGTCGGCATCGCGCTCTCGCCGCAGGATGGCAGCAGCGCCGACCTGCTGCTGAAATCGGCCGACCTCGCGCTCTATCGCGCCAAGGCGGATGGCCGCGGCACCTGGCGCTTCTTCGAGCCGGAGATGGATGCGCGCATGCAGGCGCGGCGGCAGCTCGAGCTCGATCTGCGCCGGGCGCTGGCGGCCGGGGATTTCCAGCTGCTCTACCAGCCGCAAATCGACCTCGCCTCCCGCCGCATCACCGGCTTCGAGGCGCTGCTGCGCTGGCACCATCCGGAACGCGGCCTGGTTTCCGCGGCCGACTTCATCCCGCTGGCGGAGGAGACCGGGCTGATCGTGCCGCTCGGCAAATGGGTGCTGCGGCAGGCCTGCGCCGAGGCCGCCGGCTGGCCGCCCGAGATCTCGGTCGCGGTCAATGTCTCCGCCGTGCAGTTCGGCAGCGCGCGGTTGGTCGACGCGGTGGCCGAGGCGCTCGCCGCCGCCGGCCTGCCGGGCGAGCGGCTGGAGATCGAGGTGACGGAAGCGATCATGCTGCAGGACACGGCGCAGACCATGGCCGTACTGCATCGGCTGCGGGACCTCGGGGTCCGCATCTCGATGGACGACTTCGGCACCGGCTACTCGTCGCTGGGCTACCTGCGCAGCTTCCCCTTCGACAAGATCAAGATCGACCAGTCCTTCGTGCGGGACATCGAAAAGCGCGGCGATGCGCGGGCGATCGTGCGCGCCATCTCCGGCCTCGGCGACAGCCTCGGCATGCGGACCAGCGCGGAGGGGGTGGAGACGCCGGAGCAGTTGGAGCAGCTGCGCGCCGATGGCTGCACCGAGGGCCAGGGCTGGCTGTTCGGCCGGCCGCTGCCGGCCAGCGCGGTCCGGTCGCTGCTGCAGGCCGCGCCCGGGGTCGTCGAATCGAACGCCGCCTGACGCCGCAGCTCAGAAGCGGGCGAGCGCCGCGCCCCAGGTGAGCCCGCCGCCGATGCCCTCCAGCACCATCAGGTCGCCGCGCTCGATCAGCCCGCGGCCATCGGCATCGGCCAGCGCCAGCGGGATCGAGGCGGCCGAGGTATTGGCATGGCGGTCGACCGTGACCACCACCCGCTCCTTCGGCAGGCCGAGCTTCTTGCCCATGGCGTCGATGATCCGCAGGTTCGCCTGATGCGGGATCAGCCAGCGGATGTCGGACTGCACCAGCGCATTGGCCGCCAGCGCCTCGTCGACCACCGAGGCGAGCTTCGAGACCGCATGGCGAAAGACCTCCTTGCCGGCCATGCGCAGGCGGCCGGCCTCGCCGTTCGACCCGGCGCCGCCATCGACCAGCAGGATGTCGCCGAAGCGGCCGTCGGAATGCAGGTGGGTCGAGAGGATGCCGCGGTCGGACGCGTCGCCCCGGCCCTCCCCGGCCACCAGCACCACCGCGCCGGCGCCGTCACCGAACAGCACGCAGGTGCCGCGGTCGGTCCAGTCGAGGATGCGGGAGAAGACCTCGGTCCCGACGACGACGGCGCAGCGCGCCTGTCCCGTGCGGATCAGCGAATCGGCCAGGCCCAGCGCGTAGACGAAGCCGGTGCAGGCGGCCGAGACGTCGAAGGCGAAGCCGCGCGTCGAACCGAGCGCGGCCTGGATGCGGACGGCCGTCGCCGGGAAGGCGCTGTCCGGCGTCGCGGTGGCACAGACCACCAGATCGACCGCCTCGCCCGGGATCCCCGCCCGCTCGAGCGCCCGCTTCGCGGCCATGGCACCGAGCGAGGAGGCGGTCTCCTCGGGCCCGGCGATGTGCCGCTGGCGGATGCCGGTGCGCTCCATGATCCAGGCGTCCGAGGTCTCGATCCCGAAGGCCTCGGCCAGCCCGTCGTTGGTGACGACCCGTTCCGGCAGGTAGCCGCCGCAGCCGGCGATGATGGCGCGGGTCACCATGGCGGTCTCTATCCTCAGGGCCGGGCGGGTGCCAGCGGCGCGGCCGGCACGGTGGAAAGCCGGGACAGGCCTTCCCGGATGCGATCGTTGAAGTGGTGCGTCACCATGTCCATGGCAACGTCCACGGCATGGGCGAAGCCCAACGCATCGGTCCCGCCATGGCTCTTGACCACAACGCCGTTCAGCCCGAGCAGGATGGCGCCGTTGTAGCGCCGCGGGTCCATCCACTCGCGCAAGCGGTCGAGGGCGGGGCGGGCGAGGAGGTAGCCCAGCCGGGCCGGGACGCTGCTGGTGAAGACTTGGCGCAGCAGGTCGCGCATCAGCTTCAGCGCGCCCTCGCCGGTCTTCAGCGCGACGTTGCCGGTGAATCCATCGGTCACCACCACGTCGACGGTGCCGGCGGTGATGTCATGGCCCTCGACGAAGCCGTGGAAGCCGGCGCCGATATGGCTCTCCCGCAGGATATCGGCGGCGGCACGGACCCGGTCGTCGCCCTTCAGCTCCTCGGAGCCGACATTGAGCAGGCCGAAGCTCGGCGTCGTCAGGCCGAGCACCGCGCGGGCGAAGGTTTCGCCCATGACAGCGAATTCGACCAGGTTGCGCGCGTCGCAGGCGACATTGGCGCCGAGGTCCAGCATCACTACGTCGCCGCGGGCGGAAGGCATGATGGCGGCCAGCGCCGGCCGGTCGATCTCCGGCAGCGACTTCACCACGATCTTGGCCAGCGCCATCAGGGCGCCGGTATTGCCGGCCGAGACGACGCCGGCGGATTCGCGGGCGGCGACGCTGTCGATGGCGATGCGCATGGAGCTGTTGCGGCCCTGCCGCAGCGCCGCGGTCGGCTTCATCTCGGCGGAGATGACGTCGGGCGCGTGGCGGATCATGCAGGCCTTGGCCGCGCGCGGCCGGCGGGCCAGCAGGCCGCCGATCCGGGTCTCGTCGCCGACTAGCAGGAAGCGGGCCTGCGGATGCCGCTCGGCGGCAAGCTCCAGCCCGTCCAGTACGATATCGGGTGCGTTGTCACCCCCCATGGCATCGATTGCCAGGGAGAAAGCGTGCGACACGATCTGCGTTTCCTTGCCGGCCGGGGCCCGGCGGCTCAGGTGCGGACCACGCCCTTCACGGCATCGGCGGCGATGACCTCACGGCCATCGTAATGGCCGCAGGAACCGCAGACATGGTGCGGGCGCTTCAGCTCGCCGCAATTGGGGCACTCGGCATGTGCCTGGGTCGGCAACGCCTCATGGGCCCGGCGCATGCCGCGGCGGGAGGGCGAAACCTTCTTCTTCGGAACGGCCATGGTGCCGAGCCTTTCTTGTCACGAACAGCAGGGGTCTGCGGGAGCGGGCGGCTGTAGCACCGCCCCCCCCCATACGCAAGCATCACGGCCGGGAACGACCGGCCGGCAGCCCTTCCTATACCTTGCCCCGCAGCGGCGCGAGCGCGGCGAAGGCCCCGGCCGCTTCGTCCGTCGCCTCGGCCGGCAACTCCGCCCCCGGCGCCCGCGGATAAGGGTCGAGCGCCAGCGCGAGCTGTTCCGCCACCGCCTCCCCCAATTCGGCGATACCGCCTTCCGTCTCGATCTCGTCCGGCTCGTCCGGGCCCTCGGCGGGCTCCCGCCCCTCCGGCAGCAGGCGGAAGGCGATGTCCTCGGCCACCTGCTGCGGCACCGGCTCCAGCGTCACCACGCAATCCTGCACCACGGCTGCCTCCAGCCGGCCGTGGACCATGACGGCGCCATCCTCCTCCGGCACCAGCCGCAGCGTGGCTCGCAAGCTGTCGACCGCGGGGATGCCGAAGCGGCGGGCCAGCGCGGCGCGCTCCGGCCCGCTGGCCTCCAGCACCTCCGTCCGCCCTTCCGGCCCGACCCGCCCGAGCGCCAGGGGGCGTGAGAATTCGAGTCTGTCAGGCGGCATCGGCGGGCACCTCCGGCACAGGGAAGCGTGCCTCGCCGCGCAGCAGCGCCGCGAAGGGCTGCTCCGCCAGGGCGGCGGCAACGCGCATCGCCTGGCCCGCCAGCAGCCGCGCCTCGGGCGTGGCGTCACCCTCGGCCCGCCAGACGTTGCGCTGCAGGGCGGCGGCGAGAGCCGCGGCATCGCCCGCCTCGATCGCCGCCTCATAGGCCTGGGCGCGGCCATGGAAGGCCTCCCACATCGCCCGCACCCGCTTGCCCACGGAAAGGTCGCTGACGCCCATTTCGCGCAGGTTGATGTCCATGTCGGCGAACATGGCGTCGAAAACCGCCTGGGCGAGGGCCGCGCCGCGCCTGTCGGGGTCCTTCCGCAGCCGGCGGATCAGCAGCGCGACATGCAGCCCGACCAGGTCGAAGCGTCCGTCCAGCGAATCCGGCACGCCGAGCGGGCCGAAGAACCAGGGATCGCGGGCGGCGGCGACCGCCTTGCCGTAGAGCTCGAATCCGGCCCGCTCATGCGGCTTGCGGCGGAACAGGGCGGAGAGGCCCATCGGGGCGGGGTCCTTCAGGCTGGGGGCCGCGCCGCGGTTGACCGGGGCGCGGCAAGGTGGCATTCGGCCGCAGACATGGATCGCCCCTCTCGCCCGGTCAACGCGCCCCCCCGCTCTCCGCGCGCCCTGCGCGGCGCGGTCCTCGCCCTTGCCGCCGTCCTGGCAGTTCCGGGTTGCAGCTTCTTCCAGGCGCCGACCATCCAGCGCGGCAACCGGATCACCGAGGAGCAGCTGAAGGAAATCACGCCGGGGGTGCAGACCCGGCAGGATGTCCAGGCGGTGCTCGGCTCGCCGACCCAGACCAGCACCTTCGGCGACAACAATTGGTACTATATCAGCAGCAAGACCAGGCAGCGGCCGGGCCGGGCACTGTCGGTGACCGACCAGGAAACCGTGGTGGTCACCTTCGATGCGCGGGGCACCGTGCAGGAGATCAGGCGGGTCGGCGCGGACCAGGCGCAGGACGTCACCATGGTGTCGCGGGAAACTCCGACGCCGGGCAACGACCGCACCCTGCTGCAGGCGCTCTTCGGCAATGTCGGCCGGTTCGGGCCGGGCGGCGGGCTGCCGACAGGCGCCGCGGCCGCGCCGGGTGGCGGCAGCGGCAGCGGGATCGCGCGGTAGCAAAGGCAAGGCCGGGGAAGGCACTTCCCCGGTCCGCATCCATGGTTCCCGGTCCGCCGGCGGGGCCAGCGGTCAGAAATGGCTCCAGCCGCCCTGCGGCATCGCCATGGGCAGGTGTGCGGCGTCCAGCACCGTCACCTCCGCAGCGCCGGGCTCGAAGCGGCCGATGCGAGTAACCGCGACGCCGGCGGCAGCGGCATGCTGCTCGACCCGGGTCGCAGCCTCGGGCGCCGCGGCGAAGAGCAGCTCGTAGTCATCGCCCCCCGTGAGGCATAGCGCCAGCAGGGCCGGGTCGGCGGCGACCAGGGCCCGCGCGGCCGGCGAGAGCGGCACCGCGGCCGCCTGCAGCACCGCGCCGCATCCCGCCGCGCGGCAGAGATGGCCGAGATCCTGCACCAGCCCGTCCGAGACATCCATCGCCGCCCGCGCCAGGCCCGCCAGCGCCTGCCCCAACGCCAGCCTCGGCCGCGGCAGCCGGTAGCGCCCGGCCAGGTGCCCCGCGGAATCATCCGCCAGCCTGCCCTGCAGCACCCGAAGGCCCAGCGCCCCGTCGCCGATGCTGCCGGATACCCAGAGATCGTCGCCCGGCCGCGCACCGCCCCGCCGCAGCGCCGCCCCGGGCGCCACCGTGCCGAGGATGGTCAGCGACAGCGAGACCGGCCCCGGTGTCGAGACCGTGTCGCCGCCCAGCACCGAAAGCCCGAATTCCGCCTGGTCCAGCGCCAGCCCGTCGACGAAGCGGCCGAGCCAGTCGGCCGGCAGGTCGCGCGGCAGCGCCGTGGTCATGAGGTAGCCGAGCGGCGCCGCCCCCATGGCGGCGAGGTCCGAGAGGTTCACCCGCAGCAGCTTGCGGCCGACCGTCTCCGGCGGGTCCTCGGGCAGGAAATGCACCCCGGCCACCATGGCATCGGCGGCCAGCACCAGGTGCCGACCCGCGGGCGGGTCGAGCAGCGCCGCATCGTCCGAGAGGGCGAGCGCGCCCGGCCCGGCGAGCCGGCGGAAGTGCCGGGCGATGAGGGCGAACTCGCCCGGCAGCGGCGCCCCGTTCTCAGCCACCGCGGCGGCGCGGCGGGCCGGCGAATTCTTCCGCGCGCACGCTGCGCGCCATGGCATCCAGCACGCCGTTGGCGAAGCGCGGCTCGTCGCCGCCGAAGAACCCGTGCGCGATGTCGAGATACTCGTTGATCAGCACCTTGGCGGGCGGCGCGGCCGCGGGCGGCTCGCGCAGCTCGGCGCAGGCGGCGCGCAGCAGGGCCCGCAGCACCGGGTCGAGCTTGCCGAGCGGCCAGGACGGGTCGAGATGCGCGGCGACCGTCTTGTCCACCGCCTCGGCATTCCGCGCCACCAGCATGACGATGGAGGAGAAGAGCGGCGCGTCGGCCTCGGGCACCCGGCCTTCCTCGAAACCGCCATCGCCGGGCTGGGTGCCGAGCCGGTGGCGCTGGAATTGGCTGACCACGACCTCGGCCGGCTCGTTGTTCTGCTCGCTCTGGAACAGCGCCTGCACCGCGGCGACGCGGGCGCCGGTGCGAGGCCGGCCGCGCGGCTTCGGCGGGGAGGGCTTCCTGCCGGGCTTGGGCGCGGCACCTGCCGGGGCTTGCCCGGTCGCCGGCGGCCGCGGCGGCTGCGCCGGGGTCTGCTGCGCCCGCTGCTCCGCCTCGTGCTCCGCCCGCAACCGGTCGAGCTCGCTCATCTCGGTCTTTGGCTCGGGCATCAGAGGCCCCAGCGGCGCCGCAGCGCCACCTGGCCGAGCAGCGCATGCGCCGCCTCGGCCCCCTTGTTGTGCTTGTCGTCGGCGGCGCGGGCCAGCGCCTGCTGCAGCGTGTCGACGGTCAGCAGGCCGAAGCCGATGGCCGCCCCCGTCTCGGCGCTGATCTGCATCACGCCGTTGCAGATGGCGTCGCAGATGAAGGTGTAGTGGTCGGTCTCGCCCTTCACCACGGCGCCGAGCAGCAGGAAGCCGTCATAGCGTTCGGCGCCTTGCGACAGCGCCATGCGCAGCGCCGCCGGCAGCTCATAGCCGCCGGCGACGTCGACGGTCTGGTGCAGCGCGCCGGCCTCGGCGAAGACGCGCTCGGCGCCGCGCCGCATGCCGCCGACCACCTGGTCGTAGTAGGGCGCCTGGATGGTCAGCAGCCGCGGGGCCGGGCCCGGGATGGGCTGGGCCGCGCGCTCCGGCGCGTCGATCGTGCTCATGCGATGTCCTTGCTCGTCCTGGTCAGCGGCCGGGTCTCGACCACCCGCAGCCCATACCCTTCGAGGCCGACGATCGGCCGCGGGTTGTTGGACAGCCGCACCATGTCGCGGACGCCCAGATCCGCCAGGATCTGCGCGCCGATGCCGTAGTCGCGGATCTCGGGCGGCGAGACCCGGCGATCCTTGTTGCGCTTCACCTGCTCGCTCATGTTCGTCAGGCGCCAGTCGCGGATCACCACCACCACGCCGCGGCCCGCGGCGTTGATCATGCGCATGGAATCATGCAGGTCCGCGGTGCCGTCGCCGGCAACGATGTCATGCAGCAGGTTGGCGGCATGCATCCGCACCAGCACCGGGCCGGGGGCGGAGACGTCGCCTTTCACCAGCGCCAGGTGCTCGGCGTATTCCAGGGTATTGGCATAGACCACCAGGCGCCAGTCGCCGCCGATCTGGTGCTCGATCTGGCCTTCCTGCACCCGCCGCACCAGGCGCTCGGTCCGCCGCCGATGCGCGATCAGGTCGGCGATGGTGCCGAGCTTCAGGCCGTGGTGCTGGGCGAAGGCGACCAGGTCCGGCATGCGGGCCATGGTGCCGTCGTCGTTCATGATCTCGCAGATCACGCCGGACGGGTTCAGCCCCGCCAGGCGGGCGATGTCGACCGAGGCCTCGGTGTGGCCGGCGCGGACCAGCGTGCCGCCGTCCCGCGCCAGCAGCGGGAAGACATGGCCGGGCGTCACGATGTGCTCGCGGCCCATCTCCGGGTTGATTGCGGTGGCGATTGTATGGGCGCGGTCGGCGGCGGAGATGCCGGTGGTGACCCCCTCCTTCGCCTCGATCGAGACGGTGAAGGCGGTGCTGTGTCGGGTGCCGTTGGCGGCGGCCATCAGCGGCAGGCCGAGCTGGTCGACCCGGTGCCGGGTCATCGCCAGGCAGATCAGGCCGCGGGCGAAGCGGGCCATGAAGTTGATGGCGTCGGGCGTGGCGAATTGACCGGGGATGACCAGGTCGCCCTCGTTCTCCCGGTCCTCGTCGTCCACCAGGATGAACATGCGGCCGCGGCGCGCTTCCTCGATCAGCTCCTCGGTCGGGCTGACGAAGTCGGAGAAGTTGACGCGTTGCGGCGCGGCGGCGGTCATGCTCGGAATTCCCCTATCAGGCGCGCGTCGGGACGGCGCCCTGGTCTGCCGACACCAGCCGGGCGACGTAGCGCGCCAGGGTGTCGATCTCGATGTTCACGCGGCCGCCCGGCTGCAGGGTCGCGAAGGTGGTGACGGCTGCGGTATGCGGGATGATGTTGACCCCGAACACGTCCCCGTCAACCTCGTTGACCGTGAGCGAAACGCCGTCGATCGCAACGGACCCCTTCGCTGCGACGAAGCGCGACAGGCCCGGCGGCAGGCGGAAGCGCCAGCGCACGGAGGCATTCTCCGGCACCGCCGCGAGAACCTCTGCAACGCCATCGACATGGCCGGATACCAAATGCCCACCGAGTTCGTCCCCGAGCCGCAGCGAGCGTTCGAGGTTGATCCGGCTTCCGGCGCGCAGCAGGCCGAGCGTCGTCTTCGACAGGCTCTCGGCCGAGGCATCCACCGCGAACCAGTCGCCGCCGAGTTGCACGGCGGTCAGGCAGCAGCCGGAACAGGCGATCGAGGCGCCGATCACCGCCGGCGCCGGCTGCGAAAGAAAGGCCGGCGAGGTGCCGATGACGAGGCGCATGTCGTTGCCATCGCCGAGCGGCTGGACTTCCCGCACCGTGCCGAGGTCCGTCACGATCCCGGTGAACATGCCTCTTGGTCCTCCTCGCGCAGCAACTCGGTGAGCCAGTCGGTGCCGACGGGGCGGCTTGCCACGCGACGGAAGCGTGGCATGGCGGAAAGCGTGGCCAGCGGCAAGGGTTGGACGGCCGGCAGCCCGTCCCCGCCCATGATTCCCGGCGCATGGAACCAGGCGATGCGGTCGACGAAGCCGCCGCGCAGCAGGGCGGCGGCAAGCCCTGCCCCGCCCTCGGCCATCACCCGCGTCACGCCGCGCTGGGCGAGCGCCCCGAGCAGGGCGCCGAGGTCGAGGCCGGGCCGGGTGCGGGGGACCGAGAGGATCTGAACCCCGGCCTCCAGGTAGGGGGCGAGGACGCCCGGGCGCTGGTTGGTCCGGGTGGCGATCCAGGTCGGCACCTGCCGCGCCGTCAGCACCAGCCGGCTGTCGAGCGGGGTGCGGAGGCGGGCATCGGCGACCACCCGGGCCAGCGGTACCCGGGCGGTCCCCGGCAGGCGGGGGGTCAGCTCGGGGTCGTCCGCCAGCACGGTGCCGCTGCCGACCAGGATGGCGTCATGCCGGGCGCGGATCGCATGCGCCTCCCGCCGCGCCTCGGGTCCGGTGATCCACTGGCTTTCGCCGCCCGCGGTGGCGATGCGGCCATCGAGTGTCGTCGCGAGCTTCAGCGTGACCAGGGGCAGGCCGCGGGTGATACGGCGGGCGAAGCCGGCATTGACGGCGCGGGCCTCGGCGCCGCCGAGGCCGAGCTCGACGATCACCCCGGCGTCGCGCAGCCGCTGCAGCCCGCGGCCATCCACCCGCGGGTCGGGGTCGCCGGTTGCCACCACAACCCGGGCGACGCCTGCCTGGATCAGCGCGTCGCAGCAGGGCGGGGTGCGGCCCCAGTGCGAACAGGGCTCGAGCGTAACATAGGCGGTGGCGCCACGGGCCTGCTCCCCGGCCCGGGCCAGCGCCTCGGTCTCAGCGTGCGGGCGGCCGCCGGGCTGGGTCCAGCCGCGGCCGACCACCCGGCCATCGCGCACCAGCACGCAGCCGACCGCCGGGTTCGGCCAGGTATTGCCGAGGCCGCGCCGCGCCACGGACAGGGCGGCCGCCATATGGGCGCGGTCGGCCTCGGGGTCGGGCATCGGCTCAGCGTGCGGGGAAGGCGATCATGCCGGCATAACTGGCCCAGCCGCGGGCGGCGGGAAAGGGGGCGCTGGAGGAAGTGGCCATGCCTACTGCATCTCGATCCCGGCGGCCTTGATGACCGCGGCGTTGCGCTCGATGTCGGCGGCGATGCGGGCGCGGAAGGCCTCCGGCCGCAGCACCATCACCTCGCCCTGGCTGAGCAGCAGCTGGCGGGTGGCGGGCGCCGCGGCGGCGGCCTCCATCAGCCCGACCAGCCGGTCGAGGACCGCCGGCGGCAGCCCGGCCGGGGCGACCAGGCCGTTCCAGAAGCTGGCGACGAAGTCGGGGAAGCCGGACGCGGCCAGGGTCGGCACCTCCGGCAGGTCGCGCCAGGGGGTGGTGCCGGTCGCGGCGATCGGGATCAGCGCGCCGGACCGCATCAGCGGGGTCGAGGATGGCGTCTCCAGCACCAGGTCCACGTCGCCGGCGACCAGCGCATTCTCCGCCGGCGCGGCGCCGCGGAAGGGGACGTGCAGCAACCGGATCCCGGCCACGGCGGCGAACTGCTCCATGTACAGATGCTGCAGGTTGCCGTTGCCGCCCGAGCCGTAGCTGAGCCCGCCCGGGTTGGCCCGCGCCAGGGCCAGCAACTCCGACACCGTGCGGACCGATCGTGTCCGCGGGCTCTTCGGACTGCCCGTCAGGATGAAGGGGCTGAGGGTGATGGAGGCGACCGGCAGCAGGTCGCGCAACGGGTCGTAGCGGATGTCGCGGTAGAGCAGGTGGTTGACCGTCATGGTGCTGGTATTGCTGACCAGCAGGGTATGGCCGTCCGGCTCGGCCGCGGCGACCGCGGCGGCGCCGAGGCTGCCATTGGCGCCCGGCCTGTTCTCGACCAGGACGGGCTGGCCGATGCGGGTGCGCATGTCCTCGGCCAGGATGCGGGCGCAGAGGTCGGTGGAGGCGCCGGCGGGATAGCCGACGATCAGCCGGACCGGGCGGCTGGGCCAGGCATCGGCCGCCTGCGCGGCGAGCGGGCTGGCGGCGAGCGCGCCCAGCAGGGCGCGCCGGCGGAGCGGCGGCATGGCCTCGGTTCCTCCCGTTTCGTGGGAGCAGACCAGAGCCGCGGGGCGGCGTCCAGCACCACGCCGGGTGCCTGTTGTCGTCCTTGCCTCGGGCGAAGCAAGGTCGGCGAGAAGGTATTCTCCCCGAACCCCCTCATTTATTCCTGGGAGTCTGGCACCCTCCGCGTGGTGGCAGCCGCCTCACGGAAAGCAAGGGAGGGATCTCGGGAGGAAATGCTTTCCTCCCCAGGCTTCTCTATTCCTTTCCGACCGGGTACTCAGCCCGGCCAGGCCGTCGGTACGCGCTGCGCCAGCCAGCGGGCGAGCGCGGCATTCACCGCCGCCGGACGCTCCTGCGCCATCCAGTGGCCGGAGGGCACCACCGCCTCGGTCAGGTCGGCGCAGGCCTGGCGCATCGGCCGGGCGAGATCGCTATCCATGGTCTCGCAGGTGGTGTCGTAGGCGCCATGCAGGAACAGCACCGGCACCGCCAAGCGGCCGCCGTCCGGGGCGCGGGCGGCATAGGCGGCATTGGCGGCGTGGTTGAGGTACCAGGAATCCGGTCCGGCAAAGCCGGTGCGGGACAGCGCGGCGACGTAGCGGGAGTGGTCGGCCGGGGTCAGCACCGCCTCGTCCAGCGGCACGTCCGGGGCGCGGTCGGCGCCACCGAACCAGCCGCCGTCGCGGCGGATGGTGGCCGTGCGGCCGGGCTTGCCGCGCGCCGCCGGGTTGCCGCGGCGGAACAGCGCGCGGACCGTCGCGTCCACGTCGGCCTCGAAGACCGTCCGCGCCCGGGCCGGGTTCTCCTCGTAGAAGAACTGGTAGTCCCATTGCCCCGCCGGGTACTCGGCCGCCGGGTAGGTGCGGCGGTCGACGAGCGGGACCAGGTTGGGCAGGGCGAAGCCCGCGGGGAGGTAGGGCACGCAGAGGTTGGCGACAGCCAGGCAGCGGTGCGGGTGGTGCGCCGCCAGGCTCCAGACCACCGGGCTGCCCCAGTCATGGCCGATCCAGACCGCCCGCTCCCGCCCCAGCCCCGCCAGCAGCTCGACCATGTCGGCGGCGATCGGCTCCAGCGCGTAGTCGGCCGGCGCGGGATGGACGGAGGAGCGGCCATAGCCGCGCATGTCCGGGGCGATGCAGCGGAAGCCCATGGCGGCAAAGCAGGGCAGCTGGTGGCGCCAGCTGATCGACAGTTCCGGCCAGCCATGCAGGAAGATCAGCAGCGGCCCATCCGCCGGACCGCAGTCGAGGTAGAAGCTCGTGTGGCGCGCCGTCCGCACGACGCCCTCGCGCCAAGGCTGGTCCATGGATGTCTCTCCCCGGGGATCGTCGGTCCCGGCCGGAGAGTGGGACGGCCGCTAGCCGCCGTCCATCTTCCCGAGGAATTCCCGGAAATCCTTCGCTTCGCCGAAGTTCTGGTAGACGCTGGCGAAGCGGACATAGGCGACCTGGTCCACCTCCTTCAGCGTCAGCAGGACGATCTCGCCGATCTGGCGGGAGGTCACCTCGGACTCCGCCTCGGTCTCCAGCTTGCGCTGGATGCCGTTGACGATCCGCTCGATGCGGTCCTCGTCCACCGGGCGCTTGCGCAGGGCGACGCGGATGGAGCGCGCGAGCTTCTCCCGGTCAAAGGGCACGCGGCGGCCATCGGTCTTCAGGACGGTGATCTCGCGCAGCTGGACGCGCTCGAAGGTGGTGAAGCGGCTGCCGCAGGCGGGGCAGGACCGGCGCCGGCGGATGGCGGCATTGTCCTCCGCCGGCCGGCTGTCCTTCACCTGGGTATCGTCGCTCCCGCAGAAGGGGCACCTCATCGCAATGCCCTTCCTGTCAGGTCCTGGGCGCCGGCCGCCCGATCGCCGGAGCGCCGCAGGGCACGGCGGCGTGACCCGGCCGGCCCCTGCCTCACTTGTAGATGGGAAAACGTTGGCAAAGCGTGAGGACGCGGGCTTTCACCCCCTCCTCCACCGCCGAGTTGGCCGTGGCGTCGTTGGCCCGGGCCAGCCCGTCCAGCACCTCGCCGATCAGTCTGCCGACCACGCGGAACTCCGCCTCGCCGAAGCCGCGCGTGGTGCCGGCCGGGGTGCCCAGGCGGACGCCCGAGGTCACCATCGGCTTCTCCGGGTCGAAGGGAATCGCGTTCTTGTTGCAGGTCAGGTGGGCGCGGTTCAGCGCCGCCTCGGAGGCCTTGCCGGTCAGCGTCTTCGGCCGGAGGTCGACCAGCAGCAGGTGGTTGTCGGTGCCGCCGGTGACGAGGTCGAGCCCCTGGCGCTTCAGCTCCTCGGCCAGCGCGGCGGCATTGCTGACCACGGCGCGGGCATAGCTGCGGAATTCGGGCTTCAGCGCCTCGCCGAAGGCGACCGCCTTGGCGGCGATCACATGCATCAGCGGGCCGCCCTGCAGGCCGGGGAAGACCGCGCTGTTGAACTTCTTGGCCAGAGCCTCGTCGTTCGTCAGGATCATGCCGCCGCGCGGGCCGCGCAGGGTCTTGTGGGTCGTGGTCGTCGCCACGTGCGCGTGCGGGAAGGGCGACGGGTGGGCACCGCCCGCCACCAGGCCGGCGAAATGCGCCATGTCGACCATGAACCAGGCGCCGACCTCGTCGGCGATCTCGCGGAACGCCTTGAAGTCCCAGACCCGGGCATAGGCCGAGCCGCCGGCGATGATCAGCTTCGGCTTGTTCTCCAGCGCGATGCGGCGGACCTCCGCCATGTCGATCCGCTGGTCCTCCCGGCGGACCGTGTAGGGCACCGGCTTGAACCACTTGCCCGACAGGTTGGCGGCCGAGCCATGCGTCAGGTGGCCGCCGGCGGCAAGGTCGAGGCCCATGAAGGCGTCGCCGGGCTGGAGCAGGGCGAGGAAGACCGCCTGGTTGGCCTGGGCGCCGCTGTGCGGCTGCACATTGGCGAAGCCGCAGCCGAAAAGCTTGGTCGCCCGCTCGATCGCCAGGGTCTCGGCGACGTCGACATATTCGCAGCCGCCATAGTAGCGGCGGCCGGGATAGCCCTCGGCGTACTTGTTTGTCATGACCGAGCCCTGGGCCTCGAGCACCGCCCGGGAGACGATGTTCTCCGAGGCGATCAGCTCGATACCGTCCTGTTGCCGGCCGAGTTCCTGGCCGATCGAGGCGGCCAGTTCCGGGTCGGCCTCGGCGAGGGAGGCGGAGAAGAAGCGCTCGGGGATGCGGTAGGCGGTGGTCTCGTTCATCGGATCGGCCCTGGGAAAAGCGGTCAGGAGACGGGCGGGTTGATCTTGTCGAGGCGGCGCTGGTGGCGGCCGCCCTCGAATGCGGTGGCCAGGAAGGCGGCCAGGGCGTCCAGCGCCACCTCCGGCCCGGTGGTCCGGGCGCCGAAGCAGGCCACGTTGGCGTCGTTGTGGGCGCGGGTCAGCCGCGCCTCGGTGGTGCCGTGCAGGACCGTGGCGCGGATACCGGCATGGCGGTTGGCGGCAATCTGCATGCCGATCCCGGTGCCGCAAACCAGCACGCCGAAAGCGGCCCTGCCCGCCTCGACCGCGGCGCAGACTTGGTGGGCGAAATCCGGGTAGTCGACGCTGGCGGTGGCATTGGTGCCGAAATCGACCACGGCATGCCCGGCGGCGGCCAGGGCTTCCTGCAGGATGGCCTTCAGCGGCAGTCCGGCATGGTCGCCGCCAATGGCGATGGTGAGGGGCGCGGGGCTCATGATGCAGACCTACCATGCACAGGGGGTGGGGCGATGGCAAACCCCCAAGGTTTGTGTTCCCCCTCCGGGGGCCTGGGCGTTCGTTGCCCGCGAGATGGCAGCGGGATGCCGGTTGCGCCACTGCCGCCCTACGCAAGGCGGCCATGCAGGCGACGGCGCCGCCGGCCGGGACCAGGCTCGGCCGGACCAAGCTGGGCCGGATCAGGCCGGGTCGCGCGCCGGCCGCAGCATCCCGGCCAGCCCGGCGGGTATTGGCGGCAGGCCGAACAGGCCGGGAATCCGGCCCAGGACCCGCCCCAGCAGCAGTGACACGGCCACCGCCGTTCCCGTCGCCAGCAGGACCCAGGCGGTCCTCGGCAGCGCCTCGGGCCGGTGGAAGGCCAGGAAGAAGACCCGCATGACCAGCGGGTGCAGCACGTAGATCGGCAGGGTGTTGCGGCCGACCAGGATCAGCCCGCGCGCCGCCGGTCCGCCCCAGGCCGCCAGCCGCACCGCCAAGCCGAGCCCCGACGGCACCGCGAGCATGGCCAGCGCCGCGGTGACCGGCGTGCCGAGCAGCGGGTCGACCCGCACCGCGTAACGCGTCGCCAAGGCCCAGAGCAGCCCGATGCCCAGCAGCGCCGGCCAGGCGCCGAGCCGCGGCGCCAGCGCCCAAAGCCAAGCCGAGCGCCTCGCTCCCAAGGCGAAGAACGGGTAGTACCAGAGCTGGTCGATGGCGGTGATGCCGCTGGCCCGCCCCAGTCCAGCAGCCCCGGCACCGCCAGCAGCAGCGCGACGGCGGCGTGCAGCCAGCCCGGCAGCCGGGACAGGACCACCGCCAGGCCGAAGAAGGTCGCCAGCGCATAGAAGAACCAGTGATCGTCCTGCGCCGTGGCGAACAACCGGGCCAGGTTGGGCGGGCTGGTGAAGATCGGCTCCATCCCCGGCGGCCCGAAGGCGTCGAGCCGGAGTTGCAGGAAGCGCCCCAAAGCCCACCAGAGCACCAGCAGCCAGAGATAGCGGCCGACCCGGTGGACCAGCACGCCGCGCGCCCCGCGCGACAGGATGCCCGCCCCCAGCACGCCCGAGATCAGGAAGAACAGCGGCTGGCGCAGCGGCACCAAGAGCTCGTTCAGCAGGTGCAGGTATTCGTCATTCTGACCGATATGACGCAGCGCATGGTCTATATGCAGCAGCACCACCAGCACCATGCAGGCACCACGGGCGAGGTCCGGCCAGGCCAGCCTTTCCTTTCGGACCCGGGGCGCCGCGCCCCCGCCCGCCTGCTCGCCTTTTTCCGCGCCCATTCCCCTCGGTCCCGCCGGCCCGTTCGGTGCGGTCAATCTAAGGTCGTAACAGCCCCAGGTACCTTCACGACGCCATTAGTGCGCTACACCACCGGGCGAGCGGCGGCGCCCCTTCCGCGATGCCGCCGGAAATGCGACGACTGCGCCGGAAACGCCCGCGAGATCCCGCGAAAGAATACGGAGACCCAGCATGTCGAAGCCCGTCTGGACGAGCCCGGAGACCCTGGCCCTGCACGGCGGCAGCCACCGGGCCGACCCAACCACCGGCTCGGTCGCCGTGCCGATCCACCAGACCACCAGCTTCCAGTTCCAGGACACCGGCCATGCGGCGCGGCTGTTCGGGCTGCAGGAGTTGGGCAACATCTACACCCGCATCATGAACCCGACCCAGGATGCGCTGGAGACGCGGGTGGCGGCGATCGAGGGCGGCGTCGCGGCGCTGGCCGTCGCCTCCGGCCAGTCGGCCACCGCCTTCTGCGTGCTGAACCTGACCGGCCCGGGCGACAACATCGTCTCCTCGACCGACCTCTATGGCGGGTCCTGGAACCTCTTCGCCAATACGATGAAGCAGATGGGTGTCGAGGTCCGCTTCGTCGACCCGACGGACCCCGAGGCCTTCGCCCGGGCGACCGATGCCCGCACCCGCGCCTACTACGCCGAGGTCCTGCCGAACCCGAAGCTGCAGGTCTTCCCGATCGCCGAGGTCGCGGCCATCGGCCGCAAGCTCGGCGTGCCGCTGATCATGGACAACACCGCCGCCCCCATCCTCTGCAAGCCCCTGCAGCACGGCGCCGCGGTGGTGATGCACTCGACCACCAAGTTCATCGGCGGCCATGGCACCAGCATCGGCGGCATCGTCGCTGATGGCGGCAACTTCGACTGGGAGGCCGGCGGCGCACGTTTCCCCACGCTGAACAGCCCGGACCCGAGCTACCACGGCGCGGTCTGGACGGAGGCGGTGAAGCCACTCGGCCCGATCGCCTACATCCTGCGGATGCGCACCTGCCTGCTGCGCGACCTTGGCGCCGCGACCACCCCCTTCAACGCCTTCATGGCGATCCAGGGGCTGGAAACCCTGCCGCTGCGGATGGAGCGCCACTGCGCCAATGCCATCCGCGTCGCCGGCTGGCTGGCCGAGCAGCCCGGCGTCACGCGGGTGATCCACCCCAGCCTGCAGGGCGGCGAGGCGAAGCGCCGCGCCGATGCCTACCTGAAGGGCGGCTATGGCAGCCTCATGGGATTCGAGCTGGCCGGCGGGATGGAGGCCGGCAAGCGCTTCATCGACGCGCTGCAGATGTTCTACCACGTGGCCAATATCGGCGACGCACGGTCGCTGGCGATCCACCCCGCCAGCACCACCCACAGCCAGCTCTCGGCCGAGGAGCAGGCGCAGACCGGCGTGACGCCGGGCTATGTCCGCCTGTCCATCGGCATCGAGCATATCGACGACATCATCGCCGACCTGGACCAGGCCCTGAAGGCAGCAGCATGAGCATCGGCACGCCCACGGGGAGCTTCCCCAATACCCGCATGCGCCGCACCCGGCGGGACGCCTGGACCCGCCGGCTGGTCGCCGAGAACACGCTGAGCGTCGACGACCTGATCTGGCCGATCTTCATCCGCGAGGGCAGCGGCCAGACCACCGATGTCGGCTCGATGCCCGGCGTCGTGCGGGTCACGCTCGACCGGCTTGCGGGGCATGTCGAGAAGGCGGCGTCGCTCGGCATCCCGGCGATCGCGCTGTTTCCGATGACGCCGCCCGGCATCAAGGATGCCGAGGGCACCGAGGCGCTCAACCCCGAGAACCTGATGTGCCGTGCGGCGCGCCTGCTGAAGCGGGAATTCCCCGATCTCGGCCTGGTCGGCGACGTGGCGCTCGACCCCTACACGGACCATGGGCATGACGGCGTGATCCGCGACACGCGGGCCGGCGAGTATGTCCACAATGACGACAGCGTCTCGATCCTCGTCACCCAGGCGGTGAACCAGGCCGAGGCCGGCATCGACGTGATCGCGCCGTCGGACATGATGGATGGCCGCATCGGTACGATCCGCGAGGCGCTCGACGCCCGCGGGCTGATCGACACGCGGATCATGTCCTATGCGGCAAAGTATGCCAGCGCATTCTATGGTCCCTTCCGCGACGCGGTCGGGTCGGGCAAGGCGCTGCGCGGCGACAAGAAGACCTACCAGATGGATCCCGCCAATACGGACGAGGCATTGCGTGAAGTCGCGCTCGACCTTGCCGAGGGCGCGGACATGGTCCTGGTCAAGCCGGGCATGCCCTATCTCGACATCGTCCGCCGGGTGAAGGACCGCTTCGGCGTGCCGACCTTCGCCTATCAGGTCAGCGGCGAATACGCGATGATCATGGCGGCCGTGAATAACGGCTGGCTCGAGCACGACCGGGCCATGCTGGAAAGCCTGCTCGGCTTCAAGCGCGCCGGCGCCAACGGCGTGCTGACCTATTTCGCCGTGCAGGCCGCGCAGCTGCTGCGCACGGGCTGAGGAGGCGCGGCCCCCCTCCCCTTGACCTGCCCCGTCGCGGTGCGTCTCATGCGCCGGGATGGGGAGCCGGAAATATGAACAATGATTGGCTGGGCCTCGGCGGGAAGATCGCCGTCGTCACCGGCGCCGCGGGCGGCATAGGCCGCGCCATCGCCACCTCCTTCGTCGAGGCGGGCTGCGCGGTCGCCTTGCTCGACCGCGAGCTCGATGCGTTGAAGTCGCTCGAGCGCCAGCTGCTCGACGCCGGCGGCCGGGTCACCGCGATCCTCTGCGACACCGGCAGCGAGGGCAGCATCGCCGATGCCGCGCTGACCAGTTCCGACCGGCTCGGCGCCGCCGATATCCTGGTGAACAATGCCGGCATCCTGCGGCCGGGCTCGTTGGCAACGCTGCCGCTCGAGGAATGGAACACGCTGCTCAACGTGAACCTCACCGGCTATCTGCTCTGTGCCCAGGCCTTCCGCCACCAGATGATCGGCCGCGGCGGCGCGATGGTGCATATCGCCTCGATCGCCGCGACCAACCCGCAGCCGCGCAGCGGCGCCTACAGCGCATCCAAGGCGGCCGCGGCGATGCTGTCGCGCCAGCTCGCGCTGGAATGGGGGCCGGACGGCATCCGCAGCAACGTGGTCAGCCCCGGCTTCATCCGCACCCCGATGTCGGAAGCCTTCTACCAGCAACCCGACGTGAAGGAGCGGCGCGAGCGGATGCTGCCGAGCCGGCGCATCGGCGCGCCGCAGGACATCGCCGATGCGGTGGTCTTCCTTGCCAGCCCGCGCAGTTCCTACGTAAACGGCGGCGAGATCCTGGTCGATGGCGGGCTGGATCAGGTTATGATGGAGCTGACCCCGCGGCCGGGCTTCTGAGCGACGGCAAGGGCCGGGAAGGAAAGATGTCCCCTCCTGTCGGTGCGTTGGCTGTCGTCGCGCGCCGGGTGCCAACTCGCAGCATGCCGGTGAAGGGTTCGGGGAGAACACCGTCTCCCCGACACTGCATGGGCTGACGCCTAGGCCGCCTGGCCGAGCGCGGCGACCGGCAGGTCCCGCCCCGCCGCCGCCCCCTCGAAGAACCCGCCGATCGCCCGGACCGACATCGCCTCCGCCCGCCAGTCGCAGAAGCCGCAATGCCCGCCGCCGGAGACCGGCAGCGGTAGCACCGCCGGGCAGCCCGACCACGCAATCCCCTCCATCGAGCCGAGCGGCACCAGCGGATCGTCCGCGGCCAGCATCACCAGCGTGGGCGCGCGGATGCGCGGCAGCATCGCGGCCGGGCGGTTCACCTCGCAGAACACGCCATAGGACGGGTAGCCGAAGCGCGGCGCGGTCACCCGTGCCTCGAATTCCTGCAGAGAGGCAGCCTCCCGCGCCGCCTGGCGCAGTACCGGCGGCAGGTCGCGCGCCGGCACCGCCAGCACCTCCCGCCGGTACTGCGCCAGCAGGACGCGGCCGAGGATCGGGTCGGCGTCGATCGTCGCATGCGCCAGCTCGGGCTGCAGCGGCGGGGAGATCGCGGCGCCGCCCAGGATGCGCGGCAGGCCCGGGATCTCCGCCGCCCGGCCCAGCAGCAGCAGCGTCAGCGCGCCACCGAGCGACCAGCCGGCGATCACCACCCCCTCCCCGGTCAGAGCGGCCGGCAGCGCCGTCAGCGCCTGGGCCAGGTCTTCCGACCGGCCGAGATGGTAGTGGCTGGTGCTGCGCGGCTGGCTCAGGGCGCTGCCGCGCAGGTTCAGCCGCAGCACGCGGAAGCCGCGCCGCAGCAAGCCCTGTGCCGCTTCCCGCAGATAGGGGTCGTCCTCCGAGCCGCAAAGGCCGTGCACCAGCACCGCCAGCGGCCCTGGATGCGCGGTCTCCGGGATATGCAGCATGGCAGCGAGGGCATCGCCATCAGCCAGCGGCAGCCAAAGCCGGTGGCCGCCTGGCAGCGATGCGGGGATCGGCCAGCGCAGGGCGCGGATGGTCTGCAGACGACCGGTCAGCCAGGGGGGGCGGGGGTGGAAAGGGACCATGCAAGCGGCAACGCAGGACTGGGGGAAGGTATTCCCCCATGACCGCCGTCTGTCTTGACGGGTCCGCGGGTTCAAACGGTCGACAGGAAGTCCGAGATCAGGCCGATCTGGCCCGGGTCCATCAGTGCCGGGGCATGGCCGCAGCCGGGGATCTCCGCCAGCCGGACGCCGGGGCGCTTGGCCATTGCCCGCGCCGTCTCGGCTGTCAGCAGATCGCTCTCGACCCCCCGCAGCAGCAGCACCGGCGCCGTGACCCGCGTCCAGATCGGCGAAAGGTCCATGTCCACCGGCTCGGCGCCGCGGAAGGGCGCGGCGATCGCCGGGTCGTAGTGCAGCGCGACGCGCCCATCCGCCCCGGGCCGTGCGGAGGTCTCGGCCAGGTGCCGCCACTCGGCGTCGGTCAGCACGCCGAAGGGCGCATGCACCGTCCGCAGATAGGTCTCGAGGGCCGGCAGGTCGGCGAAATCGCCCACTTCGCCCAGGTAGTCGCCGATCCGGGCGAGCGATTCCTTCGGCACGAAGGCGCCGATGTCGTTCAGCACCAGCCGGCGGACCGGGTGGCCCGGCGTCGCCGCCACCACCATGCCGCAGATGCCGCCGAGCGAGGTGCCGACCCAATCCACCGGCCCGTCCAGCCGCGCCAGCAGGTGCGACAGCGCAGCGACATAGGTCGGCGGGACGTACATCGCCGGATCGGGCAGTCGGTCGGAGGCGCCGCGCCCCGGCAGGTCCGGGCAGAGCACCCGTCGCCCTTCCAGCGCGAGCGCCGCGGCCAGTGAGTCGAAGTCGCGCCCGGTGCGGGTCAGGCCATGGACGCAGAGGACCGGCAGGCCGTCCTCCGGGCCCCATTCGGTCCAGGCCAGGGCGAAGAAGCCTTGCGGCAGCAGGTAACGCAGTTGGTGGCGACGCATGGAAATCCCCGTCTCGTCCCGGCTGTCCGGCGGCCGTGATGCCCCGGCGCAGTCCGCGCCGGGAGCCGAACGGATGTTTCCTTCCCTTTTCATGTATCTAGCCCGGCGTCGGGGCGCCGGGAAGGCACGCCGGCGCGGCCGGGATCAGGTGATGCCCTTCTGCTGCAGCCCGGCGATCTCGGCCTCGGTCATTCCCAGCAGGCCGCCCAGCACCTCCCCGGTGTGCTGGCCCAGCACCGGCGGCGGGCTGCGATAGGTCGGCGGGGTGGCGGAGAGCTTCACCGGGTTGGCGATGACCTTCACCGGCTCGCCGGTCGGGTGCTGCATCTCCACCACCATCTCACGGGCGATGACGTGCGGGTCTGCGAAGACCTGCTCCAGCGTGTTGATCGGGCCGCAGCCGATCTTCTGCGCCTCCAGCAGCGTGATCCATTCCGCCGTGGTCTTCGATTGCATGACCGGCGTCAGCGTGGCCGTCACGTGGTCGCGGTTGGCAACGCGGATCGGGTTGGTGGCGAAGCGCGGGTCCGACAACAGGTGTTCCTGGCCCGTGGCCTTGCAGAAGCGCTCGAAGGTCGGGTCGTTGCCGACCGCCAGGATGATGTAGCCGTCCTTGGTCGGGAATTCCTGGTAGGGCGCGATGTTCGGGTGCTGGTTGCCGAGCCGGGGTGGGTTCTCGCCGGTGGCGAGATAGTTCATGCCCTGGTTGGCCAGCCAGGCGACATGGGTGTCGAGCATGCCGATGTCGATCTGCTGCCCCTCCCCGGTCGCGTTGCGGTGGTTCAGCGCGGCAAGGATGCCGATGCAGCCATAGAGCCCGGCAAACAGGTCGGCGACCGGCACGCCGACCTTCTGCGGCGAGCCCTTGGGCTCTCCGGTCAGCGACATCACGCCGCCCATCGCCTGGATCAGCGCGTCATAGCCCGGACGCGGCGCATAGGGGCCGGTCTGGCCGAAGCCGGTGATGGAGCAGTAGATCAGCTTCGGAAATTTCAGCTTCAGCTGCTCGTAGCCCAGGCCGTACTTGGCAAGCGCCCCGACCTTGAAGTTCTCCGCCAGGATGTCGCAGTGCTCGAGCAGCTTCAGGATCAGCGCCTGGCCCTCAGGCTTGCCGATATCGACGGTGACAGACTTCTTGTTGCGGTTCACCCCGACGAAGTAGGCGGATTCCTTGGTGTTCGGGATGAAGGGCGGGGCGAAGCCGCGGGTGTCGTCGCCGGCCTCGGGCCGCTCGATCTTGATGATCTCGGCGCCGAGGTCGCCGAGCATCTGGGTGCAGGTCGGGCCGGCCAGCACGCGCGTCAGGTCGAGTACGCGGATGCCCTTCAGCGGGCCGCTATTGTCCTGCATCGTCCACTCCCCTTTCGATCGAATCTCACGCGTCTCATGCACCAGTGCGCCGCGGCTTCATAGCCACCCCGCCTACATCCATCCCGGCACGATGAACAGCAGCCAGGCCAGCGGCGGCCCGGCCAGCACCACAAGGATGCTGTAGATGAGGAAACGCCGGTAGACCGTGTCCCGCTCCTCCGGCGCCGCATTCGCCACCACCAGCGCGCCGTTGGTCGAGAAGGGCGAGACGTCCACCACGGTTGAGGCCACGGCGAGCGCGGCGATCATCCCCCCCGTGCCGATCTGCCCCTGCTGCAGGAAGGGCACCGCCAGCGGGATGATGGCGCCGAGCACGCCCACTGAGGAGGCGAAGGCCGAGACCACGCCGCCGATGTAGCAGAGCAGCAAGGCCGCCAGCAGCGGCGCCCCCATGCCGGAGACGCCCTGGCCGACGCTGTCGATCGCGCCCGACTTCTGCAGCACGCCGACATAGGTGATGACCCCGCCGACCAGCAGGATGGTGGACCAGCCGATCTTGTCGACCGCGCCCTTCTGCTCGTTTGGCGCCAGCAGGGTCAGCGCCACCGCGACGGTCACCGCCACCAGTCCGACATTCAACCCGAAGGCCAGCGCACCCACCGCCAGCGCTCCGAGGCCGACCAGCGTCGCCATCTGCTGCAGGTCGAGCCGCGCCGTGGCGGGATGCGTCGGCGCGGCGATGCTGGCGTCGGCGGCACTGCCATGGCCCTCGATCTCGATATGGGTGACCGCAGTCCCGCCCCCGGCCGCCACCGGCGCGACCTGCCGTCGCCCCAGCAGCGCCGCGCCGCCGAAGACAAAGAAGACGCCGAGCGCGCAGAGCAGGTTGAAGCCGAGGCTGGCGAGGAAGAGCGAGACCTCTCCCACCGGCAGGCCGGACCGCGCCACGACCTGGTTGGTGATGCCGCCATAGATGGAGATGGGGGAGAAGCCGCCGCCCTGGGCGCCGTGGATCACCAGCAGGCCCATCATCAGCGGACTGATCGCATAGGCCCGGGCGAATTGCAGGGCGACGGGCGCCAGGATGGCGCAGGCGGCCGGCGAGACGGCGCCGACCGCGGTCAGCGCCGCGGCCACCGCGAACATGATCCAGGGGATCGCCGCGATCCGCCCGCCGACGGCCCGCACTGCCTGATGCACCAGCCAGTCGATGGTGCCGTTCTTCTGCGCGATGGCGAATAGATAGGTTATGCCGACCAGCGTGACGAAGAGGTCGCCGGGAAAGCCGGCGATGATCGCGCTTGACGACATGCCGACGGCCAGGGTGCCGATGATGAAGGCCATCGCCAGCGCCAGCGCGCCCATGTTGATCGGCAGTGCGGTGGCGACGATGAACATCACGACGAGCCCCAGGATCGAGCCGGTCTGCGGGGACATCCTTGTTTCCTCCCGGGTCGGCGTCGTCGCTCAGTTGGGTTTCGGGGCCGGTTTTTCCTCGCCGCCAAGCAGCCGCGCGAGGGCGGAACGCGAGGGCGCGGCCGGGGTCACCCGCGGCAGCGACAACAGCCCGTCGACGGCGGCGGAGCGGACCACCTGGCCGGAATGGACGAAGGCCTCGTGGTTGGCCTCGATGGCGTCAGGGTCGTAGAGATAGTTGACCATCACACCATAGCTTTCGCGCATGCCGCGGTTGGCGGTATTGCCGAGCCAGTTGATGCGTTCCAGCCGGGCACCGTTGCCGAGGTGGAAGCGCGCCACCGGGTCGATGCCGCCGGTGCCGCTGTTCGGCCGGGTCAGGTAGGTCGCGGCCAACCGCAGTAGCGGCGCGCGCAGCGCCTCCCGGCGCGGCTCGTCCTCCCACCAGGCGCCGGCCGTTACCGCCTTGAAGCCCTCGACCGGATCAGTCCCGCCAAAGGCCGCGGCCTCTTCCGGCCGGAACAGACCGCCCTCCGGCGGGCTGGCCAATTGCCGCTCGAGCCAGCGCCGGAAGCCCGGCACAGGCGAGAGGGTGGCGAAACGGGTGAGCTGGGGGAGCTCGGCCTTCAGCTCCTCCACCACCTGCTTGATGAGGAAATTGCCGAAGGAGATGCCACGCAGCCCCTCCTGGCAGTTGGAGATGGAATAGAAGATCGCGGTATCGGCCTCCCGCGCGCTGGCCGGTGCCTGGTCGCGCTGCAGCAGCGGCTGCACGGCCTCCGCCATGCCGCGGACCAGCGCGACCTCGACGAAGATCAGCGGCTCCCCCGGCAGGGCCGGGTGGAAGAAGGCGAAGCAGCGGCGGTCGGCCTCCAGCCGGCGGCGGAGGTCCTCCCAGCCCTGGATCTCGTGCACCGCCTCGTAGCGGATCAGCTTCTCCAGCACCGCGGCCGGGGTCTGCCAGTCGATCCGGCGCAGCTCGAGGAAGCCGCGGTTGAACCAGGACGCGAACAGATGCCGCAGATCGGCATCGAGCAGCTTCAGCACTGGATCCTGCCGGGCCGGGCCGCCCAGCTCCTCCCGCATCCGGACCAGCGCCGCGGTGCCGCCGGGAGCCATGTTCATTCGCCGGAGAAGCTCCTGGCGCGGCGGCTCGGCGGCATCGGCCAGCCGGGCGGCGGACTCGGCGCTCGGCGTTGCCAGCCAAGCCTCGGCCGCCCTCCGCAGCTTCCCGCCGTCCGGGGTAAAGCCCTCGGCGAGGAAGCGGAAGAAGGCGAGCCGGTCCTCGGGCCCGAGCGCCGCGAGGCTCTCCTGCAGTTCCCGCGCTACGGCGGCGCCCGAGGCCTCGCCACGTTCGGAGAGCATCGCCTTGGTCAGCCGGCGGGCGCGCTCCAGCGGCGGCAGGCCGGGGCCCGGGACATCGGCATAGGCGCGGCCGCGATCGGCGATGTTGGACCAGAGCCGTTCCAGCCAGCCCCGGGTTTCGGAAACCCCCGTGGGGCCCGCAGTGGGGGCCGGCGTGGCGTCCGGGTCCGGCGTGACCTGCGTCGCGGCATCCTGCATGCGCTCTCCCCGGGGCGGCATTGCCCCTCAGTATTCACAGACTATGTTTCACAAGATTTTCGTATGCTCAACCCGCAGATTTCTCCTATTCGGTATATTCATCGAGGCTCGACCACCGCCCCGGCCGCGGGCATCATCACCCCGGCGGCCGATCGGGACGGCAGCGGGAGGCAAGCTTCATGTCGCGTGGGCGTAACGCCGAAGACGCCAACATCGTCCCCCTCGCCGCCGCCGCCACGACGCTGGCCGAGACGATCCGTGTCGCCCTGGGCGAGGACATCATCACCGGCCGCCTCGCCCCCGGCACCGAGATCGAGGAGCAGCAGGCGGCGGAGCGCTTCGGCGCCTCCCGCACCCCGGTCCGCGAGGCGCTGCGCGAACTGGCCGCCGCTGGCCTGGTGACGATCGAGCCGCGCCGCGGCGTCCGGGTCGCCGCCCTCACCCTGGAACGCCTGGGCGAGATGTTCGAGGTCATGGCGGAGACCGAGGCGATGTGCGCCCGGCTCGCAACCCACCGGATGACTGCGCCGGAGCGCTTCGCGCTGCAGGCGCTGCACGAGCGGTCCGCCACCGCGGTCGGCGCCGGCGATGTCGGCGGCTACGACGCGCTGAACCGGGAATTCCACTCTGCGATCTATCGCTGCACCCACAATGCCTTCCTGGCCGAGCACGCCCAGGCGCTGCGGCTGCGGCTGGCGCCCTTCCGCCGCGCGCAATTCCTCGGCGAGGACCGGCTGCGCCGCAGCTTCGCCGAGCACGAGGCGGTGCTGTACCAAGTGCTGCGCGGCGACGGCGAGGAGGCCGGGCGGCAGATGCGGGCGCACATGCTGACCGCCGGGGCGAGCCTGGCCAGCACGATGCGGGCGCCTGGCTGACGCGGGCCGCCGGCGGGCGGCACCGCCCGGCGCGGTGCATCCGCCGTGCATGCCGGCGGCCCTGGGGCGGCATGCCGAACCACGGCCGCGACCCGCCGCCCGAGGCTTGCCGCCCCGGCGCGCCGCGATCATCTTGCGGCCAGCCATACCGCCAGATTCCGTTTCGGGAGGAACCCCCAATGCTCGACCGGCCGCACCCCACCCCCGCCGATCCCTGCCTCGACCCCTTCGCGCTGGCCAAGGCGTTGTCGGGCTTCCACTTCGTCGGCGGCGGCTATGTCCCGGGCCGCAACGGCCGCAGCTTCGCCGTGGTGAACCCGGCGACCGGCATCGAGGTTGCCCGTGCCGCCGAGGGCGATGCCGACGACGTCGACGTGGCGGTGCAGGCCGCTGCCCGCGCGCAGAAAGAATGGGCCAAGGTCCCCGCCCGCAAGCGCGGCGCCATGGTGCATGCCTGCGCCGCCCTGCTGAAGGAGCACCAGGAGGAGCTGGCGCGCCTCATCGCGCTCGAGACCGGCAAGGCGCTGCGCACCGAGAGCCGCGTCGAGGCCGGCGTCGTCGCCGACGTCTTCGAGTTCTTCGGCGGCCTCGGGAGCGAGCTGAAGGGCGAGAGCGTGCCCTTCGCGCCCAACGTGCTGAGCGTGACGGTGCGGGAGCCGCTCGGCGTCGTCGGCGCCATCATTCCCTGGAACGTGCCGATGCTGCTGATGGCGCTGAAGGTCGCGCCGGCGCTGGTGGCAGGCAACACGGTGGTGGTGAAGTCGGCCGAGGAGGCGCCGCTCGCGGTGTTGCGCATCTGCGAGCTGATGAACCGCATCCTGCCGCCCGGCTGCTTCAACATGCTGTCCGGCTTCGGCCCGGAATGCGGCGCACCGCTGGTGGCCCACCCCAAGGTCCGCAAGGTGACCTTCACCGGCAGTGTCGAGACCGGCAAGATCGTGGCGCGCGCCGCGGCGGAGAAGCTGATCCCCGTCACGCTCGAGCTCGGCGGCAAGTCGCCGATGATCGTCTTCGCCGATTGCGACTTCGAGAAGACCGTCTCCGGCGCGCTGACCTCGATGCGCTTCACCCGCCAGGGCCAGAGCTGCACCGCCGCCTCGCGCATCTACGTGGAACGGCCAATCTTCGACCGCTTCGTCGCCGCCATGAAGGATGCCGTGAACCGGATGGTCATGGGCGACCCGCTGGACGAGAAGACCGATATCGGCACCATCGTCTCGGAAGGCCAGCTCGAGAAGGTGCGCGGCTTCATCGAGGAGGGCACCGGGACCGCCGGCGCCACCGCGCATGTCTGCTCCGCCATGCCGACCGACCCGGCGCTGAAGAAGGGCCTGTTCATCCAGCCCGTCATCTTCACCGGCCTCGGCGCCGACAGCCGGCTGGTGCGGGAGGAGATCTTCGGCCCGGTCACCGTCATCGCCCCCTTCGACGAGCCGGAAGCCGTGCTGGCCGAGGCCAACGACAGCGAATACGGCCTGGCCGCCAGCCTCTGGACCAACAACCTGAAGGTTGGGCTCGACCTGGCGCACCGACTGGAGGCGGGCCTGGTGCAGATCAACCAGAACCTCGTGGTGCAGGCCAACCTGTCCTATGGCGGCGTGAAGTCGAGCGGTCTCGGCAAGGAGGCCAGCCTCGAGGCGATGCTGGAGCACTTCACCCACAAGAAGACGATCATGGTGAACATGGGCTGACGCTCATGGCCCGGGTCGCGCGGCGGCGTGACGCGCCCCGGCTGCGGCCGGGCGTGCTCGCCGCGGCCATGTGCCTGCTCGCTGGTGCCGCCTCGGCGCAGACCGAGGGCGCGCCCGGCAGCGGCGGCTGCGCCGCCTATGAATCGGAGTTCCCGGCCCTGGCCGGGCTGACCGAGGCGGCGGCGGTCGCCGCGATCGAGCGGATGCCCGGCATCCGCACACTGCGGGTCGCGGGGCCGGGCGCGCCGATGACCCGCGACTACCGCCCCGAGCGGGCGACGCTGCTGCTGCGCGACGGCCGGGTCGACCGGGTGCTCTGCGGCTGACCAACCGGGCGCGGGCCGGCGCATGCAGCAAGTGATGCGGCGCGTCTGTGCGTTGCCGCACGGCGCGCCCGGCCCGACCCGATCCATCGCAACCGTTCCGAATACCGGGATGGAGATGCCACCGATAAAGCCGCAACCCGTTCCCTGCCCGCCGGTACCCGCGCCAGCAGCGGATCGCGCTCCGGGGCGGCGTCTCGCGGTCCTGATTGCCCTGCCCGTCGTGCTTCTGCTCTGCGGCCTCGAAGTGGTTGCCACGCCGGTGCACGTCGCGGCGATGGATCTAGCGCTCCGGCTCGGCGAATGACCGTGGGCAGCAGGGTGGAAACTAGCGACGGGCGGGATATCCTGCATCCGCTCGTCAGATGGTGCCGTACAGCACGGTGAGGCACGCCGGATCCGGCGATCCTGCCCGCGCAAGGAGGCCCCCGGATGACCCAGCATTCCCATCGCCGCAAGCCCGCCGAGCCGGCGCTGCTCGCGGCCGGCGCCATCGGCTTCTGGCTCTTCGTCGTCGGCGCCTGTGTCGCGGTACTGCCGGACCACGTCGCCTCGCTGGACCAGCCGGAGCGGATGGCCCGGGTGGCGGATTGACCCCCACCCGGGCCGCCCGTGAAGAACGGCGCCCGCAGGCTGCTCAGATCAGGAAGACGCCCTTGCCGGTATTCTGCTGGTCGAACAGCTTGTAGGCCTCCTCCGCCTGGTCGAGCTTCCAGGTTTCGGTGAAGAGGTCGTCCACCTTGATCCCGCGGTCAACGATGAACTGCGCGCATTTCTCCTGCCCCACGCTGGAGAAGGTCCAGGAGGCAACGACGGTCGCCTGCCGCCGCAGCATGTCGGGCGAGACGTCGATCGTCACCTCGCCGCCCTCGCCCACGAAGCAGCAGGTGCCCCAGACCTTCAGCGACCGGATCGCCTGGACTCGTGCCTGTGGCGAGGAGGAGGTGTCGAGCGTCAGCTCCGCGCCGAGGCCATGGGTCAGCTCGCGGATCGCCTCGACCGGGTCGGCATTGGACGGGTTGATGGTCTCGGCCGCGCCAAACTCCTTCGCGCGCTGCAGCCGCTGCGGCGAGATATCGAGCGCAATGACCCGCGCGCCCATTGCCGTTGCGAGCTGCGTGGCCGAAAGCCCGACCGGCCCCTGGCCAAAGATGGCGATGGTGTCGTTGCCGGAGATGTTCATCCGCCGCAGCGCCCCCCAGGCGGTGCCGGTGCCGCAGGAGATCGCAGCGCCCGCCTGGAAGGTCAGCGCCTCGTGCAGCGGGACCAGGGTATTGGCGGGGACGCACATGTACTGCGCGTGGCCGCCATGCGCGTTGTTGCCGTAGACCTTGACCGAGGTCTTCTGGCAGAGCTGCTGCCAGCCGGTGCGGCAATGGCCGCAGGTGGTGCAGCCCTGGTAGTGATGCACCATGACCCGGGCGCCTTCGCGGGCTAGGCGCGGGTCGACGCCGGGGCCGATGGCTGCGACCACGCCGCAGGGCTCGTGGCCGGCGATGGTCGGGCCTTCCGGCGTCGCCAGGCCGTTGTTCTGCCGCACGCCGCGCGGCCGGCGATACTGCTTCAGGTCGCTGCCGCACATGCCGGAGGCCTTCATCTCCAGCACCACCTCGCCGAAGCCCGGCGTGGGGTCGGGGAAGGAGAGGATCTCCAGCTCACGGTCACCGGTGAAACAGACTCCGCGCATTGGCTTCCTCCATGGCTTCGGTTCTTGCCGGGAATGCTAGGGCGACCCGGCGCGGGACGAAACCCGTCTTCACGACGCGCGCGGCGAAAGCCATGGCGCATGGACGCCGGCGGTGCCGTTGCGCTAGGTCGGAGGCCATGATCCATCCGATCGCGTGCTCGGCGGCGTGACCCATGCCCCGCGCGGCTGGCGCTGGCTGCGCCGCCTGCTGCTCGGCGCCCTGGTGCTGGTGCTGCTGGCCGCGGGTGGGATCGCCGGCGCGGTCTGGTGGACCGTCCCGGCACGCGACGCCACGTTGCGGTTGCCCGGCCTCGCCGCCCGCGTCACCGTCACGCTCGATGCGCACGGCATCCCCCGCATCGCCGCCGGCACCGAGGCGGATGCCGCCATGGCGCTCGGCTGGCTGCATGCGCGCGACCGGATCTTTGCGATGGACCTGATGCGGCGCGGCGCCGCCGGGCGGCTCTCGGAACTCGCCGGACCGGCGACGCTCAGGGCCGACCGCTTCGCCCGCGCGCTGGGCCTTGCCCGCCGCGCGGCCGCCGACCTCGAGGCCCTGCCGGCCGATACCCGGGCCTTGCTGGAGGCCTATGCCGCCGGGGTGAATGCCTGGATCGCCGAGCGGGGCCGTTTCGCCGCGCCCGAATTCCTGGGTCTCGGCGCGCCGGAGCCCTGGCGCCCCGAGCACAGCCTCTACTGGGCCAAGATCATGGGCATCTGGCTATCGGGCAATTGGCGGGCGGAGCTCGACCGCGCCCGGCTGGCGGCGATCCTGCCGGAGGCGCGGCAGCGTGAGCTCTGGCCGGAGGACACGACCGCGGGCCGGCCCGATCTCGCGGGGCTCGATCCCGGCCATCTCGGCCGCCTCGCCGCCGCCCTGCCGCGTTTCCCGGAACCCGGCACCCTGCCCGGCTCCGCCAGCAATGCCTGGACGGTCGGCGCGGGGCGCTCAACCTCCGGCGCGCCGCTGCTGGCCTCCGACCCGCATCTCGGCTTCCAGGCGCCGGTCCTCTGGTACCTCGCGCGGATCGACCTCGGCGGCGGCCGGATGCTGGCCGGGGCTACCAGCCCCGGCGTGCCCTTCCTGGTGATCGGCCGCAATGCCGACCTCGCCTGGGGCGTCACCACGACCCAGTCGGATACCCAGGACGTCTTTATCGAGCGCCTGGCCGGCGCCGACGCCTACGAGACGCCGGACGGCCCGAAGCCATTCGCGGTGCGGGAGGAAGTGATCCGCGTACGCGGCGCCGCCCCGGTGGTGCTCCGCGTGCGGGAGACGCGGCACGGTCCGGTGATCTCCGACCTCGACGAGGCGCCGCCCGCCGACCGCGTGCTGGCCGTCGCCATGGCCAACCTGGCGCCGGCCGACAGCGCCGCGGCCGGGCTGCTGGCGCTGAACCGCGCCGGGTCGCTGGCCGAGGCGCGCAGCGCCGCGGCGCTGATCAGCAGCCCGCCGCAGAACCTGATGGTCGCCGACCGGGCCGGGCGGATCGGGATGTTCCTGACCGGCCGCACCCCGGCCCGCCGCGCCGGCGACGGCAGCCTGCCGGCCCCGGGCTGGGACGGCAGCCATGACTGGACGGGCTGGGTGCCCTACGACGCCATGCCGCATCTCGAGGATCCCGCCGGCGGCGCCATCGCCAATGCCAACAACCGCCCCGCCCCGCCGGACGGCCCGGTCTATCTCGGCCGCGACTGGCCGGATGACGGGCGCTTCCGCCGCATCGGGGAAATGCTCGGGGACCGGCCGCGGCACGACGCGGCAGGCTTCGCCGCGATGCAGGTCGATACCGTCTCGATCTTCGCCCGCGACCTGCTGGGGCCGCGGGCGCTGCTGCGCCGGCTGCCGCGGCCGGCGGGAGCGGCCGGCACGGCGCTCGACCTGCTGCTGGCCTGGGACGGCAACGTCCGGGCCGACCGGCCGGAGGGGCTGGTCTTCAATGCCTGGATCGAGCGGCTCGGTGACCTTGCCCTGGCAGCGGGCGGGGTGCCGGAGGGCGCCTGGACGCCGCGCGCCGCCTTCCTCCGCCTGCTGCTTTCGCCCGACGGCGCCGGGGCCGCCTGGTGCGCCGGCGACTGCGCCGTGCTGGCCGGCAGGGCGCTGGAGGAGGCGGTGGCGGCTCTGGCCGCGACCCAGGGGTCCGATCCCGCCGCCTGGCGCTGGGGCGCCCTGCATGTCGCGCGCTTCGAGCACCCGCTGCTGCGCGCCTTGCCCGGGCTCGGCTGGCTGACCGGCCTTGCCGCGCCGACCGGGGGCGACGAATGGACCGTCTCCCGCGGCGGCATCCGCGGCTATGGGCCAGACCCCTTCACCCATGTCCATGGCGCCGGGCTGCGGCTGGTGGCGGACCTGGCGGACCCCGATGCAACACTGGCGATCATCGCCACCGGGCAGTCCGGCAACCCCGCCTCCCGCCATTGGGGCGACCTGCTGGCAGCCTGGCGGGATGGCCGGATGCAGGCGCTCAGCAAGGCGCCCGAGGCGCTGGAGGGCCGCATTACGCTCACTCCTTGATGTAGGGCGAACCCCGTTGCGCCGAAGCGGTTGATTTCAGCGGCTTCCCCCCCGACACTGTCCCCGTCGAACCTTCCAGGCCGATGCTGCACCGCCCCACCCGCCGTCCACAGTTCTTCTACACCACCGCCCCGCTGCCCTGCCCCTACCTGGCGGGCCGGACGGAGCGGAAGATCGTGACCGAGCTGACCGGCCCGGATGCGGAGGCGCTGCACGACCGGCTGTCGCGCGCCGGCTTCCGGCGCAGCCACAACATCGCCTATTCGCCGGTCTGCCCCGGCTGCGCCGCCTGCATCCCGATCCGTATCCTGGTCCCGCAGTTCGAGCCCAACCGGGCGCACCGCAAGCTGAACAAGATCAACGCCGACGTCGCCGGCTTCGAGATGCCGGCGCGCGCCACGGCCGAGCAGTTCCAGCTTTTCCAGCGCTACCAGCAGGCCCGGCACGGCGACGGCGACATGGCGGCTATGGGCTTCTACGACTACCGGGCGATGGTCGAGGACACCCCGATCACCACCGGCATGATCGAGTTCCGCGACGGCCAGGACCGGTTGCTGGGCGCCTGCCTGACCGATTGGCTGAGCGACGGGCTTTCGGCGGTCTATTCCTTCTTCGACCCGGCCGAGGCGCGGCGCAGCCTGGGCTCCTGGGCCATCCTCTGGCTGGTCGCGCGGGCCCGGGCGCTGGGGCTGCCTTACGTCTACTTGGGCTACTGGGTGCCGGAGAGCCGGAAGATGTCCTACAAGTCGCGCTACCGGCCGAGCGAGGTGCTGGTCGGCGGTACCTGGCGGGTGCTGGAGGACAGCATGGTGCCGGCCGAGAGCGCCATGGTGCCGGTGACCGCCGGGTAGCACCGATGGGCCGCTGCGGCGTTGCCCCCGCATGCCGGATGCCAGCGACGACCCCCGTGTCCCCTATGCCGCCGACCGCACGGTGCTGGCGGCCGAGCGCACCTATGCGGCCTGGGTCCGCACCGGGCTGGTCTCGCTCGCGGCCGGCGTCGGGGCGAAGACCTCGCTCGGCAGCACCCTGCCGGAATGGGCGATCCTGTTCTTCGCCTCCCTGCTGGTGCTGTTCTCGGGCTTCTGTTTCGCCGTCGCGGTCTGGCGCGACCTCCGGCCGGGGCATGACTCGCCGGCGCGATCGGATGTCTGGCGCATCCCGCCCGGGGTGCTTGCGGTGGTGAATGGCGGGCTGCTGCTGGTGGCGCTCGGGGCGCTGCTCGGCGTCTGGTTCGGCCGGACGGGCGGCGGCTGAACACCACCCGCCAGGCTGCGCCGATCCCGCGGCTCGTCAGTCCCTGTGGCCGTGCCGCGCGGGCGTGACGAGGAAGGCGGCGGGCGCCAGCATCATGTCGGAATTCCCGACGATATCGCCGTGGTCGTTGATGCCGTCGAGGCGGGAGGCGCCAGTGGCCTGCGCGATCGTGATGGTGGAGAAGGCATAGGCGGCGTCGTCGCCGAACATCGGGACCCGCTCCCCGCGCTCGACGCCTCGCGGTGCTTGCGTTCAGGCACGCGCAAACCCGGCATTCCGCCGATCGTCCCGGGCGAGCCGGGATAACAGGGCGCCGTCACCCGCGGCGACGGCCGGCGCCGGATGCGGCTGGCGCCGTCTCCCTTTCGCCTGGCGCGGCCGGGACCGCCCGCCGGGTGGGCGATGCGGCGACGGGACCGCGCGTCGGCGACCAAGACCAGCAGCCGCCCCGCCGCGCCGGGCGGAACAAGGCTGCGAGGGCGTCGGGCCTACCCGAACCGCCCGCTCTTCGGGAAGCCGTTCGGCGGCGCCTTGCCCGCCCCGGCACGGTTGCCGCGCCAGGTCGTCAGGTCGGTCTCCAGCCGCTGCCGGTCGCCCAGCATCCAGGTCAGCCCCTCCTTCCGGGTGAAGACCTTCACGTCGGCCAAGATCGTGTCCGCGTCCTTGTAGCTCTGCAGCTGCACGCCGCGGCCGCGCGCCATCTCCGGCACCTGGTCGAGCGGGAAGACCAGCAGCTTGCGGTTGGTGCCGATGACCGCGACATGGTCGCCCTCGGCCTCGACGCAGACCGCGGCCTCCTTGCCCGGCTCGGTCACCAGCACCTGCTTGCCGGTGCGCTTCTCCGCCAGCAGGTCCTCGCCCTTCACCAGGAATCCGCGGCCATCGGTGGCGGCGACCAGGAAGCGGTGGCCCTCGGCATGCACGAACATGCGGATGATCGTGTCCTCGTTGGTCATGTCGACCATCAGCCGCACCGGCTGGCCGTCGCCGCGGCCGCGCGGGATCGTCTCGGCCTTCAACGTATAGGCACGGCCGTTGGTGGCGAACAGCACGACGCGGTCGGTGCTCTGGGCATGTACCCAGGTGTGCAGCTGGTCGCCTTCCTTGAAGCGCAGCTCGGCCTCTGGCGCGACATGGCCCTTCTGCGCGCGGATCCAGCCCTTCTCCGAGAGGATGACGGTGATCGGCTCGCGCTCGACGAAGGCGGCCTCGTCGACCAGCACCGCCGGCAACAGCCGCCCCGTCTCGGTCCGGCGGGTGCCGAGCGGCCCATCGCCGAAGGCCTTCCGCGTCGTCTCGATCTCCGCCTCGATCGCTGCCCAGCGCTTGGGCTCGGAGCCCATCAGCGCCTGCAGGCCCTTCTGCTCCTTGCTGAGCTTGGTGTGCTCGCGGCGGATCTCCATCTCCTCGAGCTTGCGCAGCGCGCGCAGCCGCATGTCGAGGATGGCGTTGGCCTGCAGCTCGGTCAGCGAGAAGGTCGCCATCAGCGCCTCCTTCGGCTTGTCCTCCTCGCGGACGATGCGGATCACCTCGTCGAGATTGAGATAGACAACGAGGTAGCCGTCGAGGATCTCGAGCCGCCGGGCGATCGCCGCCAGGCGATGTTCGGTCCGCCGCACCAGCACGACGTGCCGGTGCTCCAGCCAGGACCACAGCACCTCGGGCAGGCCCATCACCCGCGGCGTGCGCTCGGCGTCCAGCGCGTTCATGTTGAGCGGCAGCCGCGTTTCCAGGTCCGTCGCGCGGAACAGCGTCTCCATCATGACCGCCGGGTCGACCGTGCGGCTCTTCGGCTCCAGCACCAGGCGGACGATGTCGGTGCTCTCGTCACGGATGTCGCCGAGCAGCGGGAGCTTCTTCTCCTCCAGCAGGGCGGCGATCTGCTCGATCAGCTTGGCCTTCTGCACCTGGTAGGGGATCTCGGAGACGATGACGTGCCAGGTGCCGTTCTTCGCGGCGACCTTCTCCCAGCGCGCGCGCAGCCGGAAGCCGCCGCGTCCCGTGCGGTAGGCTTCGCGGATCGCCTCGGGCGGTTCCACCAGAACGCCGCCGGTGGGGAAGTCGGGGCCGGGGATCGCCGCCAGCATCGGCGCGAGCGAGGCATCGAGGAATTCGGCCCGCGCCGTGCCGTCCGCATGCAGCGCCACCTGCTCGAGGCCCAGCTTCCGGTCGCGGAAGACCTGCAGCTGCGCCAGGGCGGCGGCGCAGAGCTCACCCGCATTGTGCGGCGGGATGGAGGTCGCCATGCCGACCGCGATGCCGTTGGCGCCGTTGGCCAGCAGGTTCGGGAAGGCCGCCGGCAAGACCACCGGCTCCTGCTCCTCGCCATCGTAGGTGGCGCGGAAATCGACGGTGTTCTCGTCAATCCCCTGGAGCATGGCCTGGGCGACCTCGGTCAGCCGCGCCTCGGTGTAGCGCATGGCCGCGGCGTTATCGCCGTCGATATTGCCGAAATTCCCCTGGCCCTCGACCAGCGGGTAGCGGGCGGCGAATTCCTGCGCCAGCCGCACCATGGCGTCATAGATCGCCGCGTCGCCATGCGGGTGGTACTTGCCCATCACGTCGCCGACGATGCGGGCGCATTTCTTGAAGCCCGCCGCCGGGTCCAGCTTGAGCTGGTGCATGGCCCACAACAGCCGGCGGTGGACCGGCTTCAGCCCGTCCCGCACATCCGGCAGGGAACGGGACATGATGGTGGACATGGCATAGGCCAGGTAGCGTTCCGACAGGGCGGTCGCCAGCGTCTGGTCCTTGATGGTGCCGCCGTCCGGCGACGCGGGCGGGGCCTTGGTCTGGTCGGGCATGGGTCAGGGATTCGCGCTTCGTTCCCCTCCCTTCTAGCCGGTCGGGGCGCCCGGCGCCACCGCCATGGCGTCAGCGGGCCAGCGCCGCCATGACCTCCTCGACCGTCTCCCGCACCGCGACGTCCCGCGTATAGAGCAGCCCGACCATGACCAGCGCGGTCCGCGCGCCCTCGGCATGCCGGGCCTCGGAGCCGCGGATCAGCACGATGCGCTCGGCCGCCAGCCAGGTGCGCTGGCCGCTCGGGTCGGTCAGCGGCACCAGCCGCAGCCCGGCGGCGGCGAGGCGCCGGACCAGGCTCTCCATTGGCTCGGTGGTGCGCTGCTGCACCCAGGCGGCGGTGTCGATCACCGTCTCGCCCTGCAGCCGGCCGATGCGGACCACTTGCGCGACGGCCAGCCGGACCGGCCCCTGCCCGGCGGGCGGGGCGAGGTCGATGAAGGTGCCGGAGGGGGTGGGGAAAACCTGGTCCGGCGCGGCATCTGCCGGCATGGCAGCCAGGCCGAGGTCAGCCAGACCAATGGCAGCGAGGCAAAGCAAGGGTGTGACGCGACTGGCCGGCACGCGCCGCCTCCCGCTGCGGGTGAACCTTTGAAAACTTATCACAACCCGGCGCCCAGCGCGCCCACCCGATCGGCCAGCATCGCCCGCGCCTGGGGCAGCCCGCCCGGCCGGTCGCCGAAAACGTCGCGCGAGAGGAAATGCCCGGTCAGCCGCAGGCCGGCGAGCCATTCCGGCGGCCCCTCCCCGCCCCACTGCCCCAGCAGGTAGCGCGGCAGCGGCAGCAGCCGGTCCCGCCAGGGCTCACCCGCAACGGCCGAGACCGCCCGGCCGGTGCGGGGCGAGACCCAGGCCAGGTCCTCCGCCGTGCCGGTCGCGGCGCAGCGGGCGAGGTCGAGGCCATAGCCGAGCTCCGTCAGCAGCTCCGCCTCCCAACGCACATAGTCCGGCAGCAGCGGTCCGGCGCCGTTGCCGAGGCGGGCAACCAGCGAGACCAGCCCCTGGAAGCAGCGCGGATGCGGCTCCCGCTCCGGCAGGGCGGCCTCGGCCACGGCACAGGCGGCCGAGAGCAAGGCGAGGGCCAGCGGGTCCTCCATCGCCAGCGCCGCGGCGGGGTGCACCAGCTCCCCGGTCAGGGCGCCGAGCTGGTCGGGCAGCCGCGCCACCCAGCGCGCCTCCACCAGGTTGCCGCGCTGCCAGACGGGCGCCTGGGCGCGGGAGGCGCCACCCTTGGCGAGGCCGGCATGCCGCCCGTGTGCCTCGGTCAGCAGCGAGACCACCGCGCCGCTTTCGCCGAGCGGGCGGGCGTCCAGCACCACGGCGGGGGCCTGCCATTCCATCGCGGGATCATATGGGAAGCCGTGCGCTTCAGGACACCGTGCGCGCTGCATTGCGGCAACGGTCGGGAGCAACCCGGGGCCGGTCCGCATTGTTCCATCATTCGGGAGAGCGGGGGACCGAGCACGATGGCGGAGACCGAGGAGCTGGCCCGCCTGCGCCCCCTGCCGTTCCGCTTCGCCGGGCTGGCCGGCGGCTTCTGGTCCGGCCCGACCCGTTGGCAGGCGGTGGCGCTGACCGCCATCCTGTTCAGCCTGACCGCGGCGGAGATCGCCCTTTCGGTCCGGTTCAACACATGGCTGGGCGAGCTTTTCGACGTGCTGGACCGCCGCGCCGCGACGGAATTGCCGGCGCAATGCGCGGTGCTCGCCGCCCTCGTGCTCGGCTTCGGGCTGCAATCCGGGCTGCACCTGACCTGCCGGCGGGCGCTGCAGCTGCGCTGGCGGCGCTGGCTGACCGATCGCCTGGCCGGCGCCTGGCTGCACCGCGCCGCCCCGGCCGAGACCGACCCGGGCGCCGCCAACATCGACGGCCGCATCGCCGAGGACATCCGCATCGCCACCGAGGAGGCGGTCGAGCTCTGCGGCTCGCTCTGGCAGGCGACGCTGCTGCTGGTCGTCTTCGGCGGGCTGCTCTGGGAGCTGTCCGGCAGCCCGACCTTCCACCTGTTCGGCCGCGACGTGACCATCAGCGGCTACCTGGTCTGGCTGGCGCTGCTCTACGCCCTGGTCAGCGGCGTCGCCGCCTTCGCGCTGGGACGGCCGCTGGTGCCGGCGACGGACCGGCGGCAGGCCGCCGAGGCCGAGTTCCGCGTCGCCCTGGTGCATCTACGGGACAGCCCGTCGGCGGCGCGGCGCGGCGGCATGGACCGGCTGCGGCCGCTCTTCGCCATGGTCGGGCGGACCTGGGACGGCCAGACCCGCAGCATGGCGCGGCTGGCCGGCTACAATGCCGGGCATGGTCGGGTGACGACGACCTTTCCCATCCTCGCCGGCCTGCCCGGCTATTTTCAGGGCGTGATGACCCTCGGCGGGCTGATGCAGGGCGCCCAGGCTTTCCAGCAGCTGGCCGCGGCGCTGACCTGGCCGGTGACCAGCATGGAGCGCATCGCCACCTGGGGTGCCTCGGCCGAGCGCGTGCTGGCGCTGGAGGCGGCGCTTGCCGAGCAGGAGGCACGGCTGCCGGCGGCCGCCCTGCCGGTGCCCGCGGAGTAGGAGGGCTCGGCGGAAAAACCTATCCCCCCCTAGTTTCTCCTCCTTCAGGCGCCTCGGACATCGGCCGTGCCGCGGGTGCCGAATAACGATGTCGAGGTTCGGCCCGGAGCGGATGGTGCCCCTCCCCCCCCCGCTCTGGCGCCCCCTCACGGGTCTGCAAGCGCCGCCTGCACCTTGCGCGCCAGCGTGTCGAGGTCGAAGGGTTTGTCGGTCGCGGCGCTGCCCGGCAGCAATTCCGTGCCGGCATAGCCGGTGATGAAGAGCAGCGGCAGGCCCGGCAGCCGCGCCCGCACCGCCTCAGCGACCTGACCGCCGTTCATGCCGTTCGGCAGGCCGACATCGGTCACCAGCATGTCCACCTGCGCGCCGCCCTCCAGCAGGTCCAGCCCCGCTGGCCCGTCTGCCACCTCGAGCACCCGGTACCCGAGCTCGCGCAGCCGCTCGGCGGCCAGCTCGCGGGCGATCCGCTCGTCGTCCACCAGCAGCACGGAGCGATGCGCGCCGGCCCGGGCCGGGGCCGGGGCATCGATCGGCTGTTCCCTGACGCCAAAGGGCAGCGTCTGCGGCAGGCAGAGCCGCGCGGTGGTGCACCGGCCCGGCACGCTCTCGATCCGCACCAGCCCGCCGGATTGCCGGACGAAGCCGTAGACCTGGCTCAGCCCGAGACCGGTCCCCTGGCCCTGCGGCTTGGTGTTGAAGAAGGGCTCGAAGACGCGATCCACCAATTCGGGAGGCATCCCCTTGCCGGTATCGACGACCGGGATCGCCACGTATTCGTCGGGTGCCGCGGCCTCCCGCCCGGATTCCTGCCCAATCCGGATTCCTGCCCAAGGAGATCGGCGGCGGAGAGCACGATGTCCTCTGTGCCGATCGTCAGCCGGCCACCCTCCGGCATGGCGTCCCGGGCATTGATGCAGAGATTGAGCAGGGCGCTTTCCAGCTCGCTGGGGTCGCAGACCACCCGGGCCTTGCCGTCGCGCAGATGCAGCTCCGGCCGGATCGCCGGGCCGACGGTGCGGCGGACCAGGTCGGCCGTCCCCGCCACCAGTGAATCCGGATCCACCGCCTTGGGCTCCAGCCGCTGCCGCCTGGCAAAGGCCAGCAGCCGCCGGGTCAGGCCGGCCGCCCGGTCCACCGCCTGCCGTGCCGGCTCGAGGTGGCGCTCGACCTACGCCAGGCGGCCCTCCCCGGCCCGCCGCCGAGCCATCAAGGCTGCCGGCGATACCCTGCAGCATGTTGTTGAAGTCGTGCGCGATGCCGCCGGTGAGCTGGCCGACCGCCTCCATCTTCTGCGCCTGGCGCAGCGCCGCCTTTGCCCGCTCGCGCTGCGCCATCTCCGCCCGCAGGCCGTCGAGCGCCCGGCGCAGCTCGGCGGTACGCCCGACGACCCGCGCCTCAAGCTCCTCGCGGCTGCGCGCCAGCCATTCGCGGGCGCGCACCTGGTCGTCGATGTCGGTCGAGGTGCCGAACCACTCGACGACATCACCGGCGGCGTCGCGCACCGGGGTGGCGCGGGTCTGGAACCAGCGCCAGCTCCGGTCGGCGGCATGGAAGGTCCGGTGCTCGACGGCGTAGAGCCCGCGCGCCTCCGCTTCGGCCCAGGCGGCCACGGTCGCGGCGCGGTCGTCGGGGTGGATGGCGTCGAGCCAGCCGCGGCCGACGCTCTCGGCCTCGGTCTGCCCGGTATAGCTCAGCCATTGCGAGCTGCCCCAGATCCGCTCGCCCGAGCTGCGCGAGCGGAAGACGAGCTGCGGGATGCCCTCGACCAACGAGCGCAGCCGCGCCTCGCTGTCGCGCAGCGCTGCCTCGGCCCACTTCCGGTCGGTGATGTCGAGCACCAGCTCGACCGCGGTGCCGTCGTCCAGCATGCGGCCGGCAAAAGATCCCCACCAGCGCGACCCGTCGGGGCGCAAGTCTTCCTTTTCGAAGGGTGCACCATGGCCCTCCGTCTTCAGCGCTTCCATGGCGCGCAGGGTCTTCGGCATCCACTCCGGCGGCGTCAGCTCGTCCCAGCGCAGCCGGCCCGCCTCCAGCGCCTCCCGCCCCTGTTTGCTCATGCGCAGGAAGGCATCGTTGGCATCGGTGATACGGCCGTCGAAGGTGAAGAAGACCACGCCGACCGTCGCGACCTCGGCGATGCGGCGGAACCGCTTCCCGCTGCGGCGCAGCCGCGTCTCCCGGTTGCGCAGGTCACGATTGGCGTGCAGCCGGTTGACCGCCGCGGCGATCAGGTTGGCGTAGGTGGTGAAGAAGGCGGTGTCGCTGTCGTTGAACTGCCGCGGCACGCGGCTGTCGATCTGCAGCACCCCATAAGGGCCGGTCGCCCTTCGCCACGCCGATGACGACATTGGCCACCGCCTTGACCCCGGCCTTGACCAGGAATTCCGGGTAGCTGAAGCGCGTCTCGGTGGCGCTGTCGGGGGAGATCATCGGTCGCTTGGTCTTCAGCGCATGGCCCTCCGAGTTCCGCTCGGACGCCTTGGTGCTCGCCTGCCCGACCACGCCGGGCGGCCAGCCGACGCCGGCGCGTACCAGCAGGGTCTCGCCGTCCGGCTGGATCTCCATCACCTTGGCAAGCCCGGTGCCGAGCGCCTCGCCGACCAGGCGGCAGGCCTCGGTCAGGATCTCGTCGAGGCCCTCGGATCCGAGGGCCTGCTGGCCGAAGCGCGCCAGGGCGGACTGTTGTGCGGAATGATGTCGAAGCTGGTCGGGGTTCCAGCCATGGTCTGCGCTGGTCAAGCCGTGTTCTCATGCGCTGCAAGCCGGCACCTTGCGGTGACGCCGACCCGTCTGGCAGGGAAGGCTATCCCGGAGCCGGTTTGCAGCCGGGGACCGGAGCGCCTCGGTCGGCCATGCAACCAACCCGATGCGGACTGCCGCCATGAGCGGTTCGACGCTACACCCCCGGCATGGCCATGCACGACGACGACGACGACGATGAGGGCCCGCCCGGCCTGCCCGCCGGCACCCCCTTCTACATGACCCCCGCCGGCCAGGCCGCGCTGGCCGAGGAACTGCGCCGCCTCTGGTACGACGAGCGGCCGAAGGTGGTGGAGGTGGTCTCCTGGGCGGCCGGGCTCGGCGACCGCTCGGAGAATGCCGACTACCAGTACGGCAAGCGGCGGCTGCGCGAGATCGACCGCCGCGTCCGCTTCATCCGCAAGCGCCTCGAGCGGGTGCAGGTGGTCGACCCGGCGGCGCAGACCAAACGCGGCACGGTGTTCTTCGGTGCGACGGTGACCTATGCGCGGGAGGACGACCGTGAGGTGACGGTCACCATCGTCGGCGTGGACGAGGCCGACAGCGCGGCCGGGCGGATCTCATGGGTCTCGCCGATCGCCCGCGCGCTGTTGGGCCGGCAGGTCGGCGACGAGGCGAAGCTGCGCACGCCACAGGGCACGGAGAGCATCGAGGTGGTGGCGATCCGCTATCCCGATCCCTGACCGGGCGTGAACGACCGGCCCGAGCTTGCGTTTGCCGTATCATGAGCGAACCGTCCGGCCACCCCGCCCCGCCCCGTTTCCAGGACCACGGGGCGGCGACGCTGCCGGCGGTGATCCTGGACGGCTACAACGCCGAGCTGCGCACGCCGGAGGGCTTCCTCGGCGACCGCGCCAGCAGCCGTGCCTTCAAGGCGCTGCTGGACCATTGGCGCAAGCGCATCCGCGACAGCGCCGAGGATGACCCCCTGGGCGACGCGCCCACGAAGGACATCCCTCGCAGGAAGCTCGATGAACTGCTCGCCAATGGCGACACCGAGGCCGCCGGGCTGGTGCACGGCGTGGTCGAGGAGTTCGCCCAGTCCCTGGCGACCGTGGTCCGCGCCCTGCTGAAGGAAAAGCACTGGCGCAAGGTCGAGCGCATCGTGGTCGGCGGCGGCATGCGCAGCAGCCGGGTCGGCGAACTGGCAATCGGCCGCACCGCGATGATCCTGAAGGGCGAGGAGATCGACGTCGACCTGCAGCCGATCCGGCACGATCCGGACGAAGCCGGGATGATCGGGGTCGTCCAGCTCGCGCCGCCCTGGATCTTCAAGGGGCATGACGCGCTGCTGGCAGTCGACATCGGCGGGTCCAACATCCGTGCCGGGCTGGTGCGGCCGCACTTGAAGAAGGCTTCCGACCTTTCGGCCGCCTGCATCTGGGAATGCGAGATCTGGCAGCACCGCGCCGACCGGCCGGCGCGGGAGGCGGCGATCGACCGGCTCTGCGACATGCTCGGCGACCTGCTGCGCAAGGCGGAGAAGCGCGGGCTGCACCTTGCGCCCTTCATCGGTGTCGGCTGTCCCGGGCATATCGAGGCCGACGGCAGCATCGCAAAGGGCGCCCAGAACCTGCCCGGGAACTGGGAGAGCAGTCGTTTCAACTTACCGGAGCGGCTGCGCAGCACTCTGCCGGAGATCGACGGCCAGGAGACGGTGGTGGTCATGCACAACGACGCCGTTGTGCAGGGGCTGAGCCAGGTGCCCTGGATGGGCGACGTGAAGCACTGGGGCGTGCTGACCATCGGCACCGGCCTCGGCAATGCCTGCTTCACCAACCGGGAGCGGTAGCTGGACAGCCTGCCCCGCCGGGCCGACAAATCGGCCGAGGCACGGGACAGCGGGACCAGGACGCGATGCAGGACGGGCTCAGCACCACCACCGAGGCGCCCGAGGCGTGGCTTGCGGGGCTGGAGGCCGATGCCCGGCGGCTCAAGACGCCCTGCGGCGACGGCACCATGGCCTGGCACATCTGGGGCGAGGGTGAGCCGCTGGTGCTGCTGCATGGCGGCAGCGGGTCCTGGCGGCACTGGGCGCGCAACATCGGCCCGCTCTCGCAGCACCGGATGGTGGTCTGCCCGGACATCCCCGGCCTCGGCGACAGCGCCATGCCGCCGCAGGCCGAGAGCCCCGCCCCGGTCGCCGCCATCATCCGCGCCGGGATCGGCCAGGTGCTGGGCGCGGCGCAGTGCTACGACCTCTGCGGCTTTTCCTACGGCGCGCTGCTATCCGGCCATGTCGCGGCGCAGGCGGGCGAGGAACTGCGCAGCGTGACCCTGGTCGGCGCCGGCGCGCTCGGCCCGAAGCGGCAGGTGACGGAGCTGACCAAGGTGCGCAGCCTGGAGGGCGAGGCCCGCATCGCCGCGCACCGTCACAATCTAGCCGCGTTGATGTTCGCCGACCCGGCGAAGATCGACCCGCTGGCCCTGGCGATCCAGGAATGGAACACCCGCCACGCCCGCTTCGTCAGCCGCGGCTTTGCCGGCAGCACCGGGCTGCGCGACAGCATCGCCCAGGCGCGCTGCCCGGTGGCGCTTCTGTATGGGGAACGCGACGCTATCGCCTGGCCGGAGCTCGAGCTCCGCTTCGCCGCGTTGCGGAGCGTGCAGCCGGAGGCCTGGACCGGCGTCGTCCCAGGCGCCGGCCACTGGGTCGCCTATGAGGCGGCGGCGACATTCACCGCCATGCTGCTGGACATGCTGCGCCGCCGGATCGGGTCGTAGGCGGCACGCCCGCCCTGCCCTATCCTGAGCGGATCGGGAGGCCAGCATGACGCAGCATGCCATCACCCTGGGCCGCCGTGCCCTCTTCGCCGGCGCCGCGCTTGCCGCAGCGCCGGCCCGGGCGCAATGGGCGCCGCCGCGGCAGGTCCGCCTGGTGGTGCCCTTCACCCCGGGCGGCGGCGCCGACACCACGGCGCGGCTCTTCGCGCCCAGCTTCACGAACTTCCTCGGCCAGCCCGCGGTGGTGGAGAACCGCCCCGGCGGCGGCGGCACCATCGGCGCGCAGGAGGTCGCCCGCGCCGCGCCGGACGGCACCACGCTGCTGGTCGATGCGGCGAACCAGGCGGTGGCGCCCTTCATCTTCCGCAACCTGGCCTTCGACTACGCCACCGCCTTCGTCCCGATCAGCCGCGTCACCGTCTACCCGCTGATCCTGGTCGTGAAGGCCGACAGCAAGCTCGCATCGCTGGAGGCGCTGCTGGCGCAGGCACGGGCAGCGCCGGGACGGCTGAGCTATTCCTCCTCGGGCAATGCCATTTCCAATCACATTGCCACCGCGCTGCTGGCCAGCCGGGCGAAGGTGGAACTGACACACGCGCCCTATCGCGGCGGCGGGCCGGCGCTGCAGGCGGTGCTGTCGGGCGATGTCGATTTCGGCTTCGCCACCGTCGCCTCCTCCGCCGCCCTGGTGCAACAGGGGCAGCTGCGGGCACTAGCGGTCTCCACCGCGCAGCGGGTCGCGACCTTGCCCGACGTGCCGACCGTCGCCGAGCTGGGCTTCCCAGGCTACGATCAGGCCGAATGGAACGGCGTCTATGGCCCGGCCGGGCTGCCGGCCGAAGCGGTGGCGCGCATCCATGCCGCCTGCCTGGCCGCGCTGGCCGATCCGGCGGTGCAGCAGCGACTGGCGACGCTCGGCGCCATCGGTCTCGGCACCGACCCGGCGCATTTCGCCGCCTTCCTGAAGACCGAACGCGCGTCCATGGAGACGCTGGTGCGCGACGCGAAGATCACCGCTGACTGAGATGGAGCCGATCTTCGATGCGCATTTCCACATCTTCGCGGCCGGCGGGCCGATGCCGGGAAATGCCGGCTTCGTCCCGCCGCCCTTCGGGGTCGAGGCATACCGCGCCCGGGCCAGGAAGCTCGGCATCACCGGCGGGGTGAACGTCGCCGGCAGCGTGCAGGGCGGCGATCCGCGGCCGCTGCTTGAGGCCGCGGCGGCGCTCGGCCCCGGATTCGTCGTGGTGGCGCAGGCGGACGCAGCGCAGGACGAGGCGGCGATGCGCGCCCTGGCGGCGTCCGGCGTGCGTGGGCTGCGCTACAGCCTGTATCGCGGCCAATGGGCCGATCCGCATGCCGTCGCCGACCATGCCTCACGCGCTGCGGGCTGCGGCCTGCATGCCCAGGTCTATGCGGACGCCGCGGTGCTGGCCCCGGCGGTCGCAGCGCTAGCCCGCCTGCCGGCGCTGGTGATCGACCATCTCGGCATGACCGAGGCAGGGCTGCCGGTGGTGCTCGACCTTGCCCGGGCCGGGGCCAAGGTGAAGGCCAGCGGCTTCGGCCGAGTCGCGCTCGACGTGCCGCGGGCGCTGGAGCGCATCGCTGCCGCCGCGCGGGAGGCGCTGATGTTCGGCAGCGACCTGCCCTCGGTCCGCGCCGCGCGTCCCTTCGCGCCGGCCGATATCGACCTGCTGCGCGCGGTCCTGGTGCACGACACGGCGGCCGCCTTCTACCGGGCCGGCTGAGCCCCCGCCATCAGCCCTTCCCAGCGCGCCACGTCGCGGGCGACATACCCCTCAGACTCCTCGGGCGGCGTCGCCAGCACGCGGTCGACGCCGAGCTCGGTCCATTTCTTCCGGATCGCCTCGGTCCCCTGCACCCGGGCGATCGCCGCATGCAGCGCCTGCTTGGTCGGCGCCGGAGTCGCCACCGGCACGAAGACCGCTTGCCAGACGACCATCTCGGAATCGACGCCGATTTCCCGCCAGGTCGGCACATCCGGCGCCGCGGCGCTGCGGGCCGGAGAGGTCACCGCGAAGGCCCGTGCTTGACCGCCCTTCGCGGTCTGCAGCCCGGTCAGCGCGATGTCGTAGACCAACTGGATCCGCCCCGCCGCCAGGTCGAGCGTCGCCGGCGCCCCGCCTCGGTAGGGGATCTCGTTCATCGCAAGGCCGGTGGTCTTGAGGAACAGCAGCGCCGCCATCCCGAGCGTCCCGCCGCCGCCGGTGCTGCCATAGTCGAACTTGCCGGGCGCGGCCCTGACCTGCGCCAGGAATTCCCGCCCGTCCTTGGCCGGGAAGTCGTTCGAAACCAGCATCACCATCGGCATCTCCGACAGGATGGCAATCGGCGAGAGTTGCTTGATCGGGTCGATCGGCGCGTTCGGCACCACCACGCGCAGCACCGCGTGGCTGGTATTGTTGAACAGGATCGTATGTCCGTCGGCCGGGGCGCGGGCGACGAATTCGGCGGCGATCATGCCGGCCGCGCCGACCCGGTTCTCCACCACCACTGGCTGCGGCAGGACCTGCGTCAGCGCTTCCGCCAGGACGCGGGCGCCGACATCGGTGGCGCCGCCGGCGGTATAGGGCACGACCAGCCGCACCGGCCGGTCGGGCCAGGTCTGCGCCGCGGCGGGCAGCAGGGCGGCGAGCAGGCCGAGCAGGCCCAGGGCAAGTCGTGTCATGGTTCGTGTCCTCCCGGCGGTGGCGCCCGTTGCCACGGCAATGGACGCAGGCCGCGCTTTAGGCTTCCTTAAGCGCCGGAATGCAAGCCCGGCTTCAATCCGAGGACGAGGGAGGAAAAAGATGAGCCAGACACTGGCCATGACCGTCAACGGCCGTGCCGTGAGCGTCACCGTGGACGACCCCGAGATGCCGCTGCTCTATGCGCTGCGGAACGACCTCGGCCTGACCGGGCCGCATTACGGCTGTGGTCTCGGCCAGTGCGGCGCCTGCACGGTGCATGTGGACGGCGTCGCGGCGCGGTCCTGCCAGCTGCCGGTCGGCGCCATGGCGGGCAAGCGGATCACCACGCTGGAGGGCCTCGGCACCGCCGGGAAGCCGCACCCGGTCCAGGCCGCCTTCATTGCCGAGCAGGCGGTGCAATGCGGCTACTGCGCCAACGGCATGATCATGGAGAGCGCGTCCTTCCTGGCGCAGACCCCGAAGCCGACCGAGGCGCAGGTGCGCGAAGCCCTGGCCAGCAATATCTGCCGCTGCGGCACCCAGCCGCGCGTGGTGCGCGCCGTGCTGCGCGCCGCGGCGCAGGCCTGAGGGAGGCGATCATGGACGGCATGCAGCTCTCCCGCCGCGGCCTGTTCGGAACCGGCGGCGCGCTCGTGGTCTCCTTCGCCCTGGGCGGCGCGAAGCCGGCCGCGGCCTGGACCGAAAAGCCCGTGGCGCTCGAGCAGGTGGACAGCTTCCTGGCGATCGACGCGCAGGGGCGCGTCACCACCTATGTCGGCAAGGTCGATCTCGGCACCGGCCTGCGCACCGGCTTCGCGCAGATCGCCGCCGACGAGCTCGACGTGCCGATGACTGCGGTTTCGGTGGTCGAGGGCGACACCGCGCTGACGCCGGACCAGGGCCCGACCTACGGATCGCTCGGCATCCAGATCGGCGGCGTGCAGCTGCGCCAGGCGGCGGCGACCGCGCGCGCCCTGCTGGTGGCGGAGGCCGCCTCCCGCTTCGGCCTGCCGGCGGAGACGCTGCGGACCGAGGACGGCGCGGCGATCGCCCCGGACGGGCGGCGCATTGCCTATGCCGCCCTGGTCGGCGGCAAGGCTTTTTCCCGCGCCGTCGACCCCGGCGCCACCATCAAGCCGCCCGAGGCGCGCAAGGTCGTCGGCAAGCCGGTGCCGCGCGTCGACATCCCCGACAAGGTGATGGGCCGCTTCGCCTACGTCCACGACCTCAAGCTGCCGGGCATGCTGCACGGCCGCGCGGTGCGGCCGCCGGCGATGGGCGCGGTGGCGGAGGCGGTGGACGCCGCCTCGGTCGCCGGCATCCCCGGCATCGTCAAGGTGGTGCACGAGAAGGGCTTCGTCGGCGTCGTCGCCAAGACCGAATGGGCGGCGATCAAGGCGCAGGCGGCGCTGAAGGTGCGCTGGTCCGCCTGGGCCGGGCTGCCGGAGCAGGCAAAGCTCTGGGAGCATGTACGGGCGACGCCCGTCGCGCAGCGCCAGGTGACCAGCGAGAAGGGCGACCCGGCAACGGCGATCAAGGGCGCCGCGACGACGCTCTCGGCAAGCTACGACTTCGCCATCCACACCCATGGCTCGATGGGTCCGTCCTGCGCCGTCGCCGAGTTCAAGGATGGCCGCCTGACAGTCTGGACCGCTAGCCAGGCGACCCACAACCTGCGCAAGCAGCTCGCCTTGATGCTGGGCCAGCCGGTCGAGCAGGTGCGCTGCATCTACCAGGAAGGTGCGGGCTGCTACGGCCGCAACGGGCATGAGGACGCGGCGGCCGACGCCGTGCTGCTGGCCAAGGCGGTCGGCAAGCCGGTCCGCGTGCAGTGGATGCGGGCGGAAGAGCATGGCTGGGATCCGAAGGGCCCACCGACGCTGATCGACCTGCGCGCCGGGCTCGACGCGCAGGGCAAGGTGGTGGGCTGGGAAAGCGAGGCCTTCATCCCGAAGGGCGCCGGCGGCAACGTGGACCTCGTCGCCGCCGAGCTCGGCGGGCTGCCGCGGGAAAACCTGCTCAGCCCCGGCAACATCGTCCACAATCTGGCGGTGCCCTACGGCTTTCCGGCGGTGCGCACCACCTGCCTGCGGCTGGAGAGCACGCCATTCCGCCCAAGCTGGATCCGCACCCCGGGCCGGATGCAGAACACCTATGCCAGCGAGGCCTTCCTCGACGAGTTGGCGGCGGCGGCCGGCAAGGACCCGCTGCAGTTCCGCCTCGAGAACCTCGACGACCCGCGCGGCCGGGAGGTGCTGGAACGCTGCGCCCGCTTGGCAAATTGGCAGGCCCGCCCCTCGCCGCAGCGCGACCAGTCCGGCGAGATCCTGCGCGGCCGCGGCGTGACCTACGTGAAGTACGAGCTGGTGCGGACCTATGTCGCCGGCGTCGCCGAGGTTGAGGTGAACCGCCGCACCGGCGAGATCCGCGTGACGGAGTTCTTCTGCACGCATGACTGCGGCCAGATCATCAACCCGGATGCGGTGACGGCGCAGATCGAGGGCAACGTCGTCTCCACCCTCAGCCGCACCCTGAAGGAGGAGCTGACCTTCGACCGCGGCACCGTCACCAGCCTCGATTGGGCGAGCTACAGGACGATCACCTTTCCGGAAGTCCCGAAGATCACGGTCGAGCTGATCGACCGCCCGGCGGAGAAGCCCTGGGGCGCCGGGGAACCCGCCGCGGCGATCGTGCCGAGCGCGGTGAGCAACGCGGTCTACGACGCGACCGGGGTCCGCCTGCGCAGCGTGCCCTTCAGCCCGGCCAAGGTGCGGGCGGCGCTGCAGGGGGCATGAGGCGGGGGGGAGGTTAAGCACATCCTCCCCGAGCCCCCGGCTGCCCTTTTGCCGGTCGGATGCCGCCCCCGGGATCACGCCCATTCCGCCCGGTGCGTGCCAAGCGGCACGGGCGGCAGCGCCCAATGCGGCGGGGTTTCCGGCAGGCGGCCGGAATGGCGCAGCGCGGTCAGGCGGCCGAAGCCGCTCGGCGCGGTTTCCAGCAGGTCGCCCAGCTCCTCGAGCTTCGGCACCGGCACCCCGAAGCCGTCCTCCAGCCGGCCGAGGCCGCGCAGCCACTGCCCGGTCCCGGCGAGCGATACGGTCACCTTCCAGGACCCGCCCTCCGCCGCCCGTCGCAGCAGCGCCGCCAGCGTGCCGAAGGCCAGCAGGAAGCCGGAGGCATGGTCGAGCGCCTGGGCCGGCAGCACGCGCGGGTCAGGGTCGGCCGGGTCGGCGCCCGCGGCCACGGCCTCCGCATGGTTGAAGCCGCTGGCGGTCTGCACCAGGCTGTCGAAGCCGCGCCGTCCGCCCCAGGGCCCGACCTCGCCATAGGCGGAGAGCGAGGTGCAGACGATCCCCGGCCGCAGCGCCGCCAGTGCCTCCGGCCCGAAGCCATGCGAGGCGACGGCGCCCGGCCGATAGCCCTGGACGAAGACATCCGCCCCGGCGGCCAGGCCGCGCAGCACCGCCCGCCCGGCCTCGTCCCGCAGGTCGAGCGCCGCGCTGCGCTTGCCGCGGCCGGTATCCGGAAGCAGGTCGTCGAAGCCCGGCAGGTGCGCGGCGCTGACGTGCAGCACGTCGGCGCCGTGCGCCGCCAGGGTCCGGCCGCAGACCGGCCCGGCGATGACCCGCGTCGCCTCCAGCACCCGGATGCCCTCCAGCGGGCGGACGCCGCGCGGCGGCAGCGGCGTCGGCGGCGCCTCGCCGATCCGCTCCAGCCTGACCGGCGGCAGCGCCGCCACTGCCTGGCCCTGCGGATGCACGTCCCATTCGGCGAAACTGCGCATGGCGGCGACGCACATCCCCGCCTCGGCGGCGGCCTGCTCGAAGGCGAAGCCCTCCCACCCGCGCAGCGCCGCCCCGACCGCGGCGCGGTTGGCCTCGCAGCCCAGCAATCGCAGCACGCCGGCCCGGTGGTGCGGGAAGTTGGTATGCAGCCGGACCCAGCGACCGTCGCCGCAGAGATAGGTGCCGGCGATATCGTCCCAGCGCGCCGGCGCCGCCGCGTCGCCGAGCCGCAGGTAGCGCTCCGAGCCGAATTCCAGCGCGGCGTGACGCATGTCCACCTCGGCCTGCTGCGCCGGGCCGCCGCGCCGGCGGTGGATCTCGGCCGCCGCCGCGGTGGCCGCGGCGATCGAGGCCTGCGCCGCGGCGCCGATGCGGAAGGAGGAGGGCAGCGCCGGCTCGGCCCCGGCGAGCCTGGCAGGCGCCTCGCCCGCCAGCCCCACGCCCTGCCAAAGCCCGTCCAGGATCGCCCGTACCGCCGGTCCCGCCATTTGCGCCTCCTGCCCTGTACCGAGCCTAGGACGCTGCTGCACCGACCGGAACCCGCGCGGTCGTGGGCGGCTGGCGCTGCAACCGTTCTGCTAACGTCGAATAATCTAAGTAACTGATGGAAACAGCGATGCCGCTGCGCGTTTTACGTGTGGAAGCGTCGTTGCGACACTTCCCTCACGAAGCAAGACGAATGGAAACGACCATGGCCAATCAGCAGCAGTCTGGCGGTGGCGGCAGGAACAATCCCGGCAATTTCGCCAATGACCGGGAAAAGGCGCGTGAGGCCGGTCGCGCCGGCGGCACCCACCAGGGCAAGGCGACCAATCCCGGCAACTTCGCCAATGACCGGCAGAAGGCGGCGGAGGCAGGGCGCAAGGGCGGCCAGCACAGCCATGGCGGGCATGGCAGCGCGCAAAAGGCCGACAGCAAGGGACCTGCGACCTAGGACGGATCGCAGAGCCAGGCGCGGGCCACGGCCGTCATTCCGCATCCCGGGCATTGCAGGATGGCGTGCCTCGTGTTGACGCATGACGCCGTTGCTAGGGCGCGGCGCCGGAACAGCCCGGCGCCGCAAGCCCCGGCCAGCCGGCGAAGCGGACAGATATCGTCTCCTGGCGCCCGCCATCCTCACCCTTGCGGTAATCGCTTCAGTTGCGGGCGGCAATGAATCCACCCCTGCGCCGCGGGCATTCGCCGCCTTGCTGAGGTCGGATGCCGGCGGTCTGATCACCGGTTCAACTGCGGCGCCGGGCCTGCCGCACCGTTGGCCCGAGGACCCAATGGAGCGGCGCGCGTCCCGCTTCCCGGCGCTTTCCCGCCCGCGGGCAAGATGCAGCGTGCTGCCCGGACATGGCCGCCGATCGCCAGCGCCTGGCGGACCGGGTGCTGGCGGCAGCCCGCCGTCGGGTCCATATGGCGGGCTGGGCCGCAACGCGGCGGAGCGCGCGACACATGAAGGTCAATGTCGAGATCGATTGCACCCCGGAGGAGGCCCGGCGCTTTCTTGGCCTGCCCGACCTGCGGCCGATGCAGGATGCGGTCATGGCCAAGGTGCAGCAGCAGATGCTGGACGCCGTGAACGTCCTGTCGCCCGAGAGCCTGCTGAAGACCTGGATGCCGCTGGCGCCGCAATCACCGGAACAGATGCGCGACGCCATGGCGGCGATGTTCCGCATGTTCACCCCCGGTGGCGGCGCCGGCGGCAAGTCCGGGCCGGGCTGACCGCCAGGCGTGCGAGCCACCGAGCCACCGGCGATCGAACGGCCCGCCATAGCGCCGCGCCCGCCGCTGGCCTGGCCGCGGGTCGTGGCCGAACCCGCGGCGCGGCCGCGCGCCCGGCGCACCCGGCGCGGCGGCCTGCGGCCGGGGCTGGCGGCCTCGGCCCTGCTACATGGCGGCTTCTTCGCGCTGATCGTGCTGGCGGTGATGACCCGGGCGCCGCCGCGCGAGCCGGGTTCGACCGAGGGCTTCGCGGTCGAGTTCATGCCGCCCGAGGATGCCCCGCCCGGCGGGCCGCCGACGCCGCCGGCACCACTGCAGTCCATCCCCCAGTCCGTCCCGCCCCCGCCGCCCCCGCCCTCGCCGCCGCGCCCCCCGCAGCCGCAGCGGGACGTGGCCCCCCCGCCGCTGCCGCTGGCGCCGACGGCGCCGCGCCTCGCCGTACCGGCCGCGCCACCGGTGCCCGTTCCACCGTTACCCGACCTACGCGTCGCCGAGGCTCCGCCGCCGCTGCCGGCCCAGCCCGATGCCCTGCCCCTGCCGCCGCCCCCGCCACCCCGCCAGGAGCAGTCGCAGCAGGAAGCCTCGGTCATTGCCCCGCCGCGCCCGGCCAGGCCGGCGCCGCCGCCCACCGAACGCCTGCCCGGTCTCTGGCTGCCGGACGGCGCAAGGCTGGCACCCTCGCCCGCGCCGCGGACGGACGCTCCGGCGCGCCGGGGAATGGACCTCTCGCTCGACACCCTGTCCGTCATCGGCCGCTATCGGCCGGAGCCGCAGGTCAGCGTCCGCGGCGCCAATGTCGGGGATGACTGGCGCCGCGGCTTCCGCCGCTGGCTCGACGAGAACGTGCGCTACCCCGCCAATGCCGCCGCCGTGGGGGATGAGGGGGTGAACCGCATCCAGTTGCTGGTGGCACCCGACGGGCGAGTGAAGTCCTGGCGCATCGTGCGGCGCTCCGGCTCGGTCTGGCTGGATGCCGGGCTGGAGGGTCCGTTCCGCAATGCGGTGCTGCCCGCCTTCCCGCCAGGCGCGGATCCCGAGGGAGTGGAGATCAACTTGACCGTCCACTGGAACATCATCCGCCAATAGGCCGGCCAACCGCGCGCCAAGGCGGCGCCGCGGCGGGACGCATCGGCTGTGCACCAGGCGGGAGCCTGTCGTCGCGGCCAGCGTTACCGCGAGGGCTCCGGGCAGGGTGCGATGGCCGCCCGGGTTGCCGGAATGGCTGCTTGCCGCCGCAAGCCCCTCTCGGGTGTGCAATTGTCTGGACCTGGCTTATGCTGCGGCGCAACATAAGGCCGCGAGGAAGGAACGCCTAACCAATGACTATGCTGCCTCCGCCCCCGGCCCGCGAGCTCATGATGCGCGGGGCCGAGACCATGTCCCGCGTGATGGACCAGGCCCGCGCCCTGGCGGATGTTACCCGCCGGCAGGCCGAGGCGCTGCGGCCGGGTTTCGCCCCGCCGAAGGCGCCGCCGCCGCCCGCCAATCCCGCCACGCTGGCGCGCGACGCCGCCGAATACGCGGTGGATGCCGCGCAGCGCGCCGTCCTGTTCTGGGACACCATGCACCAGGCCGGCAATACCTTCACCGAGCACGAGGAGGCCGGCTGCCCGCCGGTGCTGTTCTTCGACTACGAGATGGTGGTCGACGGTCGCACCCTGTCGCGGCCCTGCAACTACGCCCTGGTGCGCATCCAGGTGCCGGAGGATTGCCCGCCGACCGACCCGAAGCTCAGGCCCTTCGTCATCATCGACCCGCGCGCCGGCCACGGCGCCGGCATCGGCGGCTTCAAGTCGGACAGCCAGGTGGGCGTCGCGCTGCGCCGCGGCCACCCGGTCTACTTCGTGATCTTCTTCCGCGACCCGGAGCCGGGCCAGACGATCCTCGACATCACCCGGGCCGAGGGTATCTTCCTTGAGAAGGTGCACGAGGCGCATCCGCAGGCGCCGAAGCCGGTGGTGATCGGCAATTGCCAGGGCGGCTGGGCGGTGATGATGCTGGGCGCCTCGCAGCCCGAGCTCACCGGCGCGCTGGTGCTGAACGGCGCGCCGCTCTCCTACTGGGCGGGTGAGCGCGGGCGGAACCCGATGCGCTACCTCGGCGGCCTCGCCGGCGGGTCATGGCCCGCGGCGCTGATGGCCGATCTCGGCAACGGCAAGTTCGACGGCGCCGGGCTGGTGCTGAACTTCGAGAGCCTGTCGCCGGCCAATACCTGGTTCAAAAAGTACTACAACCTGTTCCAGAAGGCCGATACCGAGGCCGAGCGCTTCCTCGAGTTCGAGCGCTGGTGGGGCGGCTACTTCCTGATGAACCGCGACGAGATCCGCTGGATCGTCGAGAACCTCTTCATTGGTGACCGTTTCGCCCGCGGCGAGATCAGCGCCGGCGGTGGCGCCACCTTCAACATGCGCGCCGTCCGCTCGCCCGTGGTGGTCTTCGCCTCGGCCGGCGACAACATCACCCCGCCCGGCCAGGCGCTGCGCTGGATCGCCGACGTCTACCGCGACGAGCAGGAGATCAAGGCGCTCGGCCAGACCATCGTCTACCTGATGCATGACGACATCGGCCATCTCGGCATCTTCGTCTCCGGCGCGGTGGCGCTGAAGGAGCATTCCGAGATCGCCGAGCTGCTGACCATCATCGACAGCGTCGCGCCCGGCCTCTACGAAATGCTGATCACCCGCGAGACCGACAGCAACGCCTGGCAGGTGGAGCTGAAGGAAAGGACCATGGCGGATATCCGCGCACGCAGCGGAGAAGCCAAGAACGAGGCCTTCCCGGCGGTCGCCAAGATCTCGGCGCTGAACCAGTCGATGTACGACCTCTTCGTCGCGCCGGTGGTGCGGCAGATGGCGACCGAGGAGAGCGCCGAGACGCGCCGGCAGATGCACCCGTTGCGGCTACGTCGGACCCTGGTCAGCGACAAGAACCCGCTGATGGCGCCGGTCCCCGCACTGGCCGAGCAGGTGAAGCGGAACCGCCGCCCGGCGCGGCCGGACAATCCCTTCCTCGCCTGGGAGAGCCTCTGGGCCGAGAGCGTCGAGCGCAGCCTGGATACCTGGCGCGACTGGCGCGATGCCTGGACGGAGATCGCCTTCCACGGCGTCTATGGCGCGCTGGCCGCGGTCGGCGTGGCCGGCGGCGAGACGCCGGAGGAGGCGCCCTCCGCCGCGTCGCTGGCCGATGCGCCGGAAGTCCGCCAGGCGCTCTCGCGCATTGCCGCCGGCGGCTATGCCGAGGCGGTGGTGCGGATGATGATCCTGCTGGCCCAGGCCCGCGGCGGCGTCCGGCGTTCGCGCCTCGCCCGGTCCAATGCGCTGATGCAGAACGAGACGCCCTTCAGCGAGATGACCGCCAGCGCCCGTCAGGCGCTGATCCGCGAGCAGACCGTGATCGCCAGCATGGCTCCGGCCGAGGCGCTGGCCGCCCTGCCGAGGCTGCTGCCGAAGCTGGCCGACCGCCGCCGTGCCATGGCCTCGGTCGAGGACGTGGCCGGGCCGGAGGAGGAACTGGGCGACGCGGCGCTGGCGATGCTGCGACAGCTGCGCAGCGCGCTCGGGCTGAGCGGCGGGCTGGTGCCGGTCGGCTACGAGGTGGCGGCCGTGCCGGACTGAGCCGCCGGGGGGGCGCCGGCGTCCCTCCCCTTACCGCCCCTTGAAGTCGGGCTTGCGCTTCTCGTTGAAGGCCTTGATCCCCTCGATCCGGTCCTCGGTCGGGATCAGCTGGTAGTATGCCTCGATCTCGAAGAGCATGCCGCTGGCGCGGTCCATCTGCAGGCCCTGGGTGATCGACTTCTTGGCCTGCCGGACGCTCAACGGCGCATTGGCGGCGATGGTCCTCGCGGTTTCCAGCACCGCCGGAAGGAGCTCGGCCGCGGGATGGAGCTTGTTCACCATGCCCCAGGCCAGCGCGTCGGCGGCCGAGAAGGGCCGTCCGGTCAGGATCACCTCCTTCGCCCGCCGCTCACCGATGGTGCGCGGCAGGTTCTGCGTGCCGCCGGCGCCCGGCATGATGCCGAGCGTCACTTCGGTGAGGGCGAAGCGCGCCGTCTCGGCCGCATAGGCGAAGTCGCAGCAGAGCGCGAGCTCGAGCCCCCCGGCGAAGGCGGCGCCGTTGATCGCGCCGAGCAGCGGCGGCGGGCAGGCCAGCACGGCGCGGGCCATGCGTTCGAACAGGTAATGCTGGGCGGAAAAATCGGCATCCGTCATGCCGTTCCGCTCCTTCAGGTCGGCCCCGGCGCAGAAGGCGCGCTCCCCCGCCCCGGTCAGCACGACGCAACGATAGGCGCCGGGGGTCGCCTCCAGCGCCTGGAAGACCTCGATGAGCTCGCGTCCCATCTGGCTGGTGAAGGCATTCGCCCGTTCCGGGCGGTTCAGCGTCACTTGCAGGATATGCTCGGCCGGCTCCTGGACCAGCAGGGTATGGAAGGCGCGGTCGAGCGCGGCGAGCTGCATGATGGGTCTCCTCGGTCAAGGGGGCGGGACGCTACGCCCCCACCGCCGGGCTTGGAACCCCATCCAAAAAAGCCTAGCCTGCTACACAACAGGCAAAGGGAAACGGACCATGGACGACCTGGTAATCCGCGGCGGCAGCGTCATCGACGGCAGCGGCGCCCCGGCCCGGCGGGCGGACGTTTCGATCAAGGATGGGCGGATTGCGGCCATCGGCGAGGGCCTGCCGCGCGGTGCCGAGGAGATCGACGCGAGCGGCCGCCTGGTCACCCCGGGCTTCGTCGACATCCACACGCATTACGACGGCCAGGCGGTGTGGGACAGCCATCTCGCGCCCTCGGCCATCCACGGCGTCACCACCGCGGTGATGGGCAATTGCGGCGTCGGCTTCGCGCCGGTCCGCCCGGGCACCGAGATGCAGCTCATCGAGCTGATGGAGGGTGTCGAGGACATCCCCGCCCCGGTCCTTTCCCAAGGTCTCGACTTCAAATGGGAGAGCTTCGCCGAATACCTCGCGGTGCTCGACGCCAAGCCGCGTGACATCGACATCTGTGCCCTCGTCCCGCACGCCGCCGTGCGGGTCTACGTAATGGGCGAGCGGGCCCTGGCGCTGGAAAATGCCAACCAGGGCGACATTGCCGAAATGCGCCGCCTCGTCGCCGAGGCAGTCGAGGCGGGCGCCTTCGGCTTCTCGACCAGCCGCACCATCAGCCACAAGACACTGAAGGGCGACTTCACCCCGACGCTGCGGGCGCAGGAGGAGGAGCTGTCCGGCATCGCCGACGGGCTGCGCGCCGTCGGCCGCGGCTTCATGGAATTCGTCTCCGACTTCAACCAGCCCGACCCGGCGACCGAGTTCGGCCTGATCCGCCGCGTGGTGGAACGCAGCGGCCGGCCGGCGGTCTTCTCCCTGACGCAGCGGCACGACCGCACCGAGGTCTGGAAGGAGCTGCTCGCGCTCTCGAACCAGGCGGCGCGTGACGGCGTGCAGATCCGCCCGGTCTTCCCGCCGCGGCCGATCGGCATTCTGATGGGGCTGCTCGGCAGCCAGAACCCGTTCAGCGGCGCGCCCTCCTACAAGGCGATCGCGCATCTGCCGGTCGACCAGCGCGTCGCCGCGATGCGCGACCCGGCGACCCGTGCCCGCATCCTGTCGGAGGACCGCTTCGCCGGCAGCAACTTCCCGCTGCTGACCCGGCTCTCCTTCGACCGCATGTTCCCCTTCGGCGACCCGCCCGACTACACCCCGCCGAAGGAGAGCAGCATCGGCGCCCAGGCGGCGCGCGAGGGCCGGGCGCCGGAGGAGGTCGCCTACGACATGCTGCTGGCCGATGAGGGCCAGAGCTTCATCTTCTGCGCCCTGACCAACTATGCCGACTACACCGTCGATGCCAGCGAGGAGCTGCTGCGCCACCCCAACACCATTGTCGGTCTCTCGGATGGCGGCGCGCATGTCGGCTTCATCTCCGACGGCAGCTTTCCCAGCCACCTGCTGGCCTATTGGGGCAAGCGGCGCGGGATGAAGGTGGAAGAGCTCGTGCGCCGGCAGACCAGCGACACCGCCCGTGCCGCCGGGCTGCACGACCGCGGGCTGCTGAAGCCGGGCCTGCGTGCCGACATCAACGTCATCGACTGGGACGCGTTGGCGCTGGACCGGCCGGGGATGCTCTACGACCTGCCGGGCGGCGGGCGGCGGCTGATGCAGACGGTGCGCGGCTACGACGCCACCATCGTCGCCGGGGCCGTGACCTACCGTCACGGCGAGGCGACCGGCGCGCTGCCCGGCAAGCTGGTGCGCTGCCCGGCCTGACAATGAAGGCCGGGGAGCAGGTATTCTCCCCGGCCCCCTCATCTATTTCTGCAAGTCCAGACCCTCTGCGCCGCGAGTGCCAAGCCCACAAAAAGGAAGGGTGGGGTTTGAGGCGGGAATACGTTTCCCTCCCCGATCCTGCTGAGGAGTTCAACAATGGCCATGGAGCGCCAGTTCCGCCTGCTGCTGCTGGCGCTCGGGGCGATGTTCGCGCAGCAGACCTTCGCCTCCATCGGCCGCGGTCTGCCGGCGGTGGTGGCGCCCGCGGTCATGGCCGACCTGCATTTCGATTCCGCCTGGTTCGGCACCTATGTCAGCCTCTCCGCGCTGGCGGCGCTGACCTTCCAGCTCGGCTGCGGCAGCTTCCTCATCCGCCATGGTGCCCTCCGCATGAGCCAGGTGGCGCTGGTCATGCTCGGCATCGGCCTCGGCGCCGCGGCCAGCGGCAATGTGCTGCTCTTCGTCATCTCCGCGGTGATCGGCGGCGGCGGGGCGGCGGTCTCGACACCCGCCAGCTCGCACCTGCTGGGCCGTTACTGCCCGCCGCGCACCGCGCCGCTGGTTTATTCCATCAAGCAAACCGCGGTGCCGGCCGGGCTGCTGCTGGCGGGGCTGCTGGGCCCGGCACTGATCGGCGGGACCGGCTGGCGCGGCACCTTCCTGGTTGCCGCCGCGGTCTGCCTCGGCTTCGTGCTGGTGCTGCAGCCGCTGCGCCGCGAATTCGATTCCGATCGGCAACCGAGCCGCCGCTTCCACCTGCGCGACTTCGGCACCACGCTCGGCACTGTCACCGCGACGCGCGACCTGCGGACGCTGTCCATGGCCTGCTTCGCTTTCAACGGGCTGCAGACCGTCTTCACCGCCTATTTCATCATCTTCCTGACGACGCATGGCCAGGACCTGGCGGCGGCGGGGGCGATCTTTTCGCTGGCTATGGTCGTCGCGCTGCCCTGCCGCGTGCTCTGGGGCTGGCTCGGCAGCGGCTTCGTCGCGCCACGGCTGATGATGGCGGGTCTTGCCTTCGGCATGGCGGCCAGCACCGGGCTGCTGGGGGTCTTCGGCCATCGCTGGCCGCTATGGGCGATCGCCGCCGCCGGGATGGTGCTGAGCGCGACGGCAATGTCCTGGCACGGCGTGCTGCTGGCGGAGACGGCACGGCTGGCGCCGGCCAACATGCACGGTGCGGCGACCGGCGGCGTGCTCTCCTTCGGCCAGGTCGGCGCCTTCCTGCTGCCGCTGGCCTACGCCGCCTGCCTCAGCCTCACCGGCAGCCACGGCATGGGCTTCGTGGTCTGCGGACTGCCGGCGCTGCTGGTCGGCATCGCCCTGCTGCGCGGCGGCGGCGCGCAGCAGGCGGAGCCGGTTGCCTATTCGACCGCGACGTAGGGCTGGCGCTTCACCTTGTCCATGTTCAGCCCCTCGATCCGCAGCAGGCGGGTGGCGCCGTCGCGGCGCGGGGAATGCAGCACGCCCGGCTCGTACAGGTAGGCATCGCCTGGCTTCAGGACGTAGTCCTGGGTGCGCTTCGCCTTGCCGGGCCGGTCGCCCTCGGGCCGCGCCAGGCAGTCGTAGTCGGTCATGACCGTCTCGCCTTCCGCCTGGCCATAGATGGCCCAAGAGGGACCATGGTCGTGCGGGCTGCTGTTCTTTGCGCCCTGGTAGGCATGCGCGAGGATGGTGAAGCCGAGATCGGGATCCTCATACAGCACCTTCCGCTCCGGCGTGCCCTCGGGCAGGGCGGCGGCAACGAAGCCGGGATCCTTCAAGGCGGCCTGCACCAGTTCCACCACATGGACGCGGCCGGCGGGGCCGGGATCGGCGACCAGGGCCTGGCGGCATTGCCGGGCGAATTCCTCGACGGACAGGGACATGGCGGGATCCTCCTTCCGCGCAAGCAAGCCGGGGGACGGGCGGGATGTCAAACCCCGCGCGCCTGCCGCAGGATAGCGCCAAGAATGCGGGAGGGCGAAGCATGCGCGCAGTGTGGTACGAGCGGACCGGCCCGGCGCGGGAGGTGCTGCATGTCGGCGAGCGCCCCCTGCCCCTTCCCGCCCCGGGCGAGGTGCGGGTCAGGCTGCTCGCCTCCGGCGTCAACCCGGCGGATACCTACCGCCGTGCCGGCACCTCCTATGCCAACGAATTCCCACTGATCGTCCCGAACAGCGACGGCGCCGGCTTTGTCGAGGCGCTGGGCGACGGCGCTGACCCTGCGCTGCTCGGCCGCCGCGTCTGGCTCTACAACGCGCAGCGCTTCCGCCCCTTCGGCACCGCGGCGGAATACACCTGTGTCCCGGCGGACTGCGTGCACGACCTGCCGGAGGACATCCCCTTCGAGGTCGGCGCCTGCCTCGGCATCCCCGGCATGACGGCGCATCGCTGCCTCTTCGCCGACGGGCCGGTCGCGAGGCTCCGGGTGCTGGTCTCGGGCGGCGGTGGCGCGGTCGGCAACTATGCGGTGCAGCTGGCGCGCTGGGGCGGCGCGGCGCAGGTGCTGGCCACGGCCAGCGGCGGCTGGAAATCGGCGGATGCGACGGCGGCCGGGGCGGAGGCAGTCTTCGACTACCGCGCGCCCGACTGCGCCGACCAGATCCTGGCCGCGACCGGCGGTGCCGGCGTCGACCGCATCGTCGAGGTCGATGTCGCCGGCAACCTCGCGCTCTGGTCGGCGGTGGTCGCGCTGAACGGCAGCGTCATCGGCTATGCCAGCCGCGGCGGGCCGACGCCGCCGATCCCGGTCTCCGGCACGCTGATGCGGAAGAACGTCAACCTGCGCGGCGTGGTGCTGAACAGCGCCCCGGCCCCGGCGCGGCGGCAGGCGATGGAGGACATCACCCGTTGGCTGCGGGAGGGTAGGCGGCTGCACCGGGTCGCCGCCACCTTCCCGCTGGCCGAGACGGCGGCGGCACACGAGGCGGTGGAAGCCGGCACCAAGCGCGGCACGGTGGTGGTGCTGCCTCAGGCCTGACGGCACGGAAATGCTTCGTCATGCGCCGTTTCGGTCATGCTGGCGAAACGACGAATGATGGGAGCCCGCACGTCATGCTCGGATCTGTTGTCTTCCTCGTCGCCCTCGCCAGCTTGGTCTGGCTGCTCACCCGCGGCATTCCGAGCTCCGATCCCAAGGCCAGCTACCGCCGCCTGGACGGTGGCGGCTATGCCGGCACCGGCCTTCGGCGCATGAACGGCGGCGGTTACGCAGGCGGCGGCGGGAGCGGCGACAGCAGCAGCTGCGGGGATGGCGGCAGCTGCAGCTGAGCCCTCCGGCCTAACCCAGGGTCAGCCCGCCATCCACCGTGACCGTCTGCCCGGTCACCATCGCCGCACCGGCCAGCAGGAAGAGCATCACCTCCGCCAGGTCGTCGGTGGTGCAGCGGCGCTTCAGCAGCGCCTTGTCGATCGAGCCGCTGCGCTGCTCGTTCGACCATTCGATCATCCAGGAACTGTCGACCGCACCCGGCGCCACGGCATTCACCCGCACCTCCGGCGCCAGCGCCCGCGCCAGGTTCTTGGTGAGGCTCACCACGCCCGCCTTGGTCGCGCCATAGGCCATGGACGACCCGACCGAGCCCAGCCCGGCGATCGACGCCGTGTTCACCACCGCGCCCTTCGCCGCCCGCAGTGCCGGCGCCGCCGCCTTGGTGCAGCGGAAGACGCCGACCAGGTTTACCTGCAGCAACGTGTCCCAGAGCTCCTCGGTGATGCGGTCCAGCTCCTTCGGCGCGATCGTCGTCCGGCTGCCCGGCGTGCCGGCATTGTTCGCCAGGAAGTCCAGCCGGCCCAGGTCCTTGACCGCCTGCTCCACCATCCGCACGCCATCCGCGGCGTCGCCGACATTGCCGGGAGCGGCGATCACGTCGAGTCCCTCGGCCCGCAGCCGCTCTACCTGTTCCGGCCCGCGCGCGTCCTCGGCCAGGTGGTTGATCGCCACCTTGGCGCCGTTGCGTGCCAGCTGCGTCACCAGCGCCAGCCCGATGCCGGAGGCACCGCCGGTCACCAGCGCCGTCTTGCCCGTGAGTTCGTAGCGGATCATTCGCTTCGCTCCAGCCCGGCCATCGTCCCAATCTCGCGCATCGCCTGCTTCAGCTGAATGAGCCTCCGGTCCCGCGCCTCGAACAGCGCCGCCGGATCGCCCGGCCAGTCGTAGTAGCCGGCGCCGGCCAGCACGCCGGTACGGCCCTGCTCGATCAACTTGTCGAGCACCGGGCTGCCACCCTTCGGTACCGGCGGCGTGTAGCTCTTGTTCCGCGCCACCGCCTGCATCAGCGGCAGGCCCGTGAAATCCGCCTTCGCGTAGAAGCCGAGGACGGGCAGCCGCAGCGCCAAGCCATGGATGATCGCCGCGTCGATTTCGGGCGCCGTCGCCACGCCCTCGTCGAGCAGGTTCTGCACCTCGAGCCCGATCGCCGCCTGGATGCGGTTGGCGACATAGCCGGGGACGAATTTCTTCAGGCCCAGCGGCTGCTTGCCCATGGTCTTCAGCATCGAGAAGACGGTGTCGAAGGCCGCCGCCTCGCATTTCGGGCCGGGGATCATGTCCACCAGGTCGACCAGGTAGGGCGGCGTGTACCAGTGCGCGATCAGCGCCTTGGCCTGCCGGGCTTCCGGGATCAGCGGGAAGACGTCCAGGTGGCTGGTGTTGCTGGCGAGGATCGCCTCGGCCGGCGCACAGGCATCGAGCCGCGCATAGAGCTCGCGCTTCGCCTCCGGCACCTCGATGATCGCCTCGACGATCAGCTCGGCGCCGTCCACCGCCTCCTCCAGGCTGTCATGCCGGGTCACCGCCTGGGCGAGGTGGCCCGAGGTCCAGTCCTTTGGTGCCTCGCCACCCTGCACCAGAGTAGCGAGTGCCGTCTCCATGAGCACCTGCGCCTTCGCCAGGGTCGCCGGGTTGCTGTCGGTCAGCCGCACCCGGTGCCCGCCGAGCGCGAAAACCAGCGCCAGCGCATGCCCCATGGTGCCGGCGCCGATGACCGCTATGCGTGCCATTCAAACTTCCTCCTTCGGTGTCCAGGGCTCGGGCGCGCGGCAATCGATGTCGGTGACGACGTCCACCACGCAGGTCTCGTCGCCGGCCATCGCCTCGGCCAGAGCGCCGGCGAGGTCCTGCGGCCGTTCGACGCGGATGCCCTTCAGGCCGAATTGCCGCGCGACCGCGGCGAAGTCGGTCGGGCCGAAGCGCAGCACCTGCTCCGCCGCCACCGGCCGGTTGCCAGCCTGCTTCAGGTAGCTCGGCCAGCCCTGGCCGAAGCCCGAATTGTTGTTCACCACCAGCGTCACCGCGATGCCGCGCCGCTTCGCCGTCTCCAGTTCCGGCAGATGGTAGTAGAGGGCACCATCGCCCGACCAGCAGACGACCTTGCGATCGGGCGCGGCGCATTTCGCGCCGAGCGAGGCCGGGAAGGCCCAGCCGAGCGACCCCGCCGCGCGCAGGTAGGTCTGCCTCGGCTCGAGCTCGACCAGCGTGCCGGTCCAGATGCCGGAATAGCCGGTATCCGCGACCAGGATGCCGTCCGCCGGCAGCGCCCGGGTGAGCTCGGCGCAGAGCCGCGCCGGGTCGATGGCGACGGCGTCGCTCGCCAGCCGCGGCGCGATCTCCTTGCGCCAGGCGGCCATGGTCGCCTGCGCCTCGGCCAGGAAGCCGTCATCGCGTGCCGGCGTGCCGAGTGCCGCCAGTAGCGCCGTGATCACCGCGCGCGGGTCGCCGAGCAGCGCCACCTCGGTCGCGTAGCTGCGCTCGAATTCCAGCGGGTCGGCGTCGATCTGCACCACCCGCGTGCCGGGTCGCGGCACCCGCCAGGCATGCGTCACCTGGTCGCCGGTGTCGCAGCCGATGAACAGCACCAGCTCCGCCGCATGCACCACCCGGTTCGCCGGCGGCGCGGAGTAGTTGCCCACTACGCCGACATGCAGCGGATGCCGCGTGGAGATCATGCCGCGTGCGCCGAGCGATGTCGCGACCGGCGCCCGCAGCGCCTCCGCCAAGGCCAGCACCTCGGCCCCGCAGGCCGACAGCGCCGCGCCGTCGCCAGCGACGATGACCACGCGCCGGGAGGACAGCAGCGCCGCCGCGGCCGCCCGCACCGCTGCCGGGTCCGCGCCCGGCCGGTACCGCGGCGCGGTCCAGGCGCCGAGCGCCGCGGGCGGCTCCGGCGTCTCTGAGGTCTCGACGAACTCGCCCATCAGGCCATTGAGGTCGAGATGCACCGGCCGTGGCGGCGCGGCGACCGCGGCCGCCCAGGCCTGGCGGAACTGCCGCGGCAGATCGGCGGCGTCATGCACCTGCGCCGCGTGCCTGGTGACCGGCGCGAACAGCGGCGCATGCGCCACTTCCTGGTACGCGTTGCGGTGCTGGTGCCCGGTCGGCTTGTGTCCGGTCAGCGCCAGCACCGGGCTGCGGCCGAGCCAGGCATCCTGCAACCCGGCCGCGAGGTTGGCGGTACCGACCGATTGCGCCGCCACCACGCCAGGCCGGCCGGAGACACGGCCATAGGCATCGGCCATGTAGACCGCCGCCTTCTCGGTATGCGCCAGCACCGGCTGCACGCCGACCCGTTCCAGCTCCAGCAGGGTCCGCCGCAGCACCGCATCGACGAAGAAGAAATGCGTCTGGCCGGATTCCTTCAGGCTGCGCGCCAGCCACTCGAAGCCCTTCACGACAGCGGGTCCTCGCCGTTGATCTCCAGCGCTTCCAGCACGCGGGAGACGCAATTGTAGCCGGCGACGGTGACCACCAGCTCCACCACCTCGCGCGGCGGCAGCGCAGCCTTCACCTGGGCGAAGATGACCTCCGGCACGTGCACGTGGCGCGTCATGGCGTCGCAGAGCGCCAGCGCCGCCGTCTCCGCCGCGTCGAACAGCCCGCCTTGGGTGGACCAATCCGGCAATGCATCCAGTTGCGCCTGTGTGGCGCCTTCCTTCAGCGCGATCGGCGCATGCGCCGCCCATTCGTATTTCGCCCCGTTGATGGCGGCGACCTGGCACATCGCCAGCTCCCGCAGCTTGCCCGAAAGCTCGGTCTTCCAGCGGATGGCGTCATAGAGGTCGATCCAGCCTTTCGCCACGGGCGGGCTGTTCAGCAGCATGCGGTGGAGGTGGCCGAGCTTCTTGCGGCTGGCGACGATATAGGCCGCCGCCTCGCGGTTCTCCGGCGCCTCGGGGTCGGCATAGGGGATGCGGGCCATGGCAATGTGTCCTCCGCTTGTCGTTTGCGCGTTGCCGGCGATACTGCCCCCACAAACGACAGGAGGAAACCCGATGGCCGACCTGCTGATCCAGCCTGGACGCGGCGCGGGCACGCGCTACCAGGACCTGGAGAACCCCGCCGATACCTGGCACTGGCTGGAGAACCCGCCGGCCAGCGCCACAGACGGCATCCCTTATGCCTTCATCGCCTCGCTCGGCGACGTGAGCCGCCCAGCGCCCTTCCTCTACACGGTCGAGCTCGATATCGCCGAGGCCGACTTGCCGGCGGTCTACGAATGGTACGAGAAGGAGCACCTGCCGCTGCTGACCAGCGTGCCCGGCTGCATCGGCGGCACGCGTTACAAGCGGCTCGACGAGGGCCGCCCGAACCTGCTGGCCGCCTATCGGTTCGAGCGGCCGGAGGTGAACCAATCGCCCGAGTGGATCGCCGGCCGCAGCACCGCCTGGTGCGAGCGCATCCGGCCGCTGTTCCGCGGCACGCGGCGCTACGTCCGCAAGCTGATTGCTTGATATCCCGGCAGCGCCCTCGGTAGCCTCTCCGCACGGGACCCGCGGCGACAAGCGGGCCCGCTGGGAGAGGAGACGAAAAGGTGCCACTCGCATCGCGCCTGGCCGCCATGCTGGCCGGGCTGCTGCTGTCGGGCCAGGCCAGCGCCCAGGTCCAGATGGTGATCCCCTGGCCGGCCGGCGGCGGCACCGACATCATCGGACGGCTGGTGCAGCCGGTGCTCGCCGAGGAACTCGGCGTCCAGCTCATCATCCGCAACGTCGGGGGCGCCACCGGCACCATCGGCACTGCGGAGGTCGTGCGTGCCAAGCCCGACGGCACCACCCTGCTGCTGACCTCCATGGCGGCGGTGGCGATCCAGCCGAGCTTCCGCGCCAACGCGCCCTACAGGGCCGACCAGCTCGCCCCGGTCTGCCTGGTGGCAGAGGCGCCGGCGACGCTGATGACGCCGAAGACCTCCGGCCTCCGCACGGTGGCCGACATCGCCGCGCGGGCCAGGGCTGCACCGGGCCAGGTGCCCTATGCCTCGGGTGGCGTCGGCGGGCTCGGCCACCTGGCGATGACCGGGTTGACCCGCGCGCTCGGCATCGAGATGAACCATGTACCCTTCCGCGGCTCGGGCGACAGCGTGCTCGCGATGCAGCAGGGCACGGTGCTGATGCTGACGGCGGAAGCCAACCTGGTGCAGCAATACGGGCTGCACGCCATAGCCGTCTTCGCCGAGCGGCGCAGCGCGGACACGCCGGACGCGCCGACCCTGCGGGAGCTCGGCCATGATCTGGTCTTCCCGCTCTGGACCGGCATCTTCGCCCCGTCCGGCACGCCCGATACGGTGCTGGACCGCCTTGACGGCGCCTGCGCGCGCACCTTGCGCACGCCGAGCGTGGTGGAAACGATGACCCGCGCCGCCCATCCCATCCGCTACCTGAACCGCGCGGAGTTCGGCCGCTACGTCCGCGCCGAGGTAGGGAAATACGCCGAGCTGATCGCCGCGTCCGGCCTGCGCCAGGCCGACTAGACCGGGAGCATCCGCAGCAGGTAGCGGTGGCGGCCTTCCAGCACCTGCACCGCGTGCTGGTTGTGGACGGTCGCCCGCAGGCCGAGGATGCCGGTGGTTCGCTGCGGTGTCAGCTCGTCCACTTCCAGCAGGGGATAGAGCGTATCGCCGAGCACCACCGGGTGCAGGAAGCGGCTGGATTGCTCGAGGAAGCCCTTCAGCGAATCCTCAACCATGTGCGGGAAGAGCCCGGCGCCGGCGCAGGTCTGGATCGCCACCTGGTAGCCATGCGCGAGCATCCCCGACAGCCCATGCGCGCTGCAGTATTCGGCATCGTAGTGGATCGGGTGGTTGTCGCCCGAGGCAGCCTGGAAGGCGGCGAACAAGCCGCTGGTCATCGTGCGGCTCGGCAGCGGAAAGCGTTCGCCGAGGACGAAGTCGCCGAACCAGCGCTGCTCCGGCACCAAGCGATGAGCCCGCGGATCGAAGCTCATCGCGTGACGTAGCCGAGGGCCAGGTCGCGTGCCCGCGCTGCCGGGTCGCGCGCGGCCGGATCGCCGAAACCGCCGCCGCCCGAGGTTTCCAGCCGCACCCGATCGCCCCGCTGCAGCGGCACGTTGTCCGACTTCGGCGGCAGCGGGCTTTCGGCGCCATCGCGCGTCAGCACCAGCCGACCGGTCGCGGCCGGGCCACCGCCGGCCAGCCCGTATGGCGCATGGACGAAGCGGTCCATGTTGGCGGTGAAAAAGCAGCGCGGACTGTCGACCCGCCACTCCCGCAGCAAACCAAGCCCCCCGCGCCGGGTCCCGATGCCGCCGGAATCTGCCAGCAGCTCGTAGCGCGTGACGGTCAGCGGTGCCTGCGCCTCGATCATCTCGATCGGGATGTTGCTGTTGTTGTGCATGCCCGAGGACAGTGCATTGACGCCATCCTTCGCGGGATGCGCGCCGGTGCCACCGATCTCGATCTCAACCAGCACCTCCCGTCTCGCATCGGCCGCGACGGTCTGGAAGGTGCAGACATAGGAATTGCCGTAATAGGCGGCCGGAATGCGGTCCGGCACCGCTTGGTGCAGCGCACCGAACATGGCGTTGAGCAGGCGATGCGTGACGGCGATGCGATGCACCACCGGGGCGGGGTGGCGGGCATTCACCACGAGGCCTTCCGGGGCGAAGGTGCTGATCGGGCGGTAACAGCCGGCATTGGCGGCGAAGGGCTCGTCGCAGGCGCACATGACCGCGAACATCACCGCGGCATTGCTGCTGGCCAGCGTCGCGTTGGTCGGGCCCTGCACCTGCGGCGAGCAACCGGAGAGGTCGACCGAGATCTCCTCGCCCTTGATCGTCAGCGCCACGTGCAGCTTGATTGGCTTGTCGAGCTCTATCCCATCGTCGTCGAGCCAGTCGGTGAACTGATAGGTGCCGTCCGGCATGCGGCCGATTGCCGCGCGCATCGCCGCCTCGCTCATGTCGAGGATCCGCCGTCCGGCTTCCAGCATGCCCTCCGCGCCGTAGCGCGTCGCCAGCCGGCGCAGGGCCGCGGCGCCGACCTCGAGCGAGGCGATCTGGCTCTGCAGGTCGCCGAGCAGCAGGTCGGGCTTCCGGATATTCTGCCGGATCATCGCCCAGACACCCTCGTTCCGGACGCCGTTCTCGATCAGCTTCAGCGGCGGGATGCGGAGGCCTTCCTGGAAGATCTCGATCGCCTTGGCAGCATAGCTGCCGGCAACCAGCCCGCCGACGTCGATATGGTGGCAAAGCGTACCGACGAACGCGATGCGCCGGCCATCATGGAAGACCGGCTTGAAGGCACAGATGTCCGGCAGGTGCTGGCCGCCGCAATAGGGATCGTTCGAGATGACGACGTCATCCGGCCCCCATGTCGCAGGGTCGACATACCTGTCCAGAAGCTCGCGCAGGAAATGCGACATGCTGTTCAGGTGGCTCGGGATACGCGCCGATTGCGCCAGATTGTTGCCCTCGGCGTCGAAAACGGCGGTCGAATAGTCCAGCAGCTCGCGCACGATTGTGCTGCGAGAGGTCCGCCACACCGTCACGTCCATCTCCGCCGCGGCAGCAGTCAGGGCATTGCGGATGACCTCGATCTCGATCGGTCCCAGCATCACGCATCACTCCGGGCAATCAGCGCGCCGGCGGCGCCGAGGCTCGCGGTCCAGCCGCGGCCGATCCAGTGGGTGGCGAAGGGCTCCTCGACCAATGCGGGGCCGGTGATGCGGTCCTCCGGTGGCAATGCCTCACGGTCCCAGACCGGCACGTCGCGCCAGGCACCGTCCTCAAAGACGCGGCGCGTGCCTTTCAACGCGGCACGCGTAGCCGGCGCGGGCTCCGCCGCATCCGGCTTCGGCAGGCGACCGGTGGCGATCGCGCGCAGGGTCACGATCTCCACCGCCTCCTTCTCGTCCGCATAGCTGAACCGCTGACGGTGCATCGCATGGAAGCGCGCCAGCAAGGCCGGCAGGTCCAATGCGTCGGGCCAGGGCACCAGCAGTTCGAAGGCCTGGCCGTGGTAGCGCATGTCGGCGGCCACGGCGATCGCGCGCCGCTCCGGCGGCACGCCGTCCCGCGCGAGCCCGGCATCCGCCTCTGCGCGCAGCTCCGCTACCAGCGCCGCGATGGCCGGCAGGCTTGCCGGCACCGCGGCCATGACGCGTGACCGCGCGATGTCCTGCACCAGGTCGCTATAAAGGATGCCATAGGCGGAGAGCGTCCCGGGCTCACGCGGGAAGATCACCTCGCGGATGCCCATCTCGGCCGCGACATCGGTCGCATGCAGGCCGCCGGCACCGCCGAAGGACAGCAGCGAGAATTCGCGCGGATCGAGCCCCTTCTCGAACAGCGAAAGCCGCACCGCGGCGCCGAGATTGGCATTGACCACCGTCAGCATGCCGAGCGCCGCCGGCTCGACCGCAAGCCCGAGCGGCGTCCCGACCTTTGCCGCGATCGCCACGCGCGTCGCCGGCATGTCGAGCTTCATCATGCCGCCCAGGAAATACTCCGGATCCAGCCGGCCAAGTGCCAGGTTGGCGTCCGTCACCGTCGGCTCGAACCCGCCGCGGCCATAGGCGACCGGGCCGGGGCGCGAGCCGGCGCTGCGCGGCCCGACGGTCAGCCGCCCACCATGATCGACGCTGGCGATCGAGCCGCCGCCTGCGCCGATCGTGCGCATCTCCACCATCGGCAGGCGCACGGGAAGCCGATCGATCTCGCCCTGCGTCACGACGGAAACCCGGCCATCCTGCACGACCGAGACGTCGTAGCTTGTGCCGCCCATGTCCACCGCGACCAGGTTCGGCCGCGCCAGCAGCTGCGCGATGCGTCCCGCCGCCAGGGCACCGCCCGAAGGGCCGGACAGGAGCAGCCGCGCCGGCTGCTCCGCCGCGTGTCGCAGGCTGCAGACGCCGCCGTTCGACTGCACCAGGAAGACCAGCGGGTGGAAGCCGCCCTCCCCCAGCCGCGCCTCGAGCTTGTCGAGATACACCTTCACCACGGGCATCAGCAGTGCGTTCAGCACCGTGGTGCTGCTGCGCTCGTATTCGCGGATCTCCGGGCTGATCTCCGAACTCAGCGAGACCGGCAAGGCCGGCCGCGCCGCCTGGATCAGCACCTTGAGCCGCTGTTCATGCGCGGCATTGGCATAGGCATGCAGCAGGCAGACCGCGACCGACTCCGCGCCCAGCGCATCCATCCGCGCCAGCAGCGCCGGCACCGCAGCCTCGTCCAGCGGCTGCTCCGCGGTGCCGTCCGCCCGCATGCGTTCCGGCACGCCAATGCGGTGGTCCCGCTCGATCAGGCAGGGAAAGGGATCCGGATCGACCTTGTAGAGCTCGCGCCGGACGTGCCGGGTGATCTCCAGCACGTCCTCGAAGCCCGCCGTGGTCAGCAGCACGCCGCGGGCGAGCTTCCTCTCCAGCACCGCGTTGGTGGCGATGGTGGTGCCGTGCAGCAGCAGCCCGACATCGGCCAGCGCGAAGCCGAAACGCTCGGCCGCCTCGGTGACGCCGCGCAACAGCCCGATGCTCGGGTCGTCCGGCGTCGTCGGCGTCTTCCAGGCGCGCACGCTGCCATCGCGCGCGTCGAGCACCTGAAGGTCGGTGAAGGTGCCGCCGATGTCGACGGCGATGCGGACCGGTCGCTCGCTCATGGCTCACCCCATAACCCGTGGCAGCCAGAGCGCAATCCCCGGCCAGATCATCAGCAGTGCCACCGCCAACAGATAGGCGGCCAGGAAGGGCGTCACGCCGACGAAGACATCGGTGATCGGCCCGGGCCGCGGCCGCATCCCCTGCAGCACGTACATCACGGTGCCGTCCGGCGGGCTGATCTGCGCGATCTCCACCAGCATCGTCACCATCACCCCGAACCAGATCGGATCGTAGCCGAGTGCCGTCACGATGGGGAAGACCACCGGCACCGTGGTGATGATCATGGAGAAGCCCTCCATGAAGGTGCCGAGCGCCAGATAGAGCGCCAGGATGCAGGCCATGATCGCCCAGGGCGGCAGCGGCAGCCCGCCGATGAAGCCGGCCAGGGTCTGCGGCACATTGATCGCGGTCAGCAGGTAGTTCAGCAGGTAGGCGCCGAAGATGATCAGCCCGAGCAGCGCGGTGTTGCGCGCGGTCGCCTCGGCGCTGGCATTCAGCAGCCGGAAGGACAGCTTGCCCTCGACCGCGGCGAAGAAGGCGGCGCCGACCACGCCGAGCGCCGCCGCCTCGGTCGGCGTTGCGAAGCCGGCATAGATCGAGCCGAGTACCAGCAGCATCAGCAGCAGGGTCGGCACCAGATCGACCAGCGCCCGAAGCTTCATGGCCAGCGGCAGCCGCGCCGGCTTCTCCATGGGATGAGCCATCCCGTGAATCAGGATCACGCCGATGAAAAGCCCGGTGACCAGCAGGGAGGGCAGCAGCGCGGCAATATAGAGCGCGCCGACCGAGGTCTCGGTGATCAGCCCGTAGATGATGAAGGTGATGCCAGGCGGAATCAGGTTGCCGAGCGCGCCGCCCGCCGCCAGCGAGCCGAGCACCATGCGTTGGCTGTAGGGCGTATCGTTGAAGTAGGGCAGCGCGACCGATCCCATCGTCGCGGCGGTGGCCACCGAGCTGCCCGAGATCGCCGAGAACACCGCGCAGGAGACGATGTTGGTGTGCAGCAACCCACCGGGCAGCCGGTTCAGCCATACGTTCAGCGCGCGATACAACCGGTCCGAAAGTCCGGCGCGCAGCAGGATCTCCCCCATCAGCAGGAAAAGCGGCACCGCGACCAGCACGAAGTTGGAGGACGGCCCCCACAAGGTCTGGCCGGCGAAGGCCCACCAGGGCCGGTCGGAGAACGTAAGGCCAATCAGGATGCCGAGCAGTCCCAGCACCGCGGCGATGTAGACGCCGGCGCCGAAGAAGACGAGGAAGGCGCCGGTCAGCGCCAGGATCTCCGCCACCGGCACCGCCTGGCCGCCGGTTGCCGCGGCGAAAATGGCGGCCGCGAGCAACACCAGCAGGAAGACGACGGCGATCACCGCGCACCCTCCCGCGCCATCTCGACCGCCTCGAGCGCCTCGGCCGTCTCGTCCTCCAGGGTGCGGGAACCGAGCAGGCGGTCGAGCTCCTCGCGGCGTCCGAGGATGAGCGAGAGTACGGACTCGATCGCCAGCACCAGGATCATGACACAGAACGCAAGGATGCCGAAGGTCCAGATGCCCTGCGGCACCGCGAGCGGCACGCGCAGCGCGCTGTTGTCATGCGCGTCGAACATCAGGCTTTCATCCACCAGCCCATAGGCGGCCCAGGCGCAGAATGCGGCGAAGCCGCCGAGTAGCAGCAGCGCGACCAGGTGCAGGGCGGCACGGAGGCCGAGTGGCAGTCGGTTCACCCAGACATCGACGCGGATATGCGCCCGCCGCGCAAGGGTATGCGCCAGCCCCCAGGCGATGCCGCCGGCCAGCATGTAGCCGGTGACCTCGATGGTGGCCTTGGAGGAGAAGCCGAACAGGCTGCGCGCAACGACGTCGAAGGTGATGAAAAGCGCGCAGGCGATGTAGTTCCAGCCGGCGACGTGCGCCATGAAGGCGGCGAGCGTCGAGACGCCAGCCCGCAAGGCCTGCGCCGCACGGAGCGGCGCAGGCAGCGTGGCCGTCCCGCTCACCCGCCGAAGCGCACGCCGGCGATCGGCGCGATCACCTGATTGAAGACCTCGCCGCAACGTGCGCCGCAACGCCTGACGAAGCCGGGCAGCACGGTCTTGTCGAGGATCTCCCGCGTGGCCGCGCGGTCGGCCTCGGTCGCCGGCACCTCGGTCATCGGCCGCGTCGCCAGGGTGTGGATCCTGCAGCTTTCCGCCTTGCCGGTCGCGCAATCTAGCCCGTCGCGCGTCGCCGCATCGCCGAGCGCCCATTGCTTGTCGTTGACCTCGGCAAAGGCCGCTTCAAGCACCGAGCGCACCACCGGGTCCAGCTTGTTCCACCAGGCGAGGTTGACCATGTAGCCGGCCAGCGCCCAGGAGACCGGCAGGTTGGATACATGCGTCGTCACCTCCGGCCAGCGGGCGGCGACGCCGCTGCCGGTCCCCGTGATGGCGCAATCGACCACGCCGCGCTCGAGCGCCGAATAGACTTCGGGGAAGCCGATCGAGACCGGCTGGGCACCGAGCGCGGTGTAGAAATCCACCAGCGAGTTGCCGAAGGTGCGGATCTTGCGGCCCTTGAGGTCGGCGAGGCTGGCGAAGGGCGCGCGGCAGTAGACCACCTGCGCCGGAAAGGGATAGATCACCATCAGCCGCGCGCCGAAGCGCTCCAGGTCCTTGTTCACCACCGGCAGCATCGCCTCGGCGATCCTGCGCGCGCCGTCGATGCTTGGCGCCAGGCCGGCAAGGTCGACCCCGTCGAGGATCGGCACGTCGCCCGAGAGCGTGGTCAGCGTGGCGGCGGCGATATCGGCCTGGCCGGAGCGGACGAGGCGGACGAGCTCGGTGCCGGAAAGGTTGTGCTCGGCATGGGTCGAAAGCTGCACCTCGATCCGGCCGCCGCTTTTCGCCGCCAGGCCTTCCTTCAGCACGGGGATATCGACGCGGGTATATTGCGGCTGGGTCGGCAGCGGCTGCGTCACCGCGACGACGCTGACCTTGGGTCCGGCCGGGACGGATTGCGCCGATGCGTTTGCGTCCAGCGCGAGCGCCGTGACGGCGCCCAGAAGCAGGTGTCTCATGCGGAAGGCTCCCCCTCGATGTCGATGACGATGTTGCCGAAGCCGTCGAGCGATGCGGTCGCGCCGGGCGGCACCAGGCATGTGCAGTCGTATTCCTCGATGATCACTGGGCCCGGCCGGGGCGCGACGAGCGCGCCACGGGCGATGACCGCCGTCTCGCGCCAGCCGAGCGCACGGCCGAAAAAGGCGGGACGCGAGGGCTGCGTCGGCGCGATCGCGTGCGGCGAAAGGCGGTCCGGCAGCCGCGGGCGGTCGGGCAGGCCGATGCCGATTACCTGCAGGGTGACGAACTCGACAGGTTCCTCGGCGCCGGCGCGGTGACCATAGGTGCGCTCATGCTCGGCACCGTAGCGCTCCTCTACGACGCCGGGCCCCTCTCCGGCGGCGAAGCCCACCTGCAACTCGAACGACTGGCCCTGGTAGCGCAGCGTCGCGGCGCGTCGGATCCCGATGCGCGCGGGCGGGAAGCCCTGCGCCGCCAGCCGCGCCCGCGCCTCCGCTTCCAGCGCCGCGGCGGCAGCCTCCAGCGCGGCGGGGTCGAGGCCGCGCGCAAGGCGGCGCCAGGAGCGCGACAGGTGCACCTCGACATCCGAGGCGAGCAAGCCCAGCGCGGAGAAGACGCCGGCCGAGGGCGGCACCACCACGCGCGTCATGCCCAGTGCCCGCGCCATCCCGGCGGCGAACAGCGGCCCGTTGCCGCCGAAGGCGACCAGGGCGAAGCCGCGCGGATCTCGGCCGCGTTCCGAGGAAACCGCCTTGATCGCGCGGATCATGTTCGATGCGGCGATCAGGTGCGCGCCGTGCGCCGCGTCCTCCGCGCCCAGCCCGAGCGGGCCGGCGATCTTGGCGATGATCGCGGCGCGCGACGCCGAGGCATCGATCGGCAGCGCGCCGCCGACCAGCGCATGCGGATTGAGATAGCCGAGCACGACATTCGCGTCGGTCACGGTCGGCTGCGCGTTGCCGCGGCCGTAGCAGACCGGGCCGGGCATTGCCCCGGCGCTTTCCGGCCCGACCTGCGGCGCGCCGGCGGCGTCGAGCCAGATCAGCGATCCGCCGCCAGCGCCGACCTCCGCCAGGTCGATCGCCGGGACCTTCAGCTGGTAGCCGGCCCCCGAGAGCAGGCGGGAGCCGACCATGATGCCGCCGCCGACGCTGTACTCGCCGGCGCGGGTGACCTCGTAGCCCTCGATGACGCCGGCCTTCGCGGTGGTGCCGCCCATGTCGAAGGAGATGGCGTCCGGCACGCCGATCCGCTTCGCCAGGGCCTGCGCGCCGACGACGCCGGCGGCGGGGCCGCTCTCCACGACATGGACAGGCAGGCGCGCCGCCTCGGCTGCCGGCATGAGCCCGCCCGAGCTCTGCATCAGCAGCAGCGGCGCCGCCAGCCCGGCGCCGGCCAAGTCGCGCGCGAGCGAGGCGAGGTAGCGGCCGAGGACCGGGCCGATATAGCTGTTGATGACGGTGGTCGAGGTGCGCTCGTACTCCTTCATCTCAGGCAGGACGTCGACGCTGAGCGAGACCGGCAGGCCCGGCGCGCGGGCGGCGATGATCTCGCCGAGCCGGCGTTCATGCGCCGGATTGGCATAGGAGTGCAGGAAGCAGACGGCGATCGCCTCGACGCCCTCGGCCAGCAGTTCATCGACCGCGACGACGGCGCCGGCCTCGTCCAGAGGAGTCTCGACCTCGCCCCGCACGTTTACTCGTTCCGCGACGCCGAGGCGGAGGTGGCGCGGCACCAGCGGCGCCGGCTTCTCCCAGCCCAGGTCGTAGAGGCGCGGCATCCGCAGCGTGCGGATCTCCAGCACGTCGCGGAAGCCGGCCGTGGTGATCAGGCCGGTCCTGGCCCCCTTGTGCTCGAGGATCGCGTTGGATGCGACGGTGGTGGCGTGCAGCACCTCCTCGACCTCCGCCGCCACGAAGCCGGCCTCGGCGAACAGCTCGTCGAGCCCCTCGACGATGGCGCGGCCGTAGTCGCCGACGCTGGAGGAGACCTTCTTCGTCCGCAGCGCGCCGCCGGGGCCGATGGCGACCAGGTCGGTGAAGGTGCCGCCGATATCGGCCGAGACGCGCCAGCTCATGCCGCGCGCACCCGGCTGATGGCGGCCAGCGGCGCGCGGGGCCCGGCGCGCAGGGCCGTGGTGGCGGCGGCGTCCACCGTCCAGCCGGCGGCGATGGCGACGCCGTATTCCGCCCGGGCCGCCGCAACCGAGACCAGGCCGTTGCGCGCGTCCGCCAGCACCGCTGCGGGGTCGCGCGCGAAGGGATCGCCCCAGCCGCCGCCGCCCGGGACCTCCAGCCGGAAGACGTCGCCGTATTGCAGCGTGATGCAGAATTTCGAGGGCAGCGCTTCGGTCGCGCCGTCCCGCGTCAGCCAGTTCATCGAGGGCGCGCCGGCGCCACCGCCCTGCAGGCCGAAGGGCGGATAGGCGCGGCGGTCGGCGCGGACCTGCAGCACGCCCTCGGCCTCAAGGAAGCGGTACTCGCGGCAGAAGGGCGCGCCGCCGCGGTACTGGCCGGCGCCCATGGTGTCGGCCAGGAATTCGTATTTCAGGATCTGGATCGGCTGCTCGGTCTCGGTCACCTCGATGCTCGGGCTGGCCATGTTGGCGAACATGTGGCTGTTGCCGTCGCAGCCATCGGCGAAGGGCCGGCCGCCCCAGGCGGAGCAGGTGAAGTCCACGTAGATGAAGGGCTGCCGCTGCGGCGTGTAGCCGCCGATCGAGACGCCGATATTGCCGCCGTCCCCCGCCGCGCCGACCCGGTCCGGCAGCATCTGCGCCAGCGCGCCGAAAAGGCAATCGACCATCCGGAACCCGGTCAGGCCGCGCGCCGCGCAGGCCGCCGGCAGCTCGCCATGGGCGATGGTGCCCTTGGGCGCGATCACCTCGATCGCCCGGAAATAGCCCTCGTTGTTCGGGATGTTGGCGGGCAGGATGGACTTCACCGCGCAATAGGCGGCCGAACGGGTGTAGCTGAAGGTGTTGTTGATGGCGCCCTTCACCTGCGGGCTCGAGCTGGTCCAGTCCACCAGCATGTGGTCGCCGCGCTTCTCGATGCGGACGCGGAGCGGGATGGGCCGGCCCACCTCGACGCCGTCGTCGTCAATATGGTCCTCGAACCGCCATTCCCCGTCCGGCAGGTCGCGCAGCGCGGCGCGGGTCAGGCGCTCGGCATAGTCCAGCAGCTCGTTCATGTAGAAGCGCGTCTGCTCGAGGCCGGTGCGCGCCACCAGGTCCTTGAAGGCCCGCTCGGCGATGGTGCAGGCGGCGAGCTGCGCCCGCAGGTCGCCGAAGACCTTCACGGGCACCCGCACGTTGCGCTCGATCAGCAGGTGCAGCGTGGCATTCGGCACCCCGCGCTCGTAGAGCCGGAGCGGCGGGATGCGGAGGCCTTCCTGGTAGATTTCCGTGCTGTCCGAGGCGTTCGAGCCCGGCACCCGGCCGCCAACATCGGTGTGGTGGCAGATGGTGGCGGCGATCGCCACGCGCTCCCCGTCCATGTAGATCGGCTGGAAGAGGAAGATGTCGGGGAGGTGCATGCCTCCCTCGAATGGGTCGTTGAGGACGAAGATGTCGCCCTCCGCCATCGTGTCGCCGTAGCGGCGCATCACCGCGGCGAGGGCTTCCGGGATGCTGCCGAGATGGCTGGGCAGGGTGAGGCCCTGCGCCACCAGCCGCCCCTCCGCGTCGCAGAAGGCGGTGCTGTAGTCCATGTTGTCCTTCAGCACGGCCGAATAGGTCGTGCGGTGGACGGTCAGCGCCATCTCGTCCGCGATGGAGAAGAGGGCGTTCTTGAACAGCTCGAACTCGATGGGGTCGAGGTTTGCCATGGGCCGCACTCCGTCCGCGGCGGCAGCTTGGCATGACGGGAGCGGCGCGCCAGCCCCGCCGGCGGGTCCCGCGGCAGGTCCGGCGCGCGCATTGCCCGCGGCGCGGGCAGTGCCTGCACCGGGACAAGGCGGCCGGTCCCGGTCAGGGCCTGCCGCGGCTCAATCCGCTCAATCCGGCTCAACCGGGTTGAGGCCGGCGCGGCCCTATCCGCGGGAACGCCAGGACGGCGGCCGGCCTCGCCGCGTGCGGTTGAGGAATTGAGGAGTTGAAGCGCCAAAACGCGGCGTCGCGGTTTCGGACAAACCCTGGGGGCGACCTTGCATGCCGGGCCAGGACCGCCAGGGCTCGGCAGCGGCATGGGGCTCCTTCGGGGTCGGGTGGCGGGGCCAGGATAAACCAGAGGCGCCGCGATACTCAAGATGTTATTCCTATGGAGGTCCTGACCCGGCGCCCCGGCGGAAGGGGGCGGCGTCCTGCGCGCAAACCGTCCCCTCGGGCGGCAGGGTGCCCTCGATCAGGTACGCGCTCTCGATCGCCGCGGCGCAGCGGCTCGGGTTCAGCAGCACGGTGTGGCCGTACCCCTCCACCGTCAGCAGCCGCGCCTGGCCGAGCAGCCCGGCCATGGCGACGGCGTTTTCATAGGCCGTCGAGGGGTCGAAGGTATTGCCGATCACCAGCACCGGCGCCGGGTTGCGGTCCCAGGGGCCGGCATAGCGCTCGGCGGCGCGGGCCGGCCAGGCGGAGCAGGGCTCGTCGCCCCAGCTCAGCACCTCCCCCACCGGGCCGCCGCGGCCGACGGCGAATTCCGCGAGGCGGCGGAAGGCGGCGCCGCGGCGGGGGTTGGGGCTTTCGGCGCATTCCACGGCCAGGTCCTGCAGCGGGCTGGTGTAGGGATCCTCCGCCTCGGGCACCGGCGCCGCCGCGGGCGGGGGCGAAGCCGCGGGCGCCGCCGCCGGCGCGTCGTGCAGCGCCTGCAGCAGGCCGGCGGCGAAGGCCCAGCCGCGGAAGCCGCCGGGCCGCGGCTCCACCGTGAAGAGCACGCCCTGCATTTCCGCCAGCAGCCCAGCATAGTCGATGGACACGCCCTCGGCCGTGATGGGGCCTTGGCGCAGCCGGTCCAGCAGGGCCGCGAACTTCGCCCGCGTCGCCGCCGGGCTGCCGGCCGAGAAGGCGCAGGCGCCCTCCCCCGCCCCGGGCCCGGCCGCGCCGCAGAGGTCGAGGAAGCGGTCCAGCGTGCGGCCGGTGGCGATGTCGTTCAGCAGGCGCAGCGCCGTGCTGAGCCCGGTCCCCCGCGCGTTCCAGGCGACCGGGTCGACATTGCCGTCCAGCACCATGGCGCGGACGCCCCGGGGAAACAGGTTGGCATAGACCGCGCCGAGATAGGTCCCGTAGGAGACGCCGAGATAGCTGAGCTTCGCCTCGCCCACCGCCTGGCGCAGCAGGTCCAGGTCGCGCGCCGTGTCGGCGGTCGAGACATGCGCCAGCCGGGCGCCATTGCGGGCCTCGCAGAGGCGGCCATAGGCCTCGAAGCGGGTGATCCAGGCGGCCTGTTCGGCTGACCCGACGGGGAAGCTGCCGGTCGGGATGCCGTCGAAGAAGGCGGCCTCGGCCTCGGCATTCGGGAAGCACTGGATGCCGTCGCTGTCGCCGATGCCGCGGGGGTCCCAGGAGATGAGGTCGAAGGCGGCGCGCAGCGGCGCGGGAAAGAGCGGCAGCCAGGCCGGCAGGTCCCTTGTGCCGGCGCCGCCCGGGCCGCCGGGGTTGAAGAAGAGCGTGCCGATGCGGCGGGACGGGTCCTCGGCCGGGCGGCGGACGACGGAGAGCGTGAGGCGGCGGTGCTCGGGGTGGCGGTGGTCGAGCGGGACCTCGAAGCGGGCGCAGTCGAAGCCGGATTGGGCGGGGCTGGCGCAGGGGGTCCAGTCCAGGGTGGGGGGTGGGTTGGCGGTGGCGGGGCGGAGGGGGGCGGCGAAGAGCGCACAGAGCAGGAAAGCGGCGCGGAGGCCGGCGTGGCGATGCATCGGATGGTGGCCTCCGCCTTCGGTGAATCGGCCTTCGTAAGGCTAACGGTCAGGCCGGGGCCCGGGAATCACATGGTTGCGGGGTCGGGCGCGAGCCAGTTCTCCAGCGCGAGGCCGGGGACGCGCTGGAACTCCCGGAGGTTGGCGGTGACCAGGGTGGCGCCGAGCGCCAGGGCATGGGCGGCGATCAGCAGGTCGTTGGGGCCGATCGGGGTGCCGGCGGCGTCTAGCGCGGTGCGGAGGGTGCCATAGGCGGCGTCGGCCGGGGCTTCCAGCGGCAGGATGGGAAGCTGGCCGAGGATCGCCGCGACGCGGGCCTGGATCCGGGGCGAGCCGCTGCGGGCAGCGCCGGTGCGAAGCTCGGCGGCGGTGACGATGCCGGGGGCGATGGCACCCTCGCCGACGCGGGCGATGTGGGGCGGCACGCGGCCCTGGGGATTGCGCATCAGGTCGGGGACGATGTTGGTGTCGAGCAGGGTGCGCGTCACAGCGCGACAGGCGGCGGCGGCAGGAGGGTCTCGTCCATGTCGGGGAAAGGCTCGTCCAGCGGCGCCCAGCCGGCGAGCAGGGCGAGCAGGCCGGCCTCGCGCACGGGCTCGATGATCAGGCGGTTGCCCTCGCGGTGGATCAGGGCGTCCTGGCCGGGAAGTTCGATCTCCACCGGGATGCGGATGGCCTGGTTGCGGTTGTTGCGGAAGAGAGGGACGCGGCGGGGTGGCGGATTGGGCTGGGGCATGGAGGCGGCCTGGGTGGGGTTTGCCTACGACATCTGCCGCGCCGGAGCGGGACTGTCGGCATTTCCGTGTGTTGCCGGTCATGAGGGAATGGAAGGAGCTCCCCCATGGCTCGACGGAAGGCGCCGCACATCGCTGATGAGTTGCTGGACCAGCTGCTG
>NZ_SMSJ01000190.1 GCF_004355005.1 Dankookia rubra
GAGGCGCAGCGCCGCCGCCGGCGTGGCCGTCGCGGTCGCGGCGCGCCGAATGGCCGCGAGGGCGAGGAGGCCCCGCCGCCGCGCGCCCCGCAGCCCCAGGCGCAACCGCAGCCGCAGCCGCAGCCGCGCTACATGGGCCCGACCCCGGCCGATCCCTTCGCCGGGCAGGTGGACGACATCCTGGCGGCGATGGAGGCGGCCGAGGCCGCCGCCGAAGCCGCCGCGACCGCCAGCCGCCGTGCCCGCGCCGCCTTCCCGATCGCCGCGGCCCCCGCGGACAGGACCATGGAGGCGGCTCCCGTCGAGCCGGCGCAGGTCGAGCCGGCGCAGGTCGAGTCGGGGCAGGTCGAGCCGGTGGCTGCCGAGCCGGTGCGGACCGACGTCCCCCCGGCCGAGGCGCCCGCCCCGGCCGAGCCGGTCGCCGCCGAACCGGAGGCGATGCCGGCCGCCCCCGAGGTCGAGGCGATCACCACCGCGCCGGAGGTCGGCCTGACCGAGGCGGCGCTCGCCGAGCCGGCGCCCGTGCCGGCCGCGCCCGAACCGACGCCCGTGCCTGCACCGGCCGCCGCCGCCGAGCCCGCCGAGACGGTGGTGCAGGGTCCCGTGGTGCAGCCGGTCAGCGTCGATGCGCTGGACGAGACCGCCCCGCGCCGCCGCGGCTGGTGGAAGCGGTAGAAAGGCTCGCGTCGGGGCGCGAGCGTCCCGACGCGTGACGCTGCCCTGGGAACGGAGGGCTGGAGCGGATCGGCGGCCGGACCTGGACGCGATCCGCTGCAGCGCTCGCGGCGGGAGGACCGGCCGGTCCCCCCCATGCCGTCAGACTGCCGAAACGCAAGAAGGCCGGGCATGCCATGCCCGGCCTTTCCGCATGCAGGGGCTGCGGCGGCGGGCGCCGCCCCGTAATCAGGCGCGGGCGGCGGCGGCCGGTGCGGCGGAAAGCCGCTGCAGGTCCCGCATGGTCGAGCGCAGCAGGCTGAGCTCGCCGGCCGAAAGCGGCCCGTCGCGCTCGTCATCCGCCCGGCGCACCACCGTCGCCAGCTTCACCAGGATCTCCGCCAGGGTGCCGGCCGGCGCCCGCGCCAGCGCGGTGATCGCCCGCGCCTCGGCCTCGACCAGCACGTCGAGCAGGTCCTCGTCGGCAGTCTCCGCGGTTTCGACCTGGATCAGCCGGGCCGACAGGGTGGCAATATCGGCCTGCGGGATCGGCGGGACGATGCGGAAGGGGATGACCTGGGACATGAATGGCATTCCTGGCGGGATGATGGGCTTGGGAAGTCAGGCGAGGGCCAGGCCCGTGCCGTTCTGCACCGGCAGGACGCAGGCGGTCGGGCACTGCGTCACCTTGCCGCCACGCTCGACGAAGGCCGCGAGCATCGCCGCGACATCGGCGTCATGCAGCGGGGGCAGCACCTGGCAGCGCGCCTTGTGCGCGAGGATGGTGGCCAGGCTGGACCGGCGGGCCTGGGCGGCCGCCGCGGCGGGCGAAAGGGGGCGGGTGGCGTTGCTCATGGGATAAACCTCACGGAACCGCGATCTGCAGATTGAATACAATCTGACGAAACCGTGAGCAAGCTCTTTTTGCGGCGCCTCTCCTACCAGCCGTGCAGCGCCCGTGAATCCGCCGGCGCCTGGTCCCGCCGCTCGGCCATCCCGTAGTCCCGCAGCACGGCCGCCACCCGCAGCCGGTAGCCGGCAAAGACCCCTTCCCGCCCCGCCGATTGCGAGCCGCGATGACCGGGATGGGTGCGCCAGCAGGCGACCGCCGACTCGTCCTCCCAGAACGACAGGCTGACCAGCTTTCCCGGGTTGCTGATGCTCTGGAACCGCTCGACCGAGATGAAGCCGGGCACCTTCTCCAGCTCCGGCTTCAGCCGGGCGGCATGCTCCAGGTAGTCCTCGAACCGGCCGTCGGCGGGCTCGACCTCGAAGATCACGGCAATCATGGCGGCACTCCCCTTTCGGCCAGACTGGCACGAGCGCCGCCTGCCTGTCCTTCGCGCGCGCCCGAAGCACGCGCACGAAAGCCGGGCTAGGCTGCCTCCATGACCAACCCCGCCGCCTTCGCCGCCACCGCCGCCCTGATGTCGGAACCGCCCCGCGCCGCCATGCTGCAGGCGCTGCTCTCCGGCGAGGCGCTGACCGCCGGGGAGCTGGCCCGCGTCGCCGGTATCGGCGCCCCGGCCGCCAGCGCGCATCTGGCGCGGCTGGTCGAGGGTGGGCTGGTCGCGGTCCACCCGCAGGGCCGGCACCGCTACCACCGCCTGGCCTCGGAGGAGGTGGCCGCAGCGATCGAGACGCTGGGCGGCCTCGCCGCCACGGTCGGGCCCCCGCCCCGCCGCTGGGCCCATGGCGAGGCCTTCCGCAGCGCCCGGCTCTGCTACGACCACCTGGCCGGACGGCTCGGCGTCGCCGTACATGCCGGGCTGACCGGGCGCGGCTGGATCGCCCCCGCCCCCGGCGGCTGGGCGGCGACCCCGGCCGGGGAGACGGGGCTGGCGGCGCTCGGCATCGACCTCGCCGCCGCTCGGCAGGCGCGCCGCTTCGCCTGCGACTGCATGGACTGGTCGGAGCGCCGGGCGCATCTGGCCGGCGGGCTGGGGCGGGAGATCGCCGCCTGCTGCCTGCGCCGCCACTGGGTGTCCCGCCTGCCCGGCGAGGGCCAGGGCGACCCGCTGGCCCGCCGCCGGCTGACGGTGACGCCGGAGGGCGCGCGGCGGCTCGGCGAGGCGCTCGGGGTCGCCGCCTGATGCCCTTGGATGCGAAAGCCGCGCCCGGCATCGCCCCGGCGACGCGGCTGCTGCTCGCCCTCGCCCTGATGACCGGCGCCAGCCAGTTCCACCGCGCCGCGCTCGGCGTGGTCGGGCCGGAGCTGGCGGCGGCGCTTGGCGGCGGGCCGGGGCTGCTGGGCGCGGCGAACGGCGCCTTCTTCCTCGCCCTGCTGCTGCTGCAGGTGCCGGTCGGCCTGGCGCTCGACCGGATCGGGCCGCGGCGGACGGTGGCCTGGCTGGCCATGCCGGCGGCGCTCGGCGCGCTGGGCCAGGCGCTGGCGCCGGATGCCGGCTGGTTCCTCGCCGCGCGCTTCCTGCTGGGGGTGGGCTGCGCCGCCTCCTTCATGGCCTCGGTCGTGCTCTGCGCCCGCTGGCATGCCGGGCCGGGGCTGACCACGGCGCTGGCGCGCGTCTTCGCGCTCAGCCAGGGCGGCATCCTGCTGGCCGGCGCGCCCTTCGCCGCGGCGGCGGGGGCCTTCGGCTGGCGCGGCGCCTATGCGCTCTCGGGCGTGCTGACCCTCGGCCTCGCCGCGCTCTGGTGGGGCTGGGTGCGGGACGACCCGCCGGACCGCCCAGCCCCGGCGCGCCCGGCCGAGACGCTGCTGGGCGCGCTGCGCGGCCAGCTCACGGTCTGGCGGACGCCCGGCCTGCTGCCGGTCCTGGCGATGCACCTGGTCGGCTATGCCGCCATGGCGACCGTGATCGCGGTCTGGGCCGGACCCTACCTGTCCGAGGTGCATGGCCTGGCCCCCGGCCCGCGCGGCGCGGTGCTGTTCGGCATGGGGCTGGCGCTGGTCGCCGGGCTGCTCGGCGTCGGGCCGCTGGAGCGGCGGCTGAACACCCGCAAATGGCTGGTCGCCGGGATGGCGGGCGCGGCGGCGCTGACGCTGGCGGCGCTCGCGTTCTGGCCGCAACCGCCGCTCGGCGTGGCCGTCGCGCTGCTGGTCGGGCTGTGCCTGTTTTCCTGCTACCCGGTGGTGGTGGTGGCGCATGGGCGGTCGCTGTTCCCGGACCACCTGGTCGGGCGCGGCGCGACCACGGTGAACCTGGCGCAGACCCTGGGCAGCGCGGCGCTGCCGGCGATGACCGGCTGGGCGGTGGCCTTCGCCCCCGCCGGGGCCGCTTGGCCGATCGCGTTCGGGACGCTGGCCCTGGCGCTGGTGCTCGGCATCGCGGGATACCTCACGGGGCGCGACGCGCCGCCGCGGCCCGGAGCAGGCCGCGTCAGGGCGTGACCGCCCGGACGCGTGCATCCGCTCCGAAGGCAATCCGCAGATGGGCAGGAGCGGTGCCGTGTTCATGTCCGAACGCGAACCGCGATAGCGGCTAAGCCTCCTCCTCCGGTGCCCCATCCAGCACCCGCTCGATCCGCGGCCAGACCCGCTTGAAGACCTCGGCATAGGCGGCCTGCTGCGCCGGGTCGCCGAGTGGCGCGGCGGTGTCGGGGTGGAGCTCGCGCGCCAGCAGCCGCCGCAGCGCCGCGATCCGCTCGCGCGGCGCGGCCAGTTCGGCCAGCCGCGCCTCGGCCGCCGCCGCGCGGCGGGCGGCGGCCTCCGCCTCGGCCCGGAGCC
>NZ_SMSJ01000191.1 GCF_004355005.1 Dankookia rubra
CATCCCGTCAGCCGTGTCGCCGAGCTTCTGCCATGGAACCTGCCAAGCGACGCAGACGCCGCGGCAACCTGACGGTCGATCGCCGCGTCACCGGACGCTTACGCCGCGGCGGCATTGGCGGCTCGAGGACAAGCTGCGCATTGTCGCCGAGGCCGCGAGCCCGGGCGCCTGCTTCGCGGAGGTGGCGCGCCGGCATGAGGTGAGCCGCAGCGTGCTGTGGGCCTGGCGCAAGCAGGTGCGCTCCGGTGCCCTGGTAGCGGAACCACCGCCCGTCTTCCTGCCAGTGCAGGTGGTGCCGGAGCCCGCGCACATGGCCTCGCCGCCAGCGCTGCTGGCCACGCCGGCACCGGCCGAGCCGGAGCTCTGCCGGCCAGCGCAGCAGATTGAAGTCGTGCTGCCCGATGGCACCGCGCTGCGGGTGCCGAAGAACGTAGCCAGCACGGCGCTGCGCCGCGTACTGGCGGCATTGCGCGGATGATCCCGGTCCCTTCGGGTGTGCGGGTCTGGCTGGCGGTGGGCCATACTGACATGCGGCGCGGCATGAACGGCTTGGCGCTGCAGGTGCAGCAGGCGCTGGGGCGCGACCCGCATGCCGGGGATCTATACGTCTTCCGCGGCAAGGCCGGGTCGCTGATCAAGATCGTCTGGCATGACGGCATTGGCATGTCGCTTTACGCCAAGCGGCTGGAGCGTGGGCGTTTCATCTGGCCCTCGCCGGCGGATGGTTGCGTGGCCATTTCCGGCGCGCAGCTGGCCTACATGCTGGACGGCATCGACTGGCGGAACCCGCAGCGCACCTGGCGACCCGAGGTAGCGGGATAGCGCTGGCGCGGCACGCATTTTTCCGGTGCCAACGGCGGCGAGGCGTGATTCCATCGTCGCCGTGTCCAACGCCGCCACCACCCCGCCGGAAGATGTCGCCGCGCTCCAGGCCGCGCTGCAGGCGGCAACTACGCGGGCGTTGCAGGTCGAGGCGGAACTGGCCAATGCTAGGGCACGCGCCGCCGACGACCAAGCGCTAATCGCGCACCAGCAACTGCAGATCGCCAAGCTGCAGCACCAGCTCTACGGCCAGCGTTCCGAGCGCGCGGTGCAACTGCTCGACCAGTTGGCCCTGGGGTTCGACGAACTGGCGAGTTCGGCGACCGAGGACGAGATCGCCGCCGAACAGGCCGCGGCGCGCACCACCCAGGTCGCACCGTTCACCCGCCGGCGACCGGCGCGCCAGCCCTTTCCCGAGCATCTGCCGCGCGAACGCGTGGTCGAGCCGGCGCCCACCGCTTGCCTGTGCTGCGGCAGCGCCCGGCTGCGCAAGCTGGGCGAGGACATCACCGAAACCCTGGAGGTGATCCCACGCAGTTGGAAGGTGATCCAGCACGTGCGCGAGAAGTTCTCTTGCCGTGCCTGCGAGAAGGTCAGCCAGGCGCCAGCGCCATTCCACGTGACGCCGCGCGGCTGGGCCGGCCCCAGCCTGCTGGCGATGGTCATGTTCGAGAAGTTCGGCCAGCACCAGCCACTGAACCGCCAGGCCGAGCGCTATGCCCGGGAGGGCGTGCCGCTCAGCCTCTCGACCCTGGCCGACCAGGTGGGTGCCTGCTGCGCGGCACTGGCGCCGCTGTCGCGCTGCCTCGATGCCCATGTGCTGGCGGCCGAGCGGCTGCACGGCGACGACACCACCGTGCCGGTACTGGCCAGCGGCAAGACCGATGTCGGGCGATGTTGGGTCTATGTCCGTGACGACCGGCCATTCGGCGGCACAGCCGCCCCGGCGGCGACGTTCCGCTACTCGCGCGACCGCGGCGGGGTGCATCCGCAGGAGCATCTGGCCAGCTATGCCGGGTTGCTCCAGGCCGATGCCTACAGCGGCTACGGCAAGCTCTACGACACCGCCCGCCAGCCTGGGCCGATCCTGGAGGCGGCCTGCTGGGTGCATGCGCGACGGCCGTTCTTTGTCCTGGCGGACGTGACGCAGAACGCGCACCGCGTGGCCGAGGGCAAGAGCGCCGGGGTCATCTCGCCGATTGCACTGGAGGCAGTGCGGCGCATCGACGCACTGTTCGAGATCGAGCGCGGCATCAATCGCCATAGCGCCGAACAGCGGCGTGCCGTGCGCCAAGCCGTCAGCGCACCGCTGGTCGTCGAGTTCGAGGCATGGATGCGCGAGCAGCGTGCCAGGCTGTCCCGCACGCACGACTTGGCGCGCGCGATGGACTACATGCTGAAGCGCTGGCCGGCGTTTACCCGGTTCCTCGACGATGGCCGCGTCTGCCTCTCGAACAATGCCGCCGAACGCGCCCTGCGCGGCATCGCGCTGGGCAGGAAATCATGGCTGTTCGCGGGCTCCGACCGCGGCGGCCAGCGCGCCGCGGCGATGTATTCGCTGATCGTCACCGCCAAGCTGAACGACGCCGACCCGCAAGCCTGGTTGGCCGATGTGCTTGGCCGGATCGCCACGCATCCGGCCAGCAGGGTTGTCGAACTGCTGCCCTGGAACTGGCAGGCCTCGCGGCAGCCGAACAGCAAGGCCGCCTGACCCATGCCTGCCATCTCGGCCGTATTCACCATCGACCACGTCGCCGCGCTGCTGGGCGAGGACGAGGAATGGCTGCATGACCTCTCCATCGGCATGTTCCCCGAGGATGGTCGCCTGTACGTCTACGGCCTCGGCGACGACGGCGTCACTGCTTTCACCCAGGACGGCATCGAAAACCTGAAGCAGATCATCGACGACGAACGCGAGGCGGGGCGGGCTCCGCCGAAGCCGGGAACTGCTCCGTAGCCAGACAGGGTGCGGGGTTCACCGGATGCTTACGATGCTTACGGAGGGGACGTGGTCTCTACTGCGCTCCTGGCTCCGCCCGCACCGGGGCATCTCACAAGAGAAGCTGCCGCTGTATCTCGGCTTCTTCGAGTTCGTGCACAACGCTCGGCGCCGCGGCAAAGCCCTCCTCAGCGCCCTCGTCGCCGCTCTGGCCGTGTGATGGGCCCCACCACCCCGGATCCCGACAAGAGTCTTTGGCTTTTAAACCTCGGCCATCACCCTCATTGTTATCCGCAGCCCTGCCTCGAGAGTGGTTGTCGCTTGCACTCCCAGCATCGCCGTCGCACTCATTGGGCTGCCGAGCGAGGCGCGAATGTCACCCGCCCGCGCTTGGCCAAAGGCTATCGCCAACGGCCGCCCGTCCAGCCGCGCTAGGGTCTGCGCCAGCTCGGCAATCGAGGTTGCCCGGCCGGTGCAAACGTTCAGCACCTCAGCCCGCGGGGTCGCGCTTAGCACCTCCATACCAGCTATCAAATGGCGCACTACATCGTCCACATAGACGAAGTCCCGGGTCTGCCGGCCATCACCATGCAGGGTCAGTGGTAAGCCCTTGGCAATGCGCGCAGCAAAGATGGAGATCACGCCTGAGTAAGGCGAGGCAGGATCCTGCCTTGGGCCGAAGACGTTAAAGAAGCGGAAGCCCATTGAGGGGACGCCATGCACCCCGAAGCCGACCTTCGCATGTAACTCGGAACCGAGCTTATCGGCGCCATAAGCAGTACTCGGGGCGGGAATTACGTTCTCTGTAATCCTACCCTCACCTTGGTCACCGTAAATCGCCGCTGATGAAGCATAAACGACTGGGATGCGGCCAGCCTGCCGCGCAGCGTCAAGTACGGTGACGGTACCGGTCAGGTTGGTGCGGTGGGTGCCGATCCAGTCCTCATTCGACCGTGCGACGCTGGCGATCGCGGCCAGGTGGAAGACACCCACGGCACCATCCAGCGCGCGCCGCATGAGTGTCGCATCGGCGACGTCACCAAGCATCAACTCGACTCGCGAATCGAGGTTTTCGCAGCGGCCGCTGGAGAGGTCGTCTACCACGCGCACTATATGTCCATGCGCCAGCAGCGCGTCAGTCAGATGGGACCCGATGAAGCCGGCGCCACCAGTGACGACGTAAAGGGACATGGGTTAAGCTCCGTGCCAAAATATAACTATGTAGTAGCGATCGATCTAGTCGAGATCGCGTTGCGCGGTGGAACATGGTTGCTTTGCACAAGGGCTCGCGCCATGCATCAGGACCGGCATCAAGCGATCTCATCAGATCGTGTTTGGCTGCGGTCGCGAAGTGCAACGCGCCTGCCTAGGAACGCCTCTTGGGCTACTCCACCGTCACGCTTTTCGCCAGGTTGCGCGGCTGGTCCACGTCGGTGCCCTTCAGCACCGCGACGTGGTAGGCCAGCAGCTGCACCGCGATGGCATGGAGGATGG
>NZ_SMSJ01000192.1 GCF_004355005.1 Dankookia rubra
GGGCACATGCGCAGGCTATCGAAGCTGCCCGACCGCGTTCGCAGCTTCTTCGGGCACAAGACTTTTCGCTACGCCGCCTGATTCAAGATCGCCCAGGCCGGATCAATAACATTTCAACTTGGTTGCAACAGGTGCGGTAGACGGTCAAAAGCGCAATCTGGCTTGGCGTCGACGCTTGTTGTACGTATATTTGTACAATAGGAGGGTGGCATGGCTCACGTAAGCTACAGCGAGTTCCGCGCCAATCTGGCGAGCCACATGGATGCGGTCGTCAATGGCCGAGTTCCCCTGGTCGTCACCCGGCAAGGCGGCAAGGGGAATGTCGTCATGTTGTCCGAGGAGGAGTTCGCGGGCTGGCAGGAGACGGTCCATCTCCTGAGCAATCCCAAGAATGCCGCGCGCCTGCTGGAAAGCATTCAGCAAGCCGATACCGGGCTGGTGGCCAAGCGCGATCTGATCGAGCCTTGAACCTGCTGTTCACGCCCAACGTATGGGCGGACTATCAGCACTGGATCGAGACCGACCGCACCATACTGGCCAGGCTCAACGAATTGTTGCGGGATGTCCGCCGCGGTCCGTTCAAGGGCTTGGGCAAGCCCGAACCGCTCAAAGGTGATCTCTCAGGATGGTGGTCTCGCCGCATCACCCAAGACCATAGGCTGGTCTATCGTGTCGTCGGCAAGGGCGAGGCGCAGCAGATCGAGGTCGTCGCTTGCCGCCAGCACTACTGATCCCCCGATCAGTCGACGATTCCTCGCCTGGCCAACAAGCAAGCGCACCGAACGTGGCCAGGTCGACTTCGCGCAGTTTCTAGCGGTCGCCGCGATGTGGCGGCAGGGCAGGAGGCATGCGCAATCGCGTTCGGCAGGCCGAGTGGTTGCTGGCTATCCGCCCGCGTTACTCCATCACTGCCTACTTGGAGGAGCAGGGGATCACCACGCCCTCGCGGATCAGCGCCCCCGCCGGCCTACCCGTGATCGAGACCATAAGTTTACTGACCCGCCGGCACTGGCGGGCTGGCGATATTGCCGCATTGCAAGCCCAGGCCGATCGGCTCGGGCTGTTGGGGGTGCCGCCGGATCGCGGCGGCCTGCGGTGGACGGAGCGGGCCCAGTGCCATGATCATGTCAGCCGCGTCCCGCCTGCGCCGCCCCCTTCGCTCCGACAGCGGCCACTCGGTGCTTGGTCATCAGACTCTCGAGGATCAGCCCGCGCGTGCGCTCACGCTCAGCCAGGCTCGCTGTCGGGGCGCCGCCCAGTGCGGCGATTTGGGTTCCAAGGGCAGCGGCTCGACCGAGACATTCCTCAAAGCCCGCTTCGTCGGCAATCCGCGATGCGGTGAAGTCGTATGGATCACGCAGATAGGCCTGCATGCGGCGGAGCAGCACGGCCATCCGACGCTCCGCGTCCTCGATGGTCAGCGAGAGGGGTTGCTCTGGCGGAGTGCAGCCTGCGGCAAGCGCGGTGCATGATGGCGGCTGCCGGCGTCGGGCCAAGATCACAGCAACGACCGGTACCGAGGTTGCGCCGAGACCTACAAGTGCCAAGAGGAGATCAGGCAAGAGCTTGCCCTCTGGGCAGGATGCGCATTGATGGACGCATGTGGAACGCAGTCATTGCCTGCCCTCCTGTAATCTTTCAACTCTCGCGCGGAATCGCTAACCTAGGGTAGAAGTTTGGTTCCCAAAGGGGGAATGCGCCGCCTCAACCATGGTTCGTTGTATGTTCGTTAGCCCAGCCCTCTGAGGTGAGCGCCATGTGACGAAGCGCTACCGCGAAGCAGCGCCGAGCATCATGCGTTGGTCCCAAACAGAAAAAAGGGCCAAACGCGACCCGTCGAGCGTTCGGCCCCTTTTCGCCGCGGCAGGATATGGAGAACCACAAATGACGATCATAGATAGAATAAAAATTAAAAATAAACTAAATATTAGATAAGCGTCCTAAACTTGCTGCAAAGCGCGGGGGCGACGGAGCCGGCGTTGCCGCAGCGCTTGAGGCTCCCTGAAATCACTCATCTGCGAGATTTGAGGATGAGTGTTTGCCATAAGGCTCCCCTGAGTTTCGGCTCAAGGCCTGTCGTGTCCTGACGCCAAACTTCGGCCAGCGCTCTTCAACGTCGGCTTGCTTTTCAGTTACCCGCCAAGCCGTATTGGATAAACATGGAAGCCATGTGCCATCGAGACCGACCGGCCCCGCTGGCTCTCATCGTGGATGATGAAGCGCTTCTCGCACTCGAAATCGAGGACCTGCTCATGGCCAAGGGCTTTAAAACTCTGATCGCGTATACAAAGGCGGAGGTGAAGGCACTGTCGGTCGAGCATCTTGCCGTTGCTGTCATTGATCTCAGTCTTGGCGGAGAGCTTACCGGTTAGCGCGTGATATGCTTTTTGTGAAACCGCATCCCAAAGCTGCCGGTGGTGGTTGTTACCGGTTATGATGGTCGGGCGTCACAGGCCAATCTGCGCAGTCTAGCCTGGATTATTCACGACGAGTGCCACCCCAGGGCAAACTGCTGATTTCCTTCGAAAACATCGCAAATGCCGAATTTGCAGAGTTTTATGCAATAAATTCTTCGGATCGGCCACCCGTTTGGCGTTGGCCCGCGTTGGACCGACCCGGTGCATGATCCGGGCTAGGTTGGCCCACGATTCGGTTGCATAAGCTAGCGCATCACAAGCAACTCGCGCGTGCGGTGTGGGATGGTATTGACCAGGCAGAGCATGGTGCTCCGCCGTCGACGCGGTGCCGTCGGGATGAGACAGGCGAAGCGGCGTAGCCTGCTAAACTCGTCCAGAATTGCCGCCGGCAGAGCTGCAGCCTGCGGGTGACCTGATCCGTGATCGCACCCTCACGTAGGCTGAGCCTGTGTCGCTCTGATAGCACGGGAGAGGGAGGTCCAAGCCTGGACTAAGATGGACAAGCGCTTCTCCGAGAGGGGGCCATCCGGCCCCGGCCTGCCCTGGCTATTGGGGAGACGAATACAGCCAACAAACCCCTTCCGGCTCTCGCTCCGGATCTAACAATTTAAAGTTTCTCAAGCATTGATGATGATACACGTTCAAGCGCGGCCACTGGAAGTCGCTGATCCTGGGTGACCGCACGCAACGCGCCCGATCGGCCCATAGTCACGGCAGCACGGGCCCATTGCGGTGCAGTGGCTAGCTAGTCAATGCGGCAGGTTATGCCGTCATTTGCAAGGAAGATGCCGTAGTCGAAACACGTCGGGATCAGCCCAGCGTCGTATGGCAGGGGGTGGCGCTCCGCCAAGGTGGCATAAAGTTGCAGGAGAGCTTGAGCAGTCATAGCCATGATGGCTTAGTTACATGATCTTGTTGCAAATACGTAAATGAAACGCCAAAGGGGCGCTTCCCTGCGACGTTGCAAAAAGGAGAGCAAGGCGACCGAGCGGGACATCCACATCCTCGGCGTGGTCGGGACCGTCACCTCTGGTGGCGGTCGTCACACGGTGAACGGCTAGCGCGGCGAAGTGGGGATGATGCCGGCCACCACTATGACCACCATGCTGGCATGAGCCTGTTCTCCGACCAGCCACCGCCCTCGCCCCCCGCCAAGCCCAAGCTCACGCCCGAAGAGCGCCGTGCCCGATACGCCGACCGTTTGATCACGATCCGCCTGCGCATACTAATCGGCCAGGAGCTGGAGGATCGTGGCATCGCCACGCCTGCTGCCATCGGCGAAGCCCTTGGGATGCCGGTGGCCGAAGCGACCAAGCTGCTGACCGGGCGTCAATGGCGTGAGGGCGACGTGGCGCGGCTGCAGGGGGCGGCGATGCGGCTGGGGGTACAGGTGTCGAGTTGAGGTCGGCAGCTTATGACTCAAGGTACCTCCGACGCCATCGGCCCTGACGGCACGGTGAGACCGCGCTGCCAACTGCCGATGGCGGCTTCGCTTTGTTCGCGGCCGGCTGCCAAAGCGGCAGGGCTGCGGCCACTCCGCGCCGATTGGCATCCGGTCGATCATTCTGTCCATGAATAAGAGCGAGACAACGATCAGCAGGCTAGAGCGGCGCCTGCGGTGCAGCCGGACATGCGGGCTGGGTTGCCTGACCAAAACGGTGAGAGAGAGAGAGGGGGAAGGCAGCGCGGGCGGGTCTGCCACTAGGGAAGTCAGTCTCTAGCCCCAATACCGTTGACTTAGAAGCGTTCTGGAGTGGCAGCTGGGCGTCGACGGAACATCTGCCGCAGGCGGGCGATCCAGTGATTGAGGGTGCGAGGCTCGAGGCCA
>NZ_SMSJ01000193.1 GCF_004355005.1 Dankookia rubra
CGGTGACGCTCCGCGTCGCGCCGGGCCAGGCGGCGGCGGCGGCCGCGCGGATCGGCGCGGCCGCGCTGACCATCGCGGAAGACCCCGACCTGCCGCCCGGCGATGCCGCGGCGGCCTGGCGCGGCGGCGGCGCCGCGCTCTCGCTCGCGGCACGGCGGCAGGCGATCGCCGCCTTGCTGCAGGCCTTCGACCTTCAGGAGACATGACGCATGCCGGACCCCGGACCCTTCGAGAGCGTGACGGCGGCGGAGGCCAGCGCGGCACGGGCCGCGGCGGGGCCCTCGGCGCGCGACCTCGAGGCCGTATACGACATCCCCGTGCAGGTCAGCGCCGTGCTGGGGCGGGCGACGATGCAGGTGTCGCAGCTGCTGAAGCTCGGCCGCGGCGCGGTGGTCGAGCTCGACCGCAAGCTGGGCGAGGCGGTGGACATCTACGTCAACAACCGGCTGGTCGCGCGCGGCGAGGTGGTGATGGTGGACGACAACCGGCTCGGCGTGACGATGACCGAGATCGTCAAGACCGACCGGCTGGGATAGCGGCATGATCCGTCTCCTGATCATCGGCGCGCTCGATGCCGAGCTCGGCCAGGCGTCGCGCATCGCCGCCGCCCGCGGCGCCCGGGTGGCGCAGGCGGACGGGCCGGCCGCGGCGCTGGCGCGGCTGCGGACGGAGGGCGCCGACCTCGTGCTCTGCGACCTCGCGCACGACATCGGCTGGCTGATCGAGCGTCTCGCGGCCGAGCGCATCGCCTGCCCGGTGATCGCCTGCGGCCGCAACGCCGATGCCGCCGCGGCGGTCCGCGCCATCCAGGCCGGGGCGAAGGAGTTCCTGCCCCTTCCCCCCGATGCCGAGCTGATCGCCGCCATGCTGCAGGCGGTGGCGGGCGAGGCCGAGGGCCCGGTCTGGCGCGACCCGGTCATGGCCGCGCTGCTGGCGCGGGCCGAGGCGCTGGCCCGGGCCGAGGCGAGCGTCCTCGTCACCGGCGAGAGCGGCACCGGCAAGGAGGTCCTCGCCCGCTTCCTGCACGCGCACAGCCGCCGCAGCCGCGGCCCCTTCGTCGCGCTGAACTGCGCCGCCCTGCCCGAGACATTGCTGGAGAGCGAGCTCTTCGGCCACGAGAAGGGCGCCTTCTCCGGCGCCGTCGCCGCCCGCAAGGGCAAGTTCGAGCAGGCCGACGGCGGCACCCTGCTGCTCGACGAGATCGGCGAGATGGATGCGCGGCTGCAGGCCAAGCTGCTGCGGGTGATCCAGGAGCGCGAGGTCGACAAGCTCGGCGGCACCGCGCCGGTCAAGGTCGATGTGCGCCTGCTGGCGGCGACCAACCGCGACCTCGGCGCCGAGGTCCGTGCCGGCCGCTTCCGCGAAGACCTCTGGTTCCGGCTCAACGTCGTGGCGCTGCACATCCCGCCGCTGCGCGAGCGTCCGGGCGACGTCGCCGCGCTCGCGGCGCATTTCGCCCGCCGCTTCGCCGCCGCCAACGGGCTGCCGCAGCGCCCCGTCTCGCCGGCCGCCGAGGCGCTGCTGCTGGCGCATCCCTGGCCCGGCAACGTGCGCGAGCTCGAGAACACGCTGCACCGCGCGGTGCTGCTGGCCGAGGGCGGCTGGATCGGGCCGGAGGCGATCGAGCTGACGCCGCTGCAGGCGCCGCGCCCGGCGGCCGGTGCGGCGCCCGCCCCGGCCTCGCCGGCCTCCCCCCCTGCCGCGCCCGCCCCCACCTCCGCCCCCGTCTCGGCACTGGTCGGGCGGCGGATGGAGGAGGTGGAGCGCGACCTGATCATCGAGACGCTGACCCACTGCCTCGGCAACCGCACCCGGGCGGCGGAAATCCTCGGCATCTCCATCCGCACGCTGCGCAACAAGCTGCACGAGTACCGCGCGCAGGGCGCACCCGTGCCGGTCGCGCCGGGCAGCGGGCTGCTGCCGGGCCCCGGGCCCTGGACCGGGATGGGCCGCTGACGGATGGGAAGCATCGCGCTGCCAGGATGGCTGCGGGAGATCCGGATGGGCGGCGACGTGGCGCTGGCGCTCGGCGTCGCGCTGCTGCTGGCGGTGCTGGTGGTGCCGCTGCCGACCCTGCTGCTGGACGCGGCGCTGGCGCTCTCCATCACGCTCTCGGTGCTGATCCTGATGGTCGCGCTGTTCCTCACGCGGCCGCTCGACTTCACCGCCTTCCCGCAGATCCTGCTGCTCTCGACGCTGCTGCGCCTGGCGCTGAACGTCGCGACGACCCGCACCATCCTGACCCACGGGCATGAGGGCCCGCAATCCGCGGGTCAGGTGGTCGCCGCCTTCGGCGGCTTCCTGATGGGCGGCGACGTCATCGTCGGGCTGATCGTCTTCGCCATCCTGCTGGTGGTGAACTTCATGGTGGTGACGAAGGGCTCCGGCCGCATCGCGGAAGTCGCGGCGCGGTTCAGCCTCGACGCCATGCCCGGCAAGCAGATGGCGATCGACGCCGACCTTTCCTCCGGCCTGATCGACGAGAAGGAGGCGCGCCGCCGCCGCCGCGAGCTGGAGGAGGAAAGCGCCTTCCACGGCGCCATGGACGGCGCCGCAAAGTTCGTCCGCGGCGACGCCATCGCCGGCCTCATCGTCACCGCCATCAACCTGATCGGCGGGCTCGCCATCGGCGTGCTGCGGCACGGGCTGCCGGTCGCCGAGGCGGCGACCACCTTCTCCATGCTGACGGTGGGCGACGGGCTGGTCAGCCAGATCCCCTCGCTGCTGGTCTCGGTCGCCGCCGGCATCGTCGTCACCAAGGGCGGCGGCGAGGAGCGCGCCGACCAGGTGATGGGCCGCCAGCTCGGCCAGGGCTGGAAGCCGATGGCGCTGGCCGGCGGCGCCGCGGCCGTCATGGCCCTGCTGCCGGGCATGCCGATGATCCCCTTCCTGGCGCTGGCCGGCGCCGCCGGCGCCACGGCCTGGAGCCGGCGCGACGCCGTCCACACCGCCGAGGCCGCGCCTGCCGCCGCCCCGGCCGAGGCCGCCGAGCCGCCGGTCGCCGATGCGCTGCGGCTCGACCTGCTGCGGCTCGAGCTCGGCTACGGGCTGCTCTCGCTGGCGGCCGGCGAGGCGCCGAGGCTGACCGAGCAGATCAAGGCGCTGCGCCGCACCATGGCGCAGGAAATGGGCTTCGTCCTGCCCAGCGTCCGCATCCAGGACAACCTCGAGCTGCCGCCCGACACCTACATCCTGCGGGTCAAGGAGATCGAGGCCGCGCGCGGCCAGCTCCGCCCGCCGCTGCAGCTCGCCATCGACCCCTCCGGCCAGGTGCCGGCCATGGCCGGCGAGCGCACGACGGAGCCGACCTTCGGCCTGCCCGCGCTCTGGATCGACGAGGCGCTGCGCGACGAGGCGCTGGCGCGCGGCTGCACCGTGGTCGACTGCGCCGGCGTGCTGGCGACCCACCTGACCGAGACGGTGCGCGACACCATGCCCGAGCTGCTGTCGTTCTCCGAGACGCAGAAGCTGCTGGACGAGCTGCCGGCCGAGCACAGGAAGCTGGTGCAGGACGTCATCCCGTCCCAGATCAGCACCGGCGGGCTGCAGCGCATCCTGCAGGCGCTGCTGGCCGAGCGGGTCTCGATCCGCGACCTGCCGACGATCCTGGAAGGGGTGCAGGAGGCCGTCGCCGCGGGCAGCCGCGGCATCGGCGGCATCCTCGGCGTGGTGCGGGCGCGGCTGGCGCGGCAGCTTTCGGAAGCCGCGCGCGGGCCGGCCGGCTACGTGCCGCTGATCGCCCTGTCGCCCGACTGGGAGCTGGCCTTCGCCGAGAGCCTGGCCGGCCCGCCCGAGGACCGCCAGCTCGCCATGGCGCCGAGCAAGCTGCAGGAGTTCATGCAGCGGCTGCGCGACGCCTTCGATGCCGCGGCGGCGTCCGGCGAAGCGCCGGTGCTGGTCTGCTCCGGCGCCATCCGCGCCCATGTCCGGGCGATCGTCGAGCGCTTCCGCCCGGCGACCATGGTGCTGAGCCAGGCGGAGATCCATCCGCGCGCCCGCATCCGCACCCTGGGCCAGGTCTAGCCGATGCGGCTCCGGCTGTTCCGCGCGCCGAGGATGGCCGAGGCGATGGCGCAGGTCCGCGCCGCGCTCGGCGACGACGCGGTGATCCTGGCGACCCGCCGGACCGCCGGCGGGGTCGAGGTGACGGCGGCGCTCGAGGATGCGGCGGCGGCCGAGCCCTGGCTGATCCCGCCCGGCGCGCCGGCCGCGGCGGCACCAACCGAGCCGCGGCCCGCCGCGGC
>NZ_SMSJ01000194.1 GCF_004355005.1 Dankookia rubra
GCAAGCCCCTCACCATAGGGCAGGAAGGCGCTACCAGGTCCCGCAGTGAGGAGGGCCAGCGGTGCCTGCGCCCGAACGGGGCACGACGCGGCCAGGACGGGCAGCGACAGCGGGGAACGGCGTCGCATGGGGGCGAACTCCGGCAGGGTGACCCGATCAGCTTAGAGAGACCTAGGGCACTCGGCGACTATCGACATCTACCTGATCGGCTCTGCCGGGTGCGGCCATCCAGGCCGTAGCCACTGGATGGACGGAACCGGCTTCGTTCAGCCTTCCATCGATGCTCGTGGCTCACCTCGTGTGATCAGGCTTGCCGCCAACAACAGCGCAGCTGCCGCCAGCAGCGACGGCGCGGCAAAACCGCCAGTGCGGTCAAGCAGCAGCCCGTCCATCACCGGCCCGGCAATCTGCCCTACCCCGAAGCCCGCCGTCGTCAGGGCAAAGGCGCGCCGCTGATCGTCCGGCGCGAGGGCGCGGGCCGCCGCAAAGCCGAGCGCCGTGATGCCCATGAAGGTGCCGCCCAGCAGTGCGGCCGTCAGTAGCGCCCCGGCCGAAGTCGTCCAGAGCCCACCCGCGGCAACGCCCAGGGCCTCCAGCAGGCAGGCCGCTGCATAGGCCCACCTCGGACCGATCCGGGTGCCCGCCCAACCCCAGGCAGCTGTCGAGGGCAGGGCGGCGAGCCCGACGATGAGCCAGACCACCGGCTCCAGCGCACGAGCCTCGGGGCTCGCCCTGACCACGGCCACGAGGAAGGTCGCGGTGGCGACATAGCCGAAGCCGAACAGCCCGTGGCACAGGGCCAGCCGGCCAAGGCCAGACGGGCGACGCGCAACGGGCGCATCCACGCTGACCGGCCTTGCCGGGGCGACAGCCTCAGCAGGCACGAGCCAGACCACCACGGGGACCACTGCGGCCGCGGCCCCACCCACTGCCACCCAGAGTCCGCGCCAGTCGGCCCCGGCTGCCTCCAGTGCGGTGACCAGTGCCGCCGAGGCGGCGATCCCAAGCCCGACGCCAGCGAAGTGCAGCGCCGAGAGGCTGCCACGGCCCACGGCGGCGAGGCGATCAAGGATCAGGTCCGAGCCGAGGACCAGCACGAAGGCGCTAGCCGTCCCACCGATCAGGCGCAGCAGGAGGAAGCCCCACAGCGAGCCGACCAATCCCATGGCCGCCGTCGTGGCCGCCCCGAGGAGCAGCGCGCCGAGAAACCAGGCCCGGCGGCTCCCTGGAAGGCGGGGTGCCGCGGCGACCAGGGCGCCGGCGAGGTAGCCGACGAAGTTGGCCGAGGCGATCAGCCCCGCCTCCGCCTTGCTCAGGTCCAAGGCCTCGATCATGGCCGGCAAGATGGGGGTGTAGACAAAGCGGCCGATGCCCATGGCCGAGGCCAGCGCCAGCATCCCGCCGAGGGCGACCAGGCCAGGCCCAGGACGGGCCGCCCGCGTGCTACTACCTGTGACGGCACCCAGCCACCGCAACGCCGTACCCGACGCACTCATCACGCCCACCTTCGCTGCTATGCCCGAGAGGGCAGCGGCAGGCTGATCCGCGCTGAAGGCCAGGAAAAGCGATTGCTTTTGATGGCCGGCATCTTTCCGGCAGATAGATCAGCTATTCGGCCGCAGCCTGCAGGTCCTCGCTGCGCGAGGGCCGGACCATCTCCACAAAAGCCGCGAGCGCGCTGGAGCGGTAGGCGTCCCGCCGCCGCACGAACACCGTCTCGACCCGGGCGTCGCGGGCCGGTATCGCGTGCAGGGCGACCCGACCCTCGCGCCAGATCGGCCCGACAAGCGCCCGTGGCAGCAACGTCACCCCGAGCCCGGCCGCGACGCAGCCGAAGATCGCCTCGAGGGTGCCGAACTCCAGCACCCGGACGACCGGGATACCCCGCCGCGCCAACACCTCCTCCAGCCGATGGCGATAGGAGCAGCCGCGGCGCAGCACCACGATCCGGAGGTCCCCCCGCCCGGCCAGCGCATCCAGTGACCCGATCGAAGGCGCCGAGAGCAGCGCCAGCTCCTCCACGAAGACGGTCTCCGCTTCCAGCTCCGGATGCGCCACCGGACCGCAAACGAAGGCGCCCTCCAGCCGGTGGTCGAGGACCTGCTCCACCAGCTCGCAAGTCGTCCCGGTCCGCAGGGTCAGATCGACCGCGGGATGCGCTGCCACGAAGGTGGTCAGGGCAGGCGAAAGGCGCAGCGCGGCGGTGGTCTCGAGCGAGCTGAGGACCAGCGCCCCTTGCGGTGTGCCGTCATCGAGCGCGGCCCGGCGGGCACCATCCAGCAGGCTTGCCATGCGGCACGCGAAGGGAAGCAGCCGCTGCCCGGCCGGGGTTGGCTCGACGCCGCGGGCATGTCGGTGGAATAGCGGTGTCCCAAGCTCGTCCTCAAGCCGGCGCATCCGCGCGGTCACGTTGGACTGCACCGTGTGCAGCTCCGTTGCGGCCCGGCCCATGCCGCCCAGCCGCAGCACGGCCTCGAACACCCTCAGGTCTGCGGCGTCCATGCTGCTCCGCTCCTCGCCAGTAGCTTTACCCTAGCCGGAGTTGTCGGCACCTGCGACGCTTCGTAGCCCCTCCTCGAGCGCCTGCCGGATGAGGTCAGCATCGCCGGTGTCTGCGTGCATGGCATGGCCAGGAGGATGCTCAACACCCCGGATCCCGGTGAGAGGCTGGGTGTATGCGCGTACAGAATTTGATGGTACCTGCCAGACGTTACCATCTCATGCCCACTCACAGCCAGGGCGGGGGATCATCCGGGTCGGGCGTGCCGATGTCAGTGATGCGGTAAACGGTGATCGGGTTCCACTGCTGGGGTGCCGTTGACTGCGTGGTGGTAGACGCGGAGGGCGATGATGCAGACGAGGTGTCCCGCTCTACCTTCCGCGCCTGCCTGTCCTTCGGCCTGTGGGGCAGCGGGGTGACATCAAGGCTCGACGCGTGCAGGCGGATCAACTCGGTACGCCATCCCTTCGGCGGCGGGTAGGGAACGCCCCATCCGGCCAGTGTCTTCGCCGTCCAAGCGCCTACCTTGGTGCTCGTCGAAGCGCGCGCGATCTCCTGCGGAGATGGCGCAGGACGAGGCATCAATTCGAGCGGTTCGTAATAGGGTGGTTCGTCGCGCTGCATGGCAGCAGGTTTGTATCGCCGAGAATTCGGCAATGCAATTTGTCTCTCCATCGCGCGCTCGATTGCTTCGCTCTCGACCGCGGGCTGCTAGTGATCTCTGGCTTGCTGCGCTGCGCTCGAACCGATCACGCGCAGCGATGCGAAGGCATGCGGGCGCCGATTGTGCCATCTGGCGCAGAGCAGTGAAGCGAACTACCTTTCACTCACCCATTAGGCTGGATGCGTTCTTTCCCCCCTGGGCACATGCGTAAAACAAATGGCCAAGGGGGAGAGGATCGTCACCCGATTGAGTGTAGACGCTCAACAAGAGGCGTTGCGCTGTTACGCGCACAGGGGATTGCCCGGTCCCTGTCGTACCTCCGATTCCTCAGACCAGTCGCCTAGATCATGCGCAGGGGTTGTCCGCGGGGATGATCTCATTGCTCCCCGGGCCATGCCGCAACGGCGCCGTAGTGTCTGATACAAGGGTTAGCACCCCGTTCGGGGTGCAGCACACCGATGAGGCTGTCGAGCCACCCATCGGTGCAGCGGTTCGTCAAATCGCAAGACGTAAACCGCTTCTTTCGGTGCCTTGCACGGTCTGCTCGTCCGTCTCCGGCTTCCCAGGTTCCGATGCCAAGACGGTAGACCACTACAGCCGCATCCGCCGACGAGTTGGAAGGGAGGGTGGCTGCGCTTGCCGAGGGACCGTTCGATCGGCCTCGCCTTTTTGTCGGCGGGCCACCGAACAAGATGCCCTGCGCATTATGCTGTAGTCTCTGACCTACTATTTTACTATTGATCCGGCCTGGGCGGTCTTGAAGGCGAGTAGGATCCGTCCAGGTTGGGGACATGAAGCATGTGGACATCCGCAAGCTGCCGGCGGCGGCGCAAGAGGAACGTCGGCGACAGGTGATCGGGCTGCGCCAGGCCGGCCTGACCTATGGTGCGATCGCGGCGCA
>NZ_SMSJ01000195.1 GCF_004355005.1 Dankookia rubra
TCGACCGTCCCGCTGCCCATGACCTTACAGACGACCTTACGCCCGACGTTAAGGCCGCCAGCCTCAACGCACGTCAGCGGCCAGGGAAGGCGATGGAGGCCGGACGCTTACCTACATTCTGACGTGAGGGCTGATTGAGCCCCGTCGGCCACCCTCTTCGCGCTTGCCCGGTGTCCACGTCCCTTCTGCGAGGGCTTGCTCATATCCAGGCGTGCGTCTCCGGTCAGGATCTCGGATGGACCGCCTCGATCAGTTCGTATGCCAATGCATGGAATTCTCGCGAAACCATAACTGGATCTGTACTAACGGGGTGACGGCGAGGCGGACAAGGAAACACATTTGGTTCCGACAATCCGTCAAAGGGTGGATTGGGATTGTCGGGCCGGCCTGAGCGGACCCGAGCGCCAGCATGGCCATCGGGTAAGTTTGTGGGGCCGTTAGAGTGTCGGGCGTACTGTCGTCTCAAGATGCGCAGGTTGCACGAGCAGGTGCAGAGGCGGCTGCAAATTAGGCCTTGTGGCGAGTTTGTCGGCCTGTGCGTCTAGGTCGCCAGAACCTGCAACAAGATGGCATGGGACCAGTTGGCACCTGAACAACAGGACCTATGCAGCCCTCAGCGGGGCAGTTGCGCCGGCAGGCAGGGGAGCGGAGGCTGGGGCTGTGCCGTCCTCCCAGTCGCGTAAAGCCAGCACGCGCAACGCCTCGCGAACGACGTCGCCGTCGTCGAGATAGCGGCCGGAGGCGACTGCCTCCTCGATGAATGCATTGAGCCGCTCGGTGAGCTTAACGGTCCTGGTTTCCACGGAACGCCTCCCAGGGCGGGAAAGAATGGATGGCCGATTATGCCACGAAGTAAGTCCGATTCGACAGTTGGGGTGAAACAAGAACACACCAACGAGTCTTGGGCCGTAAATCGTCATCTATGGTGCTAAGTACCAGGCTAGCAGGCATTTGCAGATCGCCCCATCCTGCACAGCATCGACCCGAAACATGCATTAGGAGCACGCCCATGGCCGCTATACCCACGCCGGTCGTCTTCATCCCAGCCCTGCTGTCGGACGAGGCGATGTACCGCGAGGTGATCGAGCAGCTGGGCGAAACCGTCGAGGCACAGGTGATGGTGCTCTCGGAGCCGACGATGCAGGCCAATGTCGAGGCCGTCTTGGCCAAGGCGCCACCGACCTTCGTCCTGGCCGGTACCTCTTATGGCGGCAGCATCGCGCTGGAGGTGGCGCTGGCCGCGCCAGAACGGGTGTCGGCCCTTTGGCTGATGGGATGCAACCCGGCAGCACCGGACGCGAGTGTGCAGGAGTTGGTGGGTGGCTTGGAGGCCATGCCGGACGCCGTTATCGACATGCTGGCGGGCCTTGCCGTGCCAAAGGAGTCAACCGAGGCGGCGGAGGCGTTCAAGGCGATGGCGTCCCGCGTCGGCGGCAAGGTGGGAGCAGCCCAGGCCCGCGCACTGGGTTCAAGGGCCGAGGCAACCTCCCGGCTCGGCACGCTGCGGATGCCGGTGCTGGTGATCTGGGGCGAGGCAGACCAGATCGTGCCTGCCTCAGTAGGCCAGGCGCTCGCGGATGCTTTGCCCCATGCGCATTTCCACGTGCTGCCCAATTGCGGTCACCTGCCAACACTCGAGGAGCCTGCCGAATGCGCTGAGCTGTTTGTCGAGTTCCTCGAGGATGACGCGGACTACGCGCATTGATGGGTGTTTGCGTCGGGATCGAGCGTGCTTCTTTTTCGGCACCGCCGCGTGGATATGGAGCATGAAGGGCGTGGCGATCGGCGTTTCACACGCGACGAACAGGATACTCTCCCTCATCACTCGAGCAGCGTGGGATTGCTTACTTCCGCCGCATCCGGGTGAGCTCTGCTTCGATGCAGGCTGAGGCCGCGGACTCGCGTTCGCGGATTAGCATTGCCACCCGGATGCGCGAGGCCTCAAGCTCCATGGCATTCGCAGCAAACACGTCGGAAGCGCTGCTCGGCCTGATGTCTGACGCGAGGCCGCACAGTGCCTGGTGGGTGACGGTCCGAGTCTCGCAAGAGATCTGTGAAGATGCAGGGGCCATGTTCAAAGCCTCTCTGTACTGGCCCAGATCCTAGCCAACTCGACCTTCCGAATCTGTGACCTGTACCACAGCGCCTACCCAAACTTTTGTGGCAAGACGCGGCTACGCTGCTTGAGCTTGGACTTCAAACCTCGTCTGACCGGATAAGTCTGCCAGCCAGCGCACAACGACCTCTGCGGAGTGCCTCCCAAGCAGTGGTAGGACATAGACTGGGTACCCACACTACCCGTGAGAACTCGAAAGCACTCACGACGTTCGCCAATCGGCTCTCGGCACCATCGAGCAAGCTCGACTTGGCGGACCGTGCTCGAGCACATATCTTCAATACCAGTGGGTGTCACAGGACGCCCCGTTATGGAAGCTCATGTCAGAAGCAAGTCGTGTCTTCCCTGCCCGAAGAGGGCAAGGTGCTACGTCCCTCACCAGTGAGAAGCGCTTCATTCAAAGCCGTCCACGCCATGGCGGACCTGGAAGCGGCCAGCCCAGAGTGGTCGAAGTCGTCCATGTTCAGCGAGACCGATCTCAATCCGGCGATGAACAGTTGCGGGCGGCAGCGCGGAGCGTGCGGTCAGAAACCTGGCTAGACGGGGGCAACGCAAAGCCAAAGCAGCCAAGCTTGGCGCCGGGGCCCATGCCAGTCGCGCCCAAGCCGGCCCAACCGGTCGTACATGTACAGTCCAATCGGGGGTGCGGACGATGCGTACAATCATGATTGCCAAGCAAAAGGGCGGATCCGCCGCTACCACTGTCGCGCGGGAGCTAGGGGTCGTCGCAGCGGCAGCTGGACAGCGTGTAGTATTCATCGATTTGGATCCGCAGGGTACGCTGCGATCCTGGTGGAACAGGCGAACGGAGGGTGCAGAAGGCGACCCGAATCCGGCGCTGGCTACCCCTGCCCCAGCCCAGATGGTAGATGCTCTGGATCAGCTGCGGATTGCCGGGGTCGATCTTTGCATCATCGATACTCCGCCATCGGTGCATGCCTTTCTTGGATCGGTGATGCGCCTTGCTGACCTCATCCTCCTGCCAACCCGCCCGACCACAGACGATTTGGATGCCCTGCCAGGGGTGCTCGACTTGGTCGAGGATACCGGACGGCCTTTCGCCTTCATTGTGACACAGGCTCCGGCTGGGAAGTCGCGCTTATACGATGACGCAGTGCCTGTGCTTGCTCAACGCGGTCGGGTAGCTCCTCCCCTACGCCTTCGGGCCGACTTCCCGGTCGCTGCGGCGTCGGGCCGCACAGCTACCGAAATCGCTCCTAAGGGTAAGGCTGCTGAGGAGGTCCATGCTCTTTGGCGATTCGTTTTGGCTGACTTAGCCAAGACCGGACGCAAGCGCAGCAGCATCAAGGTTTCCTAGGATCATGGTATCCAAGCGTCCAAGTGTCGTAGCGTCCGGTCTTCTTGCGCGACCTGGTGGAGCGCCGGCCCGATCCACCCCGGTTGAGGACCTGCCGCGCCCTACCCTGGTGCCGGCCTCACCCGAAGCGTTGAAGCCCTCAGGCCAACCTGTTGCGCCTGAAGTCGTGCCGGAGACGGTTGCGAAGGGCATCAAGCAGGCAACGGTGGGCACCACGGTGTACCTACTGCCCAGCGAACATAAGCGGGTGCGGCGGCTGGCACTCGATCTCGACATACCCTCAGTGCACGAGTTGCTGCTGATGGGTCTCGACCGTCTTCTAGCTGAAAGGGGCGAGGCCCCGGTTGCACGCTACAGTCAACCACGACCGAGGAAGGGATAAGATCGGGTTTTTCAAGAACCCTCACGCTCGCGTCCTAGGATATTAGCACGCTAGCTCAGCGGGGTGCTGGAGTTCTGCTCGCCCAATCGAACAAACGTGCTAGGAGCTCGTCCACGTAACGGCTGAAGAGGCTCGACAGGCGGATCGTGCGGTGATTCGCTCGGCGGCATGACGAAGAGCTTTCGGCCCTGGAAGGTGGACGAGGCCTG
>NZ_SMSJ01000196.1 GCF_004355005.1 Dankookia rubra
TGAACGGCGCCGCCCGGGGGTTGGGGCTCGCCCCACCCCCGGGCATCAAGGGGGTCAGGTTTCGATCGGCGGACCAAGACGAAGTGGGTCAGATTTCAGGCGGCGTTGACACCCAGCGAGGACGAGGCCGCCCCCATGGTAAGCGAGTTCCACGCCCGGGGCGGTCAGGTGACCCTCTGTCCTCCACCGGATGACAGCGTCACCGATGGCGAGCCCGGACCCGGCAAACGCCGCTGAAAAGCTGCAAGGGCTGATTGACTGCGCTTCGACACCGCGCTTCCCCGCCTGGTGGGGCTCACCCGTACTGCCACTCACGCTTCAGCCGCACTCCCCGCATTCCATCGGTATCCCGAACGCTCGCCTCCCCTCTGATAAGGCCCGAACCCCGCTCCGGATGTTTTGGAAATATCAGCCTGCGCAAGGGGATTGCTGCAAATCCTGCGACAGCGCTTTGAGCTGCATTCGCTGACCATTGCGCAGCGCCTGCTGGCCAAATTGCCGGCGCTACCACCAGCGGAAACCGGATCGGCACGGATCAATGAGGCTCGGTTGCACGTGATCAGCGCAGAGGAGGCGTTCCGCACATTGCCGAGCGGCAGCACGCTGGATACCCGGCGGGGCGCCACACGCCAGTTAGGCGACTTCCGCCGCGACACTGCTGAGCGCTGGCTGGACGACAACCTCGTCGTTGTTGATACACGCCCCGCGCTCGGCCTTGTTTGGTTCGTCAGGCCAGCTGTCGAGATCCTCAGGACGGCTGCTGCCGGGCGTCGCGGTTGGCCAGCAATAGGTCCGTCACACTCCGGACTATGTGCGGTTTGCTGTGTTGTCCGAAGCCGCTTGCTATCTCGCGTCGCCTCGTGGGGTAGCAGGTTTAGCCGCGAGATTGAGCTCATCCTCCTCTGGCGAAAGCGGATCGTCCGTGACGATCGTCAGGAGGTCAGTCCCCTGGCCTTTCAGGATGACCAGTATGCCTACCACCATGAAGATCAGAGCTGCCGGGGTGCTTTGGTTCAGCACCACAGCAAGCGCCGCGAGGGCGACAAGGCCGGCCACCCAAAGCCATGTGTGCTCTTTGATATGGAGCAGGACAGGATGCTGCATGGCGTCTCTCCCTCCGAGCTTGGTTGCTCGTGTTAACATGTAAGCAATATATGCTCCATGTTTTCGACACCTACCAGAGGCGGAGAGCCTGTGAGTGGCCGAACCGCTGCACTCACAGCGCACGCATGGTCGCCTCCCGCGGATGTCGCGCATGCGTGTTCATAGGCCCGAGGAGTAGCGCGAAAGGGCCAAGCTTTTGTTTGGTGCGGGGTGGCCCCGTGCCGCCCTGCGGGAGGCAAAAGCCATGGCACTCACCACTGGAACGCTGAGCCCTGACACGCTCACCGGCACGGCCGAAACGGACCTTATCTTCGGGCGCGGCGGTGCAGACTTCGTCTCGGGTCGGGCGGGCAACGACGCTATTTTTGCCGGTTCGGGCGATGACACGATCGCCGGCGACAATATCCCAGTGCCCGCACTGGGCGGGCAGTTGGGAACAGGGCCCTACATATCGCTCGATTTCGGCCCGTACCCGCCCCGTTTCCTCGGAGAGACGCCGGGCAACAACCTGATCTTGGCGGACGCGGGCGATGACTTCATCCTGGCGGGCTTCGGCTCCGATATCGTCTTTGGAGAGGCAGGCAACGACACGATCTTCGGCTTCGGTGCCGCTGGCGAGAGCCCTTCGGGCAATACGGAGATTATCCGTGCGGACGGTTCCGACTGGCTGTTCGGCGGCGGCGACGACGACTCCGTTCTGGGCGGCGGCAGTGGCGACCTGCTGGATGGCGGGACCGGGCGGGACACGCTTAGCGGCGGCGTGGGTGCGGACACCCTGATCGGCGGCGCAGGACGTGACATCTTCCTGTACGGGCTCGGTTTGGAGCCCGGTGTCAGCGGCTCTGTCACCGGGCCTGACACCGGCGTCGGTCCCGGCAATCGCGACGTCATTCTTGATTTTCGGCCGGGCACGGATCGGCTGGATCTACATGGCTACAACAACCCCTTCCCAGATCCCGGCGGCGAGCCCCGGCCTGTCTTTCTTGGCACCGATCCGTTCGAGGCCAGCACCGGACTGCAGGTGCGCTACGAGATCGAGGGCGGCCATACCATCGTGCAGTTTGCCACCCGCTTCGGCCCTCCGCCTCGCGGACTACCAGTGCCAGTGCCCGAAGCGACCGGCGAGATCGAGCTGGTGGGCGTGCATCATCTCACGGCACGCGATTTCATCTTGAGCTGACATCGCCATGAAAGGGGAGGTGGACGCTCAACCGGTTAACGTGCAGCGTCGGATTTTTCGAAACGAAACCATGCGGCTGTAAATTCGCGGTTCGCTCACATGAAGGGATACGAGAGCGCGGAGAGCGCCTGCGAAACGAGGATGCGGCGCATCAGCACCGCACCCCAGGGCGGTCGCTCTTGCGGAACACCGGCCCAAAGCTTCGGCGACTTCGTAGCCACGAGCTACTACCCAAAGGGAAACGGAGCATCCTGTGCGAGTAGCACTGGCAGGTCCACTTCAGCCCAGAGGCGGTCGGGATCGGCTCGCAGCTGTCGAACAGGCTGCAGCTCACCTTTGATCCAGCTGAAGGACAGTTGGAGCTCGTGGCCCTCTCGGGCCAAGGCCTCAGCAACCGTATCCGACCAAACGAGATCGTCTATGGGGTGCTCTGCATCGAGCGGGAAGGCTTGGGGTCTCTCCACCGATCCCTCCTACGGCTGAGTCGCTACGATCTTTCACTGGCAACTACCACTCAGCGCAGTAGAGCAGCGAACGATCCAGATCGCCATTTTGGTTCTATCTGTGAGGCGCTGCCGGAATCCTTTGGCTGAGTCCGTTTGAGGCAAACTCAGTCAGCTAAAGATGAAATCACTGAGCCCGAGGGTGGAGACGCCGGCGATGAAGATTTCACCGTGATTCGAGGCTTGGCCGCTGATCCCACCGTATCGAACGTTAACGCCGCCATCGACTGCAGCGAAACTGACTTCTCGAATTGAAATGCTGCGGAACTCCAAGTGATCGACGCCACGAACGAAATCGGTGATTTGGTCGTATCCGTCAGCTCTGTAAAACACAAAAGTATCCGTACCATCTCCGCCAGACAACGTATCGTTTCCGGGTCCGCCGCGTAGACGATCGTTACCAGCATCGCCGAACAGACGGTCGCTGCCGCTGCCTCCGTTCAACGTGTCGTTTCCGGAGTAAGCATACAGTGCATCGTCGAAGTTGGTGCCAGACAAACCATTATTCGATTCGGATCCAAAAACATCAGCCATTCTTATATCTCATAAGTTGTTTATATAAGCCTTATTACGCGCATTCTGGACAAACTTGAGAACACAGATGCGCGATTTTGTTTTTGCAATTAATTGTTGTGGCAGTTGCGGCCCAACCCTGACGATCTGGCGTGGTGTTGTGGCTGCACGTGTGACGCGCGGCGCTTCAGCATGGCTTGAATGCGCATGCGCGCAGGTTCCTGCGTGTTGGTCGGCCGGGATGGGTGGAGTGTGGTCTTTCCCACCATCGCTAAAACGGCTGACGCCGTCGCTTGTCAGGCGCATCGGCCGACAGGGTCAAAGGACGATGATGGTTTGGCCTTCAAACACGCAATAAAAACGTGATGCGCGATTCACTCATCAGTGATTGCACGCAAAAGTTGTGATCGGCATACAGGGCACAGCAGCGTAGATCACTTGTTCGTGCTTCACGAAAAAGTGGGAAGCGGGCGCGGTCCTCGAACCGGCCTCACGGCCAATCGCGTTATCAATCTCAACTTATAATTGAGTATTGGGGTGAGATTACCTCAAAAACGCGATCTCAGGCAGCCGCGCCTCGCACGTCCCACGCTTCAAAGGACGTTTGACCATGGCCGCTACCCTTGACCTGACCCAGTTCAACACCGTCTGGGACGAAAGCTTCGACAACGGCACGGGCATGCTCTCCCGCAACTGGGGTCCCGGGATCGACACCAG
>NZ_SMSJ01000197.1 GCF_004355005.1 Dankookia rubra
CAGCGGCTCCAGCACCGCCCATTGCTCATCCGTGAGAACCACTGCCGCCCCTTCACAAAGGCGGCCCAACGCCATCAACGCCGCAGCGTTCAGGCGCTAACGGGGCCTAGTCTGAAAACTTGCGTAGACCCTGGACCAGAGACGGGGACGGACCACAAGCCCGACGAGTTGCGTAGCCCCTGGACCAGAGTTGGGGGCGGAACCACATCACTGCGGCGGGCGGTTCGGCGCTAAGCTTTGTGGCCGGCGATTTAGAGTTAACCTTCTAGTAAAGTCACTCTCTTCATGTCCTCGCGCAACACACGCTATCAAAACCAGGAACGGATGATAAATCATATAAATCAAGACGTTATCGGTCACCATTAGCGTCGCATTATATAGGTAGATCATGATCCCTAGCCTACTCACTCTAGTAATAATTAGAAATACTAAATGGAACACAACGAATCCAATTACCCCGTAGTCAATTATGATTTTCAACCAATCGTTGTGCGGATTTAAGTTAAAATTCTCAGTGGATATTTGGTCGGCAGAACCCGGACCAAATCCTACCACGTAATTCATCAGGGGGGCGCTTTCTAATTCGGTCCACAGTTTGACAGCTATATCATATCTGCCAAGAGAAACGCTATTTGCATTTGTTTCTTCTAAATCAAGCAGATCAGCTATTCCTTCAAAAATTTGCGTCGTGAATATAGCCGTTAGCGATACCAGAACGACGATTGTGGCGGCCAAAAATTTCCGGGATTTTTGGGATATTATTGGGCTAACCACGACGTCAAAGCACAAAGCGAGCACGATTCCGGCAAATGCAATTCGCTTAAATGCAATGAATAAAAGCACCAACGAAAAAAGAAACTTCTGTCTTTTTCTGTGGCTGAAATAATAAAGTGCGATAGCACCGACAGGAAACGCAAACGAAGACTCTAGAATCCCGTTCGATCCGAATAAGCCCTGCTGTGATGCTTCGGAGAGACCTAAGAATCCGTAAAAGCCGCCGGCAAACAGATTAGGAGCTGAGCCGATGCGCCATGCTGAATCTATCGCAATGCATAAGGCCAAAGTCAATAAAGCTGCGTCGACACACCAAGCGGGAGCGCGAAACCAAAAAACATACATTGAAAGGTAACCGCTAATTATGGCGATATCTCTCACTGAATAAAATCCATGCAATGTATTACTTGCTAGTGAAAGCATTGAAACTGTCGCATACAGCAAAAAAGCCAACGCGCCATGCCAGCTAATCCTGGAACTGACGGATCCGAAAACACAATAATATACGAAACCAAGCGTTATTGGTAATGAATATAGAACGTATTTAATAGGTCCTCCGCCGCCATTTTGTGCCAATGACGGTTCATCATTCGAAGTCCCAACAAAAATCACCAGAAGAACATAAGTTACAAAGAAAATTATCGCGGTCCATGTAGCCATTGAAATATCCGCTTTCGTGAACACGTTTTTGTCCGGCTGGACTCGCGATATTCCTAATTTCACTCGCTTATCTCCACGTTCCGACATCGCTATGGTTCCTAAAATCCAGCAGGCTACGATGCGTTGAGTTGTGCGGAATTTTCATGCTGATCTGTGTGAAAGCTTCGTGCTCCGCGCCTGAAACTCGTGATACGATACTACGGAGTTAGGCTGGTGCAAACACTATTGCACTGACCCAATTGGAGGCTTCACAGCGGCGCGCTGCGCTTTAGAGTTTCGGGCATGGCTCAGACGGTCAGCGTCATCGTTAAATCCGGAAGGCTGCGCTAGAAACTAAGGCTCTTGTCGGGATCTGGAGTGATGGAGCCAGGCCTGGGTAGCGTGCCCGGAGGCGGCCTGTGATGCTGTGTGTGAGGGCGGGATAGCGAACGGTCTCGCGCGAGGAGCCCGTGGCATCATGGCCACCCCTGATCTGATCAACCTCTCGGCGCTGATCAACGATGCCAAGTGTTTCGCCCTGGTGCGCCAGCATCGCTGGCCGGAGGGTGTCCGCTGCCCTGCCTGCAGTAGCAGTACCGTGGTCCGTGATGGCTTTGACGAGACCCAAGCTCACCGGCAGCGGTATCGGTGCAAGACGTGTGCGGGGCGCTTTGACGACCTCACCGGCACGGTGCTGGCCGGCCATCACCAGCCGCTACGGGTGTGGGTGCTGTGCCTGTATTTCATGGGTCTGAACCGTAAGCGGGGCAGATTCCCGGGCGGGGCGATTGCGCCTGCGGGGGTGGCATGATTCACCGCCAGGTTGCATCGGGCCGGGGAATTGACCCCGGTCTGGGTGCCGGACCTGGCTCATGAGGCCGTCCGCGACTTGGTGCGGGCGCGTCTGGCCGCTGTCCGCGCCCTTCGACAGGCTCGCCAGCAACTATCCGGCTTTCTGCTACGGCAGGGACAACACTACGGCCGACCGGCTTGGACCCTGATGCACCGAAAGTGGCTGGCCGGGCTGCGCTTCGCACAAGCAGCCCACCACCTCGTTCTGAAGGATTGCATCGCTGCAGTCGAAGCGGCGACGGCTCGACGCGATCGGCTAGAGGCCCATATCGCCGCGGCGTTGCCGGACTGGTCCTTGGCACCGGTGGTGCGGGCGTTGCAGGCTCTGCGCGGCATCGCGCTGATAACGGCAGCGACACTGGTCGCCGAGCTTGGCGACATCACCCGCTTTGCCAATCCGCGGCAGCTGATGGCCTATCTTGGGTTGGTTCCGTCCGAGCATTCCAGCGGCGGAACTCGGCGCCAGGGCGCGATCACCAAGGCCGGTAATGGCTCAGCCCGGCGCATGCTGATCGAGGCGGCCTGGAGCTACCGGTTCCCGGCCCGGATCAGCCGAGAGCTTCTGCTACGCCAGGAGGACCTGGCCAAGCCGATCCGCGACACCGCCTGGAAGGCGCAAGAGCGGCTGTGCGGGCGCTACCGCAAGCTCGCCAGGGCCGGGAAGTCACCGAACGTCGCCACCGCCGCCATCGCCCGCGAACTGGCGGGTTTCGTCTGGGCCATTGCCAAACAGGCCCAGCCTGCTGCCGCCTGACATTCCGGTCCCGTGCAACGCTGTCCCGGGGAGGCCGCTCAGCTACATCGATCCATCCCAAGCTGGACAAGGCTGGGGGCACGGTCACGGCAGGAGAACCCTCGTGTGCACTACCAGCCGGATTTGATCCGACGCTGGCCGCTAGACAGAGGAAGCTCCGCGACGCATCACCGGTCCGGCGGTATCCAACCCACGCATCAGAGCTTGATCAACCGTCGTCTCATGATCGTGCCTCCTGCCCTGTCCAGTGGCGGCCACGCTGAACAGCTTGGAAAAAACAAGCCAAGCATCACTGCGCCTGCTGCTTGAAATGGCGGACATGAGAGTGCACTGACACAGACGGACGATTCACGCCGCTGTTAGGGCGTGCCACGCTCGGCGAATGGCTCAGAAAGTGTGCGTCATCGTTGATGCTGGTGATCGCGCCCGATTAGAGGCGATCACCGCTGACCGGAACCGCCCGCAGAAGCACGTCCAGCGTGCCCGAATCGTCCTGCTGTCCGCCGACCGGCTTCCCGTCGCCGAGGTTGCCCGTCAGGCGGCGGCAAGCCGGCCGGCGGTGCGGCGGTGGCAGGCGCGCTACGCCCAGGCTGGGGTGGACGGCCTGTTGCGCGACAAGACCCGCCCACCCGGCAGGGCGCCGGTGCCGACCGCGACCGTGGCAAAGGTGCTGGCGCTCACCTGCTCCGAGCCGCGGGGTGAGGCCACCCACTGGACCGGCCGGGCGATGGCGCAGGCCAGCGGCATCAGCCTGCGCTCGGTGCAGCGCATCTGGGATGCTCATCGGCTGCAGCCGCACCGCCTGCGCAGCTTCAAGCGCTCCAACGATCCAGCCTTCGCCGAGAAGGTTGAGGACATCGTCGGCCTCACCATGGATCCGCCGATGCACACCGTGGTGCTGTCCATCGACGAGAAGTCGCAAATCCAGGCGCTCGACCGTACC
>NZ_SMSJ01000198.1 GCF_004355005.1 Dankookia rubra
CTTCGGCATGTGATCGCTTGAGGCCATGCACCTATTTTGCTATCGGCCTGCGATCGCTGTGTTTGAGCGCAGCATGGTACACGGAGCGCCGTCAACAGCATCGCCAGATCACTCAGAGTGCCTCTCACGCGCTGAACTGCGCGGGAAGTCCCGCCCTCCCGGCTTGGCACGGGCGCACCGCTGAGGGAATGGTCGCTGGCCTTGGCGGCATTTCTTTGCGCTGCCCCGTCCGGTCCTGCCGGCGGGGCTCTGGCCGGTGACGGGCCCCGACGGTCAAGGTCGGTCCAGGAGATCCCAGCCATGACACCATCCGCCGCGCCATGCTCAGTAGAGCGCCGCGCATGAGCCCGCAGGCGAGGGCCTACCGCCGCGCCCAGCGCGCCCGCTATCCCCGGAACTGGAAGCGGATCAGCCGCTGGGTGATCACCCGCGCCGGGTACCGCTGCGAGGCCTGCGGTGCCGAGCAGGGCACGTTGCACCCGGTCTCAGGCTCAAAAGTCATTCTCGGCGCCGCCCACCTCGACCACCGGCCCGAAAACGTTTCGCCGAACAACCTGCGGGCGTGGTGCCAGCGTTGCCATCTCCGTTACGACCACCCGCACCATCCGGCGCAGATCAGGGCCAATCGGCTGGCGCGGCTCGCCGCGGCGCCGCCCGGCGGCCTGCTGGCCCTCATGCTCAGCACCGCGCCCGACCTCGGTCCGTGAGCTAGTCCAAATGGTGCCGGCCTCGTGCAGCGGTGCGGCTCATTTGCCCGCTGCCACGGCCGGCACCGAGTAGCGGACCGTATATGTCGAGCTCGGCGCAAACCCGAACCGAGTTCTGCCGGTGCTCGGCCGCGAGCCAAGGGGACGCCGGGACCTCTAACCGCGGGGTGACCGCCAGGCTCGGCGCAGCCAACTTTTTTGGTGGCTATCGATCACCTGTATGATAATTCATCGCCTATGTTCATCAACCTCAAGGATCCAGTCGTCGCGGCGGCGCACCGCAGCGGCGATTTTACTCTGGCATCCGGCAACGACGGAGCGGACACGCTCATCGGCGGGTCGGGGCGAAACGGCCTTTTTGGTGGCGGGGGAGACGACATCATCGTCGGCGGACCAAGCGACGATGAGCTCATGGGCGAAGGTATCGCTTCAGCGGCAATCTGGCCGCCTCCCCCGATTCCAGAGGTCTACTTCGGGCGCGACCTGATTTTCGGTGGCGCTGGCAACGACCAGATTTCTGGCGACTGGGGCAGCGACACGCTTTTCGGTGAAGCCGGGGCGGACACGCTCGGCGGTGGCGAGGGCGATGATGTGCTGTTCGGTGGCGCTGGGGCCGACATGCTCGAGGGCGGCATCGGCCGCGACGTGCTCTACGGTGGCAGTGGGTCCGACACCATTGACGGTGGCACTGGCAGGAACCTGCTGGCTGGAGGCGCAGGCAAGGACGTATTCCGCCTCAGCTCGCCCAGTGACGCTGAACCTGACGTTCTCGACGACGCAGTCCAGGTCATCCTCGATTTTCGCCAGGGCCAGGATCTGATCGATCTGGGCCGGCTGAACAGCTATGCGGGTTGGTGGGGCGATCTGCAGGACGAAGCCTTCGTCTTCCGTGGCGAGGAGGCGCTGATCGACTACGATGAGGCCAGTCCCGAGTTCGGCCCCGCAATGCCGGGGCAGCTCCGCTACGAGCTTCGCGGCAACACCACCGTTGTTCAGCTCGATGTCGCAAAGGGCCACGTGTATATGGCGCACGGTGTGATCGGCAGAGCCGATGGCGTGGTGGACACCGAGATTGTACTGCTCGGTCGCCATCATCTTACGGCGGCCGATTTCCTGCTCTAGGCGCCCTGGAAGGAGTGGCGGCCTTCCGGTTGTCCGGCAGAGGTCAGTCCATGATGGACGACCGCACCCGCTGACGTGGTCGCAGCCGGACGGCGGCCGCGGCACGAGCCGGCGGTAGGGCCAGCGCGGGCTCAGGTTTCGGGACGACGATCTGGCTGCCGATGATGGCCCAGAACCGCTCGCCGTAGCGGTCAGAGCCCAGCACGGCGAGCGCGGCGCGGGCGTACACGGCGCAGTCCAGCGCCTCGTTGTCCCGTAGCTTGCGCCATTCATTCCGGGCAAAGCCGTTGCGGGTTTTGTGGGTCACCAGCTGCTCGGCCACGAGCTGCTTCACCAGGCTGCCGTCGAGCCAGTCCGGCAGATGCACCCAGCCCGGCGGGTAGCCGATGCCGTCGCCGCGGCTGAGCCAGAGCCGGCGGTAGAGGTCCAGCTTGTAGGTGCTGACCGCGACGGTCCACAGGTTCAGGCCCCGCTTCAGCTTGCGCCCGGCCTCGGTGACATCCACCAGAGTCGGCCCGGTCACCGGGCTCGAGCGGTTCCAGCCCTCGATGCCCTTCAGCGGCACCAGCCGCGGGTCGCGCAACCGGCGCAGCTGGGTGTAGACCCCGGCGGTGTGGTTGCCGCCGGTATCCACGCCGACTTTGGCGATCCGCAGCTGGCCGCCATCCAGGCGCTCCCAGCTGCGACCCAGCAGCGCGGCGAGGGTATCCCAGGCAAGGCCTACATCCAAAGCCGCCTGGCCTACCGCATCCAGGAGCTGGCCTATGGCGGCCTGACGCCGGAGACGCGGGCCAGGCTGGAGGCGCTCGGCGAGCAGCTGAACGGCGGCAACGTGGTCCTCCGCCGCATCCGGGCCGACAGCCGGCCGCTGCCTGGTACGCGGCTGACCCGCGAGTACGACGGCGTGCAACACGTGGTCACGGTCCGCGCCGACGACTTCGAGTACGAGGGCCGGCCGTACCGGTCGCTGTCCGCCATCGCACGGCACATCACCGGCACGCGCCGGAATGGCTGGACCTTCTTCGGGCTGAAGGGGGGGCCCGAGGCATGAGCCGCAGGAAGCTTCCCGAGCCGGCGATGCCCGCCGCGGTCAAGAAACTCCGCTGCGCGGTCTACACCCGCAAATCGACCGACGAGGGGCTGGAGAAGGAGTTCAACACCCTGGACGCCCAGCGCGACGCCTGCGAGGCCTACGTGGCATCCCAGCGCGCCGAGGGCTGGATGCTGGTGCGTGACCACTACGACGACGGCGGCTTCTCCGGCGGTACCCTTGAGCGGCCGGCGCTGCGGCGCCTGCTGGCTGACATCGAGCAAGGCCGCATCGACATCATCGTGGTCTACAAAATCGATCGCCTCAGCCGATCGCTGATGGACTTCGCCAAGCTGGTGGAGACCATGGAGGCACACGGGGTAACCTTCGTCTCGGTGACGCAGAGCTTCAACACGACGACCAGCATGGGGCGGTTGACGCTGAACATCCTGCTCAGCTTTGCGCAGTTTGAACGCGAGGTGATTGGCGAGCGCATTCGGGACAAATTCGCGGCGTCGCGGTCCCGCGGCATGTGGATGGGCGGGAAGGTGTCGCTCGGTTACGACGTGCGGGACCGGAAGCTGATCATCAACCAGGACGGCGCTGCCCGGGTGCGACGGGTATTCGAGCTGTTTGTCGAGACCGGCTCCGGCACCGAGACGGCGCGGCGGCTCCAGGCGGAGGGTGTGGCCAGCCGGTCCGGCCGGCTGCTCGACAAGGGCGACGTATACAAGCTGCTGAACCTGCGGACCTACATCGGCGAGGTCAGTCACAAGGAAAAGGTCTTTGCCGGTGAGCACCTGGCGATCGTACCGCGGGAGATGTGGGAACGCGTGCAGGCCATCATGCAAGTCAGTCCGCGCAGCCGGGCGGCGCAGAACCGGCAGCATGCGCCGGCGCTGCTGAAGGGGCTGATCTTCGGTGTGGACGGGCGGGCGCTGTCGCCGGTCCACACCATGAAGAATGGCCGGCTCTACCGCTACTACGTGGCACAGCGAGTACTGAAGGGGGACGCCGCCGGTGACGGCAGCATCGTGCGGCGCGTATCGGCGGCGGAGATCGAGGCGGCCGTGGTGGACCAAGTGCGGG
>NZ_SMSJ01000199.1 GCF_004355005.1 Dankookia rubra
TCCGCGAGCATAACGCCACGTCGAGTCCATTCGTCTGGACCAAACCCGCCGACCACATCCTCGCCAAGCTCGCGCGGCTGCCTGCACCTTCCGAATGAGTCACTGCACTAGAGCGGCGTTCATTCTAAGCTGAACGATACCCACAGTGCCGGCACCACGCGCTGGCGTCGTCTGGGGTGATGGCGGAGAGGGCGTCGGGAACGGCGTTGTCGAGGGTCTCGATGGTGCGGGCGCCGGCCTGGCGCGAGCGCTCCTTCATCTTCGACCAAGCCAGCTCGATTGGGTTGAGGTCGGGCGAGTGGGGCGGCAGATAGCGCCGCGCGAGGCCGGCTTGGTCGAGCGCCCGCCGCGCGGCGGCAGCCTTGTGCGGGGCAAGGTTGTCCATCACCAGAACGGTGCCGGGGCGGGCCCTCAAGGCAGGTGCCAGCACCTCCTCGATGAGGGCGACGAAGACGGCGGTGCTGGTCGCCGCCGCGACCGTCATCGCGGCGACCATGCCCTCGACAGCGATCGCACCGAGGATGGTCAGCCGTCGCCAGTGCCCGCCGGGCACCCGTCCGATGGCCCGCCTGCCCCTCGGCGCCCGCGCATGGCTGCGGGTCATGCGGGTGTCGATGCCGCTCTCATCGAGGAAGACCAACTGCCGAAGATCGGCCCCGGCGAGCATCTCCTCGCGCCATGCGTCACGCGCGGCGAGGACGTCGGGTCGGTCCTGCTCGGCGGCGTGCAGCGTCTTTTTTGCGCGGCAGGTCGAGCCGCAGCAGCGCCCGGCTGAGCGTGCTCGGGTCGAAGCGCCGGCCGCCCGTCCGCTCGGCCAGCCTCTCCGCGTAATGCGCGAGGGTCGCGTCGTTCTGCTCGGCCACGAGGTCGCGCAGGACCGCAGGGTCAGTGCCGCCGAGCATGGCTTGGCCGCTGCCTCCCCTGCGCGGCGCCCGCTGGCCGGAGCGCGCCAGCCTCAGCACCGAATAGGCAGCCGATCATAAGCTACGATACCCGGCTTAGGCGTCCGGCGCAGCATGTCTGAGCCTCGTCACCAGGCGGCGTCTCGACCGCTAGATGGAGCAGGTGATCAAACGTTGATGCCCGCCAGCTACAATGCGCTTCGTGCGTTCTCAGGCTTAGAGTACCGACCACGGCCGCTTTGCTTGTTGTTTGCTTTGAACCCGGCCTATCCCGCTTGATTGTGCCTTCTGCCGCTTCGGTGTGGTGGGCAGACCGGCTTCCTGATCGACGTCGCCGCGCTGACTGGTGCCGTGGCGGCCGGTGCCGGCCCCTGTGGCAGCCGTGTCCCTTCTATCGCGCCACGACCACCCAACCGTGGTGGCTATTCCTGTTAGCGAACCTGATCGGCTCCGCTGTCAACGACAGGACCTATGTGGCCCTGCTCGTCACTCTGACTGTAATGCAAACGCATCCGACGCTGGGCGTGGCCACAGGTTGATCGCCGGCCTTGTTGGCAATGTCCTGCTGCCGCGGCGGACGTCTTCGCCGCCTCCCACGCCCAGGCAGCCGCAGAAGTACCTGAGCTTGGTCATACAGCAGATGCTGACCACGGCCCTGGGCAATCCGTCGCCCTCGCGCACAGTGCTGTTAGCGCTGCCGCGTGCTCCAGTGCTTGCCGGCGCGCCCACGTCGTGTCGCGCCGGCCATCAGCCAACGCTTGCCGCGATCCTGGCCCGAAACGTCCACCCTAGTCGCCGGCGTCCGTGCCGCGATCCGCCCTGAGGTAAACGATAAGGTTGGCGGCACGGAAGTGCCCTCCGATTCAGCCCTACTCGCCTCGCCATCCGGCAAAGGCTCAACCTCGACCATTTGGGGCAAGGCCGCCAGCTCCGGAGCTGCCGGCACGGGCATGTCGAGGCGACGCTGCTTCTGCAGTTGACGCTTCGGCGAGGGTACCAGGAGTTCGGCTACGGAGGTGCCCTCCGATTCCGCCCTACTCGCCTCGCCATCCGGCGAAGGCTCGACCATTTGGGGTAAGGCCGCCGGTTCCGGAGCTGCCGGCACAGGCATATCGAGGCGACGCCGCTTCTGCAGTTGACGCTTCGGCGAGGGTACCAGAAGTTCGGCTGTGGCCGGCGTGGGCAAGCATGCCGGTGCTCTTGGCGCCGCCTTGACCATGTCCGGCTCTGGTACTGCCTCGGGCATCGCTCCTGTCGCCGATTGCGGCGGCTCCAGCCATTGCGATAGGTCGTGCTGCTGCTGGCGACCTTCATCGATCAGTTGCAGCAGCGTGCCCGCTGTCTCGAACAGTCCGTCGCCGCGGGTTGCCAGGATCGGCGCGCCGGCCCGGTAAAAAACCTTCCGCTGCATGGCCAAACGCTGGACCTGCGCATCGGAAGCGGGAAGGAAGCTGATGCCGCAGGCCTCGGCGGCGGCGATGTCTTCAGGACTGAGGTGCAAGAGACAACTTTCAAACTAGCGCAAAAGGCACGGCACAAACCGGTTCAGCAGAGCATTTGGGGATGCCGACCTGCGGGATACAACCCCATTACGACCAATACTCATTGATTGCACAAGCCTGGCGGCTACATCGCCTGATAGTTTTTGTACCACGCCAACCATCACTATGATCCTGATAAATCGCGGCACTCTAAGCATCCAGGCCTCGCGACCCGCTATCCCGCCCTACCCTGCAAGAGCACGCTCCTCGCGAAGGTCCCGAGAAATCTGTGACCCGGAGGGTGGCGGAAGGCCATTCGTCAAGCGCCGCGCCTTCACCTACCTACTAGCCGACATGGAGGCTTCCGTTGAGGTCGCCTAGCGCGCCGACTTGGCAGTCAGATGTCACCCCCGCAGCAGCTCCCTCATGGGACCCTCGCCCCGACCGAAGCCGCAACTACCTGCCACCACGGCAGCGCCAATACTGCCAACGCGGTTCGCAGCAGCCGGTACGACGAACTGGTTTTCTGCCGTGCACCGCTCGCACGGCAGCCTGTCATGACCGTTCTGACCCGCTGCGGCCACGGGATGCCACCCCAACCAGATCGACCCGACCATCAGACGATGGCGATAGCAGCCGACTTGGGGCGCATAAAATTTTTGTTGGTTTTTCTGGTAAAATTTAACCCCATTTCGAGCGATTACGTGATGTTTGTCACTGCGGGTCTGACATCGCGCCCCGGGGCCTGGGCTCTGTTGCTGTTTTGTCCCGAAGTCGAGCTGGTCGGCGCCTTTTGGGCGTCGGTTTGCGTCGGGGTAAAGCGCCAGATTTATAGGGATAGGCCGTGACGTCACTAATGAATGAGACCGACAGGCACCATTGGCTCTCATCGTGGAAGAAGAAGCGCTGCTAACTCTCGCCACCAGTAATTTGCTAGAGCAAAACCGGATCAGGTTTGGTCGTAGCCTGCGTGTTTGACATACCGGGCACATTCATCTGGGCTGAACTGCTGGAGCAGCGCGCCGATGCGGTTCCATACCGTGGTGATGGATCGCTCGTCGGCCTTGCGCAGCAACGCCTTGAGCTTTGCGAACACCATCTCGATCGGGTTCAGGTCCGGGCTGTGGGGCGGCAGGAACAGCAGGTGCGCGCCCGCGTCGCGGATGGCCCGGCGCACGCCCGCGCCCTTGTGGCTGCCCAGATTGTCCAGCACGACCACGTCGCCGGGCCGCAATGAGGGCACGAGGAACTGCCGCACCCAAGCCAGGAACAGGCAGCCGTTGATCGGGCCGTCGAACACGCAGGGCGCGGTGAGGCCGTCCGCGCGCAGGGCGGCCAGGAAGGTCAGCGTGGTCCAGCGCCGGTGCGGCACGGCGCACACCAGGCGCTGGCCGCGCGGGGCCCAGCCGTGTGTGCGCGTCATGTTGGTTTTCGCCCAGGTCGGGAGTGTCAGGAATTCCGTGTGCGTCCGGTCGGTTGAACGACACGGTCAGGCCAGGGCTTTGGTGAAGCGCTGGCCGAACAGGACGGCGAACTGAGCCTTGGCCATGG
>NZ_SMSJ01000019.1 GCF_004355005.1 Dankookia rubra
GATCTCCAATGCCAGCTCTCCCCCAAGCATCCGGGCCCCCATCGCGGTGACAGGGCACCCTAGAACCTGGGTCAGATTTCAACCGGCGACCGGGTCAGTTTCACTCCGGCGGCTACACCTTGAGCCGACTGGAGGTGCCGGGCAGTGCGGCCATGGCACGGACGAGGCCTTCCATCTCCTCCCGGTGACGATGCGCCGCCTCGGCCAGCACCAGTGCCCGGCGCCGTGCAGCGGGCCCAGTGTCCTGCACCTGCTGCGGCTGCAACGCCACCAGAGAGGCAATCAGCGCCTCGTAGCGGGCGATGGCGGCGCGATCGGGCTGCCGGTCCTGGCCCATGCCTTGTCGGGCCGGGACGCAGTAGAGGAACCGCTGCAGCAGGCCGTCATCCGCGGCGTCCCGGGCAATCCGCTGGATCGGCTCAGGCTGGATGCCGCCCAGCACGCAGGCCGACCAGTTCGGCACGGCGAAGCTGCCGCGGCCCACTCGGTCCACCACATAGCTGCCGCCGTTGTAGAGCCTGAGATAGGCGCCGCGATCGCCGCCACCGCGACCGCCCGACCGATACCGGTCAAAGCCTGCGATCCACTCGCTCATCTCATCCTGGCGCACCAGCACCCGGCCGGTGGGCACCCGGTGACGCGCTTCCTCGTCGTCGCGCAGCACCTCGGACAGCGCCTCGATCGTCGTGCCCTCGACCAGGTACCGGTCGAGGCGCGGCGGCACGGGCTTGGCCGCGGGATCGCTGCCCGCCTCCTTCCAGGCCGCCATCTGGGCCTTGTGGCGCTGTGCGGCGGCAGCGTGCTGGTCCCGTGCTGCGAGCTCGAGCCGCTCGATGGGGCGGGTACAGGCGGCGATGACAGGGGTCTTGAGGATGGACGGGTCGCCGACGATGGCGCCCCAGATCCGCGCCGCCTCGGTCCAGGTATCGTCATGGCGCTTCGGCTGGATGCGCCAGTCCTCGTGCACCACGCTGGCACAGCTGACCAGGGCGGAGAGCGCCACTGCGACCGGGTCCACGCCCATCCGCGCCGCGGTGTCGGTCACGAACGGGTACAGCGTGTCGGGCAGGTGCTCGGGGCGAAGTTCCGGCACCCCGGTCATCTCGCCGTCTGCTAGGAAGTCGACCGGAGGCAGCCACGCGCCCTCCTCGGCCGTCGGCACGCCCTGGCCGCGGTTGCTGACAGGGCGGCGCCCCGCGTCGCGCTGGGCAGCCTCCTTGCCGTAGATGTCCTCGAGACAGCGGTCGATATCACCTCGCCGCTCTTGCCACCTTGCGTCGCGCCTCTCCTCCGGCACCTCGTCAAACATCGCGGTCAGGCGCGCACGCGCCTGCTGGCAGGCAATGCCGTCGCGCGCCCAGCGCCCGAGCAGGCGCACTGAGCTGGTGTGGAAGGCCTCGCCGGAGGTGATCTCGCGCCGCAGCTGCGCTTCGTCGACGCGCCCATTCTTAAGCACCGGTGCACCGGTGGCCGGTGCCGAGAGGCCCGACTTGCCCCGCCAGATCACGTCGAGGTCGTCGTGCAGATCGATGGGCGCCCCGTCCACCAGCTCGACCTGGTGAGAGGGGTTCGAGGCCACCGAGCCGAAGTAGTAGCCCTGTGACAGCGTCCAGCTCTCCGCGCTGAAGATGCCGCCGAACAACCCGTTCAGCCGGCCCATCAGCCCGTCCCGCCGATCCGGCGGCAGCTCCCCCGAAGTGGGGCAGAGGATGCGCCAGCGCGGCGTGTCCTCGGTGTGGCTGGGCGAGGTGTAGACCAGGGCAAGGATGCCGGCCTTGCTCAGGATCTCCACGGCGTGGCCGAACGGGACGTTCTCGCCGTCGTAGTCCGCCTCGACGCCGCTGATGGCCAAGACGTTCGCGTCATGCCGCAGGCTCTTCTTGTCGCTCAGCTTGGTGCCGAAGCTGGCCAGCTTGAGCCAGGGGAGCTGGGCTTTGCTCGCCCGGGAGGTCTGCCTGATCTGCTGGGCCAGGGCGGGTAGGGTCGTGCTGCCCTCCTGCTTGGTCCTCGCAGCGAAATCCTTGAAGTAAGTGATCGCAAAGGGGCGGCTGAGAGTGTCGGCGACGGACTGCTCGATCCCGACCGGCGCGGCACCAGTCTGCGCGGTCATGGCGAGCGCCTCTTGTCAGTCTGCCGCTTGCGCAGCCAGGCGTTCTGCAGCGCCTGCCCCATGGCGGTCAGAGGGTCCGTTGCCTTGAACACCGTCAGGCTTCTCGACGCGTCCTGTGGCTGATGCCAGCAACGGCGGAAGTGCGGGTTCAGCGCCGGATCGGACATCCCAGCGGCAATCGCGGCGTCCATCAGCGGGCACCCCGCAGCTGCGCCGCCTCGTAGGCCTCAACATCCTCCAAGCGATAGATAACCCGACCGCCCAGCTTGAGATGGCTTGGCCCGCGCCGCGTCTGGCGCCACTTCTCCAGCGTCCGGCAACTGAGACGCCAGCGCTCGGCGAGCTCAGCTTGCGTTAGCCGAGCATGCCTTGAGCGTGGATCCTGAGCTTCGGTCGCGCATTCATCGCGCCAATTCCAGTCCTGCACAGCAAGCACCCCGTAGCAGTTCGTCGGGATGCATTCGCGCGGAGTGACAGGCCACGATCCACAGGCACGATCCAATCACCCAATCATGGCATCGTGGCTTTGGATCGTGGTCTTAGCGACCGGTACTCACTCCGCAGCACGTTTTCGATTGTGGAGGCCTTGGGCACGTGATGCGACGGCACCTTCGTGGCGATCCACGCCTCCAATTCCGCTGCCTCCGCAGCAAGGGTTTCGCGCGTCAGCGCGCACTCGGCACGGTGCAGCATCTTGCGGCGGACGATGGGCATCAACGAGATCTTGCCGGGCTCGACCAGCTTTGAGTCAGGATGCTCGACCACCCGCCGGGCATGATCCTCCAGAAGCAGGAGAACCTCCTCGTCGGTCAGGCTGCGAATGTTATCTTGGGTAACTGTGACAAGCGAGGATGGCGCTTGATGAGCGCAGGTCACGCCCATAGGCGTGACCGCATGTGCTTCGACATTGTGAAAGATCACGTCGTCTACGCACAACATGTCATTTCGAAAATCAAAGATACAATCTGCAGCCCATGCGCCGGGAATGACACTTCGTTCGGACATGCGCGTAGGTTTGGTTTGTATTCCGCACAATATGATTTCACCGTTGATTATCCGCTTCCGGAAGTCCTTCTCGAGATCAAGTCTCCATTCTCGATATGTATGGGCGTAGGCCTCTTCCAAATCTGGTTCTGTGATATCAGAAGTTCTCGTACTGAGTTCTTGCGAAAATATTATTTCATATTTCCTCAACATTTCGGAGGGTTGCAAGCGCTCCCACAGTTTAACGCGATGAACATAGACACGATCACAGTACTCTACTACCGCGCTCTTGAGAGATATTCCGGACATTGCAACATTAACATTCATTTGTTGATCTCACAAAATCGTGTGGTATCCCTTCATAATCCAAACAAACCTGACCAGCAGCCAGAAATTCCCGCTTCCATGGCGGCTGGGGTGTTTGTCTGATGCGGAACAGCCGCGACCTCCGCCACCTTCCGCCCCACCTTTGCGAGGTCTGCACCATCCTGGCCGCGGGTCTGGTGCGGCTTCGTAGCCGCACTGCCGAGGACTTCGCCCGCGACGCCGCCCAGGTCGCGGGTGACGGAGAAAGTTCGCTACACTTCACCGCCCGACAGAGCGTGCATGCGGACCCCTTGGAGAGGGCCTTCGCATGACCCGACGTCGACCAGTAAGCGCGCCGGCACCAACCACGCCGGTCATCCCCGGCATCCCGCCGGCACAGGTGCTATCGCGCCTAGCCGCGCTCCAGACCGCGCCGATCGCCGACCTGAAGCAGCAGTGGCGTGAGTTGTTCGGCAAGGAGCCGCCGCCGTTCAACAAGGCTTATATCCAAAGCCGGCTGGCCTACCGCATCCAGGAACTCGCCTATGGCGGGCTGAAGCCGGAGACGCGGGCCAGGCTGGAGGCACTTGGCGAGCAGCTGGACGGCGGCAACGTCGTCCTCCGCCGCATTCGGGCCGATAGCCGCCCACTGCCCGGGACGCGCCTGATCCGCGAATACGACGGCGTCCAGCACGTCGTCACGGTCCGGGCCGACGACTTCGAGTTCGAGGGCCGGCCCTATCGGTCGCTGTCCGCCGTCGCCCGGCACATCACCGGCACGCGTTGGAATGGCTGGACCTTCTTTGGTCTGAAGGGGAGGGTCGAGGCATGAGTCGCCGCAAAGTGCCGGAGCAGGTGATGCCGGCGACCGTGAAGAAGCTCCGCTGCGCGGTCTACACGCGCAAGAGCACCGACGAGGGGTTGGAGAAGGAGTTCAACACCTTGGACGCCCAGCGCGACGCCTGCGAGGCCTACGTGGCTAGTCAGCGCGCCGAGGGCTGGCTCCTGGTCCGGGACCGCTACGACGATGGCGGCTTCTCCGGCGGCACCCTGGAGCGGCCGGCGCTGCGACGCCTGCTGGAGGACATCGAGCAGGGCCGGATCGACATCATCGTGGTCTACAAGATCGATCGCCTGTCTCGGTCGCTGATGGACTTCGCCAAGCTGGTCGAAACCATGGAGGCGCACGGGGTCACCTTCGTCTCGGTCACGCAGAGCTTCAACACGACGACCAGCATGGGCCGGCTGACGCTCAACATCCTGCTCAGCTTTGCCCAGTTCGAGCGAGAGGTAATCGGCGAGCGGATCCGGGACAAGTTCGCCGCCTCCCGCGCCCGCGGCATGTGGATGGGCGGCAAGGTGCCGCTCGGCTACGACGTTGCGAACCGCAAGCTGGTGCCGAACGAGGCCGAGGCAGCGCGGGTCCGGCGCGTGTTCGAGCTGTTCGTCGAGACAGGGTCCGGCACAGAGACCGCCAGGCGGCTCCAGGCCGAGGGCGTGGCCAGCAAGTCGGGCCGGCCGCTGGACAAGGGCGATGTCTATAAGATCCTGAACCTGCGGACCTACGTCGGCGAGGTGGAGCATAAGGGGCAGGTCTATCCCGGCGAGCACCAAGCCAGCGTGTCCCGGGAGCTATGGGACCGGGTGCAGGCCGTCATGCAGGTCAGCCCGCGCGCCAGGGCTGCACAGAACCGGCAGCACGCGCCGGCGCTGCTGAAGGGGCTGATCTTCGGCGAGGACGGGCGGGCGCTGTCGCCGACGCACTGCCGCAAGAACGGCCGGCTCTACCGGTACTACGTCGCCCAACGGGTGCTGAAGGGCGACGCGGCCGGGGAGGAAGGCATCGTACGGCGCGTGTCGGCCGCCGAGATCGAGGCCGCGGTGATCGGGCAGGTCCGTGCGCTGCTGCGCCAGCCCGAGGTGGTGGTCGGCACCTGGCTCATGGCGCGGGCCGAGTCGCCGGACATAACCGAACGCGAGACACGGGAGGCTCTCGGGCGGTTGGAACCTCTCTGGGACGAGCTGTTCCCCGCGGAGCAGGCGCGAATCGTGCGGGCGCTGGTGGAGCGGGTGGTGGTCGGGCCAGCCGGAGCCGACATCCGCCTCCGGCTGGAGGGACTGGCCGGCCTCGTCCGTGACCTCACCGCCATCGCTCCCGGGACACTGATGGCGGCGGCATGACCGTGGCGACCAGCATCACGGTCCGGGTGCCGCTGACCATCCGGCGGCGGCCAGGCCGGAAGACGGTGGTAACGCCGGAGGAGGACGGCGGTGGAGTGGCCCTGCCGACGCGCGCCGACCCGGCGCTAGTGAAGGCACTGGCCCGAGCGTTCCGGTACCAGAAGCTGCTGTATGAGGGTCGGTATGGCTCAATCAGCGAGATGGCCAAGGCGGAGCGGATCGAGCGGGGGTATCTCGGCACGCTGCTGCGGCTGACCCTGTTGGCGCCGGGCATGGTGGAGGCGATCCTCGACGGGCGGCAGGCAGAGGGGATGATTCTGCCGCGGCTGCTGGAACCATTGCCGCTGACGTGGGCGGAGCAGGTCAGGTCGCATAATCCCTCGGTCCGGGCGGCCTCTCCACCATCACTGCGGTGACGCACGGCCACCTTCCCTGTTACGCTCGATTCCGACGCGAACCGAGGCACCGCGACTGCATGCCGATCTATGAAGCGAGGCCGGAGGGCATCGAGCCCGTCGCGGTCACTACATTCGAGGCAGAAGGGTGGAGGGAGCGAAGCGATATCCAGCGTCTGCTGAAGGACCGCATCGCGGTTCTCGAAGAAGGCATGCTGGTGCTTACCGACGAGTTCAGCGGCTGGGCTGACAGCGCCCGACGCATCGACCTGCTGTGCCTCGATGCGCGGGCCAATCTCGTCGTCGTGGAGCTGAAACGCGGTGAGGACAGCGGCCATATGGAACTGCAGGCGCTTCGCTATGCCGCCATGGTTTCGGCTATGACATTCGATCAGGCGGCTGAGACACTTGCCCGCTACCGGAATAAGGCCGCCCCGGACCTGGAGGCAGCCCGTGCCGAGATCCTCACCCATCTCCGGTGGACAGCGCCGGACGAGGGGACCTTCGCCGGCGAAGCTCGCGTCATCCTCGCGTCAGCGGATTTCGGCAGGGAGCTGACCACGACGGTCCTCTGGCTACGCGAGTACGGGTTGGACATTCGCTGTGTCCGCCTACGCCCGCACCGGATGACCGACGGCCGGCTCTTGCTGGACGTACAGCAGCTAATTCCCCTGCCGGAGGCGGCGGAGTTCCAGGTGCGGTTGGAGGAGAAGAAGGCGGCGGAGCGCAAGGAGCGTGGCGAACGCGCAACGCTGGCCGGGGCCTTCCTCGCGCAGTTGGCGGAACGCGCTGCGCAGCGAACGGAGCTACACCGTGGACGGGTGCCGGACGCGGGCCTCGGAGTACTGTTCAGTCCTGTCGGCAAGGCCGGCTTCACCATAAACTACGTCGTGGCGAGAGACTCGTCCCGCGTTGAACTTTTGGTCCAGCGGGACGACGGCCGACGCCAGCTGCTCCGCCTCAAGGAGGGCCGCGAAGAGATTGAAGTCGCCTTCGGCGGGCCGCTGGTCTGGCAGGAGAAGGAGGGCGTCAAGCAATGCCGAGTCTACCACCCGGTCGCAGGTGGGTACCGTTCGCCAGAACCTGAGTGGCAGCGCATCCAAGACGAGATGATCGACGCGATGATTCGGCTCGATCACGCGCTCCGGACACGGGTCCAGGCGCTAGCGTGAAAAAGGAAGCGCTGCATGATCTAGTCTCAAAGGCGATCGAGTTTGAACCAGGGCAATGGACTCAAGCTGCTGAATAATCAGCAGCTGACGTCCGCACGGTACGCCGGGCGTCAGCCGTCGAGATCGAGGCCGCGGTGGTGGATCAGGTGCGGGCGCTGCTGCGGCAGCCGGAGATCGTGGTTGGCACATGGCGGGCGGCGCGCAGGGAGGCGCCGGACCTGACAGAGGGCGAGACGCAGGATGCGCTGCATCGCCTTGACCCGCTATGGGAGCACCTCTTCCCGGCAGAGCAGGCGCGGATCGTGCGGTCGCTGGTCGAGCGGGTGGTGGTAGGGCCGGCCGGGGCTGACATCCGGCTCCGGGTGGAGGGACTGGCCGGCTTGGTCCGTGACCTCACCGCCATCGCGCCCGAGGCGCTGAAGGTGGCGGCATGAGCTTGGCGACGCATGTGACGGTGCGGGTGCCGCTGACCATCCGGCGGCGGCCGGGGCGGAAGACGGTGGTCACGCCGGTCCGGGCCGGCGGCGAGGTGGCCCTCCCGACGCGGGCCGACCCAGCGCTGGTGAAGGCGGTGGCCCGCGCGTTCCGGTACCAGCGGCTGCTCGAGGAGGGACGCTACGCGTCTATCAGCGAGATGGCGGCAGCGGAGCGAATCGAGCGGGGATATCTGGGTAGCCTGCTGCGGCTGACATTGCTCGCGCCGAACATCGTGGAGGCGATCCTCGATGGGCGGCAGCCGGACGGCGTCACCTTGCCGCGGCTGATGGAGCCGTTTCCAATTCTCTGGGCCGAGCAGCCTGCTGTGCGGCCGGCGGCCACAGGAACCAGCGATGAACCCAATCACCGCGATATGTAACGAGTTGAGCGGTGCGCATTGGCGCAGTCGCGGCTGCACCATCAGGTTAGGGGTGCCGCCCTCGCACTGCTCCATTACCCGGATGCTCTTTGCGACGATCGCGACGCGCCAAGTCACCAGTGCCGTCGATCTCATCCTCAACACCCGTTCGACTTCTGTCCAGCAGTTGATATGGTGAGCGTGCTAACTCAGAACGGGAATCCATGGCCCCCGCGAACACGATCCTCGACGAATTGGCCGTCGATCCAGCTGTGCTCGGCCGAGCCAACTTGGCCGCCGTGCTCGGCACGCTAGTAAATACCCGACCGCACGACCTACGAACTGCATTCTCATCCGCTGCTGCGTCCGCCGAGGCTGATCCCCCGCTTGCCAAGCTGTACACGCTGCTAGCCCTCGCCTTTGAGCCTGTCCTGCGCCCCCAGCAGGTGCAGGAGCCCTTCGCTCCCATGATGACGTTCGAGGGCGGTGGGCGCACGTTAGTGCCTGCTGACTTCGCGGCCGCCCATCTGGAAGTCTTCGGAGCGGCCCTGGACGCAGGCTTGCCCCCCGTCTTCAATGCCCGCCTAGCCGACATCCTTTGGGCACGCAGGCATACCGGCGGCGGCGGTCCGGCCAAGCACGCGGCCATGGCTGTCGAAGCTTACCTCGCCGATGCCAGGGTCAAGCAAAACAGCGAGGATTGGGTCTACGCGCCGAAGTCGCTGGAGAGGGCACTGCGCCTTTCCTACTTGGTGGACCGGCGGGGCGAGAGCACACACCGGAGTGCGCGCCAAGCGACGGCCGAGCTGGCGGCAGCCTTCGAGGCGGCCCGACAGTGGCGAGGCTTCCTCGACGCAAACCGGCTCATGCATGAGTTCGGAATTGGCGAGCCGACCACAAATGCAGAAGCTTGCGAGAGGGCTGCCGACGCGGCGGCGGCAACCGGCGGTGAGCTCTTAGCGGAAGGGCTTTGGGACCAAGCCGTCGCGTTCTGGCGCCGCGCGAGGGATGACGCGCGTGCTGAGCAGGCAGTCATGCGCACCGTGGACCTTGCCGTACGGCAGTCTGAAGCTCGGGAGGCGGATTCGGCCTCAGTGGCGGCTCATTTCCTTGAGGTCGCCATCAAGCGCCTGCGGACGATGCCGGTGAAGAGCCGTGGAGATCGGGAGAATGAACTGCGCGCGCGGCTCACCGTGCAGCAAGCGCGCATTGAAGCCGAGTTGGCAGTTATGTCGACATCTTTTGACGGGCGCGAGACTTGGGAGCGTGCCGAGGCCGCCGTCGCCGGGAAACCCCTCGCCGACGCGCTGGCCGCCTACGTGATGCGCCTACGGCCGCAATCTGTAAGTGATCTGCGTGAGCAGGTAAGCGAAGACGCGGAGCGCTTCGTCTTCATGCACCTCGCACCAATTGTCATCACCGCTGCGGACGGCAAGACGGTTCGACAAGTGCCGTCTATGGGCTCCAGCGACCCAGCGGAGCGCGAGGCCGCGGTCCGTTACCACATGGTTCGACACGCCAATTTCCACCAGCATCTCTGTGGCAGCACTTACGTGGAGGCAGGCAGGCGTGCCATCGCGGCGGAGCACGCCGTTGCCGCCCGCGACCTGCTGCCCTTCGTAGCCCGCAGCTCCTTCGTTCCGCCAGGGCGGGAGCACCAGTGGGTCAAGGCATTCGCGGCTGCGTTTGACGACGACTTTACGACGGCGACGCACCTGCTCGTACCTCAGTTGGAGCACGCCCTGCGAATGCTGCTGCGGACGGCCGGCCACACCGCTGTTTCGATCGACCGGTTCATGCAGCAGGAGGACTGGAATCTGAATCAGATGCTCCTCAACGAGGGACGAGCCACCACTGAGGCCATATTATAGAGCCGGCTTGGGCCATCTTGAGGCCGGCGCCGGGTCGCACGGGGATAATACCTGTAAAACCGGCAAACTCATCCAAGTGCACCCAAGCCGGCTCTATAGGCGAGGACATGGTGTTTGATCTGGCCGCGCTCCTCGTCGACCGAAATGGAATGAATCTGCGCAACGCCGTCTCACATGGCCTGGTAGACGATGGGGGCCTAGAAGATGGCCCAGCACGCTATCTATTCTGGGTTTGCCTCCGTCTCTGCATGCTGCCGCTCATCCTACAGGCCGTAGAAACGCGTCGTCGGCGTCAACAAGCGGCAGGAGAACCCGGCGTGAGTTCTGCGTGATGCTGCGTCCGGGCCCAGCGCTGGTGAGGGCGCTGGCGCAGGCGTTCCGGTACCAGCGGCTGCTGGACGAGGGGCGGTACGCCTCGATCAGCGAAATGGCGACCGCCGAGAAGATTGAGCTGGGCTATTTGGGCATGTTGCCACTACTAACCTAACCCTGTTGGCGTCGGATCCCGTCGAGGTGATCCTCGATGGGCGCCATCCTCCTGGGCTCGGGTGACCGAAGGCGATGGAACCATTTCCGCCGGCGTAGATGGAGCAGCGCGCCGCCCGTGATGTAGGCGGTGACAGCTCAGGTATAGAAGCGAAGCACTCACAGAGCATTGCGCTTTCGTGCTAAGCTGGCCGTGAAAATAGCATCACCCACCCCCATGCTGATGTTCGAAGCCACGACAACCAGCCTCACCGCCATTCCAATAACCAGCTTAGCCGCTGGCGGCATGAAAAAGCGGGCACACCTTCAGTGCCTACTCACCAAGCCGATCGAGGCGCTGGAAGAGGGCCTCATCATTTTGGAAAGGTTCGCCCTATGCGCCACTCGCCCCAACGAGTCTCGGCGGGCCGGCAGCCGGATGCGCGTCTCGGGAGAGCGCCGCAGACCTAGCGAGCCTCCGTGCCAGCAACATGACAGCGACGCAGAAGCTCACCTTCCGGCGGGTCGCCATGTCAGAGGGAGGCCGTCTTCCCCCATCAGGTCGGCGGCGTGATATGGTCGTACTCCCTGGCCGGTACCCGACCACCACGGCCGCGCGGTCGAGGAGCAGGCGAGGTGAAAGACGGAGAACTCGGATGAGAAGCATAGCTGCGGCCGCCGCGATCGCTGCTCTGACCGCGCTCACCGGGCCGGCTGTCGCTCAGACCACGATTACCATCTCCTGCACCGATGCCGGCATGGAGAGGACGCTTTGCCAAGAGGGTGCCGAAGCCTGGGCCAAGGAAACGGGGAACAGAGTACAACTAATCTCGCTACCCCTCAGCAGCAACGAACGCTTGGCCTTTTACCAACAACGCCTCCAGACGGGTTCCAGCGATATTGACGTGTTCCAGATTGACATGGTGTGGATGAATACTCTAGCCACCCACCTGATTGACCTATCTGGAAGTATTGGCCGAGGCGAGGTCGCGCAGCACTTCGGGCCGATGATCGAGAACAACACCGTCAACGGCCGGTTGGTGGCCATGCCCTGGTTCGTCAACGCGGGACTTCTCTACTACCGGCAGGATCTCCTCGAAAAATACGGCCGCCGCGTCCCGGAGACCTGGCAGGAACTCACCGAAACCGCCCGCCTCGTCATGGAGGGCGAGCGCCGAGCGGGCAACAAAGGGATGTGGGGCTACGCCTTCCAGGGAAGCGCCTACGAAGGCCTGACTGTCAATGCTTTGGAGTGGCTCGACAGCTACAGGGCGGGCAACATCGTCGAGCCCGGCGGCTCCATTTCGGTCAACAACCCGAGGGCTGTCGAGGCGCTGACCACGGCCGCCTCGTGGATCAACACGATCGCGCCGCCCGGCGTGCTGGACCACAACGAGGAGAAAACACGCGAATTGTTCCAATCCGGCAATGCCGTTTTCATGCGCAATTGGCCCTACGCTTGGCCGCTGCTCAACGCCGAGCGAAGCGCCGTCAAGGGCAGGGTCGGGATCGCCGTGCTGCCCAAAGGTGGACCGGACGGGAAGCACACCGGCGCGCTCGGCGGCGAGCAGCTCGCGGTGTCGCGGTACTCGGCTGCTCCCAGCGAAGCGATCAGCTTGGTGCGTCACTTGACCAGCAGGGCGGAGCAGAAGCGGCGCGCGGTCGTCGGCGCTTTCAATCCGACGATCGGCGAGCTCTACAGGGACCATGAGGTGCTGACGGCGAATCCGTTCTTCAGCGAGCTCTACGGAACTTTCAGGAGCGCGGTGGCTCGGCCATCCGCCGCCGCCGGGGTGCAATACAGCCGGGTGTCGGAAGAGTTCTGGAGCACGGTCCACGCCATCCTGTCCGGCCAGAGCAACGACATTGGATCGGAGCTCGGGCGGCTCGAGAAGACGCTGGATCGTATCATCCGGTGAGCGCCGGGCAGATGATGGTCTGGGTTCGCCAAGTCTTCTCTCCCCCACGCCGCGGCGGTCCACGCCACCGGCGGCCAGCATCTGTCTCCGCGGCGGGTTGGAGCTGACGGCCCGCGCGCCGAGCGCTCGGGCAACTTGGACTTGTGCACCCTTTCACCGCCGGTCGAGCCGAGTCGGGTCAGGCGCTGGCATGTCGGGACCGCAGATCGCATCGCTGACGACGATCCCGTGCCGCTCGGCTAGGTCATCCAAACGCTCGACCCCTTTGCCGTCGAGCAGGGCGCAGGCCACCGCGGTGATCGGTCCAAGCGGCCAGTTGGAGGCCCACAGGCGCGCCGTGCCGTCAACGGACGCGGTGATCACCCGCGTCTTGTCCGGGCTGAAGGCGGCGGCGCTCAACGCGTCCCTGTGTCGCAGCCCCCGGCCGATCGGAGCGCCGGTGGCCGCGTCCCACACCCGCGCCGTGCCGCCCCGATTGGAGTAGGGGTTGCTGGACGTGGTGAGCACCCTGGTCCCGTCCGGGCTGAAGGCGGCGAACTGAACGCTGCCCTCGTGGCGCATGGGCTCGCCGACCGGGGCGCCGGTAATCGCGTCCCACAGCCGCGCCGTGCGGTCGCTGGACGCGGTGAGCACCTTAGTCCCGTCCGGGCTGAAGGCGGCAGCGGTCACTGCGTCCTTGTGCTGCAGCGGCGGCCCGAGGGGCTCGCCGTGGGCCGCGTCCCACACCCGGGCCGTACGGTCGGCGGAAGCGGTGATTACAAGCACCCGGTCGGGCCCGTCGCGGCGGACGGCAGCGGACAGCACCAAACTCTCGTGGTTCATCTCCCGGCCGAGGGGCTCGCCGGTGGCCGCGTCCCACACCCGCGCCGTGCCGCCCCGATTGGAGTAGGGGTTGCTGGACGCAGTGACCACCAGTGCCCCGTCTGGGCTGAAGGCGGCGGCCAGCACGGGTCCTTCATGCCGCATGGGCCTGCCGATTGGGGTGGCGTCGTGGGCGCGCCACAGTCGCGCTGTGCCGTCCGTGGAGGCGGTGACCAACCGCGACCCGTCCAGGGGGCTGAAGGCAATGGACTGCACAGGCCCCTCGTGGCGCATCTCCCGGCCGAGGGGCTCGCCGGTGGAGGCGTCCCACACCCGCGCCGTGCCGCCGCGCCCGAAGAAGGGGCTGCCGGACGCGGTGGCCACCAGCGCCCCGTCCGGGCTTAAGGCGGCAACGGTCACCACGTCCCCATGCCGCATCCCCCGGCCAAGTGGCTTGCTGGTGGCGACGTTCCACACCTGCGCCGTGCCGACGGCGGGAACGGTGACAACCTTCGTCCCGTCCCGGTTAAACGCGGCCGACAGCACGGCCCCCTCGTGGAGCAGCGGGGGCCCGATTGGCTCGCCGCCGGCCGCGTCCCATAGATGCACCGCGCGACCATCGGAGACGGTGAGGACCCGGGTCCCGTCGTGTGAGAAGGCGGCGGACAGCACGGCCCCTTCGTGCTGCAGGGGCGGGCCGAGTTGATAGCCTGTGAACGCATCCCACAGCCGAACGTTGCGGTCCTGAGAAGTGGTGGCCACCCGCGCCCCGTCCGCGCTGAACGCGGCGGACACTACCGGTCCTTCGTGGCGCAGCGGCGGCCCGAGCGGCTCGCCAGTGGCCGCGTTCCACAAGCGCGCCGTGCGGTCTTCGGAGGCGGTGACAATCCGCGCCCCGTCCGCGCTGAACGCGGCGGACACTACCGGTCCTTCGTGGCGCAGCGGCGGCCCGAGCGGCTCGCCAGTGGCCGCGTTCCACAAGCGCGCCGTGCGGTCCTCGGAGGCGGTGACAATCCACGCCCCGTCCGCGCTGAACGCGGCGGACACCACCGATCCTACGTGGCGCATGGGCTCGCCGACCGGGGCGCCGGTAATCGCGTCCCAGAGCTGCGCCACGCCTTCGATTGAGATGGCGAGGACCCGCGGCGGCCCGTTGTGGGAGAGCGCGGCAATGCGCACCGGCCCCAAGTATCCCTGGAGCGACGTGGCGCTGGGTGACTCGCCCCGCAGGTCCCACAGCCGCGCCGTGCGGTCGTCGGATATGATGAGGAGCCGGGCCCCGTCTTGTGACAAGGCGACATAGAGCACCGGCACCTCATGACGAAGCGGCGGCCCGAGCGGCTCGCCAGTGGCCGCGTTCCACAGTTGGGCCGCGCCGTCGCCGGAGACGGTGAAGACCTTCGTCCCGTCAGAACTGAAGGCGGCGGAGAGCACCGGGACCTCGTGGCGCAGCGGCGGCCCGAGGAGCTCGCCGGTGGCCGTGCTCCAAAGTTGGGCCGCGCCGTCGCTGGAGACGGTGAGGACCTTCTTCCCGTCCGGGCTGAAGGCGGCGGAGAGTACCGGCGCCTCGTGGCGCAGCGGCGGGTCAGCTTCCATCCTCCCCTCCGTGGCGAGACCCATGGCGTGCAAGGACCTCTCCAGCATCGGGCGCGGGTCGGCGACCGTTCGCGGCCACGAGGCGACCGCGAGCTTGAGGGCGTCCGTGTACCGCCCATGCAGGCTGGCGGTCTCCGACAACGCCGCGAGCGCGCGCGATACATTCGCGAATGTCTCGCGCTTGGCGGCCCGCGCGTCGGCCCAGAGGGCCACGGCCGAGACCGCGGCCAGGAAGAAGAACGCAGCCGCGGCCGTCGCGAGATTGCGCAAGCCGCGCGCCTTCTTGGCCGCCTCGGCCTGTTTCCAGGCCGCCTCGACCTGTTCCTGGGCACGCCTTCTCTCGGCCTCGGCCAAGTCGAATGCTGCTTGCCGCTCCCGCTTGAGGCGCTCCTCGTTGTCCTTCAGACGCTTTCTGTGGTCCTTGACGCTGGCCGCCACGAAGGCCCGCTCCTCGGCCGAGAGCCAAGACCGCCGCACGCGCGCCAGCGACTGGAATGCCTCGCGCTCCGCATCCGTCTTGGCCAGCAGCTTGTCCTTGGCCTCCGGGGCCGGCGCGTCGGCCCACTCCGCTGCTTGGTCGGCCAGTCGGTCGAGGGTCCGCTTGTCGTCCTGCGCGTCGACCAGCCAACGGCGCAGCCTCGGCCAGCGCGTCAGCAGCGCCTCATGCGCGATCTCGGCCGTCTCTCGACCATTCACCGCACCATCAACCTCATCCGCCTGATCCCCGCCGATGAGGGCGAGGCGGTTCCCCGCTTCGGTCGCCAGCTTTTGCAGCAGTCCCCAGCGCTCGTCCGGGAACTCGCGCCTCCGTGCGACACGGCGCGTGGGTCCGGCGGTGCCTTCCAGCCGTGCGAGCCGGATCAAAGCGGCCGTCACCTCCGCTTCCTGTGCCTCGCCACCGAGCTCCTGCTCGAACACGCGCTCCGCTTCGAGTGCGAGGGCACCGTCCACCCGGCCCACGCCGCCGTAGGCGCGCAGCAGGTCGCCCCCGAACTCCGCCCGCCGCTCCCACGCGCGGGTCAGCGCGAACTGCACCAGGGCGAGGTCGCCCGGCCGCGCGCCCACGTCCCGGAGCACCGCGTCGGCCAGCGCCTCGCGCTCGCCCCGGCCGACCCCGGCCATTCGGAGCGGCTCGGTGACGATCCGGCGCAGCCCCTCGTCGGTCATGCGCCCGAGCGGGTAGAGGGCCGCGCGCTCGTCCGCCTCCAGCCGGTCGTAAAGCGTCCGGCACTCGGGAGCCGAGAGTAGGTTGTAGTAGTCGCGCCGCATCGTCAGCACGACCGAGAAGGCCTCGTCCGCCGGATCGGCGAGCCCGAACAGCAGCTCCACGAAGCTCTTGCGCTGCTCCTTGGGCGTCGATGTCACCAACTCCTCGAGCTGGTCCACCACCACCAGCGTGCGCGTGCGTTGCGGATCGAGTCCGCAGCGCAGCGCCCGCCGGACGCTGCCGATGGTCCCCTGCTCGGCCGCCTCAGCCATCTTGTTCCTGTCATTAAAGCTAACGCCAAGCCGCCGTGCCGCTGCCTCGACCGCCTTCCCAAGTGCGAGGCGCGGGTTCTGGCCGGGCTGCTTCTGGCCGAGCCGCTTTTGGCCGAGCCGCATCTCGACAACCTGCCAGAGGTTCTCGCCCCGCCAGCGGTCGTCCAGCTCGGCCAGCGCGCCGGCGCGCCAGCGCGGCACCAGCCCGGCCTTCACCAACGACGACTTGCCGCTGCCGCTATCGCCCGCCACAAGCAGCAACCGCCGCTCCCGCAGGCAGCGGAGCAGGTCCTCGGTCTCGCGCTCGCGGCCGAAGAAGAGATGACTGCGCTCCTCACCGATGGCGCGCAGCCCGAAGAAGGGCTCCGCCTCCGCCTTGAGGCCGCCGGCCTCGTCGCCGCGGCCGAGCGCCGCGGCGAGCAGCTTCCGGAACTCCTCGGGATTGTTCTCGGGGTCGCGCACGGCCTGGAACTGCCGCACGAAGCCGGGCAGCGACGTGCTGTCCACCCCGGCCGCAATCATAGGTACGAATGGGAAGCGGCCGTCGCCCTTGACGGCGCGCGACAAAGCCAAGCGTACTTCGGGCCAAACAAAAGCCGACACGCCCCGGGAGCCGATGTAGACCGCGAAGGCGGTGGCGCGTTCCTCAATGACTTCCTCGATCTGCTCTTGCCAGGGGACCCCCCCGGGCCGCAGGTCGTCCACGTCGAGCCACACCCGAAGCCCCGCCGCGAGCGCGTCCGGCGCAGCCTCAAGCCGCTGCTTCAGCCGCCGCGCGGCTTCGGTGTCCGCCCCGGCATGGCTCAGGAAGAGCTGCGGGGCGCTGCCGGCGTCAGGGACGGCCATGGGCCCGCTCCGCTGCTCCCGTGCCCGCCACTCCCACGCCAACGTCACCACGGTCGGCTGCCGGTGTCGCGCGCTGGGCCGGAGCGCCGCCCTCATTGCGGCCTCTCCAATAAATGCGCTGCTCCTCGGCCACGATCGCCTCGACCGCCTCGACAAAGCGCAGGAACGCCGCCTCCTCCTCGGCCAGGCCGCGGTACTCGCCCGCCCCGTTCACGTACAGCCGCCGCTCGCGCTTCATCCGCTCGCTGGCCAGCCGGTAGGCGGCCCAGGCCTCGTCGTAGCGAGCGATCTGCCGCCAGCCCTCGGCCACCGCCACCGCCGCGCCGAGCAGCGCGGTCAGCACCGCCACCCAGGGCGCGCCGCGGAACACCTGCAGGAAGGCGGTGGCGGCGCCAGCCGTGACCACCGCCAGGCCGAGCGCCTGGGCGCGGCCCTTGAAGCGGGAGGCGCGCTCGCCGTACCAACGGCGCTGGTCCTCAAGGTCGCGCTTGAAATACTGCTCGGCGCGGGCCTCGCGGACCGCTACCCGCGGGTCGCGCGCCGGGTCCGCCGAGATGTCGGCCGCTGCGTCCACGCCTCCCGTCCTCCCTCTTCGCAGACGAGCCTCTGCCCAAGCCCACCGAAGCTGGGCAACGTCAGTGCGAGACGTGGACGGCCACCGGCAGGTATTGGTCCCCGCACCAGCTGCATTTCTCGTCACGCATCTAGATTCTAATTGGTCCGCGCCGCGGTGGCCCAGGCGATCCAATCGCAGGCCTCAGCCCCGCGGAACTCCAAGCTGTCGATCGCTTCGGCCGCGAGGACCGGCAAGCGCATACGGCGGACGCGGTCGTGCTCAAATGCTCCTCTTGGCGCAAATCGGAGTGCACCCGCGGAGCACGTCGCCCCGCAGACTGTAGAGCCCGCGGTCGCTCGCCCACGGCGCGGGTTACTCCGACCGCCCTGTAGCCGCGCTTGGGATGCCAGCTCGCGTCGTAAGCGGGCGAGAATGAGGCAGGCTTGGCCGGGGTCCGCCACACGCTGGGCTCGGCGCCCGACGTGGTCGCGGCCGACGCCTCGTCAGACGGGGTGCGCTGCCTCGGAATGTCACCGCCAACACCCATATCATCCCGTCCTCCCCGCTTTGCCGTCGCATATGATGCGACCGCATGTTTGGCGTGGAGCCAAGGCACTTGCTTCAAACAAATCTGTGACGCCTTGGCGCGGGCCCTGACGGAAGACGCGTTCGCAGCCAGGCTCGCCACGAGGTTAGTACAAGGTCAAGCGGTTGGGCCTTGTTGGCGAGATCGCCCAACCCTCAAGAAGAGACGGAAAGGGTTTCAGTTGTTCATTTCGTCGGGGAACCCTCAAGCCTCGCACGCCAACCCCGGCCAACCTGCGCCTTTCAGCGCGCGTCACCGCTGCGGAGGATTTTGCGCAATCAGCCGACTGGAACAGCCTCATCGTCGAAAGACCGTGACCCCGAGCTCCTGCCACATCCAGCCGAAATCGTACTCGCCGATGGAGTGCCCAGCGGGCCGCTTGGCCGAGTGGTTCTCCAGCGTCTTGAGCCAGGCCACGACCTTCTCACGCCCCTTCGGTGTCTTTGCTGCCGCGCGGGGCGACTTGCCGCCGAGAGAAGGGATCGGCTGGTCGAGAATGTGCCGGTAGTGATCCTCCAGTGTCTGGCAGATCAGTGCGCGCTCATCTTCTGGCGAAAGGCCGCTCGGCTCCGGAGGCGGCCGCTCGGTTGCCAGCATCTGCTCAAGGTCGGTCCGTTCGATGAGGGGCGGACCAACCAAGCCGGCCAGCACGGGCCCGAGCAGCGCCTGGCCTCGCTCCGCCCGCGCGGTGGAGTTCACCTCCAGTGACAGGCGACGCCCTTTCAGTACCAGCGTGCCGAGCACCAAGGACCCGTCCTCCATCTTGCTGAAGAAGGTCTGGGCCTTTCCCCGACGCGGCGGGATCTGCGGCCCCGCTCCGGGCACGTCCAACCAGTTCCAGAAGCCCGGGTCTTCCTGGCGGAGTGTTGGGATGGCGGCCAGCGCCGTGCGGATCTGCTCGGGCTTGACGCCCCCCAGCAAGGGGAAGTGCACTGTGGTGAAGTCGAGTGGGTCACCCTCGCTGTTGACCAGATCCGGCCGACTCCGACCCTGTGCCGCCTGGAGCGCTGCATCGAGCCAGAAATTCGTGACCATGAAGCCGGCACCGGCGAGCAGCAGATCCGGTGTCATCATGCCGGCCAGAGTCGTCGTGTCCGTCTCGATACCGAACTCCTGCGCCACCTTGGCGACTTCGCGGGGCGCCTTCGTCCCGGCCCTCCGGAGCGAGGCAAGCAGCGCCTCGCCGGTGTCCTCGTCGAAGGGCATCAGCGTGCCACTGATCACGGCTCCCTCGCGGAGCGAAATCACCCGCGTGGCAACGCGGTCCCATTGTCGCAGCCCTTGGGAGCCCAGCTTCTCCGACACGCGCACTGGATCGCCGCCGCGGATCAGGTCGCGCAGCTGCATCGATTCGCCCGGCACGAGCCCGCTCACCTCATAAAGGCTGATCGTCGACCGGTGCAGGCCCGCAATGTACTCGCGTGTGGACGCGCCCTCTTTCCAGCCGCGCCGGCGGAGATAGTCGTCCGCGAGATTGCGCCCGTCAGGTTGATCGGTAGCGACCAGATCCTCGAAGGCCGCGCCCCAGACGACCGTGGCGGCATCGATGCCGAGGACATCCGCGATCTCCTGCACCTTGATACCTGCAGCTGCGCAGGCCCTGGCAGTGTGGCGGTCGAGGAACTCGGCAAAGGCGCCGCGCCATTCCTCCCGCTTGATCCAGGCGATCAGTCCAGAAATGTCATACGGCGTGGGCAGGGCGGCTGCCTCCGATCGGGAATGGACCAGGACGGTCTATCGGAGTTCCGCGAGGGGCAAGGGCTTGGGGGCGAAAGCTGATCTCATCCTTCGCGTTGACCGGTAGGCAGTCAAAACGCTGAATATGGGACCGATGCTCCGTCCGAAGATCGTGTGTTTTCAAGCAGATAAAGCTTGAGGGTTAAGTCGGCCAACCCTCAAGGTCCGGAGACCCTCCGGCATTTCGGAGAGAAAATCCGCCCTCGTTCCGGAGCAGCACCATCAAGGCAGAGGCTGAAACCGGCCGAAAACCTGCGCCTTAGCGCGGTGCCCTGGTTGGGAGAGACAGGTTGTAAGGAAACCGACTGGAGCGGGCGAAGGGATTCGAACCCTCGACCCCAACCTTGGCAAGGTTGTGCTCTACCCCTGAGCTACGCCCGCATTCCGTCGTGGGGGCGGGTTCTAACAGACGGGGCCGGCAATGCAAGCGCCCCGTCCCACAAAAACACCGCTACCGCTTGATGTCCGCCTCAACCACCACTTGGTGCCCGCACGGCGACAACAGGTCCCGCAGCGCCGCCAGCCCCGCCAGACCGCAGACGATGTCCTGCTCCCCATTCCCGCCGGACAGACCGATGCCGCCCACAACCGCGCCGTCCACCACGATCGGGAAGCCGCCGACGAAGACCGCGAAGCGTCCCTCGAAGCTCCATTGGATCCCGAAGGCCTCGTTGCCCGGCAGCGCCGGCCCATTGGGCGGGGTGTTGAACAGATGGGTGGACCGCTTGTGCCCGGCCGCCGTGAAGGCCTTGTTCCAGGCGATCTGCGGCCCGGTCACCCGGGCCCCGTCCATCCGCTCGAGCGCCAGCGGGAAGCCCCCTTCGTCGCAGATGCAGACCGTCTGCAGCACGCCGATCGCCGCGGCCTTGGCCAGGGCCGCCGCGACCATCGCTTGGGCCTCGGCCAGTTCCAGCTTCAACGCAGTCTTCATGCGGGCGTGCTCCCGGGCTTCGGTGGCGGTGGTGGCCAGGACACGCTGACGTCGCCGTTCACGAAGGTTTGGCAGGCCATCCGCCAGCCTTCCGCGAACTGCTCCTCCGTCAGGTGCTTGCGCTCCCTCGGCTTCACCGCGTCGGTGTTCTCGATCCCCTGCTCGATCCGGCACTTGCAGGTGCCGCAGAGCCCGCCGCCGCACTTGAAGGGGATGCCGCCCTTCTCGCGCAGCGACACGCGCAGCAGGTTGCTGTTCTCCGGCGCCTGTGCGGCCTTGTTGTCGTTCGTGACGAACGTGACAGTGATCATGCGTTCGCCGGGACCGGCCCAGGGACGGGCACCTGCCGCAGCGCCGCGCGCACGCTGCCGAAGGCGGTTAGGTGGTCCAGTTCCTGCCGCGCCGCCTCGATCGTCTCGTAGCTCGGCAGGAACTTGGTCGGAACCAGGTTCAGCACCGGCGGCTCGACCTCGTCGATGACACGGATCTTCGTCGCCCGCTCCAGCTCGGCGATGACGAAGCGCGCCTTGGCCGTGCCGCCGAACAGGTAGTCATAGGCCTCGACCGCCCGCACGCCCTCGACGAGCTCGGTGCGGAACTGGCCTGGCTTGCTGGTCAGGATGACATACATCGGGATGCCTTCACGGCTTCGGGGCGGCGCCGGGCAGCGCGACGCCATCCTGGGTGAGCGTGATGTCATGCTGCAGCCAGAGTTGGCAGGCGAGGCGGAGGCCCTGCCCGAGCCGTTCCTCCCCCAGCACCTTCTGCTCCTTCCAGTTGGGCTCCGGCAGCGCCTCGGCCCCGGCCAGGATGCGGCAGGTGCACTTGCCGCACTTGCCCATGCCGCAGCCATAACGCAGGTGTGGCCAGGGAAACTTCTTGATGCCCGCACGGACCACGAGGTTGGTGTTGTCCGCCATCTCTTCGGCGAAGCTTTCCTCGCCCTTGCGGAATGTCACGATCGGCATTGGGTACCCGTAAAAGGCGCGGGGCGCCGGAATGCCCCGCGCGGTGCAGCCTCAGGCGGCGAGCGGCAGGTCGAGGCCGAGTGCCGAGAGCGGCAGCTCCTGCTCGACATAGTCGCGGTAGAGCGCAGTAGTATACAGCAGCCGCATCTCCGCGCCGATCTCGCAGATCTTCAGGCAGCGCTGCTGCAGCTCCACCGTGTTGGCGTGCTCCAGCACGATCTGGTAGCCGCGCTCGCCATGGATCTCGTCGGAGACGATGTGAAGGTCGAAGAACTCCACCTCCTCATCCGAGAAGCCGTACTTCTCCCGCAGGGTCGGGGTCTGCCGGCGGTAGATGCTCGGCACCTGGCTCTCGAGGCCCACCACCAGGCCGGCCACGGCGACGATCGGGTCCTCGCGCATCGCCACGGCGTAGCACCAGGACTGCAGCGCGCGGGTGGTCGGGGACATGTTGTCCTCGTCCATCACCCGCTCCCGCGTCGTGCCGCAGCTCTCGGCGAAGCGGATCAGCAGGTCGGTATGGCGGTCGCCGCCGATCTCCTCCTCGTACATGTTGGCCAGCAGGAAGTCCTTCGCCTCCACGTACTTCGCCGGCATGCGGGCATAGACGTAGCCGAGGTAGTCGGCGAAGGGGCCGACATAGTGGAAGTGGTTCTCCGCCCAGCGCGCCAGGTGCGCGCGGGACAGCTTGCCGGTGGCCCAGGCAACGCTGAAGGGCGACTTGTTGGCGCTCTTGCCCTTGATGGCGTTCTCGAGCGCGGTGCGGAATTCGTCGTGGTTCATCAGTTCGGGCATGACGGCGTTCCCTTCAAATCAGGACAGGCACGGCAGCCGGCGCGGGACTCACCAGAGCACCACGGCAGCAAGGGTGGACAGGATCAGGCCCGCGCAGACCGGCAGGAACAGCACGCGGACCGCCTCCAGCACCGGCACCCGGCAGAAGCCGACGACGGCGATGAGGGAGGACCAGGCGATCAGGGTGCCGCCGCCGGTCCAAACGGCCCCCATCTGGCCGACGGCGGCGAGCGTCGTCGGGTCGATCTGGGCGACCGGCCCCAGCGCGCCGGACAGCGCCCCGGTCAGCGGCAGCCCGGCGAAGCCCGAGCCGTCGATGCCGGTGACCATGCCGACGAGCAGCACGGCGAAGGCGACGACGGTCGGGCTGTGCGGGATCAGGTGCTCGACCGAATGGATCACCTCGAAGAGCAGGCCGGGCCCCTGGGTGCCGGCGGGCAGGCCGAGGATGGCACCCGAGGTCTCGGCGGCGCCGAGGAAGAAGAAGCCGGCGATCGGCAGTACCGTTCCCATGGCGCGGAAGGAGAAGACGAGGCCGTCGATGATGTGGTCGGCCGCGGTGTGCATCGCCTTCGCGCCGTCGGCCGCGAAGGTCGCCACCAGCATCATCAGCGCCGCCGTGCCGCCGACCAGCGCCGCGGCGTCGCCGCCCTTCAGGTCTGGCAGGTCGGGGAAGAATTTGGGCGCCAGCATGAAGAGGATGAGGCAGCCGAACACCACCGGCGTGGCAACCGACAGCAGTTTGCACCAGCGCGCGGCCGGCGCCACGGCCAGCGTCCCGCCGCCGGCCAGCGCCGCGGCCGGCCCCGGCTCGACGCCCTCGGCCGCCTGCAGCGCCAGCACCGACTTGTCGAAGGAGCCGATATTGGGCGCGACCTGCTCGCGCTGCTCGGCCAGGCTGTTCGCCATGGAGGCACCGGCCTGCCAGCGGTCGAGGTGCAGCTGGCTCGGCGCCTGGATCTGCTTGCGGACCGCGAGATAGCCGAGCAGCAGCGCGGCGGCACCGGTGATCAGCGAGAGCACCAGCGCCTTGTCGGCAATGATCGCCGCGGCATCCGGCAGGCCGGCGGCACGGGCGCTGATGCCGGGCGCCACGCGGATCACATAGTCGGAGGACAGCGCCATCCCCTGCCCGGCGACGGCGATGGCGATCACCGCGCCGATCGGCGGCAGGCCGGCAACCAGCGCGGCGGGCAGCAGCGTGGCGGCCACCAGCGGCACCGCCGGCGTTGGCCAGAAGAACAGCGAGATGACATAGGTCTCGACCGCGACCACCACGAAGGCGACATGGCCGTTGGTCATGACCCTGCGGAAGGGCTGCACCATCTGCTGGTCGGCGCCCAGCGCCCGCAACGCGTTCAGCAGGGAGGTCATCAGCGCGATGACCAGGAAGATGCTGAACAGCTCCTTCGCCGCGACGAGGGAGCCGTTGAAGATCGAGATGGTGGCGCCGATCAGACTGCCGGAGAAGGTCGCGGCGACGGCGAAGGTGGCGATGATCGCAGGAACGACGACATTGGCCCGCAGCACCATGGACAGGACGATGGCCGCGACGCCGAGCAAGTAGACGCTGTGCACCGCATCGAGCTGGACATCCATGCACAATCCATCCCGTCATTGTGGTGGCCGACGCGGCCGCCCTGGCGATCCATCTCGGCGATGGATGACGGATGTTTGTATACGGAGAGTGAAGCTGTCAATGAAATCTCACGGGGCTCAGCCGGCGATCTCCGCAAATCCAGCATGCATTTTGCGTCAAATAGCCTAAATTTTGGGCGAAATAGCTGTCGTTTGCGTTGCAATATGACAATGTGTGGTTTGTGCTTGCATTTACCGTATACAGAGACTTGCGGATATGCCGATATTCCTGCGACCATGACCGGACCAGAATGAGCCGCTCCTTTCCCTTGCCCCGCCCAGATGCGGAGGCCGGCACGCCGCGCCTGCCGCTCAGCCAGCAAGCGCTGCGGACGCTGCGCGAGGCAATCCTCGCCGGCCGCCTGGCACCCGGCGACAGGCTGGTGGAGGAACGCCTCTCGGGCGAGCTCGGCATGTCCCGGGTGCCGATCCGCGAGGCCATCAAGCAGCTGGTGGTCGAAGGCCTGGCGGTCCCGGCGGCCGATGCCCCGGGTGGCCGCGGCGCCCAGGTGGCGATGCTTTCGACCGATGTGGCGGAAGAGCTGATTGAGGTGCGGGCAGTGCTGGAGGGATTGAACGCCCGCCTTGCCGCCCGCAACCGCGCACCGTCCAAGGTGCCGCGGATCGAAGCATTGCTGGCTCGCGGTGCGGCGCTCTCCACCACCAGCCCGGCCGAGGAAGTGACGGCGCTGAACGCCGAGTTCCATGTCCTGCTCGCCGAAGCCGGTGCCAACCGCGTGCTGCAGGAACTGATGCGGCCGCTGCGCGAGCGGACCGAAATGGTCTTCCGCCGCAACTCCATCGAACGCGCGGCGCAGGACTGGCAGGAACACGCCTTGATCCTGAACGCGGTCGCCGAGGGCGACGAGGAGCTGGCGGCGCTGCTCGCCGCCCGGCACGTCCGCAGGGCGGCGCGGACACCGAGACGCTAGAGCCGCGCCTCGCAGCCCAGGATGGACTCGTAGACCTTCAGCATCGCCGTGGTGTCGAGCTGGCCGAAGCCCATCCCGCGCGCCATGCGCAGCAGCGCCAGGGCCTGCGGTGCCAGCAGGCCGGGCACGCCGTACTCGGCCTCGAGGTCCACCGCCAAGCCAAGATCCTTGTAGGCCAGGTCGAGCGCGAAGCTCGCCTTGAACTCGCCCTTCAGCGCCCGTGCCGCCAGCCCGCGCATGCCGGCGCTGTCGCCCGAGCCGTTCTGGATGATGGCAGTGAGCTTGCCCATGTCGATGCCGGCCTTGGCGCCGATCATCAACCCCTCGGCGGCCGCTGCAGAATTGCACAGTAGCAGCATGTTGTTGATCAGCTTCGCTACCGAGGCGCTGCCGACCGGACCGACATGCACCAGCTGCCCGCTGAAGGCTGCTAGGATGGAGCGATGCTGCTCGAATACCGCTTCCTCGCCGCCGACCATGACGACCAGCGTGCCGTCGGTCGCCCGCACCACGCCGCCGGTGACGGGCGCATCGAGCAGCGCGACGCCCTTCTCCGCCAGGATCGCGTGCAGGCGCTTCACCACCGCCGGCGCATTCGTGCTCAGGTCGAACATCGCCGTGCCTGGACGGATGTTCGGCGCGATACCGTCCACCACCGCCTCGACCGCCTTCGGCGTCGGTAGCGAAGTGAAGATGAGGTCGCAGCTTGCGGCCAGGGCCGCCAGGCTTTCGGCGGCGGTCGCGCCGGCCTCGGTGCAGGCGCGCACCGCCTCGGGGTTCAAATCGTGCACCACGACCTCGTGGTTCACGCCCTTCATCATGTTGCGGCACATCGGGCCGCCCATGTTGCCCAATCCGACGAATCCGATCCGCATCTGGCGTTCTCCCCGCGGGTCCCTGCGAGACCCTTCCTTGCGGGCAATGAGGGCATCGTGCCGTGCGGCGTGCAAGACCCGGCACCCTCTTCCGGCACAGGCCGCGGCAGCCCTATGCTTCTCCACGTGAGCGAGGATCGCCCGAAGCCGTCCCCACGAGGTTGGGACACCGTCACCCCCTACCACCGCGGCTTCCGCGAATTCGCCGAGGCCTACGAAGCCTTCGGCTTCGAGCAGATCCATGCCGGCGCCCTGCCCTTCCTACCGCCGAAGCCCGGCCTCATGCTGGACATAGGGGCCGGCAGCGGGCGCGACGCTGGCTGGTTCGCGGCGAAGGGCTGGGAGATCGTGGCGGTCGAGCCCGCCGCAGCGATGCGGCAGGAGGCGGCGCGCCGGCACCCTTCGTCCCAGATCCGCTGGCTGGACGACCGGCTACCCGCGCTCGCCGCGGTCCACCGGCTCGGCCTTGGCTTCGACCTAGCTTGGCTCAGTGGCGTCTGGATGCACATCCCGCCGGAGGACCGCCCGCGCGCCATGCGCAAGTTGGCGACCCTGCTTAGGCCGGGCGGGCGGCTGGTGCTGACCCTGCGCCACGGCCCGGCGCCGGAGGACCGGCCGATGTGGCCGGTCGACGCGAACGAGGTGGAGCGGCTCGGCCTCGATCATGGCCTGGCGCTGAGGGTGGCGACCGAGCACGTCGAGGACCGGCATGGCCGCCGCGACATCCGCTGGCGAACCGTCATCCTCGACCTGCCGGATGACGGCGCCGGGGCGCTGCCGCTGCTGCGCGGAGTGATCCTGCGGCAGGAGAAGGCCGCCACCTACAAGCTCGCCCTGCTGCGCTGCATCGCCCGCATCGCCGACAGCTCGCCCAATATCGCGCGAGAGGCCGGCGAGCATGTGGAGCTGCCGCTCGGCTTGGTCGCGCTCTACTGGATCCGCATGTTCAAGCCGCTGGTCGAACGCCGCCTGCCGCAGCGGCCGGGCGAGGCGATGGGCTTCGTCACCCCGGCCTTCCGCGCCCTGGCGCCGCTCGCGCCCTACGACCTTCGGCCGGGGGCGCGCTTCGCCGGAGACCTCGCCGCTGCGCTGCACCGGGCGCTGGCGGATGCGGCCCGGCTGATCGCCACGATGCCCGCCACCCACCTGACCTTCGCCGACAACACGCCGGTCTTCCCCACCACGCCGCGCCGCCCGCCACGCGCGACGGACCCGATCGTACTGGGCGCGGAACTGCTTTGGGGCTACGGCACGACCGGCGTGCCGCTGCCCGTCTGGCAGGCGCTGCGCCGCATGGCCGCCTGGATCGAGCCGATGCTGCTGGCCGAATGGGTGCGGCTCACCCAGGCCTATGGCGCCCGGGTCGGCCGCGACATCCCGGCAGACGCGGTGATGCGTGCGCTGACCTGGCTGGAGCCGTTGCGCGACACCGCACTGGTGCGCGACCTTGTGGACGGTCGCGTCGTGCGCGGCGAGGCTGTCGCCTGCGTCTGGACCGGCGAGCCGCTGCGCTCGCGTGGCGTGGAGATCGACCACTGCCTGCCCTGGTCCGCATGGGCGTGCAACGATTTGTGGAACCTGCTGCCCGCGTCACGCGCGGCGAACCAGCGGAAGAGCGGGCTGATCGTCGGCGCCATGGCGCTGGCAGATGCCAAGCCGCGCATCCTTGCTTGGTGGGAAGACGCCTATCGGCGCGCCGACCCGGCGCTTCGCGCCCGCTTCACCGAGGAAGCGCAGACCACCCTGCCCTTGGCACAGGACCGTGAGCCGACACTGGACGAGCTTTTTGCTGCACTCGACTTCCGCCGCCTCAGGCTTCGGCAGGAAACTCAGTTACCGGAATGGAGCGGGGCGGTGTGACCAAATCGGGGAAGGAAAGCTAAGATCTCTCCAAGCTCCACCCTTGCTTTTCGGCGGCTTGCTTTCGCCACGCTGCGGCTGCCGGACCAAGAAAATGCAGAAGGTCCAGGAAGGATCTCTCCCCCCTGCCCTCGTTCCGCTCAGGCGCTCAGTGCCGCCGCCTCCTCCCGCACCGGGACTCGCACGGCAGTCCGCCGTGCCGCCATCAACCCGCGCATCTCCGCCCAGGTGCGGTCCCAGGACAGCTGCGCCAATCGGCGGTCCACCTGCTTCAGCCAAGGCCCGCGCGGCCGGTCCAGCACCACCTGCAGCGCTGCAGCGAAGGTCGTTGGGTCGGCCGCGATCTCGACCAAGCCCGAGCCCCCATCCTCCTTCGGCCCCCAGTCCCGCACGACGTCGGTGATCGGCGTGGACACGACAGGGAGGCCGGCCGCCAGAAATTCGGGCGTTTTGGTCGGGCTGATGAAGCGGGTGCTCTCGTTGAGGGCGAATGGCATGAAACCAGCATCCCAGCCGCCCAGGTAGCGCGGCAGCTCCGGGTAGCCCTTGCCACCCAACCAATGAATGTTGGGCAAGCGCGGCAGGTTGCCGGGGTCGATCTTTACCACCGGCCCAATCATCGCAAAGGTCCAGTCCGGCCTCGCGGCACCCAACGCGTTGACCAGTTCCAGGTCCATCCGCTCGTCCACCACGCCGAAGAAGCCGATGCGCGGGCGCGACAGTGCGGCCTGGTCGGCCGGGTCCGGCTGCGTGACCCGCGCCGCGGCGAAATGCGCTGCGTCGATCGAGGACGGGAAGCAATGCACCCGCGGATGCCGACCGCGCTTGGCTTCATAGAGGCTGCGCCCGCCGGTGAAGACCAGGTCGGCACGGCCAAGCAGCACGCGTTCCAGGTCGAGCATGCGCGGCGGCGCGCCACGGAAGGCCGAAAGCTCGTCCATGCAATCATAGACGGTCAGGTCGGGCCGCAGGTGCGCAGCGAACTCAAGCGCCATCGGGGTGTAGAACCAAGCGATCAGCGGCCGGCCCGCCTCCTGCGCCAGCAACGCGTCCAGCAGGCTGCGCTGCGCCGCCATCATGGCCGTGCCCTGCAACCCCTCTGGCAGCATCGGCACAGCGACGGTTACTCCCTCGGGCGTCGTGTTCAGGTCCAGCCGCGGCACGATGCCCGGCTCGAACAACGGCTCCTCAAAAAAGATTACCTCATGGTCGCGCGCCGCCCGCGTCAGCAGGTGCTGCGGTCTCTGAAAAACGAAATTCCATCGCAAATGGGAGAGGCAGAGCAGCATCGGCCGCCGGGCGGGCTGGGACAGGGTCATAGCTTGGGCAACGCTGCCCGGCAGGGCATCGGTCATGCGAACTCCCTTCGTGGTCGGACCATCAAACAAGGACCGCCGGAAGGGGCACGCCGGCGGTGCAGCAAACCGGCCTTCGGAAGAAGCAGGACCGCCGGGGCGGCAGTAGTTCGCTGTACAACCGGAACGCGTAGCGGCCGAACGCGGTTCCTATCACGCCTGCGTCGGCCGCAGCGGTTCAAGCCGGCGGCACGACCTTGTCCCGGTAATTGCAGTGCGTCGCCGCGATGCAGCGCCAGCATGCCGGCAGCCGCGCCTTACAGACATAGCGCCCGTGCAGGATGAGCCAGTGATGCGCGTCGCGCAGCAGCTCCGGCGGGCAGCGCTTTACCAACCCGTCCTCAACCGTCCGCGGCGTCTTGCCTGGCGCTAGGCCGGTGCGGTTGCCAAGGCGGAAGATATGCGTGTCGACGGCCATTGTGTTCTCGCCGAAGGCGACGTTGAGCACGACATTGGCGGTCTTGCGGCCGACGCCCGGCAGTGCCTCGAGCGCGGCGCGGTCGCGCGGTACCTCGCCGCCATGCTGCTCTACCAGCAGCGAAGCCAGCGCGGCGACATTGCGCGCCTTGCCCTGCCACAGGCCGATGCGGCGGATATGCGGCCCGATCCCCTCCGCCCCCAGGGCCGCCATCGCCGCCGGCGTCGGCGCCGCGGCGAAGAGCGACGGCGTGCACTTGTTCACCGCCGCGTCCGTCGTTTGCGCCGACAGCACCACCGCGACGAGCAGAGAGAACGGATCCCGGTACAGCAACTCCGTTTCCGGTTTGGGATTGGCGGTGGCCAGCGTGCGCAGGAAGGCGGCCGCTTGGTCGCGCGACATTAGCCGTGCGCGGCGCGGCGCCTCCGCGGTGCCATGCAGCGGCTTGGCCTGGCGGATGGGTTGACGCGACATCGGCTTGTCTCCGACGGTGACAGGATCGCCTTCCCTTCCCATGTCATGTGCACGATGTCAGCCCAGCCGGATCCCATCCTGTTCGAGGCCATCTGCACCCCGGCGCGCAGCCTGGGGCCGCGGGGCATGGCGATTCTCGCCGGCGGGGTGCTGACCGCCTCGCTGACCATCGGCGGCATCTTCACCCTTTTCGGCGCATGGCCGGTGCTGGGCTTCACCGGGCTGGAATCGGCGCTGGTGCTCGGGTTGATGCTGCTGCACCGGCGCTGGGCGGCGCGCAGCATGGAGGTACTGGTGCTGACCGAGGGCAACCTGACCATCTGCCGCACCGATGCGCATGGCCGACGGCAAGCGGTCGCGCTAGATCCGTATTGGACCCGGCTGAGGCTGGAGGAACGGCCCGGCCGGGTCAGCCTGCTGCTTCTGCGGCAGCGGCAGCGCGACGTGGAGATCGGAAAGCTGCTTGGAGATCAGCAAAAGCGCGATCTTGCGGCAGCGCTGGATACCGCGCTTCGGCGCTACCGCGAGCCGGTCTTCGACAACCCACAGCTTCGGGACGGGTGAACAGCCCAGCGCGCCATGCGTAGGCAAGGCTGATAAGCGCCACCGGGCGGTCCCGCCCTTCGGCAATCTGCTTCAATCGGTTGGTGTCAGGCTCTTGATCAACTCGAACACCCGCTTCCGGACCGAGGGATCGTTGATGCGGTAATAGGCGCGGACCAGTTCCAGCGTCTCGCGCCGGTGCAGGGTCTCGTCGTCGAAACCTTCCTGCTGCTCGGCCAGTCCGTAGCTGCGGCGGGCGGCGTGCTGGCTGCCGCCCAGCGCATCGGGCATGTCGTCGAAGAAGAACCCGATCGGCACGTCAAGCACGCGGGAAAGGTCGAAGAGCCGACTGGCGCCAATGCGGTTCACCCCGCGCTCGTACTTCTGGACCTGTTGAAAGGTCAGGCCGAGCGCGTCGCCGAGCTTCTCCTGGCTCATGCCGAGAAGGGTACGGCGGAGCCTGACCCGGCCACCGACATGGACGTCGATCGGGCTTGGACGGTGCTCACGCTCGGGACGTTCGACGATATCGTCGCTCGGCATCTACCGTTTTTCCTGCTCGCGGGCCGCGTCCGAAACAGCGGGTCGCACAACGCACCCGCGTCGGCCACCGTCTGCCCACCCGTCATACGGGAGGATTAAGAAGGCGTCAATACTCAAGAGATTTCTCAAAAACGATCTTTGTGTCGCTTTCGCTTTATCGATGGGGTGATAACACACGCCTGCGTATCAAACGCCATTTCACAAGTCCCGGCAGCATGCAAAGCAGCGCGGCAAAGCCCGGCAGCACCAAGCCGGACCGAGCGAAGAGCGGTGCCGCGACCGCGCCCGGTAGGGGAAGCGTCAGCGTTCCGGTGGCGCCGATCGGCAGGAAAGCCAAGCGCCGGCCACGCGCATCAAAGACAGCGGAGATGCCGGTCTGCGCCGCCCGCGCCAGCGGCAGGCCTTCCTCCACGGCGCGCAGCCGCGCCGCCGCCAAGTGCTGCCAGGGGCCAGAGGTCTCACCGAACCAAGCATCATTGGTGATGTTCACCAGCCATTCCGGGCGCGGCTTCGGTGTCACGGCAGCGGGAAAGATGACCTCGTAGCAGATCAGCGCGCCGAAGGGCGGCATGCCGGGCGGTGCCAGCGGCACCGGCCCGGGACCGGCCGAGAAGTCCATCCCGCCCGCCGCCATGCGGATTGGGATCAGGCCGGCAAGCGGCATGTATTCGCCGAATGGCACCAGGTGCGACTTGTCGTACACCCCCTGCACCCGGCCCGCGGAGTCCAGCACCGCCAAGCTGTTCCAGACCTGCCGCAGCCGGCCATCGGGGCTCCATTCAGCGCGAACCGTGCCGCCCAGCAGCCGCGCCCCCACCGGCAGCGCCTCAGCCGCCATGCGTCGTGCCTCAGGGTCCTGGGTGAGCAGGAAAGGGCTGGCAGTCTCAGGCCATATCACAACTAATTGATCATGGGGTGCCGCGAGATGGGCTGCCTGCGCCGCCGTTTCTGTCAGGCCCAGGTAGCGCCGGAAGATCGGCATGCGCTGGTCCTGCTGCCATTTCACCTCCTGCGCCACGTTGCCCTGCACCAGCACCAGTTGCACCGGCTGGTCCGGCGGGTCGGGCAGGGACAGGCGCCAGGCGCCAAAGCCGGCGAAGGCGGCCAGCGTCAGCGCGGCGAGCGCCCAAGGGGTGCGGCCATGCAGCAGCGGGACCCCGGCCAGCAGCATCGTCGCCAGCGAGAGGCCATGCACGCCGATTATGGCGGCGCCCTGCGCCGGCAGGGCGGCGAAGGCCCATACCGTGCCGATCAGGTTCCAGGGAAAGCCGGTGAGGACGAAGCCGCGCGCTAGCTCAGCCAGTACCCAGGCGCCGGCGAAGGCGAAGACCCGCGGCCAGCCCGCCGGCAACAGCCGCGCCACGAGCACCGGCAGCACGATGAAGGCCGCCAGCGCCACTGCCAGGACCGGTGCCGCCAGCGGCACCAGCCACCAGAAATGCTCAACATCCTTGAGGATGGCCTCGGTTACCCACCAGATGCCGGCGACGCCATGGCCCCAGCCCCAGGCAAAGGCGATCCAGGCCGCCCGCCGCCAGTTGGGCTGTCCGCAAACCAGGGTCAGCAGGCCCGGAATGGCCAGCAGCAGCACGGGCACCGCATGCACCGGCGGCAGTGCGAGGGCGGAAAGCAGGCCGAGGCCGAGGGCGGCGAGCAGCTGACGCTGCCAGGACAGCGCCCCGAGCCGGGCGAGGAATGTATCGAACACGCGCATCCTTTAGTCCGGCCGTCCACGACGCGCATCCGCGGCAAACAGCGGCAGCAGCGCAGGCAGGGTCAGCATTACCGCCGTCAGGGCAAACAGCAGGCTCAACATGAGCAGCAACCCCATACTGGCTGTGCCGGGATGGCCGGAAACCGCCAGCGCCCCGAAGGCCGTGCCGTTGGTCAGCGCGCTGTAGACCACCGCGCGGGTGAGCGAGGATGCGAGCAGCGACCGCTCGCCATGCTGCCAGGCGACGACGTAGTAGATCTTAAAGGCGACCCCCTGCGCGAAGAGCAAGGGCAGGGCGATGATATTGGCCAGGTTCAGCGGCTGGCCGATGACGACGCAGGTCGCCATGGTCAGCAGTCCGGCCAGGGTCAACGGCGCCAGCGCCAATAGCGCCAGCCTGACGGACCGCAGAGCCAGCACCAGCAGCAGCACAGTCAGACCGGTGGCGATCACTCCGGCCTGGATAAAGGCGGCTTCGATGGTTTCGGCGCTTTCCCGCACCGAGATCGCCGGGCCGGTCGCGTCCGGCACCACCGCTTGAACCGCCCGGCCGAAGCGGCCCATGGCATCGGAATGGTCCGACAGGTCACGCGGCCGAATTTCGATGCGTGCCCGACCGTCCGGCGCGATCCAGGACCGGCGCAGGCTGTCGGGCAGGCTGTCCAGCGTCACGGGACGGGCGGCGAGGGCCTGGCGCAGCGCGTCCAGCGTCGAGGCCAGCCCGGGCAGCAACGCCGCGGCCAGATGGTCGCGCGCCGCTCCGGGCGCCGCTGCCACGCGGTCCAGCGCCGTCGCCAGCCGCGGTGCCCCCGCCCCACCCGCCACCCGCAGCGCCGCGGCGGCCTTGGCCAGCGCGGCACTGGCCTCGGCATCGGTCGGCGCCGGCGCAACCTCCGGCGGCTCCAGGGTCAGGCCGAGCAGGTCGGCAGCGTCCTGGATCAGGGCCAGCTTCGCGTCCTGCCCCGCCGGGACAAAGCTCGCCAGGGTCATGGTGCCGGCAACCTCCGGCAGCGCTTCGAGCCGCTTCGCCAGCGCCTCGGCGGCGGTCAGGTCGGCCGCCAACGCGTCGATGGTGTTCGGTGTGGTGTCGGGGCTGCGCATCAGTTCGCGGAAGGTGGCGACGGCCTCGGTCTTCGGGCTGCGCAGGTTCAGCGGGTTGGTGTCGAAGCGCAGCCAGGGGAGCAGCGCGGCGCAGCCGATGGCAAGCAGCAGCGCCGCCGCCGCCGCCGCGGCCGCATTGCGCGCGAGGAAGCGGTCGACCCTGCCAAGCGCGGCATAGCCGACCGGCTCCCGCTCGGGCCGTGGCCGGGTGAACATCAGCCAGGCCGGCAGGGCGGTCAGGCTGAGGATCACCGCCACCACCATCCCCGCCGCGGCGATCAGGCCGAGTTCCGAGACGCCGCGGTAGTCGGTCGGCAGGAAGGCGAGAAAGCCGCAGCCGAGCGCCATGGCAGCGAGTGCGATCGCTTCCCCCGCGCCATGCGCCGCCTCGACCAGCGCCGCGGGCAGGGGCTGGTCGGCCAGGCGGTAGCGCTGCTCGCGGAGCGACACGGCGAACTGGATGCCGAAATCGACCCCGAAGCCGATGAAGAGCACGGCGAATGCGATCGAGAGCGGGTTGAAGGGCCCGACCACCAGCAGGCCGAAGGCGGCGGTGATCGGCAGGCCCAGCACCAGCGTGCCGAGGATCGGGAAGATCAGTCGGCCGGAGCGCAGGCCGAGCCAGAGCAGCACGGCGACCGCCACCAGGGACAGGATGTTCTCGACGATCGCACTGCCGAAGACGGTCGAGAATTCCTCGTCCGCCATCACCAGGTCGCCGGTCAGCCGGATGTGCACCCCGTTCTCCGCCGTCAGGCCGAGCCGCGCCGCCTCGGCCCGCACCGCATCGACCGCCGCCGAGACCGGGGCCAGTGCGCCGTAGTCCGGCACCGGCTTGACCAGGATGAAGCGGCGCAGCGCCAGCGGGTCTGGCGCCTGGCCGGTGAAGAGCCGTGCCCAGTCGAGCGGGAGGAAGCGACCATCGGCCGCGGCCTCGGCGCTGCCGGCAAGCGCCGCCAGGGCCGGGCCCAGCACCTGCGGGTCGCCCTCGCCGCGTTTCAGACCCTCGGCTACCAGGTCCAGCGCGCGGCCGACGCCGCGCAGGCTGGGATCGGCGGCGAGGGTCCCGAGCAGGGACTGCGCCGCGATCATCCGCTCGGTGGTGGCGCGGACCTCCGCCTGGTCCAGGAAGAGCAGCGCGTTGCGGTGGAAGAAAGGGTCGGCGTCGGGGCGGGAGACGCTGCGGAACAGCGCTGGCCGGGCCTCGAGCGCCCCGGCCAGCGCGGATGCCGCTCGTTCCGCCACATCCGGCGTCGCACCGTCCAGCACCACGGCGATGAGGTCCACCCGCTGCGGGAAGGCGCGGTCCATCGCCACCTCGGTCTGCCGCCAGGGGATGTCCGGGGGAAAGAGCGCGACGACGTCAGTGTTCAGCGCGAAGCGGGTGACCACCGCCCAGCAGGACAGCGCGGCGACCAGCAGGGTCAGGGCCAGCACCAGCGCCGGGCGGCGGATGCTCCAGCCGACCAGGCGCGCGGCCAGCCGGGCGGCGAGGGGCGTGTCAATAGCCATTGGGGAATCGGCACGCTTTCAGGGGGCAGGGAAGAAGGTCGGGGAGGGAAGCAGGTATTCCCCCCCGAACCCCACCCTTCCCTTTTTGGAAGTCAGGCACGTGCCGCGCGGAGGGCGCCAGACTCCCCAAAATTGATGAGGGGGTTGGACGCATGCGTCCAACGGGGAGAATGCCCTCTCCCTCGGCCTTACCTTCACGCCTCACGATAGAGAATCAGCAGCAGCCCGATCAGCACCAGGCAGACCGGCCAGACCCAGCGCGCGACGCGCGCCATCTCCGCCGGACCGCGCAACTCGGTGAAACGGGCGGCACCGCCGACCACCGCCAGCACCGCCAGCGGCAGGTGCGACAGCTCGACCAGCAGGGCGTCGCGCACGTTGGAGATGGCATGGGTATGCGCCAGCAGCAGCACGCCGCCGGCCACCATGGCCGAGGGAAAGACGAAGCGCGCCCGCCCGGTGATGCGGCCGAGCCGCACCCACCACTCGACGACGGCGAAGCCCACCACCAGCAGCCCGGCCAGCTTGTGCTGCACCACCTCCGGGTCGCGCAGGCTGTCGAGCAGGCCAATCTCGCCGAGCGGCCAGGCCTCGGGGTCCGAGCGCAGGAAGATGAAGCCGGCGAGGCCGATGAAGACCAGCGGCCAGTGCCGTGCCAGTCGCACCCGCCCGGTCGCGTCCAGCAGGGCGGCGAGGCCGACCAGCAGCACCATCACACCGGCCCAGTGGTGGTTGTACTCGGACCAGGCGATGTCCTGGGCATTGCGCGGCGGCAGCAGGCCCTCCCCGGGAGTGAAGGCCTGCGGCTTGGCCGCCTCGGCCGCCTGGCGCTGCTGCCATTCGGCATCGAGCTGCGACTGCAGGGCCGGGATGGCCAGGTCGGCATGGCTCGGGCTCTCGAAGCGCGGCCAGGCCGGGGTGAAGCGCTCGGCGATCTCGCCCCAGGTCACCCGGTCGTCGGGCAGGTCGGCGGCGGGGGGGACAGAGGTGAGGGAGGCGGCGACTGCGAGCACGGCAATGCCGAGGATGATCTCCGCCTCGACGAAGCGGCGGACCCGCAGCAGCCCGCCCTCCGACGCGCGCAGCCGGTGCAGCAGCAGCCAGTTGGACCCGCCGAGCGTCAGCAGCATGGCCAGCATCACGGCCTTGGTCGCCGACATGGCGCCATAGGCGGTGCCGTAGACCGCCTCGACGCTGCCGATATAGCCGACCCAGTAGCCGGCGATGCCCAGCAGGATCAGCCCGACGCCGGCGGCGGCGAAGTGCGAGTAGCGCTGGCCGACCAGCCGGGCGGAGGCCGGACTGAGGCGAAGGCTGGCCAGCAGCGCCGGCAAGCCGCCGATCCAAAAGGCGGCGCCGAGCTGGTGCAGGCCGGTCGCCGCCAGCAGCATGGCCCGCCCTTCGGTCCGCGCCACGGCATGGCTGCCGGCGGTCGCCCCCAGCAGCAGCGCCAGCCCGGCCGTCAGCAGTCCCCAGCGCCGGGCCGGACCAAGTGCGGCCGGCCCCAGGGCGAGCACCAGCAGCAGCAGGATGGCGGCCGCCGCGACCGCCGCGGCGCGGACGAAATCTGCCCCCAACAGGTCGAGGAAGGAGGAATCCAGCGTCGCCGACAGCGCCGCGAGGTCGAGCCCGGTCAGGCCCAGGGTCGCGCCGAGGGTCGCCAGCGCCGACCAGACCACGGTGGCACGCCCGATCGAGCGCAGCCGGGCAGCATCCCCAGGCGGCAGCAGGCGGCCGAGCGGAACGGCAAGCAGGGTCCAGAAGACGACGCCGCCCAGCAGGGCGGTGCGGGCCACCAGCTCTGCCGCGTGCAGCACCACGCTGGCGAAGCCATAGAGGTCGAGGAGTTGTTCCACCCTCAGGGCGCCGTCAGGGTGAAAGGGATGTCGCCGCGGGTGATGTGGCCATCCACCGCCAGTACCTGCCAGCGCAGTCGCCAGGCGCCGGAGACCAGGGTCGCGGCGGCGACCGGCGCTTCGAGCACCGTCGGCTCACCCTCAGGCGCCGGGTCCAGGGGCACCTGCACCGCATCCGGCCCGACCAGCACCAGCCGGCTGCGGCCATGGTCGATGCGGCTGTTGAAGCGGACGGTCACCTGCCGCGGCGCGACAGCCAGGCTGGCGCCGGCGGCGGGGTCGGAGGCGACGACCACGGCATGTGCGGCGGCCTGCACCGGCCAGGCCAGGAAGGCCAACAGCAGGAAGGGCAGCAGCCGGCTGCCAGTACGAACCAGGAGATGGAGCGAGGACAGGGCAATTCTCCTCGGGAAGGAGGATCATTCCTTCCCTGGTTGCAAGCGCGCCGCAACCTGCCGCAAAAATCAGATGGCGCAAGATGCGGCGGTCCCGGATGCGATGCGGTGTGGCATGACGGGGTGTGCGTCAAAAGCGGGGGACGTGGGGGAATGCGAATCATACTGGCGCAGCCCAGGGGTTTCTGCGCCGGGGTCGTCCGGGCAGTGGATATTGTCGAGCGTGCGCTCGAGAAGTATGGCCGGCCGGTCTATGTCCGGCACGAGATCGTACACAACCGCCGCGTGGTGGAATCGCTGGAAGCCAAGGGTGCCCGCTTCGTCAAGGAGCTGGACGAGGTGCCCGCCGGCGCCGTCACGGTCTTCTCGGCCCATGGTGTCTCCCGCGCGGTGGAGGAGGATGCCGCAGGCCGTCGCCTGCCGGTGCTGGACGCGACCTGCCCGCTGGTCTCCAAGGTGCACAATGAAGGCCGGCGCTACCTGTCGCTTGGGCGCACCGTGATCCTTATCGGCCACGCCGGGCACCCGGAGGTCGAGGGGACGTTGGGCCAGATTCCCGGGGAGGTGCACCTGGTTGCCAGCGCCGAGGCAGTCGACCGCCTGCCGATCCCGCCCGACCGGCCTGTCGCCTACGTGACCCAGACCACGCTGTCGGTGGACGACACTCGTGCGACGATCGAGGCACTGCGCCGCCGCTTCAGCGACATCCAGGGGCCGGATACGCGGGATATTTGTTACGCCACGCAGAACCGCCAGTCGGCGGTCCGGGAACTGGCGGGGCAGGTGGACGTGTTGCTGGTTGTCGGCGCGGCCAACAGTTCCAATTCCAACAGGTTGCGGGAGATCGGGACGGAGCAGGGGGTGCCCTGCTACATGATTGCTGACGCGACGGCGCTGCAGCCGGACTGGCTGCGGGGGGCGGAGACGGTGGGAATCACGGCTGGGGCCTCCGCACCGGAAGCCCTGGTGCAGGAAGTGATCGCGGCCATCGCCGAGCTCCGCTTGGTCGAGGTCTCGACCATGGGCGGGGTCGTCGAGGACGTGCAGTTCAAGCTACCGGCCGCGCTGCTGGAGCCCGAGGCGAGCGCGGCGTCGTGACCGCCCGCCGTCTGGCGCGGGTCTGATCCGCCGGGAATGGGTGTGGTTCTTGCCAGGGATGCTATGGCATCCGTGGGTTATCATCGCGGGCCGGCGCGTTTCCCAGCCAGGGACCCCGCCCGAGGAGGAGTGGACGGCGTATGGGTATCCCGCTGCGGCAGCAGATCAAGGTCGGCGCCTATATCCTGAAACAGCATCTGGCGGGGCGGAAGCGCTACCCGCTGGTTTTGATGCTGGAGCCGCTGTTCCGCTGCAACCTGGCCTGCGCCGGCTGCGGCAAGATCGACTATCCCGACGCCATCCTGAACAAGCGCCTCTCGGTCGAGGAATGCCTGGACGCGGTCGACCAGTGCGGCGCCCCCGTGGTGGCGATCGCCGGCGGCGAGCCGCTGCTGCACAAGGAGATGCCGGAGATCGTCGAGAAGATCCTGGCGCGCGGCAAGATTATCATCCTCTGCACCAATGCCCTGCTGCTGGAGAAGCGGATCGAGCAGTACAAGCCGCATCCGCGCTTCACCTGGGACATTCACCTGGACGGCGACAAGGACCAGCACGACTGGGCGGTGTCCCAGACCGGGGTCTACGACCGTGCCGTCGCGGCGCTGAAGGATGCCAAGGCGCGCGGCTTCCGGGTGGCGATCAACGCCACGCTGTTCAACAATGCCGAGCCCGAGCGCATGGCGAAGTTCTTCGACAGCGTCACCAAGATGGGCGTTGACGCCATCATGGTCTCGCCCGGCTATGCCTATGAGCGTGCCCCGGACCAGCAGCACTTCCTGAATCGCCGCAAGACCAAGGAGCTGTTCCGCGGGATCTTCGCCCGCGGCAAGGGCAAGGGCTGGAAGATGGGCAACAGCCCGCTCTTCCTCGACATGCTGGCGGGCAACCAGACCTACCACTGCACGCCCTGGGGCAACCCGACGCGCAACATCTTCGGCTGGCAGCGGCCCTGCTACCTGCTGGGGGAGGGCTATGCCAAAACATTTGCCGAGCTGATGGACGAGACCGACTGGGACAAGTACGGCACCGGGAACTACGAGAAATGTGCGGACTGCATGGTGCATAGCGGGTTCGAGGCGACCGCCGTGGTCGATGCCGTGAAGCGCCCCTGGAAGGCATTGGCGGTTCAGATGCGCGGCCCGCGAACCGAGGGCGAGATGGCCCCCGAGATCGACCTGACCAACCAACGCCCGGCGGAATACGTGTTCAGCCGCCATGTCGAGAAGGCGATGGGCGAGATGGCGCACGAGCCGAAGCGTGGCGCGAAGCACGGCGGCACCGCGCCGCCGGCCGTCGCCGCCGAATAAGCGCCTCTCCCGGGGAAGGCGCCCGACGCCTCCAGGCGGTTTTGCCCTCCGGCGATCCGCTTCAGCCCTCCGCCCACATCCGCAACAGGTTGGCGCGGGCGAGCTGGACGCGGAGGGCGGCATCCTCGACGCCCGCCTCCGCCAGGTGCAGGTCGAAGAGCAGCGCCCGCCGCGCCGCGTCCCGCACCCGGCTCTGCACCCAGCCGAAGGCAACCAGCCTTTCACCGGACAGCACCGGGGCGACCCGGTGCAGACTGGACGCGGGATAGAGCGCGAGCAGCCCTGCCTCGGGCGCCACCTCCCGCTCGCCGCCGATGTTCTCGATCACCAGCGCGCCGCCGTTGACCTCGCCACCCAGGAACAGAGTCCAGGCCAGGTCGGTACGGACAGCGCCCGGGCCTTCGCCCATCAGCGCGTTGGCGACATGCCGGCCGTAGCCGCCGCCGGGCAGGGTGCGGCTGAACAGCGGCCGGGTCATGCGCAGCGGCAGGGCGGCGGAGGTGAAGACGGGATGCGCTCGCAGCGCCGCTTCCAGCTCCGCCGCCGCGGCGCGGGTCGCGGCATGGGCGGGCTCGGCCTGCAGGTTCCGCTTCACCGCGGCGGCCGCGGCGCCCGCGGTGCCGCGGCCATCCTGCCAGGGCGCCTCCGCCAGCAGCGTGCGGAGCCGCACCAGCGCCGCCGTGTCCAGAATTCCCCCGATCGGCAGCATCGGCGTTCCCCGGCCTCCTCGCTTCCCATAATATTGCAATCCAGTCGCAACACCGAGATGCCATGACTTGCTACCGCCCCCGTATCTGGCTTGGCCTCGGGATTTCCGTGCTGCTGGCCGGCGCCGCCGACCCGGTGCGGGCCGCCGATCCGGGCTGCGTTGCCGCCGCGCCGGCGCCGCTCGGCGAGGCGGGCGAGAGCGGCGAGGCGGGCGAGGGCGGGCCGGCGACCCCCGCTTCGCGCGCCCTGCTGCTGGACCGCATGGCAGCGCAGATCGAGGGCGCCGCGGCAGCCCGGGCGGCCGGCGATGCCGAAAGCGCCGACATCCTGGTCGCCGCCGCGACCGACGAGGGACCAGCCCGCCTCGCCCGCCGCGGCGACGGTCCCGATGCAGCGCTGGAGGCGACGCTCGCCCCCTTGGCCGCGGCACCCGCCGATGCCGCGGCCAAGGGGGCGGCGCTGCGCGCGGTGGAAACCGCCATCCCCACCACCCCGCCGGTCGAGCGAGCGGCGGGGCTTACCGCCCTGGCGCTGGAGGCCTTCGGTGCGGCGCAGGAGTGCGGTCGCCTGACCGACCGCGCCGCCTATGCCGAGGCGCAGGCCCTGGCCCGCCGCGCCCTCGGCCTGCTGCGAGCCCTGCCGGGTCAGGCGGCGCAGGAGATGGTGAGCGACCTCAGCCGCCTCACGATCCTTTTGCCGGTGCAGCCGCCGGCCGCCCTGCCGGCCATGGGTGCGGTCTCGGCGCTGGTCTCCCACGCGCTGCTGGCGGCGAGCGACGCGGGGCGCTGACGGCTTTCGATTGCCACGCTTTCCTTAGCCGGCAGAATGCCCCTGGGCGCCGCGCCACGCCGGCGCATGCGGGAGGAAAACGACATGCGGTTCCAGGATCGCGCGGTGCTCGTCACCGGCGGGGGCAGCGGAATCGGCCAGCAGGTCTGCTACGCCGCGGCGAAGGAAGGTGGCCGGGTCGCGGTTGGCGACCTCGACCCCGAGCGCGCCGAGACCACGGCGGCCGAGATCCGCCAGCGGGGCGGGGAGGCGCAGGCCTTCCGCATCGACGTCGCCCAGCCCGCCTCGGTGAACGCCTTCGTCGAGGCGGCGGAGACCACGCTCGGCCGGCTCGACGTGCTGGTGAACTCTGCCGGCATGCGCGAGATCGTGCCAGTCCTCGACCTGTCCTTCGAGGAATGGCAGCGGATCATCACCGTTAACCTGACCGGCACCTTCCTGCCGAGCCAGGCCTTCGCCCGGAAGCTGGTCGCGGCGGGGAAGACCGGGTCGATCGTCAATCTCGCCTCCACGCTCGGCCTGATGGCGGCGCCGAACCGGGCGGCCTACACGGCGTCGAAGCACGGCGTCGTTGGCCTGACCAAGGAGATGGCGCTCGAACTCGGCGAGAAGGGCATCCGGGTGAATGCGGTGGCGCCGGGCGTGACCCGCACCGCGATGACCGAGCGCTATTTCCAGGATCCCGTCTATTCCGAGGTGGTCCGCGGCATCCACGCGCTGGGACGCTGGGGGGAGGCGGACGAGATCGCCCGCGCCATCATGTTCCTCGCCGCCGAGGAGAACGGCTTCGTCACCGGCAGCATCCTGACGGTGGATGGCGGCTGGACGACCGGGAAGAAGATGTGAAGGAAGGCTGGGGAGAAGGTGTTCTCCCCAGACCCCTCATCTATTTCTGTGAGTCTGGCACTCGCCGCGCGGCGAGTGCCAGACTCACAGAAACGGGAAGGGTAGGGCTTGGGGAGGGAATGCCTTTTTCCCTCCCCAACCTTGCTCAGCCTCCCGCGACGCCCTGCGTGTTGACGTAGAGCGAGAAGAGCGATTGCGCCGCCGACATGAACAGCCGGTTCCGGTGGCGGCCGCCGAAGCAGAGATTGGCGCAGCGTTCCGGCAAGTGAATATGCCCGATCGGCTCGCCGCCGGCGTTCAGCACGCGCACGCCGTCGTACTCCGCCGTCATGCCCCAGCCGCACCAGAGGTTGCCGTCGATGTCGACGCGGAAGCCGTCCGGCGTTTCTCCCGGCTTGCAGACGTAGAAGACCCGGCGCTTCGCCAGCTTGGTACCGCCGACGACGTCATAGGCCAGGATGTTGCGCGGCTCCGACCGGCTCTCGATGATGTAGAGCAGGCTTTCATCCGGGCTGAAGGCCAAGCCGTTCGGATGGTCGATGTCGTCGGCGACCAGCGTGATCTCAAGGCTCTGCCCATCGACGCGGTAGACATTGGTGTGCGGCAGCTCGGCCTGCAGCTTGTTGCCCTCATAGAAGGCATAGGTGCCGAAGGGCGGGTCGGTGAACCAGATGCTGCCGTCGGACTTCACCACCACGTCGTTCGGGCTGTTCAGCTTCCTGCCCTGGAAGCTTTCGGCGATGACGGTGATGCTGCCGTCGTATCCGAAGCGCACGACGCGTCGGCCGGCATGTTCGCAGGCGATGATGCGGCCCTGGCGGTCGCGCGTATGGCCGTTCGCGTTGTTCGACGGCTTCCGCCACTCGGATACCGTGCCGGTCGTCTCGTCCCATTTCAGCACGCGGTTGTTCGGGATGTCGGACCAGAGCAGGCAACGCGCATCGCCCAACCAGACCGGGCCCTCGCCCCAGCGAGAGCCGGTCCAAAGCTTCTCCACCGCCGAGAGCGCCAGGTGATACTTCTTGAAGGACGGGTCGAGCGCGACGATCGACGGGTCCGGGTAGCGCTCGCTCGGCTGCCAAGTCATGGCATTGTCTCCCCCTTGGATTGCGGCGGCGATCCTGCCGGGCAGGGGGCGCCGCGCCAAGGGGTCACGCCATGCGGGTGACGTAGGCCTTCATGCTCTCCACGTCGTGCTGGTGCAGCATGATGCGGTACTTCACCATGTCGCGGATGCTGACGATGCCGGTCAGCTCGCCATCCTCGGTGCAGACCGGCAGGTGACCGAAACAGCTGCGGTCCATGATCTCCATGGTCAGGTCGACCGGCATTTTCGGGTCCACCATCGTCACGTCGCGGGTCATGATGTCGGCAGCCTTCAACTCGAGTACCGCTTTGCCGCGCTGCGAAAAGGCTTCCACCACGTCGCGTTCCGAGAGGATGCCGACGAGCTTCCGGGCGGCATCCATCACTACCACCGCGCCGATCCGGCGAGTGGCGACCACATGCGTCACCTCCGCCAGACCGGTTTCCGGCACGACAGAAATGATGGATGCGCTCTTCCCCGTAAGGGCGGTGGCGATGGTCTTTCCTGGCACTCCCTCTCCGTGCGGACATGCTTTGCTTGGGCGATTGGACACATATCGAGCCGATGCAGCGCACCACAACGCGAACGACGACGGGAACGACCGAGGCAAAGGTGAAAATGCGTTCATCTTATCGGCGGGATGCGGACAGGTCCTGCTGCCCGGCAACCAGGGTGCGGCCGAGCGACGCTACCTCCTCGCCCCGCCCGGGCTAAGCTGGAGGCCGGGGAAGGAGCACAGGCCATGGATATCGGCCCAGCCGCAACGCAGCAGGCCGCGCCCACCGGCGCCGAGGCCGTGCCGGACAGCCGCGGGCTGAACCTATGCCGGGTCGACCCTTGGCTTGTGCCGGTGCTATCGCTGTACTTGCCGCCCGACCTGCTGGCGCACCTGGCGCCTCATCTTGACCGCATTGGGGCGCTGGCCGGCGGCAGGCTGGACGAGTTGGCGGGGCTGGCCGACCGCAATCCGCCGGTGCTGCGTCACCGCACACGGCGTGGCGAGGATGCCCAGGCGATCGAGTACCACCCGGCCTATCGGGAGATGGAGCGGATCGCCTTCAGCGATTACGGGCTGGCGGCGATGTCGCATCGCCCCGGCGTGCTGGGCTGGCCGGCGCCGATGCCGCCGGCGGCGAAATATGCGCTGACCTATCTTTTCGTGCAGGCGGAGTTCGGCCTTTGCTGCCCGCTGTCCATGACCGACGCGCTGGCCCGCACGCTGCGCCGCTTTGGTGACCCGGCGCTGGTCGCACGCTACCTGCCGGCGCTGACCGCGACCGACCTCGACGCCCTGCGCCAGGGCGCGATGTTCATGACGGAACAGGGCGCGGGGTCGGACATCTCCGCGACCGCCGTGCTGGCCGAGGAAGCCGCCGACGGCACCTGGCGGCTGACCGGCGACAAGTGGTTCTGCAGCAATGCCGATGCCGGGATGGCTCTGGTGCTGGCGCGCCGCGTCGGTGGCCCCGCAGGGCTGCGTGGCGTCTCCCTGTTCCTGCTGCCGCGGGAACGGCCAGACGGCTCGTCGAACGCCTACCGGATCGTCCGGCTGAAGGACAAGCTGGGGACCAAGAGCATGGCCTCCGGCGAAGTGCGCCTCGATGGCGCCACCGCCTTCCTGGTCGGCGAGCCGGAGGCCGGCTTCAAGCAGATGGCGGACATGGTCAACGCCTCCCGACTGTCGAACGGCATGCGCGCCGCCGGGCTGATGCGCCGGGCGGTCACGGAAGCGGTTTTCGTCGCGCGCCACAGGATTGCCTTCGGCCGCCGCCTCGTCGAGATGCCTCTGATGCGCCGGCAACTGATGAAGCTCGTGCTGCCCATGGAGCAGGCGCGTAGCATGGTCTTCCAGGCGGCGGAGGCGCTGCGCCGAAGCGACGCCGGGGAGGACGGCGCCTATGCCCTGCTGCGCATCCTGACGCCCTTGCTGAAATTCCGCGCCTGTCGCGACGCCCGGCGCGTCACCGGCGACGCGATGGAGGTGCGTGGCGGCTGCGGCTATATCGAGGAGTGGGCCGACCCGCGCCTGCTGCGCGACAGCCATCTCGGCAGCATCTGGGAGGGCACCAGCAACATCGTCGCGCTCGACGTGTTGCGCGCGGCGCAACGCGAAGGCTCGTTGCCAGTGCTGCGGGCGCATGTCGCCGGGCTGCTCGGCAACGGTGCGGCGCTGGAGGGGGCGCTGCCGCTGTTCGACCGCGCCGCGGCGCTGGCCACGCGGGCACAGGACCACCCGGCACTCGCCCGCCAAGCCGCCAGCGCGCTCTACCACCTGACCAGCGCCGCGGCGATGACCTGGGAAGCCGGGCGGCTGGACGACCCGGCGCGGCTGGCGCTGGCGGAGGCCGTGCTGCGCCATCGCGTGCTGCCCCGCGACCCGCTGGCCGATGCGGACGAGGTCGTGCCCGACGCCTTGCTCGACCGCGTGCTGGCCGCCTGATGGACGGCGCGCTCTCGCCTCGCGCCGCGGCGACACGGCAACGTATCCTGGACGCGGCGGTGGCGGAATTCGCCGAAAAGGGCTTGGCCGGCGCGCGGGTGGACGAGATCGCGGCGCGAGCCGGCGCCAACAAGCGGATGATCTACGCCTATTTCGGCAACAAGGAGGCATTGTGGCTGGCGGTGCTCGAGACCGCCTATTCCATGAAACGAGCGGAGGAACGTGCGCTGGCGGTGGATGCGCTGCCGCCGGAGGAGGCCATGGCGCGGCTTGTCGCCTTCAACTTGCGCTACACCGCGGCGCATCCGGAATTTGTCGCGTTGCTGAACCAGGAGAATATCCACCGCGCCGCCTACCTAGCCGCCAGCGACCAAGTGCCGGCGATGTACTCGCCGCTGGTCGGGCAGATCGGTACGGTGCTCGCGCGCGGGGAAGCGGCCGGCGTCTTCCGCGCCGGGGTCGATCCGGTGCAGCTCTACATAACCATAGTCGCGCTCGGGCATTTCTACGTGGCGAACCTGCATACGCTCTCCACCATCTTTCGCGCCGATCTCGGCGATCCGGCTGCGCTGGCGGCGCGAGAGGCCCATTGTATCGCCGTGATCCGCGGCTATCTGCGGCCATGATGCTGCATAAGCTTCTGGTGCAGACCGTCATCGCGCTGCTGGCGCAGGGCTGGTTGCTGTATCGCGGCGCCCGCACCGCGGACTGGCCGGCGGGCTGGGCCTTCCTGGCGCTGTTCGGCCTGGGCAGCATCGTCGTCGGGCTGTTCCTGCTGCGGCACGACCCGGCGCTGCTGCGCGAACGCATGACCCTGCCGGCGCATGGCAACCAGCCGCGGCGGGACAAGCTGCTGCTGCTGGCGGTCGGCCTGCTGTGGTGCTTCTGGCTCTTCGGCATGGGGCGGGACGCCGCGCACCACCGCTTCGCCGCGATGCCGGCTTGGCTGCAGGGGATCGGCGCGCTGCTCTTCGTCGGCGGCTATGCGGTGACCACCTGGACCTTCGCCGCCAACAGCTTTGCCTCTCCCGCGGTGCGGATGCAGCCGGAACGCGGCCACCATGTCGTCGACACCGGCCCCTACGCCTGGGTGCGGCACCCGATGTATGCCGGTGCGCTGCTTCTCTTCCTCGGCATGCCGCTGCTGCTGGGGTCGCCGCTCGGGATGCTAGGCCTGCCCATCGGCGCCGCGATCCTGGCGCTTCGGGTGGGGTGGGAGGAAGCGGCGCTGCGGGAGGGCCTGCCCGGCTACGACGACTATGCCCGTCGCGTCCGCCACCGCTTCGTGCCCGGTCTCTGGTGAAAAGGGCTGTGGTGAAGCTTGACCGCCCGGGGCGTGACGCGCCAAAGTAACCAGCCGGTTACCCAGACCGGCCAGCGGGAGGGAAGCATGGCGGAACGCCGCATCGGCATCATCATGAACGGCGTCACCGGCCGCATGGGCACCAACCAGCACCTGGTGCGCTCCATCGCCGCGATCCGCGCCGATGGTGGCGTGCGGCTCGCCAATGGCGACCGGCTGATGCCCGACCCGGTCCTGGTCGGCCGCAACCGCGACAAGCTGGAAGCGCTGGCCCGCGCGCACAATGTAACGCGCATCTCCACCGACCTCGACGCCTGTCTGGCCGATTCGAAGGACGAGCTCTTCTTCGATGCTGCGACCACGCAGCTCCGTGCCGGGCTGATCCGCCAAGCGATTGCCGCCGGCAAGCATATCTATGTGGAGAAGCCGACCGCCGACCGGCTGGAGGATGCGCTGGACGTCGCCCGCCGTGCCAAGGCAGCCGGGATCAAGCACGGCGTGGTGCAGGACAAGCTGTTCCTGCCAGGCTTGCGAAAGCTGAAGATGGTGATCGACAGCGGCTTTCTCGGCCGCATCTGCAGCGTGAAAGGGGAGTTCGGCTACTGGGTCTTCGAGGGCGACCTGCAGCCGGCGCAGCGCCCGTCCTGGAACTACAAGGCGGCCGAGGGCGGCGGCATCATCCTCGATATGCTCTGCCACTGGCGCTACGTGCTGGACAACCTGTTCGGCGAGGTGGAGGCGGTGAGCTGCCTCGGCGCCACGCATATCCCGGAGCGGATCGGGGAGGACGGCAGGCCGTACCAAGCCGATGTGGACGACGCGGCCTATGCGACCTTCCAGCTCAAGGGTGGTGTCGTGGCCCACATCAACAGCAGCTGGGTGACGCGCGTCAGGCGCGACGACCTTGCGACCTTCCAAGTGGACGGCACGCATGGCAGCGCCATCGCCGGCCTGCAGAAGTGCTGGACGCAGAGTCGCGTCAACACGCCGAAGCCGGTCTGGAATCCCGACATCCCGCAGCCTATCGACTTCTTCGCGGGCTGGCAGGAGGTGCCGAACAGCCAGGATTATCCGAACGGCTTCCGCGTGCAGTGGGAGATGTTCCTGTGCTACCTCGTCGGCGAGACGCCGATCTTCCCCTGGGACCTGATGGCGGGTGCCAAGGGCGTGCAGCTGGCGGAGGCGGGGCTGCGGAGCTGGCGCGAGCGGCGCTGGATCGATCTGGAAAAGCTCGAAGCATAAGGCGGGGGGAAGGTATTCCCCCCGAGCCCCCCATCTATTTTGGGAGTCGGCTGCCGCCACGCGGAGGGTGCCAGACTCACAAAAGGAAAGGGGGGTGCGGGGGTTCTTCCCCGCTCTTGCTTCCTTTGCGGGAGACCGACGATGCCGACCATCATCCTGCCCACCGCGGACGGCCTGAAGCCCTTCACCCTGAGTGCGCCGCGCGCCTTCCCCAAGGCGACGCCACCCGTCCCGCGCCTCGCGCTCGCCGCCGCGCATGTCGTGGCCGATCCGCTGGCCGAGCAGGACCCCTGGCTCGACGCCAGGGTCGACTGGGACCGCACCATCGCCTTCCGCCGGCACCTCTGGTCGCTCGGGCTCGGCGTGGCGGAAGCCATGGACACCGCGCAGCGCGGCATGGGCCTCGACTGGACGGCAGCGCAGGAGCTGATCCGGCGCAGCCTCGACGCCATGCAGGACATGCCCGGCGCGGTGATGGCCAGCGGCGCGGGCACCGACCACTTGGCACCCGACCCCGACGTGACCATCGACGACGTCATCCGCGCCTACGAGGAACAGTGTGCCGCGATCGAGCGGATGGGCGGCCGCATCATCCTCATGGCCTCGCGCGCCCTGGCCAGGGCGGCGCGCGGGCCGGCCGACTACGAACGCGTCTATGCCCGCATCCTGTCGCAGGTGAAGCAGCCGGTGATCATCCACTGGCTGGGCGAGATGTTCGACCCCGCGCTCGACGGCTACTGGGGCGAGGCCGACCACTACAAGGCGATGGAGACGGCGCTGGCCGTCATCCGCGACAGCGCCGCCAAGGTGGACGGCGTGAAGATCAGCCTGCTCGACAAGGAGAAGGAGGTCGCCATGCGCCGCCGGCTGCCGGCCGGCGTGCGGATGTACACCGGAGATGACTTCAACTACCCCGAGCTTATCGCCGGCGATGCCGAGGGTCATTCCGACGCGCTGCTCGGCATCTTCGACCCAATTGCCCCGGCGGTCGGCGGTGCGCTGGCGGCGCTCTCGGCTAAGGACCTCGCCGGCTTCCACGCCATCCTGGCGCCAACCGTGCCGCTGTCGCGCCACATCTTCCAGGCGCCGACCCGCTTCTACAAGACCGGCGTGGTCTTCATGGCCTGGCTGAACGGCCACCAGGGACACTTCACCATGGTGGGCGGCCAGCAATCCACGCGCAGCATCCGGCATTTCTCCGAGCTGTTCCGGCTGGCCGACGTGGCGGGCCTGCTGTCCGACCCGGACCTGGCGGCGGCGCGCATGCGGTCGCTGCTCGCGGTGCACGGCGTCGCATGAGCCCGCCCGGTCCGCTGTCGCTGAACACCGTCACGGTGAAGGAACGCTGGGGCCTTGCCGACTGCATCGAGGGCTGCGCCCGGCACGGCATCCCCGGCATCTCCCCCTGGCGCGACGTGCTGGCCGCCATGGGCGTCGAGGCTGCGGCGCGGCGGATCCGCGACGCGGGCCTGACAGTCACCGGCCTCTGCCGCGGCGGCATGTTCCCCGCCGCCGAAGCTACCGGTCGCGCCGCCGCGATCGAGGACAACCGCCGCGCCATCGCCGAGGCCCAAGCGCTCGGCGCCGCCTGCCTGGTCATGGTCTGCGGCGGCCTGCCGCCCGGGTCGAAGGATCTGCCCGGCGCGCGGGAGATGGTGCGGGACGGCCTGCACGCCATCCTGGCCGAGGCGCGCGCCGCCGGCGTGACCCTGGCGCTCGAGCCGCTGCACCCGATGACCTGCGCCGACCGCAGCGTGCTCAGCACGCTCGGCCAGGCGCTCGACCTTTGCGACGAGCTCGGCGCCGGCACTGGCGTCGCGCTCGACGTCTACCACGTCTGGTGGGACCCGGCGTTGGAACGCGAGATGTCCCGCGCCAAGGGCCGCATCGCCGCCTTCCATGCCTGCGACTGGCTGGTGCCGACGACCGACCTGGTCTTCGACCGCGGCATGATGGGCGACGGCTGCATCGACATCCCGCGCATCCGGGCGCTGGCGGAAGCGGCGGGCTACCGCGGCTTCGTCGAGGTCGAGCTGCTGTCGAGGCGCTGGTGGGCGGAGGACCCGGACGAGGTGCTGCGCCTGATCAAGGCGCGGCACGCGACGGCGTGTTGAGCGGCGGGGTTCAGCGCCCCGCCATCGCCTCCAACACCGGCAGCAGATGCGGCCGGAGCCCGGCGAAGTTCTCGCTCATCGGGAAATGACCGAGGCCCGGCATGATCACTGCCGTCGCGCCCGGAATCGCCGCCGCGGTCGCCCTTGTATCCTCCGGCCGGCAGGAATAGTCGAACTCGCCGCACAGCAAGGCAACCGGGCAGCGCGCGGTGTCGATGCGGGCGAGCTTGCCGCGGAGGTCGCCCTCCTCGGCGTAAAAATGCAGGTCGCCGCGGAACACGCCGGGGCCGCCCTGCATGTAGTGCCATAGCGTCTCCCATTTCCCCGCCTCGGGGGCGGTAGGGCCGACCAGCCCCGAGACCATCGCGCCGCAGACCTCGCCGCCATGGATGCGCGCGTGGTGCAACACCGAAAGGTCGTAGTAGCTGCCCGTGAAGGCGCTGCCCTGCAGGCCGATGACGCCGCGCAGCGCATCCGGATGCTCCGCCGCCAAGTCCAGCACGATCCGCCCGCCGATGGAGCAGCCCATGACGACCGGCCGGTCGAGCCTGAGCGCCCGCGCCACCGCCATCACCAGCCCGGTATAGCCGGCGGTGGTCAGCCGGTATTCCTCGCCCTCCCAGCCCGCGGGCGGGGAGGACTTGCCATGCCAGGGCATGTCGAAGGCGATGCAGCGGAAGCGTTGCGTGATCTCCGTGTCGTTCAGCAGGTCGCGCCATTGCCGTCCGTCGCTGCCGGCGGTGTGCAGCAGCAGCAGTGGCACGCCCTCGCCGGCCTCCTCGACATAGACGCGGTGCGGCCGGCCTTCGATGTCCATCCGCAGGTAGCGGCCGGTCACCGGCTCGAAGGACGGCTTGCCCCAGGGGGCAGCGGGCGCCGCGGGCTTCGCCGGCGCCGGGCCCTGGCGCAGCAGCGCCAGCGCGCCCTTGAACCAGGCGAGGTGGGCGAAGAAGGTGGTGGTGTCGCCCTCGATCCGCAGCGCGCCCTGGCGGCGCAGCGCCAGCAGGTCGTGCCAACCGGGTACCGGGGCGGGGGCGAGAAAGCGCGCCATGCCCTCGGCGGTGATGCGCAGCGCCAGGGTGAAAGCGGGCAGCACGAAGGGGCCGCGCTGCAGCGCCGCCACCTCGCCGCGTCGGATCGAGGCCAGCCAAGCCTTGTCGCCGATCTCGATCAGCACATCGGCATCCAGCGTGCGGCCACGGCGTTCCAGCGCCGCCTCGGCCGCCACGCGCGTCGGCCATGCGGCCATCGCCTGATCCATGGGCGTTTCCTCCTGTCCCTTGCGGGCAGGCTATCGCCGGGGCGGCTCGCGGTCACGCGGCTTGCCGGCCGGCGCGGCATACCGTTAGCGTTGCGCAGCGGACCAACCGCGGGAGGAAAGCATGACGGACCCCAGGATGCCCCGGCCCGGCCGGCGCGGGGCCATGGCGCTGGGCGCCGGGCTGCTCGTCGGCGGCGCCCTGCCGGCCCGCGCCATCACCAGGGCCGACGTGAAGCCGCCGGGCTTCCCGCTGGAACGCGGCGCGAAGCTGCGGGTCCTCCGCCCCGCCAAGTACATCGACCCGGACGAGGCGATCTTCAACGCCAATACCCGCCGCTTCACCGAGCAGACCGGGATCGAGGTCCGCGTCGACTACGTGAACTGGCCGGACATGCCGGTGCAGGTCGCGGTCGCCACCAATACGGGGCAGGGGGCCGATGTCCTCATCGGCTTCAGCGCCGACCCGCACCTCTATGCCGACAAGCTGCTCGAGGTCACCGACCTCGCCGACTATCTCGGCGCGAAGTACGGCGGCTGGTACGAACTGGCGGAGACCTATGGACGGCGCTGGAAGTCGAAGTCCTGGCTCGGCCTGCCGATGGGCGGCACCACCGGGCCGGTGGTCTACCGCAAGTCCTGGGTGAAGGAGGCCGGGTTCGACGGCATCCCGAACGACCTCGGCGAATTCCTCAAGCTCTGCCAGGGGTTGAAGCGCATCGGCCATCCCTGCGGCTTCGCGCTGAGCCACGCTCCGGGGGACGCGCCGGGCTATGCCAACTGGCTGCTCTGGTCGCATGGTGCGTCGCTGGTCGATGAGGACGGCAAGGTCACGCTGGACAGCCCGGCGACGGCGCGGGCGCTCGACTATGCGAAGGCGATGCAGGAGACGATGGTCGCCGGGACCATGGCCTGGAACGGCGTCAGCAACAACCGCGCCTTCATCTCCGGCGAGATCGGCCTGACCCAGAACGGCGTCTCGGTCTATTACTCGCTGAAGACCGCGGCCGACGCGGCGCAGAACGCCATCGCCGCCGATACCGACCATGCGGAGATGCCCTATGGCGCCGCGAAGAAGGCGCCGGAGACGGCGCTGACGCTTTGCGCCATGGTGCCGAAATACACCAAGGTGCCGAATGCGGCGAAGGAGTACATCCGCTTCATGATGGAGGCGGAGCAGTACGACCCCTGGCTGACTGGCTGCCTCGGCTACTGGTCGCAGCCGCTGAAGGCCTATGCGCAGAGCGCGGTCTGGGCCTTCGACCCCAAGCTGAAGGTCTATAGCGACGCCATGGATACCCCGTTCTACGAGGGCTATCGTGGCCCGATCACCCCGGCTGCCGGCGCAGTCGGGGAGAACTGGGTCGTCGTCGACATGTTCGCCCGCGTCGTCACCGGCCAGCAGAGCCCGGCCGAGAGCATGCGGGAAGCGCAGCGCGCGGCGCGGCGTTGGTACAAGACCTAGCCGCCCGGTCGTCCGCAGGCAAAGCCGAAGGACGTGAACCGGCCGGCCAAACATGAGAGAGGCCACGTCCATGCTCACCCAGGCCCAGAAGGACGAATACGACCGCGTCGGCGCCATCGTGGTGCCGGACGTCCTCAGCCCGGCCGAGGTCGCCGAGCTGCGCGCGGTGACCGACGGCTTCGTCGAGCGCGCCCGCGCGATCACCGCGCATGACGCGATCTACGACCTTGAGGACAGCCACACCCCGGCGCAGCCCCGCGTCCGCCGCATCAAGGCGCCGCACCTGCACCACGCGGCCTATGCGGCGCTGGTGCGGCACCCGAAGATCGTCGCGGTGCTGCAGGACCTCTGGGGTCCCGACATCCGCTTCGACACGGCGAAGCTGAACCTGAAATCGGCCGGCTTCGGCGCCGCCGTCGAATGGCACCAGGACTGGGCCTTCTACCCCCATACCAACGATGACCTGGCCGCGGTCGGCGTGATGATGGACGACATGGAGCTGGAGAACGGCCCGCTGCTGATCATCCCCGGCAGCCACAAGGACCCGGTGGTGCACGACCATCATGGGGAGGATGGCCGCTTCTGCGGCGCCATGGATCCCGGGAAGAAGGAAGTGGACTACCGCGCCGCGGTGCCGCTGACCGGGAAGGCGGGGTCGATCACCGTGCACCACGTGCGGGCGGTGCATGGCTCGGCGCCGAATACCTCGAACCGCGACCGGCGGCTGCTGCTGTTCCAGTTCCGCGCCGCGGATGCCTGGCCGCTGCTCGGCTTTCCCGAGGGGATGGAGGCCTATGACCGGCTGATGGTCGCGGGCAAGCCGACCCTGACGCCGCGGCTCACCCCGGTGCCGGTCAAGCTGCCGCTGCCGCCGGCGGCGAAGCAGGGCTCGATCTACGAGAACCAGAAGGGGCTGAAGAACCGCTTCTTCGCCGCCGCCGCGGAATGATTGCCGGGGTTTAACCCGCGGGAACGAAACGAAGCCCGGCCATGCGGCGTTCCCGCCGTATGGCCGAATCATCTCCCTTCGCCCGCGCCGCACAATGGGCCTCGCACCAGGCCGGGCGGTCCTGGGCCTTCATCACGGCGGTTGTCGTCGTGGTGGTTTGGGCGGTGACCGGGCCGATCTTCGGCTTCTCCGACACTTGGCAGCTGGTGATCAACACCGGCACGACCATCATCACCTTCCTGATGGTCTTCCTGATCCAGCACGCCCAGAACCGGGACACCCAGGCTATTCACGTGAAGCTGGACGAACTAATCCGGGCCACCAAGGGTGCGCACAACCGGCTCATCGCGCTGGAGGACCAGAGCGAGGAGGAGCTGGCGGCGGCCAGGCTGGAGCTGCGGCGGGTGGCCGATGCGGGAAATGCCGCGGCCGAGCAGGCGAAACGGCTGGTGGAGGCGAAGCGATAGCCATCGCCCCCTGACCAGCGGAGCCCGAGGCGCTACATACGGGGAAGACAGGAGCTCGCCCGTGGTCGCCATCACCTCGCCCGCCTTCAAGGAGAACGCCGCCCGCGCCCTGGCCGATCCCGGCCTGCAGAAGGCGCTCGGTACCGCCAAGGGCGCCTTCCTGCAGCGCCGCGCCCAGGCCGTTGCCAACCTGCCGGAATTCGAGCGGCTTCGGGAGATCGGCCGCGACATCAAGAACCACACGCTGGCCAACCTCGACTTCTACCTCGATGCCTATGAGGCAAAGGTGCTGGCCGCCGGCGGCATGGTGCATTGGTGCTCAACCCCCGATGATGCCCGGGCCGTGGTGCTGGAGATCTGCCGCAAGGCCGGGGCGAAGACCGTCACCAAGGGCAAGTCGATGATCTCCGAGGAACTCGGGATCAACGCCCACCTGGAAGCCAACGGCATCCGCCCGGTCGAGACCGACCTCGGCGAGTACATCCTGCAGCTCCGCCAGGAGCACCCCAGCCACATCATCGCCCCCGCCTTCCACCTGAACCGGGAGGACTGGGAAGCCGATTTCCGCCGCCTGCATACAGACCTGCCGGCCGACCGCGTCTTCGCCGAGCGCCGCGACATCCTGGCCGAGGCCCGGACCAAGCTGCGGGAGAAGTTCCTGCAGGCCGATGTCGGCATCACCGGCGCCAATTTCCTGATCGCCGAGACCGGCAGCAGCGTCATCGTCACCAATGAGGGCAATGGTGACCTGACCCAGACCCTGCCACGGGTGCATATCGCGCTCGCCAGCATCGAGAAGGTAGTCCCGACGCTGGAGGACGCGACCAGCCTGCTGCGGCTGCTGGCGCGCTCGGCCACCGGACAGGATTTCTCGGTCTACACCACCTTTTCCACCGGCGCCCGGCGGGAGGCCGACCTCGACGGGCCGGAGGAGTACCACGTGGTGCTCATCGATGGCGGCCGGTCCAACATGCTCGGCACCGACTTCCAGGAGATGCTGCGCTGCATCCGCTGCGCCGCCTGCATGAACCACTGCCCGGTCTATGGCGCGGTCGGCGGGCATGCCTATGGCTGGGTCTATCCTGGGCCGATGGGCTCGGTGCTGACGCCCAGCCTGGTCGGCATCGACAAGACCGGGCTGCTGCCCAATGCCTCCACCTTCTGCGGCCGTTGCGAGAGCGTCTGCCCGGTGAAGATTCCTTTGCCGAAGCTCATGCGCCATTGGCGGGAGCGGGAGTTCGAGCGGCACCTGACGCCGACGGCCCAGCGCAGCAACCTGAACCTCTGGGCTTGGTTCGCCCGGCGTCCCAACGCCTATCGCTGGGCGACCCGGGCAGCGATCGGCGCGCTCGGCCTGCTCGGGCGCGGCAAAGGCGCCTTCCGCTCCCTGCCGCTGGCCGGCGGCTGGACCGAGGGACGCGACCTGCCGGCGCCGGAGCCGGGCGGCACCTTCATGGCCCGCTACGCCCGGCAGCAGCGGGGAGCGCGGCGGTGAGCGACGGACCGGACAGCCTGATAATGGTCTATCTGCGACGGCTCGACGAAAGGATGGATCGGGTCACAGCTGATGTGCAGGAGGTGAAGGCCCGCATGACCTCGGTCGAGCAGCAGGTCGCCAACCTCGCCGCCACCCAGGCCAGCCAATACGCCATCCTCTCCACCCGGCTTGACCTCGTGGAGCCCGCGCGATGACCAAGGAAGCCATCCTCGGCGCCATACGCCGCGGCCTGAAGCGCGGCCCCTTGCCGGCCGAGCAGCAGGCCATGCTGGCCGGGCGGCTGGCAACGCATCCGCGCCACCTGATCCCCGCCCGGTCCCGCCTGCCGCGGCCCGACCAGGTCGCGCTGTTCATCCGCAACGTCGAAAAGGAATTCGGCACTGTCGAGCGGGTGCCGGACCTCGCCGGCGTGCCGGCGGCGCTTGCCGAATACCTGGCGGCGCAGAACCTGCCGTCGCGCTTCGTCATGGCGCCGCACCCGGAATTCGAGGGCATCCCCTGGGCCGACCGGCCGCTGCTGGAATTCGAGCGCCGCCGGGCCGAGGCGACCGATCAGGTCAGCCTGCAGCATGGCTGGGCGGCGGTGGCGGAGACCGGGACGCTGATGCTCCCCTCCGCTCCCGGCCGCCCGACCACGCTGAACCTGCTGGCCGAGACCGAAGTAGTGGTGCTGCGCGCCAGCGCCATCGTCGGCGCCTATGAGGAGGCCTGGGACCGGCTGCGGGCGGAGAACCAGGACGCGCGCTCGGGCGGCTTCATGCCGCGCAACATCATGTTCGTCACCGGCCCCTCCCGCTCGGCCGATATCGAGCAGACGCTGGAACTCGGCGCGCATGGGCCGCGCCGGCTGCACGTCATCCTGGTGGATGACGACTTGGCGGCGCTGCCGATGGGCGATGCAGTCGCGCCGCCGCCGGTGGCGCTGCCCGGCGGTCCCGCCGCCCCCGGCGACTGAGCCTCCCTTGGCGCCCTGGCTGAAATCGGCGGCGCCCGCGCGCCCGCGCGCCCGGCAGGGGCTGACCGAGGCCGAGCGCGCGCTTTGGCAGATCTACACCAGCCGCGCCCAGGTGGCGCCGCTGCCGGGCAAGGCGCTGACCCCGCCGCCCGCACCGCCACCACCGCCCGCGGCCGCCATGCCTGCCCCGTCCGCACCGGTGCCCATACCGCCCAAGCCGCTTCCGGTCCTGCCGCATCGCGGGGTGGAACTGCAGATCGGCCATGCCCCTGCCGGACTCGACAACAAGCGCTGGAAGGCGCTGCGCCGGGGGGACATGCGGCCGGAGCGGACGCTCGACCTGCATGGCCGCCGGGTACAGGACGCGCACGGGGCCGTTCGTCGTTTCCTGCACGACGCCCAGGGCGATGGCATCCGCTGCGTCGCCATCGTCACAGGCAAGGGCTCGGCCGGGCAGGAGGTCGGCGTGCTGCGGCGGGAGCTGCCGCATTGGCTCAATGCGCCGGAGCTGCGGCACCTGCTGCTGGGCGCGGCGCACTATTCTGCCGGCAATCCCGGCGCGGTGGTGCTGCTGCTCCGCCGGGGCAGGGGGGCCAGCCGGTGACGCCCTTCGGCGCCCGGCTACGCGCGTTGCGGGAATCGCGCGGCGTCAGCCAAGCCGAATTGGCCCAGGCGCTACACGTCTCGCCAGCCTATCTTTCAGCGCTCGAGCACGGCCATCGCGGCCGGCCCTCGCCCGGGCTGATTCACCAGGTGAACGAGTTCTTCGGCCTGATTTGGGACGATGCCGAGGAAATGGTGCGGCTCGCCCGCGTCTCGCATCCCCGGGTGGTGGTGGACACTGCCGGGCTGAGCGCCGAGGCGACCGCATTGGCGAACCGGCTGGCACGGGACATCCGCCGGCTACCGCCCGAGACATTGGCTGCCCTGGCGGCCGTGCTGGACGCGCTGCCGCCCGAGAGGTGAAGGATAGGCAAGGCCAGGGAAGAAGTATCTTTCCTGGACCCTCCTGTGTTTCTCTGCATCGGGGCCCACCGCCCAGGACGGAAGGGGAACATGAAAAGGGAATATTCTTCCCTTCCTGCCTTCAGGCCACCAAGGGTCCGCCGAGCAGCCGCGCCGCATGCGTCACATGCCGCCGGCCGTGCGTCTTGGCCGAGACCAGCACCCCGGTATGCCGGTTGTCGTGCAGCGTCGTCAGGCCGAAACCATGGCTATGCAGCAGCAGGAAATGGTCGGTGATACGGACCAGGTACCAGCCGGGCGCCAACCCGTCCCGGGCGAAGTCGACCAGGGAGCGGCGCTTCTCCGGCAGGTCCAGCGCCGCATGCGCGATGCCGACGGCGTCCAGCGCCTCCAGCAGGTCGCGCCAGTAAGCGGTGACGATCGGCCCTTCGGCAGGGTACCAGGCGGGGGCGATGCTGCGGAGCAATACGCCGGCTTCGGCATAGCTGCGGCCGGTGGCCAAGGCGAGGGTGGCGGGCCCGCACCAGGGGGTCTGGCCGAGGTTTTCCTCCAGCAAAGCCAAGTGGCCGCGGAGCGCGGCAGGGGCTTCGGCGCGGCGGCCAGCCTCGGCCTGGGGCGCCTCGTCCATTGGCCGATGCTGAAATCCCATGCTGCACGCCTTGCGAAGAACGATGACCCGATCGGCCGCCGTGTTCACAAGATCGTGTGTTATCACTTTATAGTCAATAAGCAAATTTAAAGGAACCAATTTGGTTTCTTAGCGTAGCAGCGCTCCATGCTGCCGCAGGAAGCCGAGCAGCGGCAGCAGCGGCAGGCCGAGGATGGCGCTGTGCTCGCCCTCGATCCGGTCGAAGAGCTGTACCCCCAGCCCTTCCAGCCGATAGGCGCCGACCGAGGTCAACACAGCCTCGCCCTCCGCCTCCAGGTAGGCGTCGAGGAATGCGTCGGAAAAATCCCGCATCGCCAGCCGCGGTCGGGCGACATGCTGCCAGACCTGCATCCCGCCGCGCCAGCAGACCATGGCCGAGACCAACTCATGCGTCCGGCCGCGCAGCGCCTGCAAATGCGCGCGCGCGCCATCCATACCAGCCGGCTTATCGAACCACTGCCCTTCGCAGACCAGCATCTGGTCGGCGCCGATCACCAGCGCCTCGGGGTGCCGGCGAGCGATGCGCTGTGCCTTGGCCTCGGCCAGCAGCATCGCTGCGTCCTCGACCGGAATGCCTTCGGCCTGGGCGCTTTCCTTGATCGCGGCCTCGTCCACTGCGGCAGCCTGGGCGGTGAAGCGCAGCCCGGCCGCCGCCAGCACCGCCCGCCGGGCGGCCGAGGCGGTGGCCAGGATCAGCTCGGGCGCGGCGGCCTGGACCCGCGGGCTCACGAGGCCGGCCGCTGGGCTTCGGCCTCGGCCTGGCCGCGACGGGCGTGCCAAGCTTCCATCAATTGCAGCACGGTCGCCGCCGTCTCCTCGATGCTGCGGCGGGTCACGTCGATCACCGGCCAGCCATGCGCGGTGCAAAGCCGCCGCGCCTGCAGGATTTCGGCCTTCACGCTGTCCGGATCGATATAGTCGGAGGTGTCCTGGCGGACGCCGTCGGCGCCGATCAGCCGCAGCCGATGCCGGCGGATCTCGATCAGCGCCGCCGTCTCGATGGTCAGGCCGACCACCGGGCAGCGCGGGTTGTCGAGCTCGGGCGGCAGGGCGGCATGCGGAACGATCGGGACGTTGGCCGCCTTGATCCCCCGGTTCGCCAGGTAGAAGCAGGTCGGCGTCTTGGACGAGCGGGACACGCCGACCAGGCAGACATCCGCCTCGGCGATGCCGGCCGTGCCCTGGCCGTCGTCATGCGCCAGCACGTAGTGCATGGCGTCGATCCGGCGGAAGTAGTCGGCGTCCATCACGTGCTGCGCTGCCCGCTTCTCCTTTGCCTGGGCGCCAATCTGGCTCTGCAGCAGTTCCATCGTCTGGTCGAGCACCGACAGGCAGGGCACGCCGAGCCGCTCGCATATCTCCTCCAGCGCGTGCCGCAGGCTGCGGTCCACCAGCGTGAAGAGCACCGGCCCGGGCTCGTGCTGCAGCCCTTCCAGCACGCGATCGAGCTGGAGGCGGGAGCGGATGAGGCTCCAGCGGTGGTGGATGACGTGATGGTCCTCGAACCGGGCGAGGGTCGCGCGGGCGATGGAATTCAGCGTTTCCCCGGTGCTGTCGGAGACCAGATGCAGGTTGATGGAACGGAGGGGCATGATGGGGAGGATACCGTGGACAGCGGGGGATACCGGGGAAAACTCTAGCGGCTCGGACGGGATTGGGGGACTGGCTTAACGAGTCCTCTTCGATCCGACCGGCGGTATGGTCGCGAAGGGGGTCTCGTGAGGAATCCGGGCGGTCCGGAATTATCCCCGGGATTCAACCGAGTCGCCGCCCGGCATGGTTGTGGACAGAGCTGTGGATGGTTCGCGAGGCAATTGGCTCCACATTGTCCACAGGCATCAACAGACCCTACCACCTTTCAAGAATCCTGTTTTCTTGCGAGAGAGTAGAGCGATGGAGACCGAACGTCCCGCGCCGGGCCAGGCGACCCCTTCGACGACCCAATCCAAGCCGATGCTCCGCGCCCTGGCCGGGGAGGCCGTCTGGCCGCCGCCGATGTGGCTGATGCGCCAAGCCGGCCGCTACCTGCCCGAGTATCGGGAGGTGCGGGCCCAGGCCGGCGACTTCATCGCTCTCTGCACCAACCCGGAGCTGGCGGCCGAGGTGACGCTGCAGCCGATCCGCCGCTACGGCATGGATGGCGCCATCCTCTTTTCCGACATTCTCATGGTGCCCTGGGCCATGGGCCAGCCGCTGCGCTTTGCCGAAGGCGAGGGGCCGCAGCTCGCGCCGGTTCGCACTGCCGCGGCGATCGAGGCGCTCGACCCCGCGATCTGCGCCGGCAATGCCGCGCCGATCATCCAGACCGTGCGGCTGGTCCGCGCCGCGCTCGACGCGCATGCCCAGAAGACTACACTGATCGGTTTTGCCGGCAGCCCCTGGACTGTCGCCTGCTACATGGTGGAGGGCCATGGCAGCCGCGACTTCGCCGCCGCCCGCGGCATGGCCTATGGCGAGCCCCAGCTCTTCGGCAAGCTGATCCGCACCTTGGTGGAGGCGACCACCGCCTACCTGCTGGCCCAGGCCGAGGCGGGAGCCGAGGCGCTGATGCTGTTCGACAGCTGGGCCGGGACCCTCTCGCCATCGCAGTTCCGCCGCTGGGTGATCGAGCCGACCGGGCAGATCGTCCGGGCCATCCGCAAGGTGAACCCGGCGATCCCGATCATCGGCTTCCCTCGCCTGGCCGGCCCGATGCTGGCCGAATACGCGCAACGCACGGGCGTGCAGTGCCTCGGCGTCGACACCACCATGGACCTGCGCTGGGCCTCCGGTGCGGTGGAGGCGCACCAGGCGCTGCAGGGCAACCTGGATCCGCTGGCGCTGGTTGCCGGCGGCATGGCGCTGGAAGCCGAGGCGCGCAGCATCCTCGGGACCATGCGGGGGCGGCCCTACATCTTCAACCTGGGCCATGGGATCGAAAAGGTGACCCCGCCCGAGCATGTCGCGGCCCTGGTGCGGCTGGTCCGGACCGGCTGAGCCGCACCATCGCCCGCCTCGGCCAGGGACGCTCCGCTTATTGGAATGGGGCGCCCCGCTTCCGGGCTTGACCTCCCTTGCGGGCATGTCATGTCCAGCGCCATGGACCAGACCGCGCCCGCCGGCTCTACGACCCTGCCCGAGGATCGCCCCAGGGCGGCCCGCCGGCGCGTGGCCGTGGTGCTATTCAATTTGGGCGGCCCGGACCGGATCGAGAGCGTCCGGCCCTTCCTCGAGAACCTGTTCCGCGACCCGGCAATCCTGCGGGTGCCAGGTTTCATCCGGCCCTGGCTGGGCAAGTTCATCGCCCGGCGGCGCACCAAGGCGGCTTCCGAGAACTACGCGATCCTCGGCGGCGGCTCCCCGCTGCTGGAATTGACCGAGGGCCAGGCGCGCGCGTTGGAAGCCGCCCTGGCCGGCGAGACGGATGCCGAGTACCGCTGCTTCATCGCCATGCGGTACTGGCACCCGATGAGCGATGCCTGCGCTGCCGAGGTCGCCACCTGGGGAGCGGAAGAGGTGCTGCTGCTGCCGCTCTACCCGCAATATTCGACGACGACGACCGGCAGCAGCCTGGCGGAATGGGCCCGGGCCGCGCGGAAGGCCGGCATCGACCTGCCGACCACCACGCTCTGTTGCTGGCACTCCGACCCGGCCTTCGCCGCGGCAACCGCCGCCATGGTGCGCGCTGCCTGGCACCGCGCCCGGACCGAGCTGCCGGGCGGCGTGAAGCTGCGGATCCTCTTCTCCGCCCATGGCTTGCCGGAAAGCATCGTGAAGTCCGGCGACCCCTACCAGTGGCAGGTCGAGCAGGCCGTGGCCGCGGTGGTCGAGCGGCTGGCGATGCCGGAACTCGATCACGTCGTCTGTTACCAGTCGCGCGTCACCCCGCAGAAATGGATCGGCCCGAGCACCGAGGACGAACTGGAGCGTGCGGCGCATGACAAGACCGCCGTGCTGGTCTGCCCGATCGCCTTCGTCTCCGAACACTCGGAGACCCTGGTCGAGCTGGATGTCGAATACCGGGAGGAGGCCGACCGGCTCGGCGTCCCCGGGTATTTCCGCATGCCTGCCCAGAACAGCGACCCCGGTTTCATCGCCGCGCTGCGCGACCTGGCACTGACGGCCCGGGCCGGCAGCCGTCGGCTCTGCAGCTTTGCCGGCGGGCGCCAATGCCCGAAGGCCTTCGGCGATTGCCCGCATGCCAGGGCCCGCGCGAAGGAGATGGCGTGATACGCCCGCGCGCGGTGCTGTTCGACTGCGACGGCGTGCTGGCGGACAGTGAAGGCCTCGTCAATCGCATCGTCGCCGAGGACCTGACCGTGCGAGGCTGGCGGCTCTCGGCGGAGGAGGCGAGGGAGACCTTCCTCGGCCTCGCCGCGCCGGACATGCTGCCGATGATCGAGGCCCGGGTCGGCCCGCTGCCGCCGCGCTGGATGCACGACCTCTCCCGCACCATCGCCGCCGCCATGCAGCGGGAGCTCCTGGCGGTGCCGGGCGCCGTGGCCGCGGTGCAGGCGGTGGCCGCAGCGGGGTTGGCGGTGGCCGTCGCCTCGAATTCCGGCCGGGCGGAGCTGGTCTCGAAGCTCGACCGGCTGGGCCTTGCCAAGGCCTTCGGCCCGCGGATCTTCAGCTTCGAGGACGTCGCCCGGCCGAAGCCCGCGCCCGACATGTACCGCGCCGCGGCGGCGGCATGTGGTGCCGCCCCGGCCGATTGCGTGGTGGTGGAGGACAGCCTGCTCGGCGCCCGGGCCGGCATCGCCGCCGGCTGCCGGGTGCTGGGCTTCACCCGGGAGACGGATGCCTCGGTCCTCGCCGCGGTCGGCGCCGTGCCCTTCGCCCGGATGGATGACCTGCCGCGGCTGCTCGGGCTGCAAGGGCTGGCGGCGTGACCTTCGACGCGCTGGCGCCGGCCTATCCCTGGGTGAAGTCCGTCCACCTGATGGCGGTGATCGCCTGGATGGCCGGGCTGTTCTACCTGCCGCGGCTGTTTGTCTACCATACCCAGGTGGCGGTGGGCTCGGAGCAGGACGCGCTGTTCAAGGTGATGGAACGGCGGCTGATCCGCGCCATCATGAACCCGGCCATGATCGTGGCGTGGGCACTGGGGATCACCCTGGTCCTGACCCCCGGCGTGGTCAGCTGGACCGCTGGCTGGTGGCACGTGAAATTTGCCTCTGTCCTCGGCATGACCTGGTTCCACCACCACCTCAGCCTCGGCCGAAAGGCCATGGAGCGCGGCGAGCGGCCGCGCACCGAGCGCTACTGGCGGGCGATGAACGAGGTGCCGACCCTGTTGATGGTCGCCATCGTTCTGATGGTCATCGTCAAGCCGTTCTGAGAAGTTCTTGACTTCGCCGTCTGGATTGACCATCTGGGCGGTTGACGGGTGGCGGTGGCCTGCATAGGGTCCCGCTGCTCCTCGGGCGGCACGCGCGTTTCCGCGTTGCGCCGCCCAACCTCCCTCCTCTCCTCGGGACTTCGCCGGCCGACGGCTCCGACCTTATCCAGCCTCTGGATCGATGTCGTGTTCGTGGCACTGGCGGAACGGCCGGGGCATCGGCGCGGGTCCTCCGCGCCACTGCCGGCCTGACTGGGAAGGGTTCCGCTTCCCCAGCATTTGGACGCGCCGCGCCATGCATCTTTCCGAACTCAAGGCCAAGAGCCCGGCCGATCTCCTCTCCTTCGCCGAGGAGCTCCAGGTCGAGAACGCATCTTCCCTGCGCAAGCAGGACATGATGTTCGCGATCCTGAAACAACTGGCGGACAACGACCAGGCGATCTACGGCGAAGGCACGCTGGAGATCCTGCCGGATGGCTTCGGCTTCCTCCGCAGCCCGCAGGCCAACTTCCTGCCCGGGCCAGACGATATCTACATTTCCCCGGCCCAGGTGCGGCGCTTCGGCCTCCGCACCGGCGATACGGTGGAAGGCCAGATCCGCGCGCCAAAGGATGGCGAGCGCTACTTCGCGCTGCTGAAGGTCAATGCCATCAACTTCGAGCCGCCGGAGAACCTGCGGCACCGCATCAACTTCGACAACCTCACCCCGCTCTATCCGACGCGCCGGCTGAAGATGGAGAATGCCGAGGTCGAAAGCGTCGGCAAGGGCCCGACCAAGGACTACACGCACCGGGTCATCGACCTGATCGCGCCGATCGGCATGGGCCAGCGCGCCCTGATCGTGGCGCCGCCGCGCACCGGCAAAACGGTGATGCTGCAGAACATCGCCAAGTCGATTACCGCCAACCACCCCGACGTCTTCCTGATGGTGCTGCTGATCGACGAGCGGCCGGAGGAAGTCACCGACATGGCCCGCACCGTGCGCGGCGAGGTCGTGGCCTCCACCTTCGACGAGCCCGCTACGCGCCACGTCCAGGTGACGGAGATGGTGCTCGAGAAGGCCAAGCGCCTGGTCGAGCACAAGCGCGACGTCGTCATCCTGCTGGATTCGATCACCCGGCTCGGCCGCGCCTACAACTCGGTCGTGCCGTCCTCGGGCAAGGTGCTGACCGGCGGCGTCGACGCCAATGCGCTGCAGCGGCCGAAGCGCTTCTTCGGCGCGGCCCGCAACATCGAGGAAGGCGGATCGCTGACCATCATCGCCACCGCGCTGATCGACACCGGCAGCCGCATGGACGAGGTGATCTTCGAGGAGTTCAAGGGCACCGGCAACTCGGAACTCATCCTCGACCGCAAGCTGTCGGACAAGCGCACCTTCCCAGCGATCGACATCACCAAGTCCGGTACCCGCAAGGAAGAGCTGCTGGTCGACCGCGGCACGCTGACCAAGATGTGGGTGCTGCGCCGCATCCTGAACCCGATGGGCACCCAGGACGCGATGGAGTTCCTGTTGGACAAGCTGAAGTACAGCAAGACCAACAACGACTTCTTCGAGGCGATGAATACCTGAGCCAGCGGGCGGCGCCTGCCGGCGCCGGCCACCCTACCGGGCCATCACCCCCTCGAGCACCTGCTGCGCGTCGGTATCGCCGGCCTCGGCCAGGGCCATGAAGCGCCGCAGCCCTTCGATCCGCCAGCCCGGCGCCTCGCTGTAGAGATAGGCCGCTGCCGGCAGCGGCAGCGCCTGGCCGAGTGACCCGGCCGAAAGCTTGGGCTGCCGGGCAACGGTGACCGTCAGGAGGATGGCCTTGTCATCGGCCTGGTCGGCCACCCGGACCCGCCCCTTGCCGGCCGGGCCAAGTGCTGCGATCGCCACCCGCGCCATGCGGCTGCCGCGGATCGTCTGTGATGCCAGCACGCTGTTGCCCTCCGGGCCGAGCACCTGCACCACGAAGGGCCCTGTCCCGCCGGCCCAGACCACCGGGAAATCGACCTCGCCGGCGGCGATGAAATAGCTCGTATCGGCCAGTCCGCCGGCATGGCGGAGCAGCGGCACCACGGCCGCGGTCGCCTCCTCCGGCGAGACCACGGCGCAGCTGGACCGCGGCCGCAGTTTCGCACAGGCTTCAAGCGCATCGAACTGGTCGAGCCCGGCAATGCGGGCGCGCCACAGCCGCGCCCCTGCCCGTTGCACCGCGACGACCGCGATGCCGGCGGAGGGCAGCCCGAGTGCCATCTGCGCCGCGGTGGCCGCGCTCCGGGCCTCGGTATTTTCCGCAAAGCCGCCGAGGTCGATCTGCCAGTCGCCCGGCTCCGCCCCCGTCCCGCCGCGGTTCGCGCTCATGGCCAGGTCCTCCCCCAGCGGTGGCCGCGAGGTGGCTTGGCGGGCAGCGACGGTCCCGCCGGTCAGGTTCGAGATGCCGGCCATGCTGGCGGCGCGCGCCTCGTGCGGCTGCGGCGGGTCGCGCTGGAAGGCCTCGAACAGGGCGCGCAACGGGCGCCAGAGCTGCCAGCTTTCCGGCGAGGCCTGGCTGGCCTCGACCGTGTATTGCAGGCCGGGACGGCCATCGAGTTCGACGAATGGCTGCTTCCGCTCGCCGAGATACAGCACCTTGACGCGGGTGCCGCGGTCGAGCACCCGGACGGTGTCGCGGGGATAGAGATCGAGCACGTTGCGCCCGGTCAGGGTGCCGTTGTGGCCGGGCCGCTCCACCTCGACCCGGTCCGGGTCGCCGCTGACGATTCGAAGCAGCGCCGCCGGCGCCTTGTCCTCGGCCGCGGCCCAGCCCGGCAGCAGCACGCCGAGGACCGTTGCCGCGGCCCTGGCACGGCGTCCGCCGAGCGAGCGCAGCAGCGCCGCGCCGGCCCAGACCCGGCCGACGATCCAGGACGCGCCCCGATGGATCCAGATCATCAGCAACTCTCCGACTTCGACCAGGGCTTCCAGGGCCACCGCAATGACCGGCACCAGGCTCAGCAGGCCGACCTGGCCCCGCGTCAGCGCTGCCAATGCTGTCTCGAGCGACACGAAGACGACGCAAGCGACGGCTAGCGCGGTCATCGCCGCGAAGATCAGCAGGTCCGCCAGCAGCGCGACGAAGCTTCGCTTCGGGTTGCTGCCGACCCATCGCCGCGGCAGCAACCGCGCGAGGCAGAGACAGGCGATGCGGCTGAGCAGCCAGTAGAGGACGCCGATGCTGGCCGCGACCAGGATCAGCATGATCTCGAGGACGAGGTGCTCCCGCGTCCCGGCATGCGCCAGGGCCCCCGTATGCAGCAGCCCGGCCAGTGCATTGGCCTGCAGCAGCGCCCCCGGCATCTCGCCGAGCGGCGTGAGGAAGCGGTCGGCCTCGGAGCCCTGGTTGTCCTGCCCGACCACGACGATCGCATTCCGCAGGAGGTCCTTCGACAGCTTCGGCAGGTCGACCGCGGAGACGGTGCGGAACCACGGATTCGCCGCGACCGGCGCGGTGGCCAGGCCGTGCTCCGGGCGGATCAGGAAAGAGATCGGCTCCTCATGCGCGTGGTCATCGACGCAGGGCGCGTGGCCGGCATCCGGCTCCGGCCGGAACAGCGCCGCGGTGCCGCGGGCGAGGGAAGGCAGGTCCTGCCAGATGCCATCCACTTTGATGCAGCGCATCGGCGGCAGGCTCCGCACCACGCCGTCCGTGTCCCGCAGCACTTGGTCGGAGGCGAAACGGATGCCGGGCGGCAAGGGGCTGGGATAGGCCGGGCCCGGCGCGACCGGCGCCGGCGCGATCCGACCGGCCTGGGTCGACGCGATGATCGGCGAGGCGAGCAGCATCGGCGCCCCGTCCCGCGACAGGGCAGCCCGCATCGCCGCATCGCCCGGCGAACTGTCCTCGAAGACGATATCGAGCATGATGGCCGCCGCGCCGGAGCCGCGCAGGGTATCGATCATCGCGGCGATCCGGCCGCGGGCCTCCCGCGCGCTGTTCGCGACCCAGTCCTCGAGCGTAGCGTCGTCGATGGAGACGAAGATGATCCGCGGTACGCCGGGCCGGATGAAGGCATCGGACTTCATCGACGCCAGGGAGATCACCAGATCGGATCCCAGGCGGTTGAGGTGCTGGATGAATGCCAGGGGCGAGAGCAATTGCATGATGCCCGCGAAGAGCACCCCCAGCATGATGCCCGAGACGAAGCGGACGGCCGCCCCCCGCAGGGTGAGCGGTTCGCCGTCACTGTCCTTGCCATGGTCGTGTCCGTCCGGCATCGACGGTCCCTCCGATCGGCGCGTCAGCCTTCGAATGTCAGGAAAACATCATTCCGAGGTGATCGCATGCTTGGCCACCAAATAAGGAACACGAAGCTGTGCCCTTCGGGACTCCCGGCCGGATGCAGGCGCGCATGACCACGTCCGACAGCCTCGTCCCGGCGAATGCGCTTGCCGACACCCTCCGTGCCGCCGTCTTCGCTGCCCGGGTCCATGCCGGCCACCGCCGCAAGGGCAGCGCCGCCGAGCCCTACGTCAACCACGTGCTGGAGGTGGCGGAGATCCTCGCCACCCATGGCGCCCCGCCCGCCGCCGTCATTGCCGCACTGCTGCACGACACGGTAGAGGACAGCGACCAGGACCCCGAGCCCTGCACACTCCAACACCTGGAAGCCGCCTTCGGCCCCGAGGTCGCCGGCATCGTGGCCGAGGTCTCGGACGACAAGTCGCTGCCGAAGGAGGTCCGCAAGGGCCTGCAGATCCGCCACGCCGCCAAGGCCTCGGACGCCGCGAAACAGCTCAAGCTGGCGGACAAGATCTCCAACCTGCGCTCGATCGCCGCCAGCCCGCCGAAGGGCTGGGACCATGCGCGGCGGTTGGAATATGTCGGCTGGGCCGGCCGCGTCGCCGCCGGCGCCAAGGGCGCCAACCCGGCGCTCGATGCACTGTTCGACGCGACCTACCGGGAGGCCGTGCGGCGCCTCGCCGAGGAGGGCTGACCGGGCGCGCCGGGCAGGGCATTCTGCAGCCATCATGACCGATGTCGCCGCGCTCGAACGCGCCTGCCTCTCCGCCCTGCCCGCGCCGCGCCATGCCTGGGACGGCCCCTTCGTCCTCAAGGCCAATCTGGGCGGCACCGGGCGGGCCAATGCCTGCTGCTCGCTCGACCCGGCGCCGGATCCGGAACTCGATGGCCGCATCGGCCGGATCGAGGCGACCTACTACCGGCTTGGCCTCACCAGCCGCTTCCGGTCCACCCCGCTCGACCCGCCCGGGCTCGCCGAGGCATTGCTGGCGCGCGGCTATGCTTTGGACAAGGACGACACCATCGTCCATGCCGGCCCGGTCGCCCCCGTCGCTGCAGCCGTTGCCGCTGTGCGGGACGAGGCGGGGCCGACCGAGGCCTGGATGACGCTGATCACCACCGCCGAGTACCAGACACCGACGCGGCGTGCGGAGAAGCTGCGCAACCCGGACCTGCTGGCCGCGCGCGGCGCCTGGCTGGTGCTGCGGGAGGATGCGACAGATGCCGCATGCCTCTTCGCCGTGGCGGACGGCGCCTGCTGCGGGATCTTCGACCTGGCGACCCGGCCGGAGTTCCGTCGGCGCGGCCTCGGCGCCCGCTTGATCCGTGCGGCGGCGCATTGGGCGGCAGGACATGGCGCCACCACGCTCTATGCCCAGGTGGCATCCAGCAACCGCGCCTCGCGCGCCCTGCAAGAAAGCCTCGGGCTGCGGGAGGCCTACCGGTACCGGTACTACACCAAGCCTATCGCGCCCTGAGCCGCGGTTCCGCCGCTGCCTTCTCCACCAACAGGTCGAGCACCGCGCGTACCCGTCGGGACAGCGCCCGGCCGCCCGGCCAGACCGCATGGACCTCGCGCGGCTCGGCCCGCCAGCCCGGCAGCACCGGCACCAGCCGGCCGATCGCCACTTGGCCCATCACCCCCCAGGGCGCCAGCAGGGCGAGGCCGAGCCCGGCCTCGGCGGCGATCTGCGTCGTCTCGATGGCGTCCGCCGCCATGCGGCCATGCATGGCGACCGAGGCGGTGGCGCCGTCCGGGCCCTCCAGCAGCAGCTGGTCGCCCGGCCGGGCGCCGCGCAGGACGCAAAATTCGTGGCGCCCCAGGTCGTCCGGCGTCTCCGGCATCCCGGCCCGAGCCAGGTAGGCCGGTGCCGCGAATAGGGCGAAGTCGACCCGCCCAAGCCGCCGCGCGATCAGTGATTGCTGGCGGATCGGGCCGATGCGGATGCCGAGATCGATCCCCTCCTCGACCAGGTCGACCGCCTTGGATTGCAGCCGCGCCTCGACCGACAGGCCCGGATGGGTCGCCAGGAAAGGCGCCAGCCAAGGCATTACCACGGCATTGTAGAAGGAAGCGACGCAGGAGATCCGCACCAGCCCGGTCGGCGCGCCCTGCAGGCCGCGCACGGCCGCCTCGGCCTCCTCCAGCTCGTCGAGGATGCGGACGGCATCGAGATGGAAGGCCGCCCCCGCCTCGGTCGCCGAGAGGCCACGCGGCGAGCGCAGCAGCAGCGGCACGCCGAGCCGGTGTTCCAGCTCGGCCACGATGCGGGAAACGCTCGGCTGGCTCATCGCCAAGTCACGCGCGGCGCGGGTGATGTTGCCGGTCTCCACCACGCGGCGGAAGACCTGGAGCTGCTGAAGCCTGTCCATCGGACCGGGATACTACCGGAATTTTTCCGGCCGGAATTCCTCCGGCCGGATGACCCACAAAGATGTTCCTTACGGGATCAGCACGGTGCTGCCGGTTGTTTTCCGGGATTCGAGGGCACGATGCGCCTCCGCGGCATCCTTCAGCGGGTAGGTCTGGTTTACCGCGATCTTCACCGCGCCGGACTTCACCACCGCGAACAGGTCGTTGGCGGTGGCCACTAGATCTTCCCGCTTCGCCGTATAGGTGTTGAGCGTCGGCCGCGTCACGTAGAGCGAGCCCTTGGCTGCCAGCACGCCCAGATCGGTGGTGACGGGGCCCGAGGCATTGCCGTAGGTGATCATCAGCCCGCGCGGCGCCAGGCAGTCGAGCGAGATGAGGAAGGTGTCCTTGCCGACGCTGTCGTACACCACCGGCAGCATGGCGCCGCCGGTAATCTCCTTGACCCTGGCGGGGATGTTGTCGGTGGTGAGCAGTGCGTGGTCGGCGCCGAGGCTCTTGATCAGCGCGGCCTTTTCAGGGGTCGAGACGACGCCGATCACGGTGGCGCCCAGGTGCTTCGCCCATTGCACCAGGATGCTGCCGACGCCGCCTGCCGCGGCATGCACCAGGATGGTGTCGCCCGGCTTGATGGCATAGGTGCGCTTGACCAGGAACTGCGCGGTCATGCCCTGCAGCATCATCGCCGCGGCCTGCTCGAAGCTGATGCCGTCGGGGATCTTCACCAGCTTCTCGGCCGGGGCGCAGCGGGCCTCGGCATAAGCGCCGAGCGCGCCGGCATAGGCGACGCGGTCGCCTGCGGCGAATTCGGTCACGCCGTCGCCGACCGCTTCCACCACGCCGGCGCCTTCCATGCCGATCGTCACCGGCATGGACGGTGCCTTGTAGAGCCCGGTGCGGAAGTAGACGTCGATGTAGTTCAGCCCGACCGCCTTCTGCGCGATCAGCACCTCGCCCGCCTTCGGCCCCGGTTTCGGCACTTCCTCCCAGACCAGTTTTTCGGGGCCGCCGGTTTCATGGACGCGGATGGCATGGTTCATCGAGGTGTTCCTTGGCGCTGGCCGCCATCCGGCGGGAATAGGGAGAGCTCGCCTGTCGCGGCGGCCGGGCGGGCCCGGGCCTCGAGGGCGAGGAGGTAACGCTTCGTAGCCGCACCTTCGCCGCCCGAATAGCCGCCGAGCGTGCCATCCGCCGCGACGACACGGTGGCAAGGGATGAGGATCGGGATGGGGTTGCTGCCATTGGCCTGGCCGATGGCGCGGGCAGAACGACAGCCGATTTCCCGCGCGATGTCGATGTAGCTGCGCGTCTGGCCAGGTGGAATGCGGCAGAGCGCATCCCAGACCTGCCGGCGGAAGGGGGTGCCGCGCGGCGCCAGCGGCAGGTCGAAGGTGGTACGCTGGCCGTCGAAATAGTCCTGCAGCTGGGACGCGGCCTCCCGCAGCAGCGGGTCCGGCGGCGGCAAGCCGGGCGGCGCATGGGCGCGGCCGAAGTCAAGGGCGACGATCGCTCCGTCCTCCTCGAAAACGGTGAGCTCGCCGAGCGGAGTATGAAGGGTCAGGTAGGACATGGAAGGGAGGGATGGCACACCTAGGCCCGCCCGGCGTCAAGCGGATGCGATCCGGGCATGTTTCATGCAATTTCAATGAAATCACCCGTCAGGGTTAGGGAAGGTGGTGGCGAGCCCTGCCTCCCCTGGCCGTGGGGGAAGTGGATGGCTACATGAATCGGCATCAGGCCGGCGCTTCCACCGGTCCCTCCCGGAGAGCCGCCTTGCCCGACGTCCCCGTTCCCAGCGACCCCCCGCCCTATTTCCGCGCTCATGTCTTTGTCTGCTGCAACCGGCGTCCTGATGGCCACAGGCGTGGCTCTTGCGCCGCACGCGGGTCGGAGAAGCTGCGGGACTACATGAAGGCGCGGGCCAAGGAATTGGGGCTTGAAGGCGTGCGGGTGAACCAGGCGGGATGCCTCGATCGCTGCGAGTTCGGCCCGACCCTGGTGATCTACCCCGAGGGTGTCTGGTACCGGCCTGAGACGCCGGCCGATGTGGACGAGATCCTGGCGGCCCACCTGCAGGCCGGCGGCCGGGTGCCGCGGCTGATGCTGACCGAGAAGGACGTCGTGCCGAAGGGCTGACCTGATGGTTGAAGCCACGATCTTCGCCCTGGCCTCCGGCGCCGGGCGGGCCGCGGTGGCGCTGCTGCGGCTGTCCGGCTCGGGCACCGCCGGGGTGGTCGCGGCGCTGGCCGGCGGGCTGCCGCCGCCTCGCCGCGCCTCGCTGCGCCGGCTGCGTGACCCGCGCACGGCGGAGCTGCTGGATCAGGCGCTGGTGCTCTGGTTCCCCGGCCCGGCCAGCTACACCGGCGAGGACAGCGCCGAGCTGCACCTGCATGGCGGTCCGGCCGTCATCGCCGGGGTGGCGGAGGCGCTGGTCTCCGCCGGTGCTCGCCCGGCCGAGCCCGGCGAGTTCACCCGCCGCGCTTTCCTGAACGGACGCATGGACCTGACCGCTGCCGAGGGCATCGCCGACCTCGTCGCCGCCGAAACCGTCGCACAGCGCCGTCAGGCCCTGCGCCAGGCGGAGGGCGCGCTCGCCACGCTTTATGGCGGCTGGACGGCGCGTCTGACCGCGTTGCTGGCACGGCAGGAGGCTTTCATCGAGTTCGAGGACGAGGACCTGCCCACCGGCCTCGACGATGCGGTGGCCCTCGGCAGCGCGGCGCTGCGGGCCGAGATCGCCGCGCATCTCGCCGATGCAGGCCGCGGCGAACGGCTGCGGGAGGGTTTGCTGGTCGCCATCCTCGGCGCGCCGAATGCCGGCAAGTCTTCCCTGCTGAATGCGTTGGCAGGGCGGGAGGCGGCGATCGTCTCCGCTCGGGCCGGCACCACGCGGGATGTGGTGGAGGTGCGGCTGGACTTGGCGGGCGTACCCGTGACCCTGGCCGATACCGCCGGGCTGCGCGAGGCAGCCGACGAGATCGAAGCGGAGGGCGTGCGCCGCGCCTGCCGCCGGGCGGAAGAGGCCGACCTCGTGATCGCCGTCTTCGCCGCCGACCAGGCGCCGGACGGGGCGACCCTGGCCTGGGTCACGCACGCCGCGCTGGTGCTGGCGAACAAGCTGGACCTTGCCCCGGCGCCGACCGCGATCGGCGGCGTGGTGCCGCTCGGCATCTCCGTCCGCACCGGCGCCGGGCTGGACGCGCTCCGCATCCGGCTGGCCGAGGAAGCCGGGGCGCGTGCCGGCCTCGCAGCCGAGGCGACCCTCACCCGCCCGCGCCACCGCGCCGCTCTGACGGAGGCCGCCGGATGGCTGGCCGAGCTCGACACCGCCTCGCTGCCGGAACTGCGCGCCGAGGCGCTGCGGGCGGCGCTGCGGGCGATCGGCCGAATCACCGGTCGGGTCGGGGTGGAGGCGGTGCTGGACGCGGTCTTCGGCGAATTCTGCATCGGGAAGTGACGGCATGAATCTCAGCACCGGTGAACTCCGCGAATTCTTCGCCCGTTGCGCCAAGGCGCGGCAGCGCTTCCAGGAACTCGCCGTACAGGCGGTGCCGCGGACGAAGCTGATGGAGCATGCTGAGCGCCTCGGCATCGCGGTGGCTGACGAGATGGCCCAGCCCTCGGAGGAGGAGCTGGCCTTTGCCTTCGACTTGGCGATCTATACCGCACCGCCGGGCCGGTCGCGTGCCATTGACCGGTTGGCGAAGCAGCATGCAAGGCTGCCGGGCGAGGCGGCGCTGGTGCTGAACGGGCTCAGCCGGTCCTGGTTCTCGGTCTTTGCGGTGCAGAGGCTGCACCCTGAGGCCGGCTTTATCCTGGAGGACGCCCTGCTGGGCGGCGAGGTCTGGGTGGTGGACGAGCTTTTGGCTGAGCAGGCCGAGCCGGGCACGGTGCTGGCAACGCGTTTGGCGCGGATCAGCGGCTTCGCCATCACTTGCGGCGTGGTCTCCGTGCTGGACGAGGCGATGCTGGCCCGGCTACGCCAAGTGGTGTCTGGCGGCGAGGTGGATGCGCTGGACCTGGTCGAGGCGCCTCGTTTCGCGCAGAACATGTGGCTGCACGCGCTCGGCTCCCGCGTCGGGTAGCTTCGTCGCGGCGGCGGGGTCGGCTATATCCCACACATGTTCGACGCGATCTTCGATGTGGTGGTGGTGGGCGGCGGCCATGCCGGCTGCGAGGCGGCGGCCGCTGCGGCCCGCTGCGGTGCATGCACCCTGTTGCTGACCCATAGGCTGGACACCCTCGGCGAGATGTCCTGCAACCCCGCGATCGGCGGGGTCGGCAAGGGGCACTTGGTTCGGGAGGTGGATGCACTCGACGGGCTTATGGGCCGCGCGGCGGATGCCGCTGGCATCCATTTCAAGCTGCTGAACCGCAGCAAGGGCCCAGCGGTGCGCGGACCGCGCGCCCAGGCCGACCGCAAGCTGTATCGCCAGGCCGTGCAGGCGCTGCTGCGGGCGACCGAGGGGTTGAGCCTCGAGGCGGACGCGGCGGAGGATTTGGTGCTCGGCGACAATGGCCGGGTGGCCGGCGTGGTCACCGCCAGCGGCCGGCGAATCGGCGCCGGGGCAGTGGTGATCACCACCGGCACTTTCCTCCGCGGCATGATTCATATCGGCGAGACGCGCATCCCGGCGGGACGCGTGGGCGAAGCGCCTTCGGTTGGCCTCGCGGATACGCTGCGCCGCCTCGGTCTGCCGCTGGCCCGCCTGAAGACCGGTACGCCGCCGCGGCTGGATGGCAGAACCATCGACTGGGCGGCGCTCGAGGCCCAGCCAGGCGACGACCCGCCCGAACCGCTGTCCTGGATGACCGAGCGGATCACGAACCGTCAGGTCGCCTGCGCCTTGACCGCGACGACGCCGGCGACGCACGACCTGATCCGCGCCAACCTACACCTTACGGCCGTGTATAGTGGCCGGATCGAGGGGGTGGGACCGCGATACTGTCCCTCGATCGAGGACAAGGTGGTCCGTTTTGCTGACCGCCAGCGGCACCAGATCTTCCTTGAGCCCGAGGGGTTGGACGACGACACGGTCTATCCGAACGGCATCTCCACCAGCCTGCCGGAGGCGGCGCAGGCGGCTCTGATCGCCTCCATTCCAGGGCTTGGGCGGGCGCGCATCGTCCGGCCCGGGTATGCGATCGAATACGACCATGTAGACCCGCGCGCGTTGACTCCGACGCTGGAAGTACGGGCGGCGCCCGGCCTGTTCCTTGCCGGCCAGATCAACGGTACCACGGGCTATGAGGAAGCCGCAGCCCAGGGGCTAATGGCCGGGCTGAACGCCGTCTGCTGCGCCGAGGGTGCCGTGCCTGACCGGGTGCTGACCCGGAGCGAGGCCTATGCCGGTGTGCTGGTGGATGATCTCGTGCTGCAGGGCGTGACGGAGCCCTACCGCATGCTGACCGCACGGTCCGAATTTCGGCTGGCGTTGCGGGCCGACAATGCCGGCCTGCGCTTGACGGAGAAGGGTGTTGCCTGGGGTGTAGTCGGTGCCGAGCGGGCGCGGGCGCATCGCACTTATGCCGCGACGCTGGCGGATGCGCTAGCGCGTGCCCGCGCCGAAGGTGGCTCCCCCGTTTGGTACTTGGGCGCCGGCGTGCCCATCAACCAGGATGGTCGCTGGCGGAGTGCGCTGGACGCATTGGCGTTGCCCGCCTTGACGGCGGACACTGCCGACCGGCTCTTCCCATGGCTCCGCGACCTGCCTGCGCGGGTACGGGCGGAACTGGAAGCGCAGGCTCTTTACGCCCCTTATCTGGAGCGCCAAGCGGCCGAGCTTTGCGTATTGGAGCGGGAGGAGCGGTTGGCGATCCCAGCGGCGACGGATTTCACAGCCATCCCCGGCCTTTCGACCGAGATGCGTCATCGTCTGACGAAAGCCTCTCCAACTACACTCGGAAGTGCGGGCCGTGTCCCGGGCGTCACCCCTGCGGCCCTCGTCGCCCTTGCCGTCCACCTCCGCCGCACCGAAGCACGTTTCACGTGAAACAGCGCGAGGTCGATGTTCCACGTGAAACAGAGGACCGACTGAGGGAGTTCGTCGCGCTGCTACTTCGCTGGAACGCAAGTATCAATCTGACCGCCGAGCGGGACCAAGCGACCATCTGGCGACGCCACGTGCTGGACTCCCTGCAGCTCGCCCCCTTGGTCCCGGACACTGATGGTCCCCTCGTCGATCTCGGCTCCGGCGCCGGCTTCCCCGGCCTGATGCTTGCCTTGGTGACCGGCCGTGAGACGCATCTGGTCGAATCGGACCGTCGCAAATCGGCCTTCCTCATCGAGGCAGCGCGGGTGCTCGCCCTGCCTCGCGTCAAGATCCATCCCACCCGTATCGAGGCCGCCACCCTGCCCCGCGCCGCCATCCTCACCGCCCGCGCCCTCGCGCCGCTCACCGCTCTCCTGCCTCACGCCCACCGCACCCTCGCCCCCGGTGGCTTCGCCCTGTTTCCGAAGGGCCGTACCGCCGAGCAGGAATTGACGGATGTCGCCGGCGCCTGGATCATGCAAGTCGAGCGGTTCCCGAGCCGAACCGACCCCATTGCCACCATCCTCCGTCTCAGCGAGATCCATCCTGCCGGCTCCCATGCCTGACCGGGCCCGTCCCCGTGTCATTGCCCTCGCCAACCAGAAGGGTGGTGTCGGCAAAACCACTACCGCCATCAACCTGGCCACCGTCCTTGCGACGGACCACAAGGTCCTGCTGCTCGATCTTGATCCCCAGGGCAATGCCTCCACCGGTCTCGGAGTTGAGCGCGCCGGACGCGGCGCCGGCACCTATGCCCTGCTGGTCGATGGCACCCCGCTGGTCGAGCTTCTCGTCCCTACTCCCGTCCCCAACCTCCGTCTCGTCCCAGCCGATTCGGATCTGGCCGGCGCTGAGGTGGAATTGGTAGCGATGAGGGACCGCGAGCACCGCCTCCGCCTCGCTCTCGCAGCCGACCCGCCGCTGGCCGGCAGCTTTGACTTTATCCTGCTGGACTGCCCGCCCTCCCTCGGCCTGCTCACCCTGAACGCCCTGGTCGCCGCCCATGGCGTGCTGGTGCCGCTGCAGACCGAATTCTTCGCCCTCGAAGGCGTCAGCCAGATCACCCAGACGATCGAGCGGGTGAAGCGGGCACTGAACCCCGGCTTGGCGCTGGAAGGCATCCTGCTGACCATGTACGATCGCCGGAACAACCTGTCCGAGCTCGTCGCCCAGGATGTGCGTGGCTTCTTCAAGGACAAGGTCTTGGACACCGTGATCCCGCGGAACATCCGCTTGACTGAGGCACCCTCACATGGCCTCCCCGTCAGCCTTTACGACGCCCGCTCCCCAGGTGCGCAAGCCTATGCCGCACTGGGCGCGGAGGTGCTGCGCCGGCAGAAGCGCACATGAGCGGCGTCAAGAAGCCGATGCGGCTGGGCCGGGGCCTCTCAGCCCTGATGGGCGAAGCCTCTGCCCCCATCCCTGCCAGTAGCGAGGGCATACGTACGCTACCGGTCGAGCTGCTGCAGCCCGGCCCATTCCAGCCGCGCGGCCCGATCGATCCCGGCCCGCTGCAGGAGCTCGCAGACAGCATCAGGGAACACGGTGTCCTCCAACCAATCCTGGTGCGGGAAAAGCCGGGCGCTCGCGGCGAATACGAGATCATCGGCGGCGAACGTCGCTGGCGCGCGGCCCAGCTGGCGCAACTGCACGAGGTTCCGGTCCTTCTCCGCAACCTCGACGACACCGCGGCTATGGCCGCTGCCCTGGTCGAGAACCTGCAGCGTCAGGACCTCAACGCGCTTGAGGAAGCCGAGGGCCTCCGCCGCCTGATCGACGAATTCGGCCTGACCCAGGACCAACTCGGTCAGGCGGTCGGCAAGAGCCGCAGCCATGTGGCCAATACCCTCCGCCTGCTGGCCCTGCCGGAGCGGGTGCGGGAACTGCTGCGTGATGGCGCCCTCACCGCCGGCCATGCACGCGCCCTTCTGACATCGCCCGATGCGGAGACCCTCGCGCTGCAGGTTGTCGACCGTGGGCTGAACGTTCGGCAGACCGAGGCGCTTGCCGCCCAGAAGCCGCGCAATTCCCCCGCGAAGCCCCAGACAGCGCCCGAGACGGCAGCGCTGGAGCGGGACCTGTCCTCCCGGCTCGGTCTGAAGGTCAGCATCCGGCATGCAGGGAAAGGCGGGCAGGTCTCGATCAACTACCGGGATTTGGATCAGCTCGACGGGCTCATTCGGCTGCTGCAGCAGTAGGAAAGGCGGGGAAAGATATTTCCCCGGACCTCCATCTACATTCGTAAGTTTTAGCGCCGGGCTGCGGCTTGGCGGGCCAGGGTCGTAACCGCGCCGCGGGCGATGGTCGCCGAAGGCAGGCCCGTGGTCTTGGTGCGGCGCTCGGCCTCCAGCAGGGCCGCGCCCGCCGCTTCCAGGCTTTCGGGGCGCCAGACCCGCAGAGCGCGCTCCATGGCCGGCTTGTGCCGGAAGAAGACGGGCGGGCGAAGCTGATCCAATGCGCCGCCAGGGGCGGCGCCCGCCGCCACTGCCAGTGCCGCCAGGTGCAGCCGCTGCACATGCCGCAAGGCCGCCCGCACCACCTGCACGGCGTTGGCGCCCTCGGCGAAGGCGGTGTCCAGCGCCTTGTCGGCCACTGCCACATCCCCCGCCATGGCCGCCATCAGCGCCTCTTCGAGGTCAAGCGCCGAGCCCTCCGCCACGCAGGCAACTGCCGCCTCCGGTGTCACCTTGCCGCCCGTTCCGACGAACAGTGCGAGCTTCTCTAGCTCCCGCCGAAGCAACATCCGATCCTCGCCCAGCCGTTGCGCCAGCCAGTCCAGGGCAATCGGCTCAGCCGTCACGCCCAGCTCCTGCAGGATTCGCCCGATCGAAGCCGATAGCTCCGCCCCTCGCTCACGGTAGCAGGCGATCACTGCGCCGGCTGGGGAGGCCTCGACCGCCTTGAACAGCGCCGCGCTGGTCCTGAGCTCCGGCGCCTCGATCACCACCAGTCCTGGCCCAGGCCCCGTCAGCGCGGCTTTGGCGGCATCCGCCACCTGCTTGCCGTCACCGGCATCGCGCAGCCGCACCAGCACCCGCCCGCCGGTCAGCGGCGAACTCGCCGCCTCGTTCGCCAGCACCGCCGGCGCCCGCAGCGTCTCCTTGCCGATCTCGACCAGCCGCAGGGCATCGCTCTCGGTCACCGCGCGGATCAGCGCCTCGCAGCGCTCCCGGATCAGGCCGGGATCGTCGCCATGCAGCAGCGCCACGCGGCAGCCGCCGGGATCGGCCAGGAAGGCGCCGATGCGCCGCGCGTCGAGCTTCGCCATGCGGTCAGCCCGTCGCCGAGGCTTCCTTCTGGCGGCGCAGCGCCATCACCACCTGCCGCGTCACCTCCTCGGCGAGCTGGTCCATGGCGCGGCCTTCCATCGCGTCGCGGGCGCTGTCGGCGGAGAAGAACTGCAGATCCGGGATGTTGAAGGAATCGATGGCACGGTAGGGGATTACCGAGCGCGCCACCGTCTTCGGCGGGACCGAGAGCGTCTCCAGGTTCCAGTTGCCAGTGAAGGTATAGCGGATGCGGGTGATGGTCCCATCGCGCCGATAGCCCAGTACCTCCACCCCCGGCACGTAGGAGACGTTGAGCTGGTACCGCGCCGGCGTGCCCGGCGCGCTGTCCTCCAGCCGCCGCTGCAGGTTCCGCCGCAGCAGCTGCCCCGTCCGCTCGTAGATCGGCCCGACCCGCACCGCAGCAAGCTCCTCCGCCAAGTCGGATTGCGTGCCGTCGGCCGCAGTCACCGGCCCGTAGAGCGGCCGGAAGCCGCAGCCCGAAAGCCCCAGCAGTCCGAGCCCGAGCAGACCCCGCCTGGACCAGCGAGCCCCGGCGGCGTCGATCCGCTCCGCGGGCATCGCGCTAGACGACAAAATTGACAACACGGCCCGGGACATGGATGCGCTTTCTGATGGGCTTGCCGGCAATGGTCCGCTGCACATTCTCCTCCGCCTCCGCCGCTGCGAAGATCGTAGCCTCATCCGCATCGACCGGCACCTCGATCGTACCGCGCAACTTGCCGAGAACCTGCACCGCCAGCGTCAGGCTTTCGGCTTTCAGCAGCGCGGGGTCGGCCTCCAGCCAGGGCAACTGCGCCACGAGGTTCTCCTCGCCGGGTCGTAGCAGCGACCACAACTCCTCGGCCAAATGCGGCATCATGGGCGAGGACAGCCGCGCAATCGCTTCCAGCGCCTCGCGCTTCGCCGCACCCATGCCATCCCCCTCCGCGGCATCGCCGATCGCATTGGCGAATTCATGGATGCGGGCGACCGCGACGTTGAAGGCGAAGCCATCCAGCGCCTCGGTCACCGCGGCGATGGTCCGGTGCGTCACCTGACGCAGCTTCCGCGCCGCACCCGCGGCACCCTCGGCCGGGGTGCCGGCCGGCGGCAGGCCGGGCAGCGCGGTGGCGGCCAAGCGATAGATCCGCTGCGTGAAGCGATAGGCGCCGGCGACGCCGGCTTCCGTCCATTCCATGTCCCGCTCGGGCGGGTTGTCGGACAGGATGAACCAGCGTGCGGTATCGGCGCCGTATTTGTCGATGATGGCGCCAGGGTCGACCGTGTTGCGCTTCGACTTCGACATGGCCTCGACGCGTCCGATGGTGACCGGCGTATTCGCCCCCTTCACCACTCCGCTGCGCGTACCATCAGGGGCCAAGTTGAATTCCACCTCCTCCGGGTAGAGCCAGCGGCCCTCCGGGTCCTTGTAGCTTTCGTGCGTCACCATGCCCTGGGTAAAGAGCCCCTCGAAGGGCTCAGCCACCGTCAGATGCCCGGTGTCGCGCATGCCGCGGGTGAAGAAGCGGCTGTAGAGCAGGTGCAGGATCGCGTGCTCGATCCCGCCGATATACTGGTCGACCGGCAGCCACGCATCCACGGCGGCCCGGGTCACCGGCGCCTCCGCCCGCGGCGAGCAGAACCGCGCGAAGTACCACGAACTGTCGACGAAGGTGTCGCAGGTATCGGTCTCACGCCGTGCCGGCTTGCCGCAGGACGGGCAGGCCACGTGCTTCCAGGTCGGGTGGTTGTCGAGCGGGTTGCCCGGCTTCGAGAAGTCCACGTCCTCCGGCAGCTTCACCGGAAGCTGCTCGTCCGGTACCGGTACGACGCCACAAGCCTCGCAATGGATGAACGGGATCGGGCAGCCCCAGTAGCGCTGGCGGGAGACGCCCCAGTCGCGCAGCCGCCAGTTGACCACCCCGGTCCCCTGCCCCTTGGCCTCCAGCGCCTCGATCGCGCGGCGCTTGGCAGCGGGCACGTCGAGCCCGTCGAGGAAGCCTGAATTGAAGATCGCGCCGTCGTCGGTATAGGCCTTGTCGCCCAGCGCGAAGCCGGCCGGGTTGGCGCCCGGCGGCAACACCACCGGCGTGATGCCGAGCCCGTACTTGGTGGCGAATTCGAAGTCGCGCTCGTCATGGGCCGGGCAGCCGAAGATCGCCCCGGTGCCGTATTCCATCAGCACGAAATTGGCGATCCAGACCGGGAAGGTCGCGCCCTCGATGAAGGGGTGCGCGACGCGGAAGCCGGTGTCGTAGCCGCGCTTCTCCGCCTGCTCGATGGCGGCCTCGGATGTCCCCATCCGTCGGCACTCCGCCACGAACTCGGCCGCCCTCGGGTCGCGTGCCGCCGCCGCCGCGGCCAGCGGATGTTCGGCGGCGACCGCCAGGAAGCTCATGCCGAACAGCGTGTCCGGCCGCGTGGTGAAGACCTCCACTTCCTCGGTCCCGGCGACTGTTGCGGCCAGCCTGAACCGCACCCGCGCGCCCTCGGACCGGCCGATCCAGTTGGCCTGCATCAGCTTCACGCGGTCCGGCCAGCGGTCGAGGCTACCCAGCGCCTCCAGCAGGTCGGGCGCGTACTTCGTGATGCTGAAGAACCACTGGCTGAGCTGCTTCTTCTCGACCAGCGCGCCGCTGCGCCAGCCGCGGCCGTCGATCACCTGCTCGTTCGCCAGCACGGTGCCGTCCACCGGGTCCCAGTTGACCCAGCTCTCCTTCCGCTCGACCAGCCCGGCCTTGAAGAAATCCAGGAACAGCTTCTGCTGCCGGCCGTAGTATTCGACGTCGCAGGTGGCGAATTCCCGCGCCCACTCGATCGACAGCCCCATGCGCTTCAGCTCGGCGCGCATGTTGGCGATATTCTGGTAGGTCCAGGTGCCGGGATGGATGCCGCGCTCCCGCGCCGCATTCTCGGCCGGCAGGCCGAAGGCGTCCCAGCCCATCGGGTGCATGACCATGTGGCCGCGCGCCCGCTTGTAGCGCGCGACGACGTCGCCCAGCGTATAGTTGCGGACATGACCCATATGGATCTTTCCGCTCGGATACGGGAACATTTCAAGAACGTAGTATTTCTTCGCCCCGGCGGGCGGCACGTCGGGCACGGCGAAGCAGGCGCGGCCCTCCCAGGCCGCCTGCCAGCGCGGCTCGGCATTCTTGAAGTCGTGCCGGATCTCCTGCGGGCGGGGGTCCGGGTGGGAAACGGTGCTGGCGTCGGTCATGGCCATCGTATTCTGCTCGGCCCAAGGGAATAAGCTGTGGCTTGGCAAACGGGAAGGGCGTGCGGTTGCGGGTGGCGTTGCCGCGGGGCATGGTCCGGCTGATCGTCACGGGGCCGGTATGCGCCGACTACTGCTTTTCCTGCTGCTCCTGGTCGCGCAGTCCGGTGCCGCCCGGGCCCAGCCCTCGTCGGAGGAGGCCGCCTACCGCGAGGTCTTCTCCATCGCCGCGCTCGGCAAGCCCAATCCTTCGCTGTTGCTGGCTGCCAGCTTCGGCTTGGCCTACCGCGGCATGGTCGCGAACACCGCCTATGCCCTGGCCCGCGACGCGGAAGGCCGCTCCGCCTGGGGCTATGTCGGCGGCGCCGCCGACCCGGTCCAGGCCGAGGCCGCGGCGCTCGAGCGCTGCCGCCGTTCGCTGGGGTCCCTGCAGGCCGAGTGCCGGGTCTTCGCCAGCAATGCCGGCCGCCCCGGCGGCCCCGCCGTGCCGCTGGCCGAGGGCAGCCTCGGCCCCTTCCGCTGGGCGCCGCTGCTGCTGCGCCGCGGCCCGCAGGCGGCGCGCGGCGTCCTGGTCTGGGGCCATGGCTATGGCGGGCCGGACCGCGACAACCGCACCATCCCGACCCCGCCCTTCGTCTCCCTGCTGAACGACAACGGCTGGGACGTGCTGCGCTTCGACCGGCATCCGGGCGATGATGGGCTCTATGCCAGCCTGCCGCGCCTGGTCGCCGGCCTGCCCGCGCTGCGCCAGGCCGGCTATCGCCGCGTGCTGCTCGGCGGTCAGTCGCGCGGCGGCTGGCAGGCGATCATGGCGGCCAGCGAGCGGCCGGACCTGGTCGATGCCGTCATCGCCACCGCCCCGGCGGCGCATGGCGAATGGAGGCGCGGCAACAACCTCGGCGCCGCGGTGGACGACTTCCAGCGCCTGCTGGCCGGGCTGCCGGACGGCCCGAGGCTCGCCGTGGTGCTGTTCGAGGGTGACGACTACGACCCCGACCCCGAGCGCCGCGCTGCCTTGCTGGAGGGGAGGGCGCGCGACCGCCACGCGCCCACCCTGGCGCTCTGGCCCGAGCCGCCGCTGCGTGGCCATACCGCGGCGGCCGACCTGCGCTTCACCCTGACCTATGCCGGCTGCCTGCTAAGCCTGGTGCAGGCGCCGGAGGCGGCGGCGCCGCGCGGGGTCAGGCGGGCAGCCTGCGGCGGCGGTTGAGCCGCACGGGAAGACCCTGCGGCGGCGGTTGAGCCGTACGGCGAGATCCTGCGGGGCTGGACCGAACCCCAAGCAGCCGTGACGCGCATTCCGCGGCGCTCGCGCTCTCGTTGCAGGTTCGGTGGCAGCGCCATCGCTAACCTTGTGGTGGAGGTTCCACCATGCGTTTCGCCCCGCTTCTTCTGCTCCCAGCCCTGCTCGCCTGCGCCGAGCCGGCGCCGCCGACCACGGCGGAAGCCGAGCTGGAGGCCGTTCGCGTCGTCACCATGTCCGGCCAGGCCCTGAGCTGGGAGGAACTGCGCATCCACCCGGTACTTATGCAGCGCCCCTGCTCGGTCGGCACGCTGGTGAACGAGGAGGCGCAGATCGTCGGTTATTGCAGCCGCGGCAAGCAGTGCCGCACCAATGACTGGCGCCCGGTCATGGACGGCTGCGAGGCGGCCCGCAGCCCCGGCATGAACCCGGCCCCTCCTGGCAGCGCGCTGGAGGTCGCCGGGCGGCGGTAGGCCCGGCGAGACGGTATTCTCCCCGGACCACCCATGCGCTTGGCACTCGTCGTGCGGGGGGTGCCGGACCCGGAAAAAGGCAGGGTGGGGCTTGGAGAGGGAACAGGTTTCCCTCCCCAACCGTCACTGATCGCTAGGCTCGCCGCGTCTCCGGCATGTGCCCCAGCGTGCCGGCGTATTTCTCCTGGGCCCCGGCGGGCAGGAATTCCGTCTCCAGCGCGCGGATGCGGTCAAAGCCGGAGAACAGGTGCAGGTTGCCGAGAGGGTGGGTCCTGGTCCTCGCATCCACCTCGGCCTCGGCCAGCGCCCCTTCCGTCTTCATCGCCACCGCCAAGTCGTGCACCGCCATGATGGTCTGCCGCAGCACCGCGCCGGGCAGGATGGTGAGGGCGATGCCGAGCTCGGCCATCTCGGCCTCCGACAGCCGGGGCGAGATGCCGGTCTGGTTGTAGAGGATGGGGCCGCGGACGCGGCGGCAGACCTCGGCGATCTCCGCCTTGCTGGCGGGGCCCTCGACGAAGGCCATGTCGGCCCCGGCCTCGAGGAAAAGGTTGGCGCGGGCGATCGCCTCCTCGAGGCTGCCGCCATGTGCGCCGCGGGCATCGGTGCGGGCGATCAGGATGAAGTCGGGGTCGAGCGCCTGCCGCGCCGCATGCGCCGCGCGGATCTTGCCCACCGCCTCGGCGCGGTCCACCACCTCCCGCCCCGCGACATGGCCGCAGCGCTTCGGCGCCACTTGGTCCTCGATATGCATGCCGGCCAGGCCGGCGCGGATGTATTCCTCCACCGTGCGGATCACGTTGACCGCGTTGCCGAAGCCGGTATCCGCATCGGCGATCACCGGGGCGCGTACGGCGCCCGCGATCAGCTTCGCGTTCAGCGCCATCTCGGTCAGGGTGATCAGCCCGGCATCCGGCAGGCCGAGCAGGCTCAGCGATGTGCCGTAGCCCGTCATGTACAGTGCCTCGTGCCCCGCATGCTCCAGGATGCGGGCGGTCAGCGCGTTGTAGCAGCCGGGAAGCACCAGCGGCCGGCCGGGTGCCATCATGGCGCGCAGCCGGGTGCCGGGGCGGCCGGTTTCGCCGAGGCCGAGGCGCATGCGGGTTACTCCCCTGGAGGTTTTCCGAAGCCTGCGAGCCGCCTCGGCCGCGGTCAAGCGATGCCACCTTGCGGTCGCCGCCGGAGCGGGTACATGCGTGGCGTGCTTCACCTCATCAAGCTGTCGGTCGGGCCGAAGGATGTCGGCCAGCTCCGCGACATCCAGGCGCGCCGCGCCGTGGTGGACCCGCCGCTGCGGCACCAGACCCGCATGGTGCCGAAGCGGGCGGCGGAAATCCTCGAGGGCGGCTCGATCTACTGGGTGGTCGCCGGTTTCCTGCAGGTGCGCCAGCGCATCATCGACATCCGGGAGGAGCGCTGGGACGACGGCAGCGCCTGCGCCGGGCTGGTGCTGGACCCCACCTTGGTGCCGGTCGCCGCGCGGCAGACCCGGCCCTTCCAGGGCTGGCGCTACCTGGAAGCCGCCGCCGCCCCGCCGGATATCGCGGCCGGCGGCGAGGCCGAGGGGATCGAGGCCTTGCCGGAGCGGCTGCGGCAGGAGTTGCGGGGGCTAGGACTGCTGTAGTCAGCCAAAGCCCCGTACCGCGACCAGCGCGGCGAGCCCCGCCAGCAGCGCCGGCAGCAGCCGCCCGCGCCCGGCCCACCAGGCCAGCAGCCCCGCGCCCAGCCCGGCCAGCCGCGCCGTCAGCGGCACGCTCGCCGCGGCACCGCCCGGCGCCGCCACGGCCAGCGCCACGAAGGCCGCGAGCGTCGCCTGGCTGACCGCCGCGGCCCAGGCGACCAGCGGATGCTCCGGCCGCAGCGCGCCGGCGACCAGCAGCCCGACCGCCCGCAGCAGCAGCATCGCCAGGGCACTGAGCAGCAACGCGAGGTCAGGCCCGGCCATGCCGCCCCCAGACGAAGGCCAGCGTGCCACCGACCAGCCCCGCCGCCAGCAGTCCCCAGGCTGCGGGCAGGACCAGCGCCAGCGGCGCCGCCGCCACCCCGGCCAGGATTGCCTGACGGGAGGCGCCGTTGCGCAGTTCGGCCGCCAGCAGCAGGGCGAAGTAGAGCGGGTTGGCAAACAGCAACGCCGCCAGCAGCGGCGCATCGAGCAGCGGCGCGGCGAGAAAGCCCGCGAGGGTCGCCGCCCCGGCAACGGTCCAGGAGACCAGGGCGAAGCCGAGGAACCAGCCCAGCCGCTCTGCCGGCAGCAGCCCCGGCAATGCCCGCATCGCCGCCGCCCAGGGCGTGATGGCGATGAAGGGCAGCGCCAGCCAGCGGCGTCCCGTCGATGGCCCGAGCCAGGGGGCGATTGCCAGGGCCATCGGCAGGAACCGCGCATTGGCCGCGGTGGCGCCGAGCGCTGCACCCATGACGCCCGCGTCACCCGCCTGCAGCAGGACCAGCTGCCCCGCCATGCCATAGACGAAGAGGGAGGCCCCGAGCGCCCAGCCGACGCCGAGCCGCGCCGCCGCCACCGCCGCGCCGAAGGCAAGGAAGCTTACCCCCATCGCAATGGCGGGCGCGCCGAGCGCCGCGGCGGCGCCCGCCCGCAAGGATCGGCCGCGGCGATGGGGGTCAGGGTCGGTCGGCATCGGCTCCCGTCATCCTGCCACGCCGTGGCGCCGGCCGCAGCCGCATGGCGCGGCCGTTAGCTGGCGCAACCACGTATGGCGAAGCCTTAAGCGGCAGCCGCCGGCTCCGGCAAGCCGGGCCATGCGAGAACGGCAAGCCCGAAAGCCCTCCGACCTGCTGCCAGGACTTCCCATGCGCCATCTCGTCGCCTTCTCGCTCCAGAAACGGGCGCTGGTGATCCTGCTCTTCGTCGCCTTCCTCGGCATCGGCTTCGCCGGCTTCCGCCAGCTGAACATCGAGGCCTATCCGGACCCGGTGCCGCCGACCGTCGTCGTCATCACCCAGAACCAGGGCCAGAGCGCCGAGGAGATCGAGCGCTACATCACCGTGCCGATCGAGGTCGGGCTGTCCGGCATGCCCAACCTCGCCAAGGTGCGCTCGACCAGCCTGTTCGGGCTTTCGGTCGTTTCCGCCCAGTTCACCTTCGCCTACAACTACGAGCAGTCGCTGCAGCAGGTGCTGAACCGGCTGGGCCAGATCACCCTGCCGGCCGGCGTGCAGCCGCAGATCAGCCCCTGGAGCCCGATCGGCGAGATCCTGCGCTACCGCATCGTCGGCCCGCCGGGGTTTTCCATGACCGACCTGCGGGTGCTGCAAGACTGGGTGCTGCAGCGCCGCTTCAAGCGGGTGCCGGGCGTCATCGACGTGACCGCCTATGGCGGCCCGACCAAGTCCTACAACGTGATCATCGACCTGCCCAAGCTGAACGCCTTCGGCCTGACCCTGCCGCAGGTGGTGCAGGCGATCGGCAACGGCGACGCGACCACCGGCGCCGGCATCGTCGATATCGGCCCGCAATCCGCCGTGGTGCAGGGCGTCGGCCTGATCCGCTCGATGGACGATGTCCGCAACGTCGTGCTCGGCGCCAGCAACAACATCCCCGTCCTGCTGTCGGACGTCGCCCGGGTAGAAGTTGGCAACCTGCCGCGGATGGGAATGGCCGGGCAGGAGGCGGATGACGACGTCGTCATGGGCGTCGTCCTGATGCGCCGCGGCGAGCAGACCATGCCGACCATCCGCGCGGTCGAACAGGAAGTCGCCACCATCAATGCCGGCGGCGTGCTGCCGCCCGGCGTGAGCATCGTGCCCATCTACGACCGCAAGGACCTGGTCGAGGTGACCACCCACCACGTGGTCAAGAACATCATCATGGGCATCCTGCTCGTGGTCTTCATCCAGTGGCTCTTCCTCGGCGATCTGCGCGGCGCCATCGTGGTCGGCGCCACCATTCCCTTCGCCTTCTTCACCGCCGTCATCGTCATGCTGCTGCGGGGGGAAAGCGCCAACCTGCTCTCGCTCGGCAGTCTCGATTTCGGCCTGCTGGTCGATGCCACCGTTATCATGGTGGAGAATGTCTACCGCCACCTGCACCTGACCCATGCCGCGCATGGCCACCGCATCGCCCATCCGGCGGCGCCGCGCGGCCTCTCGGGCGTGCCGCTGGTGGTGCTGCGCGCCTCGAACGAGGTCTCGACCGCGATCTTCTTCTCGGCGCTGATCATCGTCGCCGCCTTCATCCCGCTCTTCACCATGGGTGGGATCGAGGGGCGGATCTTCGGCCCGATGGCCAAGACCTATGCCTACGCGATCGGCGGCGCGCTGTTTGCCACCTTTACCGTCGCCCCGGCGCTCGCCGGCACGCTGTTCCGCGACGACACGGTCGAGAAAGTGATGCCGATCGTCCGCTGGCTCGGCCGCGCGCACCATTTCCTGCACGGGCTGGCGATGCGCCGGCGCGTTGCCACCATCCTGGTAACCGGCCTGCTGCTGGTCGGCGCGGTGCTGCAGTTCTCCCGCATGGGCGGCGAATTCCTGCCGACGCTCGAGGAAGGCAGCATCTGGATGCGCGCCACCATGCCGGCCACCATCTCGCTGGATGAGGGCAACCGCGCGGTCAACCGCATGCGGATGGTGCTGAAGGAGTTCCCCGAAGTGATCACCGTCACCTCGCAGCAGGGCCGCCCGGACGACGGCACGGACAGCGCCGGCTTCTTCAATGCCGAGTTCTTCGTCCCCTTGAAGCCGCAGGACGAATGGACCACGGCGAAGACCAAAGATGCGCTGGTCGAGAAGATCCAGGCCAGGCTGAACCAGGAGTTCATCGGCGTCGACTTCAACTTCTCCCAATACATCTCGGACAACGTGCAGGAGGCGTCGTCGGGCGTGAAGGGCGCCAACGCCCTGAAGGTGATCGGGCCGGAGCTCGACGTGCTCTCGCGGCTGGCAGAGCAGCTTCGGGCGCAGATGGAGAAGGTCGACGGGATCGCCGACCTGGCCGCCTTCCGCACCCTCGGCCAGCCGACCGTCTCCATCCGCATCGACCGGGCCCGCGCCGCCCGCTACGGCCTGGCAATCGACGACATCAACAATGTCATCAGGGCGGCGATCGGCGGGCAGGAGGCGGCGCGGCTGTACGAGGAGGGCGGCGACCGCAACTTCCCCATCACCGTCCGGCTCGACCTGCCCTATCGCAGCAGCCTCGACGCCATCCGCCGCGTCCCGGTCAGCCCGCAATCCGGCGCGACGCTGGGCGACGTCGCCGATGTCCGGCTGATCTCCGGCGCCAGCTACATCTACCGGGAGGATGCCTCCCGTTACGTGCCGGTTAAGTTCAGCGTCCGTGGCCGCGACCCGCAGAGCGCGGTCGAGGAGGCCCAGGCGCGGGTCGAGCAGAACGTGACGCTGCCGCCCGGCTACAAGCTGGAATGGGTCGGCGAATTCCGCAACCTGCAGGACGCCATCGCCCGGTTGCAGGTGGTGGTGCCGATCGCGCTCGCGCTGATCGGCGTGCTCCTGTACGTCCAGTTCAGCTCGTTGCGCGACACGCTGCTGATCTTCGGCCTGCTGCCGCTGTCCTGCATCGGCGGCGTCACCGCGCTTGAAATGATGGGGCTGCATTTCAGCGTGCCGGCGGCAATCGGCTTCCTGGCCCTCTTTGGCATTACGGTGATGGAGGGCATCATCCTGCTCTCGCATTTCCACGGGCTGCGCGATGCCGGGATGCCCTGGCGGCAGGCGCTGGATCAGGCCGGGGTGGACCGGATGCGGCCGGTGATGATGACCTGCCTCGCCGCCATGGTGGGGCTTCTGCCGGCGGCGGTGGCTACCGGGATCGGCTCCGACCTGCAGAAGCCGCTGGCGGTGGTCGTGGTCGGCGGCACGACGCTGCTGCCGGTCTTCATCCTGGTGGTCTTCCCGGCGATGATCGACCTGTTCGGCAAGCCGGCGGCGCTTCGGCGCCAAGCGCCGCGCGGGGCGGCCGTGGCGGCGGAGTAAGGCCAGGGGAAGGTATTTCCCCGGCCCTCTATCTACCTTCCGCCCCGGCATTCCCCGCGTAACGTGCGCCAAGCTCACGAAATGGACAGGAGAGGTCCGGGGAGGAGACGCCCTCCCGGTTCCGACCTGGCCTCTCCGTCAGCGCGAGGCCGACTGGCTCCGCAGCTCGCGTGCCCGGGCGAGGACCTTGTCCTCCATATCCGCGTTGGTCGAGGCGGAGACCGGGCTGTCCACCCACTGGCCTCTTTCCAGGGTCTGGCGGAAGAGCTGCACCTTCACCCCATCCGAGCGCAGCTGCCGTCCCAGCACATAGGCCTGGGCGCGGAAACGCTCGTTCGTCGCGCCGGCCGGCGTGTACCAGTCGGTGATGATGGTGCCGCCGAAGGGATCGGCCGAAGCCAGAGGCATAAAGGACAAGGTGTCGAGCGTAGCGCGCCAGAGATAGGCATTCACCGAAAGCCCGGCGGCACCCCCGGCGGCCGCCGCCTCCCGCGCTTCCCGGTCCTTGTCCACACCGAAGACCACCAGGCCGGCATTCGCACCCTGCGGCCGGTTGCGGGCGCGGCCGCCCCGGTAGTCGCCATATTCGTCGTTGTTGACGAGGCGCTGGTTGGAATCCCCGCAGGCTGCAAGCAGCGGTAGGGCGATCGCGACGGCGGCGAGGAGGGGTTTCATGGCCGGCGCACTATGGGCATGTCCCGGCGCCGATCAAGCCCGAATCGGCCGGGCGAACCTTACCTGAACATGAAACATAAAAAAAGGGACGGCGGATTGCTCCGCCGCCCCCCTTCGCTTGGCTGGATCCGAGGATCCGGCCGATCAGAAGGCGATACGGGTACCCAGAATGAAGACCTTCGCGGTGGCCTTGTCCTGCGTGCCCGGGTTGGACGGGTTCAGGTCGCGGCCACGCTCGGCAACCGTGTAGCTGCTGTACTCGGCCACGATGTCCATGCCCGGGGCGATGCGGTAGTTGCCGCCGATGCCGTAGCCGAGGCGGCGCATCAGGCCCGCACCGAAGCCGGCGCTGCCCGGGGCGGCGGTGCTGGCGACGAGGCCGCTCTTGCTGCCGGCATCCGCCGCTGGCCCGCTGAACGCGCTGCGGCTCGCGCCTTCCACCGTCTGCATCACGTAGTTGCCGCCGAAGGTAAAGGGACCCGCGGTGTAGCTGGCGCCAGCAAAGAACTGGTCCATCGGGCGGTCGCCGCGGAAGGTGTTGCCCCAGAAGAAGTTGCTGTCGCCGTGCTCGTACTGCGCGCCGACGGTCAGGCCGTAGGCGGTCGCCTGCGCACCGACCTGGTAGACGTTCAGGTTGTTGAACACGCGGGCCTGGGTCCCGGCCACCGGGGTCAGCTCGCGGGCCGCGCCGGCGCCGACATAGCCACCGGTGACGGAGAGGCCAACGCCGGCCAGGCTGCCGCGCCAACGCGCCGCGCCCTGGTATTCGTTGCGACGGGCCGAGAAGTTCGGGCCGGCGGCCGCAATGCCGACGCCGCTGGCGCCGGTGAAGGCGTAGGAGCTGTCGCAGTAGCCGCTGGACTGGTTGGTCGAGCAGCCCGTGTCCTCGCCTTCGTTGTAGTTGAACGCGAAGGACGCGCCGAAGTCGAAGCCGAAGAACTGCGGCGACAGATAGATGATCTTCGTCGCGTCGCCCAGGGAGCCTGGCGAGGTCGTGGTGCGGTCGTTTGCCTGGCGGGTCACGAAGGACTCGCGGTCGCCGTACACGCCGCCAGTGCCGAAGTTGGTGATGACGCCCGAGTTCATCAGGCCGCCGACCGGGCCGTCCTCGTCACCGAAGCGGACCTGGCCCCAGGTCGGGGAGGCGACGAAGGCATACCACTCGTCGATCGACGCGGTCGTCTTGCCGGTGCTCGACCGCTGCTGGACGATGTTGCGGCCTTCCTGCTGGTTGAAGGCCATCTCGATCACGGCGCCGTAGGACAGGCCGTTGGCGGTCTTGCCGTTGACGAAGACATGGACTTCGCCGTCGGTGCTGAAGTCGTTCTTCGACAGGCGCGCCTGGTTGCCGCCCGGCGCATCGGGCGGCAGGTTGCCGGTAGCGCCGGCAACACCGGTGGGCAGGGTCGAGCCCGTCGCGCCCGGCGCCGTCGAGTTGCGGCCGGTCTGCTGCGTGTAGCCGTAATACGCCCGGAAGAAGCCGCCGATCCGGACGGTCGGGGCTTCCTGCGCCGCCGCGAAGGACGGGGCCAGGAGCGCCGCGCCGACCACCGCGGTCGTGCCCAGCAGAATCTTACGCATCTCAATCCTCCTCACGCGCCGGACACGCCCGGCTGTTCCCTTGACCCACCTGCCCCCCTGACAGGAAGCGACCCCCACGACGGAACGCACCGGCGCGGAAGCACCCGGGTCCTGCTGGACTATGGTGCAGCGGAACAAAAGCCGGCAACCGCTCGGATGAAGGGACCGCGACTTCCCCGAAACACTGTGGCCCGTCCGCCACATGCGCCCGATGCATCGGAGTTACGCGCCGGGCGGGTGGCCAAGCCCGTCAATTGCCGCGAACCCCGCGGTCCAGCGCGGCAGGCGGCCGGCATTCGCGGGGCCGACCCCGCCCAGCGCCACCATCGCCCGCCTGCCGCCGCGACGGGCCAGCGCCGCCCAGCGCAGCGGGCCGAGCGCCGGGGCGCCGGGATGGCTGGCGGTCGGGAAGACCGGGGAGAGCAGCACCGCATCGGCGCCGAGCCGCCGCGCCCGGGCGAGGCCGGGCCGGCCATGCGCCGCCAGCGTCAGCAGCAGGGGCCGCCGTCGTCGCGCCAGCAGGAAAGGCAGCAGCTCCGTGCCGGTGCGGCGATCCGGCAGGTGCAGCCCGGCGCCGTGGCGCAGTGCCAGCCTCCCATTCCCTGCCACCACGAGCACGAGGCGCCGCCGCCTGGCGATGGCGGCCAGCCCGGCCAGCACCGCCGGTGCCAGGCCGCGGGCCAGCACCGCCGCGCCGGCCGGCAGCC
>NZ_SMSJ01000001.1 GCF_004355005.1 Dankookia rubra
CACCGCGCGGGCGCCGGCGGCGCCCCTGCCCGCGACCGCCCTCGCCGCGCCGGACCGCGCGCCGGAAGGCCCGGCGCTCGAGGCTGCCCGCGGCCTATTGCGCGGCGCCCGCCGCCCGGTGCTGGTCGCCGGGCTGGAAGCGAACCGGCCCGAGGCTTGCGCCGCGTTGCGCGACCTGGCGGCCCGGCTCGGCTGCCCGGTCCTGGTGACCTACAAGGCCAAGGGCGTGCTGCCGGATGCCGACCCGCTCTTCGCCGGCGTCTTCACCGGCGGCGAGGCCGAGGCGCCGGTGCTGCGCGAGGCCGACCTGATCCTGCTGGCCGGGGCGGATCCGGTGGAGTTCATCCCGCAGCCCTGGCGCTACGCCGCACCGGTCATCGACCTCGGCACCGCGCCGCGGCCGCTGCAATACCGGGCGCCGGCCGCAGCGCTGTATGGGCCGCTGGCCCCGGCGCTCGCGGCGCTGGCCGAGGCGGCGGCGCCTGGCGCCTGGGATGCCCGGACGATCGCCGCGCATCGCGCCACCTGGCTTGCCTGCCTGGCCAATGCGCCCGGCGGCAACCGCGGCCTCTCGCCGCAGGCCGTGGTGGAGATCGCCCAGGCGGCGTGTCGCGCCGCGGGCCGCGACCCGCGCATCTCGGTCGATGCAGGCGCGCATATGTTCCCCTGCACCACCTTCTGGCAGGCGACGCGGCCGGGAGACCTGCTGATCTCGAACGGGCTGGCGACCATGGGCTTCGCCCTGCCCGCCGGCATCGCCGCCGCGCTGCACGACCCGGGTCGCGGCGCGCTGGCCTTCACCGGCGATGGCGGGCTGCTGATGGCGCTGGGCGAGCTGGCGACGGCCACCGCGCTGGGGGTGAAGCTGACCATCGTGGTGTTCAACGACGCGACGCTCTCGCTGATCGACATCAAGAAGGGCGGGCGCGACCTGCCGGGCGGTGCGCTCGGCTGGCCTATGGCGGATTTCGCCGGGACCATGCGCTCGCTCGGCGGCATCGGGTTGCGGGCAGCGGACGAAGCCGGCTTCCGCGCGGCGCTGGCCGAGGCGCTGGCGGCGCCCGGCCCGGCGCTGCTCGACGTGCGGGTCGATCCAGGCAGCTACCCGGCGCAGATCAAGGCGCTGCGCGGATGAACGACCGCTTCGCCATCACCACGCCGGCGCAGCTCGCAGCCGCCTACGAGGCGCCGCACCCGCGCTTTCTGGCCAAGGTCACGGACCGGCTGGAGGCGACGTCCCTCGCCTTCATCGCCGCCTCCCCCTTCTGCATCCTGGCGACCACGGGGCGGCACGGCCCGCATGCGACGCCGCGCGGCGACGCGCCGGGCTTCGTGGTGCCGCTCGACGATCGGACGCTCGCCCTGCCCGACCGGCGCGGCAACAACCGGCTGGACGGGCTGCGCGACATCCTCGACGATCCGCAGGTCGCGCTGCTCTTCCTGATTCCCGGGGTGGGTGAGACGCTGCGGGTGCACGGGACGGCGCGGATCACCACCGACCCGGCGTTGGGTTCGCGCTTCGCGGTGGCCGGCCGGTTGCCCGCCACGGTGCTGCTGGTGATGGTGCGGGAGGTCTATGCGCATTGCGCCAAGGCGCTGATGCGGTCCGGGCTCTGGGCCGGGCGGGAACGGCCGCCGGGCGTGCCGACCAACGGCGCGATGATCGCGGCGCATACCGCCGGCGGCGGGATCGATCCGGCGGAATACGAGGCGGAGTACCAGGCGCGGATCAAGGCGCAGCTCTATTGAGCGGAAAGGTCGGGGAGAAGGTATTCTCCCCGAACGTCTCATCTGTTTGTCTGAGCCGGCAGCCGACGCGCGGCGCCATCCGACCTACGAAAAGGAACGGTGGGACTGTTGTTCCTCCCCGACCTTGCCTCAGAGCGCCGGCGCCCGCCGATGCCAGTCGGTCACCTGCTGATAGGCATCCGCCGCCCGCAGCACCGTGGACTCGGCGAAGGGCCGGCCCGCCAGCTGCAACCCGACCGGCAGGCCGCGATCGTCGAAGCCGCAGGGCACGCTGATGGTGGGCAGGCCGAGATAATTGAATGGCCGGGTATTGGCCGAGACCGCCATGAATCGTGACCAGTTGGCCGGGTCGGCGTCGATGTCGGTCTCCGCCAGCGTCGGCACGCGGGTGCGCAGCGTCGGCGTCGCCACCAGGTCGAAGCCGGTCAGGGTTTCCGCCACGAATTCCCGCAGCAGGGGGCCGCGCCGCGCCAGCTCCTCGACATAGAGGTGCGCCGGGACCGCATAGCCGCCGAACAGGCGGGCGGAGAGGTGGGTCGCGTAGTCGCCCGGCTGCTCGCGCATCCAGTGCGCGTGGATCGCCGCGCCCTCCACCCGGCTGACCAGCGCGGTATAGGCGGCGACCGCCCGCAGGCTCGGCGCCTTGACCCGCGTGACCTCGGCCCCGGCGGATTTCAGCGTGGCCAGCGCCGCCTCGAAGGCGGTGACCACCGGCGCATCGGCGCCGTCGAGGAAATAGGACTCGCAGACCGCGATCCGCATCCCCTGCACATCGCCGGTCAGCGCCGCCTCGTAGTCCGGCACCGGCTCCGGCGCGCTGGTCGGGTCCTTCGGATCGCGGCCGGCGATGACCCCGAGAAAGCGCGCCGCGTCGCGCGCGGTCCGCACCAGCGGGCCGACATTGTCGGCCGAGAAGCTCAGCGGCATGACCCCCGCGCGGGAGACGCGGGTCTGCGTCGCCTTCAGGCCGGTCACGCCGCAGAGCGTCGCCGGCAAGCGGATCGACCCGCCGGTGTCGCTGCCAAGCGCCGCGGTGAAGAAGCGCGCCGCGACGCCGGCACCGGAGCCGGAGGAAGACCCGCCCGTGCAGTAGTCGAGGTTCCAGGGGTTGTGGCAGTCGCCGTGATGCGCGTTGTGGCCGGTCGGGTTCTGCGCGAACTCCGCCATGTTCAGCGTGCCCATGTCGATCGCGCCGGCGGCGTCGAGCCGCTGCAGCACGGTGGCGGTCGCCTTCGGGGTGAATTCCTTGCGGATGGCGGAGCCGCAGGTGCTCACCTTTCCGGCACGGTAGTACATGTCCTTGTGCATCATCGGCGCACCAGCGAGCGGGCCCGGCACAGTCCCCACGGCACGCGCCTTGTCCTGCACGGCGGCGGCCTCGAGCGCCGCCTCGCGGTCCAGGCGGACCACCGCGTTCACCTTGCCGTCCTGCGCCGCGATCCGCGCGAGGCTGGCGCGCACCAGGGCTTCCGCCGCGACCTCACCGCGGGCGAAGGCATCGGCGGCTTCGGTCATCGACAGCGTGGTAAGGTCGCTCACTGGGCAGCCCCCTTCTGCGCTGGCTCCATGCAGTCGCGCAGCGCGGCCTCGAAGCTGCTCGGCTCATCCTCGAAGACCACGGTGCCGCGCAGCGCCTCGAGCTCGGCGAGCAGCGCGACGTAATCGGCCAGGCCCAGGCGGGCCGCCTCGTTCGGCAGCGACACGCCGCTCCAGCGGCTAATCGCCTCGAGGGTCGGCACCACGAGGTCGGGTTCGGTCGGCATGGCAATCCCCTTCGGCAGCACCGCCCGGCGGCGCCTTCGGAGCCAAGGGTAGCAAGCCGCGTGCCCGACAACAGTCCGAGCGTCATAGTTGAACAGAATCGGTCGTATAATCTATTTTTGCGATATCCCTCAGAGAGAACCAACAATGCGCCGCCTTGTCTTCCCCCTTCTCCTGCTCGTCGCCGCCGCCGCGCCAAGCCTTGCCGCCGAGCCGAAGCCGAAGCGGGAGCCGACGCCTGCCCAGCAGGCGCAGCAGGACAAGATGCGACAGTGCAGCGCCACCGCAAAGGAGAAGGGCCTGCATGCCGACCCGCGCAGGGCCTTCATGAAGGACTGCCTAGCGAAGCGCAGCGCAGGCTAGGAGAAGGCCGCGGCGGGCAGCAACCTGTCGCCGTGCCGCGATGGTCCGAACGCGAGCAGTCATGACCGACACCGGGGGACAGGGGCGGCGCGGGCGTCAGCCAGGGGGGCTGAATGAACGCCGGATGGGGGTGCGCCGCCCCTCAGCCGACGCTTGTCGGGCCGTCCAGCACCTGCCGCACCTTGCGGCCGAGTTCCAGCCGTCGATAGGGCTTGTTGATGACCTCGAACTCCGACCCGCCGACATCGACCCGCTCGATCGAGGTCTCGGCATAGCCGGTCATCAGCAGGACCTTCAGCCGCGGCCGGCGCCGCCGCGCCTCACGCGCCAGCAGCACGCCGTTCATGCCGCCCGGCATGATCAGGTCGGACAGCAGCATGTGGACCAGCCCGCCGCCATCCAGCACCGCAAGGGCCTCCCGCCCATTGGCGGCGCGCAGCACGCGGTAGCCGAAATCCTCGAGGAAGGCCTGGGTAACGTCGCCGACGTCGGGCCGATCGTCGACCACCAGCACGCACTCGCTGCCCGGGCGGTCCATGGCGCGCTGCACAGGTTCGGCCGCCGGGCGGCTCTCGCCTTCATCCGCCGGGAAGTAGAGCCGCACCGTGGTACCGACGCCTTCCTCGGATTCGATGCGGACCGCGCCACCCGATTGCCGGGTGAAGCCATATACCATGGATAGCCCCAGGCCGGTGCCCTTGCCCTCCTCCTTCGTCGTGAAGAAGGGCTCCAGCACGCGGGCCCTGACCTCGGCCGACATGCCGGCGCCGGTATCGGTGACCGCAACCATGGCATAGCGGCCGGCAGGCAGGCCGGCGAAATTCGCGGCCTCCTCAGGACCGACCACGATATTGGCGGTCTCCACCGTGACCCGCCGCAGCGGACAGCCGGCCATGGCGTCCCGTGCATTGATCAGCACGTTCAGCAGCGCGACCTCGCACTGGCTCGGATCGATGCGGCAATTCCACAAGTTCCTGGACAGGGCCAGCGTCAGCTCGATCCCCTCGCCCAGCGTGCGACGGGCCATGTCGTGCATGCCGCGCACCGCTTGGTTCAGGCTCAGGACCCTGCCGTCGAGCCGCTGCTTGCGGGCAAAGGCGAGCAGCTGCTGCGTCAGGGTGACGGCACGCTCCGCCGCTGCCTGTGCATTGGTCAGACCGCGCTTCTGCCGGGCAATGTCGATAGGGTCGCGGTCGAGCCCCTGCAGCAGCAGCTCCTGATAGCCGAGCACCACCTGCAGCAGGTTGTTGAAGTCGTGCGCGATGCCGCCGGTGAGCTGGCCCAGTGCCTCCATCTTCTGCGCCTGGCGCAACGCGTCTTCCGCGTCGCGGCGGCGGGAGACGTCGAGCTGCGACCCGAAGAAATAGAGCAGCCCGCCCTGCTTATCGAGCACCGGGGAGACGAAGAGCGCATTCCAGAAGGACGAGCCGTCCTTGCGGTAGTTCAGGATCTCGGTCGCCAATTCGGTGCGGTCGCGGATGGCGTCGCGGATCGCAGAGACCGTCTCGGGATCGGTCTGCGGGCCCTGCAGGAAGCGGCAGTTGTGGCCGACGATCTCATCCCAATCATAGCCGGTCATCGCCAGGAAGGCTTGGTTGGCGAAGATGATCGGATTGTCCGGCTGGTGCGGGTCGGTGACGATCATCGGCATCCGGGTCGTCTCGACCGCGGCGAAGAAAACCTCGCTGTGACGGTTGTTCGGATCGAATGGCGGGCCGGCATCCAGCGTTGGTCGAGGACCAGCCGCCGGCTTCTCGGCAGGGGTGCGGTTCATTGCGTCTCTTGAGGTATTCGCGCCGGGGGCGGGGCGGGTGTCAGGTACGGAATAGTAGAATGCGCGCCTTGTAGTCACCGGTTGCCGGCGAAGTGGGACACGATGCTGCGACAGCCGGCCGGTCAAGCCGGTCAGCGCTGCGCCGGGGCCGCTCCGCCGCCTTGCGATCCCTGCCCTACCCTGGCCAGCCGCTCGCACTGGCTGTTCTCGCCAACGCCGAGCTGGATTGTCGGCAGCAGCGCCAGCGGGGCGAAGAGCACGCCGAGCCCTGCCGCCGCCCCGGCCCGCGCACCGATCTCGCCGAGATCGGGCGCAATTTCGGGAGACTTGAAGCTGCCGGTTATGCCGATGCTGGTGGGCAGCGAGCCGATGCTGAAATGCTTGCTGTCGGTGCGCAGCCGGAGGTTCAGCACCTCCTTCCCCAACCCCGCCAGGCCGCTGCCCGAGACGACATGGCTCTCGGTATCGAGCAGCAGGGTGCGGACCGAGAGCGCGCCCTGGCGCAGGCCGAAATCGCCGATCAGGCACTCGATCTGCGTTCGTTCCGGAATTCCCAGCGCCGAGAGCAGCGCCCGGCCAAATTGCAGGCCGGACAGGTCGGCCAGCAAGGCACTGATATTGCCGCCGACGGATACGACGGTGAGCGAGCCGTTGCCGTTGCCCAGCATCTCCGACAGCGAGCGCCCGGTGGTCTCGATGCTCCCGACCCCACCCAGGCTGCCCGCACCGCCGGCGCCGGCCGCCTGCATCAGGCGGGAGATGTCGACCCGACGCAGCTCGATCTCCGCCTTGGCCCGCAGCATGCCGTTCTCCTGCGGCGTCAGGGTGGCATCGGCGCTGATCTCGCCGCGGCCGACCTTGAAGCTGCCGGGATGCAGGCGGATGACGCCGTCGACTATGTCGAGCGCCATCTCGAGCCCATCGAAGGGGATACCCTTGCCGCGGATGCTGTTTGCCTTGTAGCGGACATGGATATCGGCCGCCTGGAGGCGCGGGATATTGATCGGCGTGGTCGGAATCAGCCGTGGGCTCGCCGCGGCTCGGGCGATCTCCCGCCGCTGCTCCGCCGTCTGGCCGGGCGTGCCGGCGCGACCCGGCGTGCCGCCGATGACGCCGCCGAGATCGGCAAGATCGACTCGTTTCGAATGCAGGTCCGCGGTGAAATCGGTGCGGGCGCCGGTCGAGACGGTGTAGGCGCCGGCGATGTCGCTGTTGCCTACGCGGCCCTCGACATCGGTGAAGCGGAAGCGGCCGGCGGCATAGTCCAGCCGTCCAGTGGCGCGGAAGGGCGGGGTCGCTGGGATCGGTACGCCAGTCAGCGCGCTGAGCCGCGCCATGTCGGGTGTCTCGACTTCGAGCCGCAGGTCGGCGCCGGCCAGCTTCACCGGATCCTTCACCGTGCCCTTCAGCCTGACCCGGGTCGGGCCGTTGGAGAGCTGCAGGTCGACTGGCCAGGGCCGTTCGGCGTCGCGCAGGTTCAGCACCGCGCCGCCACGGAACGCCGCGCTGATGGGCTGGGCGGCATAGGTGCCATCGGCGTCGGCGAGCAGGGCCGGTTCCTCGCCGGGCGGCTCCTCGGTCTTCAGGTCGACGTTGAAGTCGGCCTTCAGGCCGGCAATGGCGGCATGCACCTTGCCGTCGCGGATGCGCAACGCACCGACCTGCGGGCCGCCGCCATCGGCACCCTCACCAGGCGGGCCGGGAGCATCGAAGGCGTAGTTGGTCGTGCCATCCGGCCGGCCGACCAGTTCAACCTGCGGCCGGTCCAGGGTGACCGAGGGGATGACGACATTGCCGCGCAGCAGCGGGGCAAGGGCGACATCGACCTCGGCCCGCGGCAGGCGAGCCAGGGGCGGGTCGTCCGCGAAGCCGGGCGGGTTGCCAACGCGCAGGCCCTCCGCCGTGACGGTGATGGTGCGGCCCAGCTTCACATGCAGGTGTTGCAGCGTCACCGGCCGGCCAAGCTTGGCGGCGGCCTGGGCTTCGATGACCGGAATCAGCCAATCCCAGCGGAACAACGCGAGGAACAGCACGAGCGCTGCCAAAGGCAGCCCCACCCCCAGGCCCCAACCCCACGCCCGGCGATTCGCCATGCTCTCCCTTCCTGCCCTGTCCAGGCCCAAGCGCCCGAGCGGCGGGAGGGTTCAGTGCGCAGCCGGCCGGTCAGGCGGCGGCGGGCCGCCGGGGACGACGCTTCTGCAACTTGGCAAGGTCGGCCAGCCGTCGATCGAGGAACTGCATGGCGCCGAAGATCGAGGGGTCCTCGTCCCGCAGCCACCAGGCAATGGTCGCGGTGTAGATGGCACCGAGGGTCGCCCGGCGGGTATACCAGGAGAAATCGGCCGAGGTGTCGCCGGCGGCATGCCACATGGCATCCACCGCCCCGGCCGTCGCCCGCAGCCCCTGCGGCGCGTTCCAGGGCAGCGCCAGCAGGGCAAGCGCCCGGCGCAGCGCCGCCTTGTGCGGCGCCATGGCGATCAGCCGCAGCTCGACCACCCGACGGATCCGCTGCGGGACGCGCAGCGCGGCAATGTCCTCGGCCGCGGCGGCCGCCTCCATCTCCCCGTTCACCAGGTCGATCCAGGCCAGCACGGCACCGACCGGCCCGGTCGGGAAATGGCTCTCGGCCAGGGCCGGGTCCTCCCCCACGGCACGCAGGCCGGCGCGGAGCGAGCCCCAATTCCAGCCATCCCGGGCAGCGATCGGCAGGATGGCGCGGATCGCCCGGTCGCGGGCGTCGCTGTGCTCAGTCATCGGCCGGCGCTGCCGGCGGCGCGGGCCAGCTCCTCGGTGAAACCGAACAACGACAGGTCCGGCATGCGCATCGGGTACATCACTCCGTCCAGGTGGTCGGTCTCGTGCTGCATGACCCGGGCCGTCATGCCTTCCGCCTCGCCCTCCACCGGATTGCCCTCGGCATCCAGGCCACGGAAGCGGATCCGTTTCAGCCGGGTGACGCAGCCGCGCAGGCCGGGGATGGACAGGCACCCTTCCCAGGCGCTCTCGACCTCCTCCCCCACTGGCTCCAGCTCCGGGTTGACCAGGGCGGAGACCCCGGCGGTGCCACGCCACACGAACAATCGCAGCGGGACATGGACCTGGGGTGCCGCCAAGCCGATGCCGGAGGCGTCCTGCATCGTTTCAACCATGTCGGCGATCAGCCGGCGGATCTCCGGATGGGTCGGGTCGTCGACTGGCTCGGCCTCCCGCAGCAGGACCGGGTGGCCCATGCGGGCGATCTTCAGGATTGGCATTGGGAGCCTCCGCCGGTTTCTGTTGCCGGAGAGGGAGATAGGATGGACCTTCCGGTCCGGCGAGGGCTTCCAGTCGGGGCGGGAACCATGCTAGAGGCCCCGTCTCCGCAATACGGTAGGGGGTACCGCGCGGGGTCCCGAGCTCGTCGGGGCCGCCTGGAACCGCCTGCCGCTTGCGGCCGTTTGCTTTTGTCCCAACAGCGATAGGAGGCTGGGCCGCGTGCAAGTCGTCGTCCGTGACAACAACATCGACCAGGCGCTGAAGGCGCTCAAGAAGAAGCTGCAGCGGGAAGGTGTGTTCCGTGAGATGAAGCTTCGCCGCCATTACGAGAAGCCGTCCGAGCGCCGTGCCCGCGAAGCCGCCGAGGCCGTCCGCCGCGCCCGCAAGGTCGAGCGCAAGCGCCTGGAGCGCGAGGGCTTCTAAGCCCGTTCCGCCCGTCCGACGGGCGGCACCTGACCGAAGCAGCCGCGGCACGGGGATGACCCGTGGACCGCGGTTTCGCTTTTTGGGGGCTTCATCATCGGCCCGCCCCGGCGCAGTCTTCCGTCCTCGGACGGGGGAATAGCTGATGGAGACGATTCGGGAAGCCCGCGGATGCAGCGCCCCATGATGCGGCTGCACTGGTCCTCCCGCTCCCCTTTCGTCCGCAAGGTGATGGTGGTGGCGCATGAAGCTGGGGTCGCCGGGCGGATCGAACGCATCCCGACGGTGGTGGCCCTGACCAAGCCGGACCCCGAGGTGCTGCGGCGCAACCCGCTGGGCAAGATCCCTACCCTGCTGCTCGAAGATGGCAAAGCGTTCTACGACTCGGTCGTAATCTGTGAATACCTCGACGGGCTGGGCGGCGCGGCGCGGCTCTTCCCCGCGGCCGGGCCGGCGCGGATCGAGTCGCTGCGGCGCCACGCGCTCGGCAATGGCGCGATGGATTTCCTGCTGCTGTGGCGCGGCGAACTGGGCCGGGCGGCGCCCGACCAGCGCATCCTCAACAACTTCGCCGCCAAGCTGTCAGCCCTGCTGGCGGCGCTGGAGGCCGACGCCGACGAGTTGTCGGCCGGCCCCTTCGAGATCGGCCGGGTGGCGATCGGCTGCGCGCTTTCCTACCTCGACTTCCGCTGGCCCGAGGCCGGTTGGCGCGCGGGCCATCCCGCCTTGGCGGCCTGGCATGCCGGCTTCGCCGCCCGGCCCTCGGTACAGGCGACCGAGCACGTGGACGCCTGACACCCTTCGCCACGACCCGTCCCGCGCGCTGGCCTGCCGCCGGCGCCGGGGCTAGGCTCGCCCCAACCGGGCGAAGCCGGGCGGGGGAGATGGACCATGCGGCCATTGCGGATCGGCGACGTCACGATCACCAGCATCGTCGAGCGCGACGGCCCCTGGCGCCGCCCGGCCGAGATGTTCCCCGCCTATGACGCGGCCGTCGGGGCGAAGCACCTGGCGACGCTGGACCCGGTGGTCTTCGAACCGGCCACCGGCCGGATGGTGATCACCTACCAGACCTTTGTGGTGCGGACGCCGAAGCACACCATCCTGGTCGATACCTGCACCGGGGAAGATAAGGGCTATCCGGCGCCCATGGACTTCCCGAAGCAGCCCTGGCTGGACGGCTTCGCCGCCGAGGGGCTGCGCTTCGAGGATATCGACTACGTCTTCTGCACCCATCTGCATATCGACCATTGCGGCTGGAACACGCGGCTGGTGAATGGACGCTGGGTGCCGACCTTTCCGAAGGCGAAGTACGTCTTCCACAAGCGCGAATACACGGCCTGGGAGGAAGCGACGGCGCGCGGCGCCAACCCGCCGGGCAATGTCTGGCGCTACAACTGCGAACCCGTGGTCGCCGCCGGGCAGGCGCTGCTGGTGGACGACGATTTCGCGCTCGACGACTGCATCACCCTGCAGCCGACCCCGGGCCATGCGCCCTGCCATTGCTGCATCAACATCCGCTCGGGCGGTCAGCGGGCGGTCGTGACCGGCGACCTGATGCACCATGCGCTGCAGGTGCGGGAGCCTGACTGGTCCACCATCTTCGACTGGGACCCCAGGATGGCCGCGGCCGCCCGGCGCAAATTCTTCGACGAGGTCGCCGATACCCCGGCGGTGATGCTGCCCATCCATTTCCCCGGCCGGACGGCCGGCCGCATCACCGGCGGCGTGGCCGGCTTCGACTTCAAGTTTCTTTAGGGGAAAAGCCCATGGCCCGCCTGCCCTACCTAGAGAAATCCGACCTCAAGCCGGAAGACCAGGACCTGCTGAAGCGCGAGATCACCCTGCACAAGGCGCTGGTGAACAGCCCCGGCGCGGCACGCGCCTTCAGCACCCTCGGCCAGTACATCCGCTACGGCGCCAAGCTCGACCCGCGCCTGCGCGAACTGGCGATCCTGCAGGTCGGCTGGCTGGCGCGCTCGCCCTATGAATGGTCGCACCACGTCAAGATCGGCTACGACTTCGGCGTCACCGACGAGGACATCGAGGCGATCAAGGCCGAGACCCGCGGCGAGGCCACCGCGCTCGACCCGCTCGCCCGGCTGGTGCTGCGGGCGGCGCGGGAGGTCTTCGCCGGGCCGGGGATCGGGTACGAAACCTTCGCCGCGCTGCGCGCCGCGCTCGACAACGACGCCATTGTCGATCTCACCGTCACGGCCAGCTTCTACTGCGCCGTGGTGCGCGTGCTGGCCTCGCTCGAGGTGGATGTCGAGGACAGCTACATGCCCTACCTGCGCAAGCACCCCTTCCCGGTCTGACCGAACCAGAGGACACCCCGATGAGCGCCAGCGAGACCCCGCGGAAGCCCCGCGGCCGCCTGTTCTTCGCCAATCCCGGCCCGACCAACATCCCGGACAGCGTGCTGCTGGCGACGGCCCACCACACCGTGGACTTCGCCGATCCGGCCTTCGGCGAGGTGTACTGGGCCTGCATCGAGGGACTGAAGCGCGTCCTCAAGACCCAGCAGGAAATCTTCCTCTACACCGGCTCAGGCCATGCGGCCTGGGAAGCCTGCCTGGCCAACCTGCTCTCGCCGGGCGACACCATCCTGGTGCTGGAGAGCGGGCATTTCTCGCAATCCTGGGGTCGCATGGCGACCGACCTCGGGGTCGAGGTGCAGACCGTCGCCGCCGACTGGCGTCGTGGCGTCGACATCGCCGCGGTGAAGGCGGCGCTGGCCGCCGATACCGGGCATGCCATCAAGGCGGTCGGCGTGGTGCACAACGAGACCTCGACCGGGATGATGATCCCGATCCCCGAAGTGCGCGCGGCGCTCGACGCCGCCGGGCATCCGGCGCTGCTGCTGGCCGACACGATCTCCTCGCTCTGCAGCCTCGATTTCCGGATGGACGAATGGGGCGTCGATGCCGCGGTCGGCGGCAGTCAGAAGGGACTGATGCTGCCGACCGGGCTCAGCTTCACCGGCGTTTCGCACAAGGCGCTGAAGGCGCACGAGTCCTCGAAGCTGCCGAAGCACTACTTCAACTGGAGCGCCATGATGAAGCGCCCGCTGAAGAGCTTCCTCGGCACCGTGCCGACCAGCTTCTTCTTCGGCCTGCAGGAATCGCTCCGGTTGATGGAGCAGGAGGAAGGGCTGGAGAACGTGTTTGCCCGGCATACCAGGCTGGCGACCGCGGTGCGGGCGGCGGTGCAGCACTGGTCGGGCAACAACGGCCCGCAGCTCTTCTGCACGACGCCGTCGCGCTACTCGGACAGCGTGACGGCGGTGCTGATGCCGGAAGGGGTGGATGGCGATGTCTTCCGCCGGGTGGCGATGCAGCGCTTCAACCTCTCGCTTGGCGGCGGGCTGGGGCCGCTAGCCGGCAAGGTCTTCCGCATCGGCCATCTCGGCGACCTGAACGAGCCGATGATCCTCGGCACCCTGGCGACCGTGGAATTGGCGATGAAGGTCGCCGGCGTGCCGCACACGCCGGGCGGGGTGGACGCGGCGATCGCCACGCTGGCCTGAAACAAGGTACGAAACCGTAATAATGTGCGCGCCGCTCGCGGTTACGCCCGTGCCGCGGCGGCGTTGCGTCTCCGGAGGCTGGTCCCGCGGTCGCGGGATGCCGCCGCCGAGGTCCATGAACCGACCGGAGACAGCATCCCGATGCGCAACCGCACCCTGCTCGCCTTCGCCCCGCTCGGGGCCCGCCACACTACCGCCGGCCTGGGCCAGGATGTCTCGCGCACCGGCCGCGCGATCGAACGCGGCGCGACCAGGGCCATGGCCTGATGCGGCCGGGCGGAAGCGGCGCTGCTCCCGCCTTCTGCGCGATCAGGCCTTCAGCACGAAGTCCCGCAGCACCTCCGGCTTGAAGGCCAGGCCGTGGCCGGGGCGCTCGGGGGCGATGATGTGCCCGACCTCGTAGATCGGCGGGTCGACCCAGACATCGTCCAGCAGGCCCATATTCTCCGCCCACAGCCCGTTCGGGATGCTGGCCAGCAGGTGTACATTCAGCTCCGGAAACAGGTGCGGCGCCATGGTCATGCCCCAGGTGTCGGCGACCGTGGCGATCTTCCGCAACTCGGTCAGCCCACCGCGCATCGGGTCGGGCTGCAGGATCGGCAGGCGCGGGTTCTGCAGCACCGGCTTCAGGTCGGCCCGGCCGAAATGCGTCTCGCCGCCGACCACGCGCGTGGTCAGCGCCTCGGCGCAGCGGAGATAACCGGCAAAATCGTCCGGCAGCACCGGCTCCTCGATCCAGTAGGGATCGTAGTCCTGGAAGGCACGGCCGGCGATGATTGCCTGGTCGGCAGTCCAGCCCATGTTGATGTCGATCATGATCTCGACATCCGGCCCGACCACGTCGCGCACCATCCGCAGGTTCCGCACGTCCTGCCGCCAATCGCCGATATGCGCCGCCTGCATCTTGATGGCGGTATAGCCCAGGTCTGCGAAGTGCTTTGCCTTGGCCGCCATGCCTTCCCCGAGCGCACCGCGGAAGCAGCCGCTGCCATAGGCGGGAATTCGGCTGCGGACATGGCCCCACAGCCGGTGCAGCGGCAGGCCCGCTGCCTTCCCCACCACGTCCCAGAGCGCGATATCAATCGCCGATTGCGCCATCATCGTCACCCCGCCGCGCCCGCCGGTCAGCGTCGCGCGCCAAAGGTCCTGCCAGATGCCCTCGACCTCGGTCGCGCTGCGGCCGACGGCGCGCGGCGCCAGGGCTTCCGCAATGCAGGCGCCGATCGTGCGCTGCAAGGGCAGGTTCAGCAGATGCAGGTAGCCCATGCCGGTAAGGCCCGAGGCGGTGACGACCTCCACCACCACTAGGTCGCGCTGCTTCCCCAGCGCATGACCGAAGAGCCAGGGGTCGTCCGCCCAGGGCAGCTGCAGGAGCGTGGTGCGGATCTCGCGGATCGTCAGGTCGGTCATTATGTTTCCTCTCCCTTCACCAGGATGGCACGCCAGAGCGACCAGCACAGCGCCAGCGCCAGCAGCCCCAGCCCGCCGGTCAGCGCGCAGGCCATGGTCGCGCCCAGCACATCGGCGGCAAGGCCCAGCGCCAGGAAGCCGATCGGCCCGAGCCCGATGCAGACCGACAGCAGGCCGAGCACGCGCATCCGCACCTCGGCCGGTGCCAGCAGGTAGACCAGCGTCGCCTGCATGATGCTGAAGCCGGACTGGCCGAAGCCGACCAGCAGCAGCGCGGCGCCAGCGAACGTCGCATTCGGCGCCACCGCGAAGCCGGTGACCATCAGGAGATAGAGGCTCAACCCACCGACATAGAGCCGCGCATACCAGGCCGGCCGCGCCAGCGCCGCCATCAGCAATGCGCCCGCAAAAGCGCCGACGCCGTCCATGCTGGCCAGGATGCCGGTCGCTTCCGGCCCGAGGCCGTAGCGATGCTGCGCCACCACCGGTACCAAGCTGGTGAAGGGCCAGCCGAAGATGTTGAACAGGATCGTGACAACGAGCGTGCCGCGCAGCCGGGGCGAGCGGCGGACCGCCTGCAACCCCTCCCCCATCCGCGCCAGCACGCCCTCCCCGCCCGGGGCCACCGCCGCGCTGCGATAGCGCAACGTCACCGCGGCAACCAGCGCGAGAAGGTAGAGCGCGACGGAGACGACAAAGCTTCCCTCGATGCCGACTGCGGCGAACAGCAACCCGGAGATGGTCGGGCCCAGCATGCGGCTGGCATTGTTGCTGCCGACATCGAAGGACATCGCCTGACCCATGCCCGCGGGGCCGACCACCTGGCCGATAAGCATCCGCCGCACCGGGTTGTCCGCGGCCCAGGCGATGCCGTTGACGAAGCTGGCGAGGGCGAGGTGCCAGACCGCCAGCAACCCTGCCATGGCCAGCGCCGCGAGCGCCGCCGAGGTCAGCAGGCTCACCAGCACGATGGCGGTGAGCGCACTGCGCGGCTGCACGCGTTCCGCCAGCACGCCGATCGGTGCGCCGAAGAGTCCCATTGGCAGGATCCGCAGCATGCCCATCATGGCGACCAGGAACGCAGAGCCGGTGGCCTGCCAGACGAAGATCGAGACCGCCAGCATCTCCAGCCAACGGACCATGAAGACCACCAGCCCGATGCCCCAGAGCCGGCGGAAATCGGGATAGGCGAATGGGCGCGGCGAAGCATCCGCCGGCGCGGTCAGGCTGGTCGTTCCCTCCATGGCGGGCATGGTGCAGCCGATTGGCGCGGGCCGCCAGGGTGGGCATACTGGTTTCGACCAACCGTCCGAGCGGCGCCCGGCCGCGGCCCGAAGCCGTGAATCGGCCGGTCAAAAAGACGTCCAGGGAAGACCCGCCATGCGTCCCTTCGAAGGCATCCGGATCATCGACATCACGCATGTGCTGGCGGGGCCCTTCGCGGCCTACCAGCTGGCGCTGCTCGGCGCCGACGTCATCAAGGTCGAGCCACCGGGCGATCCCGACCAGAGCCGCGACAGCGGCCCCGACCCGGCCCTGAACCGGGCCAATATGGGCAGCTACTTCCTGACTCAGGGCTCCAACAAGCGCGCCATCACGCTCGACCTGAAGCGGCAGGCAGGCCAGGACGTCCTGAAAAAGCTGGTGGCCGGTGCCGACGTGCTCGTCGAGAACTTCCGCCCCGGGGCGTTCGAGGCGCTGGGCCTCGGCTGGGAGGCGCTCAGCGCCATCAACCCGCGGCTGATCTACTGTTCCATGTCCGCCTTCGGCCAGAAGGGCCCGCGCGGCGTGCAGACCGCCTATGACCACGTCATCCAGGCGACCTCCGGCATCATGGCGGCGACCGGCACCCCGGAAGTGAACCCGATCAAGTTCGGCGCACCTGCGATCGACTACGCCACCGGCACCATGGGTGCCTTCGCGCTCTCGGCCGCGCTGTTCCAGCGGGAGCGGACCGGCCGCGGCCAGCGGATCGACCTCGCCATGCTCGACGTCGCACTGATGATGCAGGCGAGCCATGTGACGGCCTTCCTGGCCTCTGGAAAGGCGGCGAAGCCGAGCGGCAACAAGCATCCACAGGCGACCAACAGCGCCTACAAGACCAAGGATGGCATGGTGATGCTGGGTGCCAGCAACCTGCGGCAGCAGAAGCGGCTCTGGGCGGCACTCGGCCGACCGGAAATGGCGAAGGCGACCAACGAGCAGCGCCTGGCCGCCCGCGACGCCGAGGAGTCGCTGCTGGACGAGATCATGCTGAACCGCACGGCCGACGAGTGGGAGGAATACCTCCAATCGAAGCACGTGCCGGCAGCGCGGGTGCGGCGGATGGAGGAGGCGCTGGCCGATCCGCACCTCGCTTCACGCGGCGTGGTCCACCGCTTCGAGGGCGGCGCGCCCGGCGTGCCGCAAAGCTTCGGTGTGCCGGTCGCCGCCTTCACCCTGGCGCATGGCGGGCCTCAGGTGGACAGCCCGCCGCCAATGGTTGGCCAGCATACCGACGCGGTGCTGAGCGGGCTCGGCTATTCGGCCGACGAAATCGCCGCGCTGCGGGCCGGCAAGGTGGTCTGAAGAGCGAAAGAAGGATTTGGGGGGAACAGTGTTTCCTCCCCAAATCCCTCCATCCCTTTTTTTAAGTTGGAACCCGACTCGGAAAACCGATGGGGTCCGGGGGAACACCTTCCCCCGGCCTTGCCTTTTCTCTCAGGCCGCGGCGGAAGGCCGCGCCTTCATCCGCTCCATCAGGCCGGTCACCGCGGTCAGCTCCGGATTCACCGTTTGGCCGACCTGCACGCCGAAGTCGAGGAAGCAGAACAGCATGATGTCGGCAAGCGACAGGCGGTCGTCGCAGACGAACTCCCGCCCCTGGATCAGCCCGTCCAGCCAGGCCAGCTTCTCCTGCGCCGTCAGCTTCAGGTCGTCGGCCGCCTGCGGGATGCAGCGGATGCGGTTCTGGAAGAGCTTGAGGCCTTGGCTGAAACGGAACCCGTTGATCATCGGCTCGACGATGTTGAGGTCGATGCGCCGCGTCCACATCCGCGTTTCCGCGCGCTGCTGCGGCGTGTCGCCGATCAGGCTGCTGCCCGGCGAGATCTCGTCCAGGTATTCGCAAATAGCGGTGATTTCGCCGAGGACGGAGCCGTCGTCGAGCTCGAGGCAGGGCATCTGTCCGGCCGGATTCTTCACCAGGTAGGCCGGCTGGCGGTTCTCCCCGCCGCGCAGGTCGATGGTGGTCTTTGGCAGATCGATCCCGCGCTCGGCCATGAACATGCGGACGACGCGGGGATTCGGCCCGATCGAATCATAGAGCATCATCGTCTTGTTCCCCCCTTGGTTCAGGCTTTCGCTACCATGCTCCACATCGCCCCGACCAGCGGCACGGTGGCGACCAGCCCCCAGACGATCCAGCGGCGGCCGAGCACGAAATAGGCCTCCGGGATCTCCCCGCCTGCAGCGAAGCCGCGCGCCATGCGCGCCTGGCGGACCTGGATCGGCACCAGCAGGAAAAGCCATATCATCCCGGCAAGGACGAACTGCACCTCCGACCAGACCAGCCAATCGTCGCGCAGCGGGTCCATGCCCGCCATCCACGCCGCGGCGAAGCCGCCGACGACCAGCAGCAAGATGCCCCAGAAGGTGAAGAACCAGTCGGTGATGGTTACCAGGCGCTGGGCGAAGCCGATGATGCGCGCGTCGCGCGTGCGGTCGGCATAGATCTTCCAGATCGAGGTGACCGTGACGTTGCCGACCAGCAGCACCATGCCGGACAGGTGGATCAGCTTCCAGAATTCGTAGCTCACCGGGCCATCAGCGCCCCAGCCACACGGCCTGTGCCTGCAACGCGATCTGCGCGACACGCGCCGCCACCTCCTCGGCGGTGATCGAACTGACGGGATGGTCGATCACCACGGGACGCAGCCCCGGCATGCCGAGGGCGGCGCGGGTCAGCGCCGTCTCCTGCACGAATTCGGTGGTGACGATGCAGGCGGAGGGCACGCCCATCCGTTCCAGCGCGATGCTGTCCCGCACGCAGCAGGAACAGCAGGACCCGCAATCGCCGATCGCCGTCAGCACGATGTCGCAATCGGTGGCCAGCCGCGCGATCAGATCCGGGTCGGCATCCTTGGAGAAGCTGTGCTTCACCGCGTAGGTGACGGCGGCAAAGCGCAGCGAGCTCTCCAGCGCTGCCTGAGCCCCGCGCAGCAGCTTGCTGGCGTTCCATTTGCTGTTGTCGAGGATGCCGAGGCGCAGCCCGTCCAGCGCGGCGGGACGCGGCGCGATCGGCGTCTCGGCGCTCTCGACCCGGCCGCGCGGGTCGAAGACGAAGCGACTATCGGCATCAAGTGTCGTGAGCATGGCTTTCCCTTCAGATCGCGCAGACGCCGCCGACGCAGTCGGGGCCTTCGGGCGCCGTCGCATCGCCGACCGGCCGTAGCACCGGCGTGTTCATGTGCCCCCAGCCCGGGATGAAAGCGGAGAACCGCCCGGCATGGCCGCCAACGACGAAGAGGTGGATGTTGTCCGGGCTCGGCACGATGGGGATGCGGCTGTCCGGGTCCCGCTTGTACCATTTCGGCAGGTTGCGGTTGTAGACGCGGCCATAGCGATGGTCCCGGGTGATGAGCCGGAAGACGTTGCCGCTGTGCATCCAGAGATAATGACGGATGTCGTGCCGGGTCCAGCCATGCCGCGCGATGTCGCGCGCATGCTCGAGCCCCAGCGCCACCGCGCAATGCCCCGACAGCACCGCGTTGTTGGACGCGATGGTGCTCATCGCCGAGCAGATGGTATCGAGGATGCCCTCGGGGTCGTTGCACTGGTGGTCGGTGACGCTGTGCGGCGCCTCCGCGGCCATGGCGAAGACCGTGCTGTCACCGGGCTTCCAGCCGTGTTCGACGTGATAGGGCGCGAAGGGGCTCTCCGCCTCGTTCTCGCAGATGGCATAGCTGTACTTCGCCGGGTTGCCGAGCGTGCACTTGTCGAGGTCGGGCGGATGCGCACCCCCGACATTCAGCATCACCAGCCGGATGGCGCGGCCGATGGTGGCATTGGCACGGTTGCCGGGGCCGAAGGCATTGGCGCCGCCATTCATGCCGGCCGCGCGCGCCGCCGGCCCGTTCACGATGACCAGGGGCGCGGCCATGTGGGTCGTCGCCTGCACGCCATTCAGGTTGAAGGCGGGGTCACACAACGCCAGCATCGCCGCCCGCAGCACCGAGGCATGGGCGGGCAGGCAGCCGGCCATGACGGCGTTGATCGCCAGCACCTCCCGCGTGAGCAGGCCCCAGCGCGGCGCGACCTTGCATTCCACCAGCTCGGGCTCGCCGCCCAACGCGGCGACGAAATCCGCCACCTTGGCCGGGGTCGGCGGCACCACCGGCAGCCCGTCCGTCCAGCCCGCGGCATAGTAGTATTCGACAAGGTCGGTGCCCGCCTCCACGGCGGTGGCGATCGACATGCGCGTCTCCCCTTTCGCGTTATCCTGCACCGCCCGGCGCCCGGCTTCCAGCCGCCCCCGATCGCGGGCTAGCATCACCCACCCACAAGGGAGGAACCCGCCATGATCCACGAGCTCCGAATCTACCACTGCCTGCCGAACCGCCTGCCGGCGTTGCTGAACCGCTTCAACACGGTCACGCTGAAGCTCTGGGACAAGTACGGCATCCGCCAGGCGGGCTTCTGGACCACCCTGGTCGGTCCCTCCAACCACGCGCTCTATTACCTCGTGGAATGGGAGAGCCTGGCGGAGCGCGAGGACAAGTGGAACCGCTTCGCCGCGGACCCGGATTGGGTGGCCGCCCGCACGGCGTCCGAGGCCGACGGGCCGATCCTTGAACGGGTCGAGAACATGTTCCTGCAGCCGACCGCCTTCTCCGCCGTCAAGTAGGCAGCGCATCCGGATGGCCGGCACCCCGACCTTCGCGACCCCGCCGGGCTTCCTCGGCATCACGCGGCAGGATCCGGGGGCCGGCTTCTGCATCGCCGGCGTGCCGCTCGACATCGGCACCACCAACCGCGCCGGCACGCGCGACGGCCCGGCGGCGATCCGCCGGGCCAGCCGCATGCTGGTGGATGGCGTCCACCCGCAGCACTGGACCGACCCGCGTAACCTCGACATCGCCGATATCGGCGACTTCGCCATCGCCCTCGGCGACATCCCCGCCAGCCTGGCGCTTATCGAGCAGCAGGCCGCCGCCTGCGCCCACATCATCAGCCTCGGCGGCGAGCACCTGGTGACCCTGCCGCTGCTGCGCGCCCTGGCAAGGCGGGGTGGCGGGCCGGTCGGGCTGCTGCACATGGATGCGCATGTCGACACCTGGGAGACGAATTTCGGCCAGAGCCTGGCGCACGGCTCGGTCTTCTTCCACGCCATCAACGAAGGTTTGGTCGACCCGAAGCGGATGATACAGGTCGGCATCCGCTCACCTGTGGATCGGGAGACCTGGGACTGGACCCTCGCCCAGGGTGTCACCGTGGTGACGGCGCAGGAGGCGCACGAGGCCACCCCCGCGGCGCTCGCCGCCCGGGTGCGCGGGGTGCTCGGCGCCGCGCCCTGCTACCTTTCCTTCGACATCGACGCACTGGACCCGGCCTTCGCCCCGGGGACCGGAACGCCGGAGGTCGGCGGCTTGGCCACATGGCAGGCGCAGGGGCTGCTGCGCCGGCTGGACGGCCTTGCCTGGGCCGGGATGGACTTGGTCGAGGTCTCCCCGGCGCATGACCAAGCCGAGATCACCGCGCTGGCCGGCGCCACCATGGCCTGGGAATACTTGGCGCTGCTGGCGAAGGGCTGAGATCGCGCGCCGGCAAGTTTCCGGCAAGCTACAACCGAATCCGGCGGTCATGCCCGTGGCTCCCCTGAGCCCCCACAAAAAAACATGGCAATTCCATCCGGGACGCACTATTTCTCCGGCCGCGCCACCCAGGAAGGGCGGCGCTGACGCCATCGCACGTGCCGCGAGCCCCGACCCGGTCCAGTGACCCGGGGCACAGCAACGACGGGACGCGTCCTTTCCGTCCATGCCGGCCCCTTCGGGGGTCGGGGCCGCAAGGGATTGTCTATGTCGCTCGAACGCTTCGCGGCGCTGCCCTGTCCGCACCGCATCGTCTGAAGGCCGGCTGGGCCAAGCCCGGCGCCTCATCCATGCCATGCCGACCCGCCGCGCCCGCGCGCGTGGCGTGATGCCGTGAGGACCCCACCGATGGACCTGACCCGCGCCCGCGCCGCCGTCGCCCCGCTGCGCCGTGACCACGAGGCCGCCAACGCGCTGCCGACCGTCGACGCGCTGGTCGCCGTCGCGCGGCCGGAGGAACCGATGCATTGCCTTCGCCCAACCGCTATCGCCGCGGCCGCCGCCAACTTCGTGCGGGGCTTCCCGGGCGAGACGCTCTATGCGGTGAAGTGCAACCCGGAACCCGCCGTGCTGCGCGCGGTCTGGGAGGGCGGGGTGCGGCACTTCGACTGCGCCTCGGCCACCGAGGTGGCGCTGGTCCGCAACATGTTCCCCAAGGCAGGTATCCACTTCATGCACCCGGTGAAGGCACGCGGCGCGATCCGCGAGGCCTGGAGCCGGCATGGCGTGCAGGATTTCGTTCTCGATACCGCTGAGGAACTGGCGAAGATCCTGGCCGAGACCGGCGCCGGCGCGGCCGAGGGGCTCGGGATCTTCGTCCGGCTGGCGCTGCCGAAGGGTGTCGCCCGCTACGACCTGTCCGGCAAATTCGGCGCCGAGGCGGCCGAGGCCGCGGCGCTGCTGCGCGCCGCGCGGCCGCATGCGGCGCGGCTCGGCCTGCACTTCCATGTCGGCTCGCAGTGCCTGGACCCGCTGGCCTGGCGCCGCGCCATGGCCCTGGCCGGCGAGGTCATCCAAGCCGCCGGCGTGCCGATCGAAGTGGTGGATGTCGGCGGCGGCTTCCCGGTCGCCTATCCGGACGTGACACCGCCCCCGCTCGGCGCCTTCTTCGCCGAAATCGAGGCGGCCTTCGAGGCACTGGCCCTGCCGGGCGCGGTGCTCTGGGCCGAGCCGGGCCGGGCGCTGGTGGCCGGCGGCGGCAGCGTCGTGGTGCAGGTGCAGCAGCGCCGTGGTCAGGAATTGTACGTGAACGACGGCGTCTATGGCGCGCTGTCGGACGCTGGCGCGCCGGGCTTCGTCTTCCCCTGCCGGCTGATCCGGCCAGGGGAGGATGGATCGGGCGAGGCGGAGGCGCTGCAGGGCTTTGCGCTCTACGGTCCGACCTGCGACAGCGCCGACCGGATGACCGGGCCGTTCTGGCTACCGGCGGGGGTGCGGGAGGGCGACTGGATCGAGATCGGCCAGCTCGGTGCCTATGGCGCCTGCCTGCGCACCGCCTTCAACGGCTTCGACCGGGCTCGCCTGGTCGAAGTCCGCGACCGCCCGATGCTGGGCGAGGAGAGCCCGGCCGCCATCGCGGCCTGACTTCGGATTGTCCATTTACCGCGCCTCCCCCGCCGGCTAGGGCCGGCGGGACTGACGCCCTGCGTGCCCAGGAGTGACCCACCCATGATCCATGCTTCCTTCGCCGGCCGCTTGGTGATGCTCGGCTTCGGCAGCATCGGCCAGGGCGTGCTGCCTCTCATCCTCCGGCACATCGACGTGCCGAAGGACCGCATCACCATCGTGACCGCCGAGGCGCGGGGGCATGCGGTTGCGGCCGAATACGGCATCCGGTTCATGGTCCAGGCGGCGACGCCGGAGAACTACCGCGACCTGCTCACCCCGCTGCTGCGGAAGGGCGATTTCCTGCTCAACCTTTCGGTCGATGTTTCCTCGGTCGCGCTGATGCAGTTGTGCCGGGAACTGGACGTGCTTTACCTCGACACCGTCGTGGAGCCCTGGCTGGGCGGCTATACCGACCCGTCGCTATCGCCATCGGCGCGATCCAACTACGCGATGCGCGAGAGCGCGCTGGCGCTGCGCGATGCCGCGCGCGGCGGCCCGACCTCGGTCACGGCGCATGGCGCCAATCCCGGGTTGGTCAGTCATTTCGTCAAGCAGGCGCTGCTCGACATCGCCCGCGACACCGGCGCGCCGGTGGCGAGCCCGCCGCCCGCTTCCGATCGCGCGGCCTGGGCGCGCCTCGCCCAGCGGCTCGGGATCAAGGTGATCCACATCGCCGAGCGCGACACCCAGGTCGCCGACCGGCCAAAGCGGCCGGGCGAGTTCGTCAACACCTGGTCGGTCGACGGCTTCGTCGGCGAGGGCTGCCAGCCGGCCGAGCTGGGTTGGGGCACGCATGAGAAGGCGCTGCCGCCCGATGGCCGCCGGCACGAGAGCGGCTGCGACGCGGCGATCTACCTGCTGCGGCCGGGCGCCTCCACGCGCGTCCGCACCTGGACGCCGCTGGAGGGCCCCTTTCACGGCTTCCTCATCACGCACAACGAGAGCATCTCGATCGCGGACTACTACACGGTGCGGAACGCGGACGGCACGGTCACCTACCGGCCTACCGCGCACTATGCCTATCATCCCTGCGACGATGCGGTGCTTTCGGTGCATGAGCTGGCCGGCAAGAACTGGCACATGCAGCCGGAGAAACGGCTGATGACCGACGAGATCATCCGCGGCATGGATGAGCTCGGGGTCCTGCTGATGGGGCACGAGAAGGGCGCCTACTGGTATGGCTCCCGTCTGACGATCGAGCAGGCGCGCGGGCTGGTGCCGCACAACAACGCCACGTCCCTGCAGGTGACGGTGGCGGTGCTGGCCGGAGTGATCTGGGCGATGGAGAACCCGCGCCGCGGCCTGGTCGAGTCGGACGAGATTGACCATGCCCGCATCCTCGAGATCTGCCGGCCCTATCTCGGCGAGGTCGTTGGAGTCTATTCCGACTGGACGCCGCTGCAGGACCGTGCGGCGCTGTTCCCGGAGGATCTGGACGAAAGCGATCCCTGGCAGTTCAAGAACATCCGCGTGGTGTGACCAGACGGGAGGGGGGCGAGTAGCCCCCTGCCCCGCTACATGTTCGGTCGCAGCACCTGCCGCAGCACGCTGCCATCCGACAGCCGGTCAAAGCCGGCATTGATGTCGGACAGCGGCAGGAAGCCGCTCTTCAGCGATCCCACCGGCAGCTTGCCGCGCTTGTAGAGACCGAGAAAGCGCGGAATGTCACGCTCGGCGATGCAGGAGCCCATGTAGCTGCCGAGGATGCTCTTCTCGTCCGAGACCAGCCCCGAATGCATGTAGGAGAAATTTGCCCCCTGCGCAGGCAGCCCGGCGCTGACCACGCTGCCGCCCCGCGCGGTGATGGCATAGGCTAGCTCCATCGCGCGGATGTTCCCCGCGGTCTCGATGACGGTATCGACGCCGCCATCGGTGGCCGCCTTCACCTGCTCGACGCAATCCTTGTCAGTCGCCAGGAAGGTGTCGGTCGCGCCCCATTGCCGCGCGAGGCCGAGCTTTTCCGCGCTGGTATCGATGGCGATGATCCGCTCCGCGCCGCCGGCGATGGCGGCGAACAGGGCATTCATCCCGACGCCGCCGAGCCCCACCACCGCGATGGTGTCGCCCGCCTGCATCTTCGCCGTGTTCAACACCGCGCCGGCGCCGGTCATCACTGCGCAGCCGAAGATTGCCGCATCCTCGAGCGGCACGGATGGGTCGATCTTCACCGCGGAACGCCGCCCGACGACGGCATATTGCGCGAAGAGCGACAACCCGCTGCCGTGGTTGATCGCCTCTCCGTTCAGCCGCCTGATCCGCTTGGCGCCCGACAGCAATGTGCCCGCCGCCCGCGCCGCATTGCCGGCATTGCAGATGTTCGACCGCCCGCGCACGCAGTTCCGGCAGACACCGCAGGACGCCACGAAGACCGTCACCACATGGTCACCCGGCTTCAAGTCGGTGACGCCCTCGCCGCATTCGCGGACGATCCCGGCGCCCTCGTGCCCGATCACCACCGGCAGTGGCCGCGGCCGGATGCCCTCGATGGCGGAGAGGTCAGAGTGGCAGAGTCCGGCGGCAGCGACCTCGATCAGCACCTCGCCCGGGCCGGGGCCTTCCAGCTCCACGTCCTCGATGACCAGGGCGTTGGAGGTGGCATAGGGGCGCGGCTTCCCTTGCTCGAACATAATTGCGGCCTGCATGCGCATCGGTGACGTTTCCCCCTATTCGGCCTTCATGCCTGCCTCGCGGGCGACCTCTGCCCAGGCGCCAAGGTCGGACCTGATGCGGCTGGCAAATTCCTCCGGCCCAAGGGCCATCACGACGGAGGCCTGGCTTGCCAGACGGTCCTGCACCTCCCGCGTCCGCAGCAACGCGGCCATGTCGCCGGCGATGCGGCGAACCAGCGGCGCCGGCGTCCCGGCCGGTGTCAGCAGCCCGTACCAGACGCCGGTATCGGTCAGCGGATGGCCGAGCTCGGCCAGCGTCGGCACCTCCGGCAGCTCCGGCGCCCGCTGCGGAGAGAGCACCGCCAGCGGCCGGATCTGGCCATTGCGGAAGCCGCCGATGGTGCCGACCAGTGTGCCGACCGTGACCGGCACCAGCCCGGCGACGACGTCCTGCATGGCGGGTGCGGTGCCCTTGTAGGGCACATGGGTCAGCTGGATGCCGAGCGCGCGCTGCAGCAACTCCCCGCCGTAATGCCCGTTGCCGCCGATACCGGTAGTCGCGAAGCTGATCGCGCCGGGCCTGGCTTTTGCGGCCGCGACCAGCTCCGCAAGGCTGCGCCAGGGCTGCTGCGTGCCGCACCAAAGGACGTTGGGCGAGACCGCGATGGCATGCACCGGCGCAAAGTCGCCGATCGGGTCGTAGGGCAGCTTCGCATAGAGCGGCGGGTTCATGACATGATTGTTCGCCGCCAGCAGCAGCGTGTGGCCGTCCGGGGCCGCGCGTGCCACGACCTCGGTCGCGATGGTCGCATTGGCGCCGCCGCGATTCTCGATCACCACCGGCTGGCCCCAGGCCGCCTGCAGCCCGGGCGCCACGGCGCGGGCGATGAAGTCGGTCGGTCCGCCCGGCGGGAAGCCGACGAAGAGCCGCACCGGACGCTCCGGCCAGGCCGCCCGCGCGGGGCACGCCGCCAGCAGCGCCGGCAGCGCCAGCAGTGCGCGTCGGGTCCGGATCATTCTGCACGGATCCCGATGGCCCTGGCGACTTCAATGCTTTCCTCCATCTCCCGCTTGATGCGGGCCGTGAATTCCGGCGGTCCCTCGTCCATGACCACGCCGCCCTGGTCGATGATGCGGGCGCGGATCTCCGGACGCCGCAGGACGCTGCGAGCATCGCCAGCGATCCGCTGCACCACGGCGGGCGGCAATCCGGCCGGGCCGACCAGGCCGAACCAGGGGCTGGTATCGGGGATGTCGAGGTCGCTCTCAGCGAGAGTCGGGACATCGGGCAGCACCTCCACCCGCCGCGGGGCGCAGACCGCGACGGCGCGGATCGCCCCAGCGCGCGCCAGGGTCAGCGCGCCCGACAAGGTGGCGAAGCTGATCGGCACCCGGCCGCCGACCAGGTCCTGCAGGGCGGGCGCCGCGCCGCGATAGGCGATGTGGGTCAGGTCGATGTTGGCTTTCCGCGCGAACATGCCGCCGGCGAAGTGGCCGGAGGAGCCGTTGCCGGACGTCGCATATGCCAGCGTCCCCTCCTTCCGCGCGAGCGCCACCACGTCCCGCGCCGTCCTCAGCGGGGAGTCCTTCGGCACAAAGAGCACCGTGGGCGAGCCATAAAGCAGTGCGATCGCCGTAAAGTCGGCGATGCTGTCATAGGGCAGCTTCGGATAGATCGCCGGATTGCTGCTCTGCACGCTGGTTGCCAGCAGCAGGGTGTATCCGTCCGGTGCGCTGCGAGCGACGACCTCGGTTGCCAGCACGGCACTGGCGCCGGGCCGGTTCTCGATCACCAGTGGCTGGCCCCAGATCGCCGATAGCGGGTCCTGGAACAGCCGCGCCACGAAATCAGTCGGCCCGCCTGCGGTATAGCCGACGATCAGCCGCATCGGCTTGTCCGGCCAGGGCGCTTGCGCACGGGCAAGCCCGGGCAGTAGCGGCACCAGCGTGAGGGAACGGCGGCTGACGCGCATGGACGTCTCCTCTACTCGGCCTTGATGCCGGCGGCCCGGGCGATGCCGATCCAGAGCGGGATCTCGGCATTGTAGCGGGCGGTGAACTCGGCCGGCCCCTCGCCCACCGGGATCGCCGCCTGTTCGACGAAGCGGGCCTGGATCTCCGGCTGGTGCAGCAGCCCGATGACGTCGCCGGCAATTTTTTCCTGCACGGCGCGCGGCGTCGCAGCCGGGACCAACAGCCCGTACCAGACGCCGCAATCGGGAATGTCGAAGCCGAGTTCCTTCAGCGTGGGCAAGTGCGGCAACGCCGAGACGCGGCTGTCGCCGGCGACCGCCAACGCCCGCAGCTTGCCGTCGCGGAGCAGCGGCATGGCGCCGGCCAGCGTGCTAAAGGTCAGCGGCACACGCCCGCCCACCACGTCGGTCAGCGCCGGTGGTGCGCCGCGGTAGGCGACCGCGGTCAGCTCTATCCCGGCGGCGCGGGCGAAGGATTCACCGGCGAACTGCCCGGGCGAGCCGTTGCCTGACACGGCGTAGGCGAGCCCCGGCCGCGCCTTCGCCGTGGCGACCAGATCCGCCACGCTGCGCCAGGGCGAATCGATGCCGACGAAGAGCACGGTGGGCGAGATGTAGATCAGCACTACCGGCGCCAGCTCGGATGGCTCGTAGGGCATGCGTGGCATGATCGCCGGGTTCATGGTGTTCGGGCTATTGCCCAGCAGGATCGTATAGCCGTCTGCCGGGCTGCGCACCGCAGCCTCGGAGGCGATGATGCCGCTGGCGCCCGGGCGGTTCTCGATCACCAGCGGCTGGCCCCAGAGCGCCTGGAGATGCGGCTGCAGCAGGCGCGCGGCAAAGTCGGTCGGGCCGCCGGCGGGATAGCCGATCAGCATGCGGACTGGCTTGTCCGGCCAGACCACCTGTGCGCGGGCCGCGAGCGGTGCGGCTAGGCTGGTTGCCAGCAGCGTACGGCGTGACGCAGGCATTCCAGCCAAGGGACCGCTTCCTCTCCGCATCGTTTCCTCCTCCGCGGCTGCCCTTTCGGCATGCCGCGCACCGGGGACGATCCGACCCCGGGCCGGGCGCGTCAAGCCGGGGCAACCACCGCCCCACCGGACCGTTCTGCGGGCCGGCAGGGCACGGAGGCGAAAGCCCTGACGCGCGGTCTCGGAGGGCACTCGCCCGCGAACGGCATGCTCCCTCCCCGGGGAGCATTCATTTCCGGGCCTAGAAGCAGGACCTGATCAAGCAGGCGAAGCACAAGGGTTCTGGGAGGGTCGTCATGGATATGCTGAACGGCATGAACGAATAGAAAGTCTCCAGCATCGCCGAGGTTATGAGGGCGGTCGGCGAGGCCGAACGTGACATGCAGAGCTGAGGAGCCACAGCATGGCGAACGAGTTGAACAGCATGAAGGTCGCCGTTCTGGCAACGGACGGCGTCGAGCAGGTGGAGCTGACCGAACCGGTGAAGGCACTGCAGGCGGCCGGCGCGACGGTGCATGTGGTCTCGCCGAAAAGCAGATCGCTGCAGAGCTGGAACCACTTCGACAAAGCCGATACGATCCCGGTTGACCAGACCCTCGACCAGGCGGATCCCGCAGCCTACGCGGCGCTGGTGCTGCCGGGCGGCGTCATCAACCCGGACCAGTTGCGGCTGGAGCCGAAGGCAATTGCCTTCGTCCGGCATTTCGTTGAGCAGAAGAAGCCGATCGCGGCGATCTGCCATGGGCCCTGGACGCTGATCGATGCAGGCGGAGTGAAAGGACGGCGGATGACCTCCTGGCCCTCCCTGCAGACCGATCTGCGCAATGCGGGCGCGGAATGGGTGGACCAGGAGGTCGTCACCGACCAGGGCCTCGTCACCTCGCGCAAGCCGGACGACATCCCCGCTTTTTCGAAGAAGATGATCGAGGAGTTCCGCGAGGGCCGCCACGCCGGGCGGCAAGCGGCGGAGTAGACTTCCGCTGCGACGCGGGGCGTGCTGCGATGGCGGGGTTCATCGAGGGAGCCCCGTCATGCATCCGGCCCTGCGCAGCCACCGGTCGTTGATCATGGGGCGCCGCGGCGCGGTCGCCACCAACCATCCCGTCGCCACCCAGGCGGGGCTGGACGTGTTGCGGGCTGGAGGCACGGCAGTAGACGCAACCATCGCTGTATCTCTGTTGCTAGGGGTGGTCGAGCCGGCCATGTCCGGCCTTGGCGGTGACGGGTTCTTCAACATCCACCTGGCCGGCCGCAGCGGATTCTGCGTCAACGCCACCGGTGCCGCGCCGCGGGCGGCGACGCCTGAGGCCTATGGGGACGGCATCCCCGTTGCCGGCCCGCGCAGCACCTCGACGCCCGGGCTGCTGGCCGGGCTGGCGTTGCTGCATGCGCGGCACGGCAGCCTGCCTTGGGTGCGACTGGTCGCGCCGGCGATCGAGGCGGCGCGGGACGGTTTCGCCGCGACGCACGCGTATGGCCATTTCGCCAACGAATGCTTGCCGAAGTTGCGGGCCAGCGCCCCGAGTGCGGCGCGGTTCCTCGCGGATGGCGGGCCCCCTGCCCTCGGTGCGCTTGTGGTACAGCCCGAACTGGCGGAGACGCTCGAGGCGATCGGCGCAAACGGTGCCGAGGGCTTCTACCGCGGCAGGCTTGCCGAGCGCCTAGTGGCCGGCATCGCCGAGGCGGGCGGCATGGTTGCGGCAGCCGACCTCGCTGCCTGCACCGCCGAGATCCAGGCCCCCATCGCCATACCTTTCCGTGGCTTCGAAGTGCGCCAGACCCCGCCGAATTCGACCGGCTTCACCTTCCTGCAGATGCTCCGGATCCTCGACCGGTTCGAGTTGGAAGCGCATGATCTGGGCGGTGCCGGGCTCATTCACCTGATGGTGGAAGCGAAGAAGCGAGCCTTCCTCGACCGGGAACGCTGGGGCGCCGATCCACGCGGGCTCGACATTCCACTCGCTCGCCTGCTCTCGGCGGACTACGCCATGGAACAGGCCGCGCTGATCGACCCGCGTCGCTCCGCCGACCTGCCGGTGCGGCCCGGGACGGAAAGCGACACCACTTATTTCTGCGTGGTCGATGCGGCAGGTAATGCGGTCTCCGCCATCCAGTCGATCAACTCCGCCTTCGGCAGCGGCGTGACTGCCGGCGATACCGGCGTGCTGCTGAACAATCGCATGGCCTATTGGCACCTGGACGACGGACATCCGAACCGGCTCCGGCCGGGGATGCGGGTGCGGCACACCATGAACGCGCCGATAGTGTTCAGGGACGGCAAGCTCTGGGGCGTCTTCGGGACGCCGGGCGCCGACAACCAAGTGCAGGTGAACATGCAGGTCATGGTGGCCATGGCCGTCTTCGGCCTGGACCCACAGCAGGCGCTGGAGATGCCGCGCTGGACCAGTAACCAGGTCGGCCAGCCCGCCAACTACCCGCATGCCGGCGACGCTGTCCTGACCCTGGAAGCCGGCCTGGCCGATGCGGCGAAGGCGCTGGAGGCCTTGGGGCACCAGGTGAGGGTGGTGCCGCCGCTGGAAGGACCCTGCAGCGTCGAGGCAATCCGCGTGCTGGAGAACGGCGTGCGCATGGCGGGCAGCGACCCGCGCCGCGACGGCTGGGCCGCAGCCTATTAACGCGGCTTGCCGCGGCGCAGCATCGCCCCTAGCCTTCGTGACCGATGCTCCGCTTCGCCCTCCGTCGCCTGACCGTCGCGCTGCTCGTCGCCCTGACGGTGATGGTGCTGAGCTTCATGCTCACCCGGGTCTCGGGCGATCTGGCCATCTCCATCGCTGGCGCCAGTGCCACGCAGCAGGATGTGGAGATCATTCGCCACGCCTATGGGCTGGACCGACCACTGGCGATGCAGTTCATCGACTGGATCGGCCGCGCCGCGGTCGGTGATTTCGGCGAGAGCTTCTTCTTCAAGGCACGCACTGCCGACCTGATCATGGACCGCATGCCGATCACCCTGACGCTCGGGCTGGTTGGGCTCGGCATCGCACTGCTGGTCTCGATCCCTCTCGGCGTGCTCGCGGCGGTGCGGGAGAATACCTGGGTGGACCGGTTGGTGCAGCTCGTCGCCATGATCGGCCAGGCGATGCCGAGCTTCTGGCTCGGGCTAATCCTGATGATCACCCTCGGCCTGCAGCTCGGCTGGCTGCCGATCTCCGGCACCGGGTCCTGGGAACACTACGTCATGCCGGGAATCGTGTTGTCCTTCTCGGCCATCCCGGCGCTGACGCGACTGACCCGCAGCGGGATGATCCAGGCGCTGGGGTCGGACTATATCCGCACCGCACGGGCCAAGGGGCTGAGCCGGTTGTCGATCCTCGGCAAGCATGCGCTGCGCAACGCGGCGATCCCGGTGGTCTCGATCGCAGCGGTGCAGCTGGGCTTCATGCTCGGCGGATCGATCGTCATCGAGACGGTCTTCGCCCTGCACGGCGTCGGCTTCCTCGCCTGGGAGAGTATCAGCAAGAATGATTTTCCCGTGGTGCAGGCCGTCGTGCTGGTGCTGGCGCTGATCTACATCGGCCTGACCATGGCCGCCGACCTGCTGAATGCGCTGCTCGATCCCAGGCTGCGTGCGTCGTGAGCGGCACGGTGGTGATGCCGGCACGGCGGCGCTTCGATTGGATGCGCCGCACGGGGCTGGTGGCCGGCGCACTGATCGTCGGCCTCGTCCTGCTGGTGGCAATCCTGGCGCCCTGGATCACCCCGCACGACCCCTTCGTTCAGAACCTCGACAACCGGCTGGCCGTGCCCTTCTGGATGGAAGGCGCCGAGCCCGACCACCTGCTGGGCACTGATGGGCTCGGGCGGGACTACCTCTCGCGGCTGATCTACGGCGCGCGAATCTCTATGCTGATCGGCCTGCTGACCGTCGTCACCTCCGGCGTCATCGGCACCACGCTCGGCGTGCTCGGCGGCTTCTTCGGCGGCAAGGTGGACGATGCGGTGCTCTTCGCCATCACCTGCCGGTTGGCCATCCCGGTGGTGCTGGTGGCGCTGGCCGTGGTCGGGCTGTTGGGGTCGAGCCTGATGCTCGTCATCCTAGTACTCGGTCTGCTGCTCTGGGACCGGTTCGCCGTGGTCGCGCGCTCGACCACCATGCAGGTGCGCAACCTCGACTACGTCGCCGCCGCCTGGGCTTCCGGCCTCTCCACGCCGGCGATCCTGGTGAAGGAGATTCTCCCCAACATCGCCAGCCATCTGGCGGTGGTAGCGACGCTTGAGATGGCGCTGGCGATCCTGCTGGAGGCGGCGTTGTCCTTCCTCGGACTCGGCGTACCGCCGCCGCTGCCCTCCTGGGGGCTGATGATCGCGGAGGGAAAGGACTACATGTTCTTCTCCCCTTGGGTGATCTTCGTCCCCGGCGTGGCGCTCTTCATCCTGGTCTTCGGAATCAACTTGCTGGGCGACGGGCTGCGCGACCTGCTCGGTGCGGGCGACACCCGATGAGCGAGGCACTACTCGACATCCAAGGTCTTCGCGTTGAGTTCGGCGACACCGCCGCGGTCCGCGGCGCCTCCTTCACCGTCGCGCGCGGGGAGACCCATTGCATCGTCGGCGAGAGCGGCTGCGGCAAGTCGGTCTCAGCGCTCGCGGTCATGGGCCTGCTGGCGCGCGGCGCTCGCCGCAGCGCCGATTGCCTGACTTTCGCCGGCAAGGACCTGCTGGCACGGAACGAACAGCAGATGTCGCTGCTGCGGGGCGACCGCATGGCGATGATCTTCCAAGAACCGATGACCAGCCTCAACCCGGCCTATACGGTCGGCTCGCAGATGGCCGAGGTCTTCACCCGCCACCGCGGCGGCAGCCGCCACGCGGCGCTGGACCGCGCCGCGGCGCTGCTCGGCCGCGTCGGCATCACCGCGCCGGGCATGCGGCTCGGCCAGTTCCCGCATCAGCTTTCGGGAGGTCTTCGCCAACGCGTGATGATCGCCATGGCGCTGATGTGCGATCCGGAGTTGCTGATCGCCGACGAGCCGACCACGGCACTCGACGTCACCGTGCAGGTGCAGATCCTGCGGCTGCTGGCCGAGTTGCAGCGCGACCTCGGCCTCGCCATCCTGCTGATCACCCACGACCTCGGCATCGTCGCCCGCATCGCCGACAGGGTCAGCGTCATGTATGCCGGCGAGGTGGTAGAGAGCGCGCCGACCGCCACGCTGTTTGCCGATCCCTCGCATCCCTATACCCGCGGCCTGCTGGATTGCGTGCCGGTGCCGGGCAAGGTGAAGCCAGGCGATGCGCTCGGCAGCATTCCGGGAACGGTACCGCGCATCCGGCCGAGCTTCGCCGGCTGCGGCTTCCGCGACCGCTGCACCCATGCCGCCCCCGTGTGTGCCGGCACCGTACCGCGCCAGCATGCCGGAAACGCGCATGAGTTCCTTTGCCGCCTGCCGCCTGGCTGGGCCGCCACGGGCCAAGCCGCATGACCCCGGCAATCGAGGTTCGCAACCTGCGCCGCACCTTCCGGGTCCGCAGCGGACTGTTCGGTGAGGACAAGCAGATCGTCGCGGTCGACGACGTCTCCTTCAGCCTGCCGACCGGCGGCGTGCTCGGCCTGGTCGGTGAGTCCGGCTGCGGCAAGTCCACGCTGGCGCGCGTCATCCTGGGCCTGCTGCCGCCCTCGGCCGGCGAGGTGCTGGTCGAGGGCCAGCGCCTCTCGACCCTCGACCGCCGCGCCCGCGCGCGGCTGATCCAGCCGGTCTTCCAGGACCCCTTTGCCTCGCTCAACCCGCGACGGCGCATCCGCGACATCGTGGCGATGCCGCTGGTGGCGCAGGGCGGCATCCCTTCCCGCCAGATCGCCGGCCGGGTGGCGGAGATGCTGGCGCGCGTCGGCCTCTCGGCCGAGCAGGGCGAGCGCTTCCCGGCGCAGCTTTCAGGCGGCCAGCGCCAGCGGGTGGCGATCGCCCGCGCCCTGGTGCTGCGGCCACGCATCGTCATCTGCGACGAGCCGACCAGCGCGCTCGACGTCTCGGTCCAGGCGCAGATCCTGAACCTGCTTGCGGAGCTGCGGCGGGACCTGAACCTCACCTATCTCTTCATCAGCCACAACCTCGCGGTGGTGGAACATGTGGCGAGTGACGTGGCGGTCATGTATCTCGGCCGCATCGTCGAGCGCAACGTGGCCGGGACGCTGTTCCGCGCCCCGAAGCACCCCTATACAAAGGCGCTGCTCGCCAGCGTCCTGACGCCGGAGCCAGGGCTCGGCGTGCCGGATGTCGGCCTCGGCGACGTGCTACCCGATCCCGCCAATATCCCGCCGGGCTGCCGCTTTCACCCGCGCTGCCCGGTGGCGCAGCCGCGCTGCGCGACGCAGACGCCGCTCGCCGTCGCCGGCGCCGAATGCCTGCTGCTGGAGGGTGCCGGCACTCCGTGAACCCGGACGTGCCCGGCGCTTTCAGGCCGGATCACCGGGGATGTCGCCGATGTGGATCCTGCTTGCGCTGCTCCTTTTAGTCGTCGTGCTGGTCGTGCTCGACCGGCTGGAATACGCCAGCGTCTTCCGCCGCAAGCGCGACCGCCCTAACCGCCCCTGAGAAACGGATTGGTCTGCCGCTCCTGGCCGAAGCTCGAGCCTGGGCCATGGCCGCAGAGAAAGGCGATGTCGTCGCCCAGCGGCAGCAGCTTGTCGTGGATCGAGCGGATCAGCGCCTCGGCGTCGCCGTAGTGGAAATCGGTTCGCCCGACCGAGCCCTGGAACAGCACATCGCCGACGATGGCGATGCGCAATGCCTCGCTGACGAAGACCAGGTGCCCCGGCGTATGACCCGGGCAGTGCAGCACGGCGAATTCTTCGCCGCCGATCGAGACCGTCTCTCCCTCGGTCAACCAGCGATCCGGCGTCACGTTACGGCATTCGAAGCCGTACTCCGCGCCCTGCTTCTCGATTCCTTCCAGCAGAAACCGGTCGCGCTCGTCCGGCCCAATGATCGGCGGCGGGCCCGGCAGTGATTGCTGCAGCGCCGCCGCGCCGCCGGCATGATCCAGGTGGCCATGAGTCAGCAGGATGCTGCCGACCTTGAGCTTCAGCTTGCCGATCGCGTGCAGGATCTGCTCCACGTCGCCGCCGGGATCGACAACCACACCCTCGCTTGTCGCTTCGTCCCACCACAGCGAGCAGTTCTGCTGGAAGGGTGTGACGGGGACGATTGCTGCCTTCAGTCCCATTGTCCTATTTCCAGCTCGCCAGGTAGAAGCGCGGCAGCTCATCCGCGAAGGGTTTGAAGTTGAGCTGGCGGGAGAAGCCGTAGGTCGTGACATAGGTGTGCAGCGGCAGCCAGAAGGCGTTTTCCGTCGCCCGCCTGATGGCGGCGCTGTAGGCCGTCTTGCGCGCCTCCGTGTCCATGCTGCTGCCACCTTCCAGCATCAGCTTCTGCATCTCCGTATCGCGGACATAGTCGTCGTTTCCGCCGCCGAAGAAGACCGGCATGATCGCCGAGACGTCGTTGATGGAGTAGCTGCCCCAACTGCCGAGGAAAAGCGGCGTATTGCCCTGCCAACTGCGCTGGATCGCCGCCGCCACCTGCATCTGGGTCAGTCGTGCCTTGATCCCGACCGCCTGCAGATAATTCTGCACCGCCGAGCCCCATTGCGGCAGGACATAGCTGACCAGTTCGGTCTCGAAGCCATTGGGGAAACCGGCCTCGGCCAGCAGCACCTTTGCCTTTCCCGGGTCATAGTCGTAGGTCACTGCGGCAGCTGTGTCGCAGCCGAACTGGCTGGAATAGCAGGGCGCAGGCGGCACGCGGGACCCACCCGTCACCAGCTTGTCGGCAATGGATTTCCGGTCGACCGCGTGCCAGATCGCCTGCCTCACCTTCAGCTTCGTCAGTGGATTGTCCGGCCCGCTGCGGCCAGCCGCATCGATCGAGAGATAGCCGACCCGCATCGATTCCTGGCGAACCGCCTGCACCATCGGCAGCCTGTTCACCTGGTCGAACTGGTCGGGGTTCAGGTTCCAGATCCAGTCGGCGCGGCCGCTCAGCAGTTCCGTCATCTCGGTCGTTGCATCGGGGACGAAGCGGACCGAGAGCTTGCGGATCGCAGCCTTTCCCTTTGGGCTTCCCTGCCAGTATCCCTCGAAGCGCTCGAACTCGACCGCGGCGCCGGGATCGAAGCGGGTGATGCGGTAAGGGCCGGCACCGACCGGGGCGCGGACATAGCCTTCCGGCCCCACCCTCTCCCGATAGGCCTTCGGGTAGATCGGCGTGACCAGCGCCAGGTACTCCAGCGCCGCAGGCGTCGGACGCTTCAGCGTCACGCGCACCGCGAAGGGCCCGGTCGCCTCGGCCTTCTCGATCCACGCATAGTTGCTGGGCGTGGAGACCCGCGCATCCGGGCTGGAGACCGTGTTGATGGTATAGACCACGTCCTCTGCCGTCAGATCGCTGCCGTCGTGGAACTTGACACCCTGGCGGATGTCGAGCTCGAGCACGGTCGGCTTCGGGAAGCGCCAAGCGGTCGCCAGCAACGGCTTCAGCTCGAAGCTGTCGGGGTCGCGGTAGATCAGCATGTCCCAGCCCTGGTGCGCCATAACCAGGCCGGTGCGGAGATTGTTGTAGTAGGGGTCGATATTCGGCAGCGCGTCGCGCATGACGATGCGCAGCGTTTCGGCAGCCTTCTGCGCAAGTGCCTGGCCGGCGAGCCCAAGCCCTGCCACCACGCCGACACCCGCCAACAGCATATCCCGTCGCAGCATCGCCCTGTCCCCCCCGGCTGACGGGCGGGGACGGTAGGGGCGCGGCAGGCGGTGGGCAAGCCGGGCGCTTCGGCTGGGTCGGATCAGCTGATCGGCGACCTGCGCGGACTCGTCGGCGACGTGCTCCGGGTGGCGACGACCGTGCTGGTCCAGGCCCCCGCGGTGCGCGCCGCCGGCCCTGGTGCCGCAATGCCAGCCGGTGGTCTCGGCGCCGCCGATGCTCGTCGCCTCCCCGCGTTGCGGCGCAACCTGAGCAATCCACTCCTCGCCGCTGCCCCTCGACACCTTCCCGTGTCAGGCCGCAGGCGTCGGCGGGATGGGTCATCTGATCTGGTTTTGGCTGGCTTCGCGCCGCGCCACCTCACGCCCGGCGCCATCGGCGTGCTGACGCCGGTCTGCGGCGTCCTGGCCGGGGCGCTTCTGCTGGGCAAAGCGCTGGGCGGCAGCGTCCTTGGTCGCGATGGCGCTGGTTACCCTTAGTTCCCCGCCTTTGGCTGGCGAAGCGCCCCACACGCTGAAACACGGCCAGAGCTGCCCCGGCATATTGCAGACGGTCAATACGGCAGCGGTTTATTGCCTCCAATTTGAGCAATCCGTGTTCCCGCAGCATCCAGCATGCCGCCCCGCCGGTGGCACGACTCTCGCTAGCCGTCAGCGGCGCCCGCGCACCCAAGGGGGGTGGTCAGGCGCGTGCCGCCAGGGCCCGCAAGGCCAAGGCCTGATGAGGAACGACAGCCGAATGCCTACCACGACCCCTAACTTCACGCGTCGCGCCACGCTGGCCGGCCTTGGTGCCAGCCTTGCCGCGCCGATGATCCAGCCGGCCTTTGGCCAGGGCGCGCCCATCAAGGTCGGCGTCCTGCACTCCCTCTCCGGCACCATGGCGATCAGCGAGACCGCGCTGCGCGACACCGTGCTGATGATGGTCGAGTATGCCAACAGCAAGGGCGGCCTGCTCGGCCGCAAGCTGGAAGCCGTGGTCGTCGATCCCGCTTCGAATTGGCCGTTGTTCGCCGAGAAGGCGCGCGAACTGCTGCAGGTCCACAAGGTCGACGTGACCTTCGGGTGCTGGACCTCGGTGTCCCGCAAGTCGGTCCTGCCGGTCTTCGAGGAGCTGAAGGGCCTGCTCTTCTACCCCGTCCAATACGAGGGCGAGGAGGAGAGTCCCAACATCTTCTACACCGGCGCCGCGCCGAACCAGCAGGCGATCCCGGCGGTCGAGTACCTGATGTCGAAGGATGGCGGCGAGGCCAAGCGCATCGTCCTGCTCGGCACCGACTACGTCTATCCGCGCACAACCAACCGCATCCTGCGCGGCTTCCTCAACTCCAAAGGCATCGGCAATGCCGACATCATGGAGGAATACACCCCCTTCGGTCACAGCGACTGGCAGGGCATCGTCGCCCGGGTGAAGCGCTTCGCCGCCGAGGGCAAGAAGACCGCGATCGTCTCCACCATCAACGGCGACGCCAACGTTCCCTTCTACCGCGAGCTCGGCAACCAGGGCATCAAGGCCGAGGACATCCCCTGCGTCGCCTTCAGCGTCGGCGAGGAGGAGCTGGCCGGCATCGACACCAAGCCGCTGGTAGGCCACTTGGCTGCCTGGAACTACTTCATGTCGACCCCCGGCAAGCCGAACGAAGAGTTCAAGGCGATGTGGCAGGCATACATAAAGAACCCGAAGCGCGTCACCAATGATCCGATGGAAGCCATCTATACCGGCTTCCGGATGTGGATGCAGGCGGTCGAGAAGGCGAAGACCACCGCGGTCGCCGCGGTGACGCCGGCGCTGATCGGCCAGAAGCTGATGGCACCCTGCGGCTTCGAGGAGGAGATGCTGCCGAACCATCACCTGTCGAAGCCGGTGCTCATCGGCGAAATCCAGGCCGACGGCCAGATCAACACGGTGTGGAAGACCGCGGGCGTCGTGAAGGCGGAGAACTGGTCGCCCTTCATCCCCGAGAACGCGAACCGCGCGAAGAAGTAACCCGCGATGGGGGCGGCGCCGGGTTCACCGGCGCCGCCATCCTGCGAAGGGCACCATGACCGCTCTCATTCTCCGCATTGCCCTCCTGCTGCTGCTGGCCCTGCCGGCCCGCGCGCAGGACGCCTTCATCGCTGCCCTGCCCGGCCTCGCCGGCGGCTTCAGCGACATCGCCGCCTCGGTCGACCGCCTCGGCGCCTTGGGTGACCCGCGCGCCTTGCCTCTCCTCCGGGCGCTGCAGGAGGGCAAGCTGCAGAAGACGCCCGATGGCCGCCTGCTGCTGCCCGAAGGCGCCGGCACCGCCGATGCCGTCACCGGCCAGCCCGCCGACGTGGCAGGCGCCGAAGCCGTGCGCCTCAACAACCGCGTCCGCCAGGCGTTGCGCGGCGCGCTCGGCCGGCTGCAGCTCGTCTCGCCCGATCCGGCGCAGCGCGGCGCCGCGGCCGAGGCCATCTTCCGCGGTCGCAGCGCCGAGGACGTGCCGCTGCTGCAGGCCGCCATCGCGCGCGAGCAGATCCCCGCGGTGCGGGCGAAGATGGAGCTGGCGCTTGCCGCCGCGCAGCTTGTCGCGCCGGACGAGGCGGCGAAGCGCGACGCCATCGCGCGCCTCGGCGCCGCCGGCTCGGTCGAGGCCCGCGCCCTGCTGATCGAGGCCCGTACCGCCAACCCGAGCCTTGCCGCCGCTATCGACGTCTCGATCGCCACCATCGAAAAGCAGCTGCAGATCCGCCGCATGGCGGAGACGCTGTTCCAGGGCCTCTCGCTCGGCTCGGTGCTGCTGCTGGCGGCACTCGGCCTCGCCGTGACCTTCGGCGTCATGGGTGTGATCAACATGGCGCACGGCGAGTTCGTCATGCTCGGCGCCTATGCCACCTTCGTGGTGCAGGAGCTCTGCCGTGGCACCTCCTGGCTGGTGCCCTGGGCCCTGCCGCTGGCGGTGCCCGCCGCCTTCCTCGTCACGGCTGCCGCCGGCGCGCTGCTGGAGCGAGGCTTGATCCGCCACCTCTACGGCCGGCCGCTCGAGACGCTGCTGATGACCTTCGGCGTCGGCATGATCCTGCAGCAGGCCGTCCGCGTCGCCTTCGGGGCGCAGAACCGGGAAGTCCTCTCGCCGTCCTGGATGCAGGGCACGCTGACCCTGCCGGGCGGCGTCGCGGTCACGCAGAACCGCCTCTGGATCATCTTCTTCGGTCTTGCCGTTCTGGCCATGGTCTTCGCCGCGATCCGGCTCACCCGCTTCGGGCTCGAAATGCGGGCGGTGGTGCAGAACCGCCGGATCGCCGCGACCATGGGCATCCGCACCGGGCGGGTGGACGCCATGACTTTTGCCTTCGGCTCGGGCCTCGCTGGCCTCGCCGGCGTCGCGCTCAGCCAGATCGACAACGTCTCGCCCAACCTCGGTACCGGCTACATCATCGACAGCTTCATGGTGGTGGTGTTTGGAGGCGTCGGCTCGCTCGCCGGTACGCTGGTCGGGGCGCTGACCCTCGGCGTCGTCAATAAGATGCTCGAGCCCTGGGCCGGTGCGGTCCTGGCCAAGGTCTTCGTACTGGTCGCCATCATGCTGTTCATCCAGCGCCGGCCGAAGGGCATTTTTGCGCTGAAGGGAAGGGCCGCCGAATCGTGAGCGCCACTATCGCCTCCCCGCTGCCCGGTGGCGCCGGGCGCATGACGCTGCGGTTTGTTTTGCTGGGTGCGTTGCTCGTGCTGGCGGTCATGCCGGCATTGAACCGGCTGCCGGCCGACAGCGCGCTGCATGTCTCGGATTTCCTCATCAGCATCACCGGCAAGTGGATCACCTATGCCATCCTGGCCTTGGCGATCGACTTGGCCTGGGGCTATGCGGGCATCCTCTCGCTCGGGCACGGCGCGTTCTTCACGCTCGGCGGCTATGCCATCGGCATGCACCTGATGCGGCTGATCGGCACCCGCGGTGTCTACGGCCATCCGACCCTTCCGGACTTCATGGTCTTTCTCGGCTACAAGGAATTGCCCTGGTATTGGCTAGGCTTCGACAGCTTCCCCTATGCGCTGTTCATGGCCATGGCGGTACCGGGCCTACTGGCACTGGTGGTCGGCTATCTCGCCTTCCGCAGCCGCATCACCGGGGTCTATCTCTCGATCATCACCCAGGCGATGACCTATGCGCTGATGCTCGCCTTCTTTCGGAATGACATGGGTTTCGGCGGCAACAATGGCTTCACCGATTTCAAGGAATTGTTGGGCATGTCGCTGAACACGGCGAATGCCCGCGCCGTGCTCTTCTATGCCTCGCTCGTGCTGCTGGTTGTCGCCTTCTTTCTTTGCACCCGCGTCGCGCAGTCGAAGCTTGGCAGGGTGCTGGTGGCGATCCGCGACGCCGAAAGCCGGGTGCGCTTCCTCGGCTACGACGTGACGCAGCACAAACTCTTCGTTTTCGTTCTTTCGGCGGTGCTCGCCGGACTCGCCGGCGCACTCTATGTGCCCCAGGTCGGCATCATCAATCCCGGCGAGTTCAGCCCGGGCAACTCGATCGAGGCCGTGATCTGGGTCGCGGTCGGGGGCCGCGGCACGCTGGTCGGGGCGGTACTCGGCGCTTTTTCGGTCAATGCGTTGAAGACCTGGCTGACCACCGTGGCCCCCGACCTCTGGCTCTTCGCCCTCGGCGGGTTGTTCGTGGCGGTCACCCTGTTCCTGCCGCGCGGCCTGATTGGCCTTTTCTCGAAGGCGAAGTCATGAGCGGCGGCAGCGGCAATCCGGTCCTCTACCTCGATGGCGTCTCCGTCGTCTTCGACGGCTTCAAGGCGCTGAACAACCTGTCGCTCTTCGTCGAGCCGGGCGAGCTTCGCGCCATCATCGGTCCCAACGGTGCTGGCAAAACCACGATGATGGACGTCATCACCGGCAAAACCCGGCCGACCGAAGGCACCGTCCGCTTCCACCAGCACGACCTGACGAAGCTGGACGAGGCGACGATCGCCAATCTCGGCATCGGGCGGAAATTCCAGAAGCCGACGATGTTCGACGCGTTGACGGTCTTCGAGAACCTGGAGTTGGCTCTGAAGGCGCCGCGTGGCCCCTTCGCCTGCCTGCGCTGGATCCTGACCGGCGAAGCGCGGCGGAAGATCGAGGGGGTGATGGAGGAGGTCGGGCTCGGTGCCCGCGCCCACGACCGTGCCGGCGTGCTGAGCCATGGCCAGCGGCAGTGGCTCGAGATCGGCATGCTGCTGATGCAGGATCCCGAGCTGTTGCTGGTGGACGAGCCGGTGGCCGGCATGACGGACCAGGAAACCGAGCATACCGCCGCGCTGCTGGTCCGCATCGCCGGCGCGCGCAGCGTGGTGGTGGTGGAGCACGACCTGGAGTTCGTCCGCGCGCTCGGCAGCAAGGTGACGGTGCTCTGTGAGGGGACCATGCTGTCCGAAGGAAGCATCGACCATGTCCAGAGCGACCCGCGGGTCATCGAAGTCTACTTGGGACGTTGACGGATGCTTCGCGTTGAGACCATCGATCTCTCCTATGGCGCCTCCCGCTGCCTCCGCAGCGTCTCGCTGGAAGCCGATCCCGGTAGGATCACCTGCGTGCTGGGCCGCAATGGGGTCGGCAAGTCCAGCTTGATGCGGGCGATCGTCGGGCTGGAACGCGTCCAGTCCGGCCGGATCATGTGGGATGGCCGGAACATCGCCGGACTGGCGCCGGCCGACCGGGCCCGCGCTGGCATCGGCTACGTGCCACAGGGACGCGAGATCTTCCCCTTCCTCACCGTCCAGGAGAACATGGAGACCGCGCTCGCCGCAGCCCCCAAGGGCAGCAGGGTGCCGGAGGAGGAGATTTACGCGCTTTTCCCCATTCTCAAGCAGTTTCTCAGGCGGCGCGGCGGCGACCTCTCGGGCGGCCAGCAGCAGCAGCTGGCGATCGCCCGAGCGCTGACCGCGCGACCGCGCCTGCTCATCCTCGACGAGCCGACCGAGGGCATCCAGCCCAGCGTCATCAAGGATATTGCCCGGGTCATCCGGCTGCTGGCGCGGGAGAAAAATTTCGCCGTTGTACTGGTAGAGCAATACTACGAATTCGCGCGCGAATTAGCCGATCGCATCGCCGTCATGGTCCGCGGCGAGGTGGCGCTGGGCGGCCCGGTCGACGAGCTGGATGACGAGGCGGTGCGGCGGCTGTTGACTGTCTGAGATGCCGTCCGACAGTTGGTTATCAGGTAAGCCAGGCAAGCAGGAATCGCCCCAGAACCTACTCTCGGTCGGCTACTTCCGCACGTTGGCCGCCGACTCAAAAAAAAGAAGGGTGGGGCTTGCGACGCGAGTACCTTTCCCTTCCCAGCTGTACCTTGACGTCACTCCGGAACGTCGCGATCGCCGACACCGATGCTGCGCTGCATAAACACAACGTCCAACCAGCGTCCAAATTTCACCCCGGCCGCCCTCAGGACACCGGCACGCTGGAAGCCCAGCGAGAGGTGCAGGCCGATCGAACCGACATTGTCGCTGTCGCCGATTACCGCGAACATCTGCCGGAACCCGGCCGCCTCGGCCCGTTTGATCAGCACCGCGACCAGCGCCTTGCCCACCCCCATGCCGCGGACATCATTCCGCACATAGACGCTGTTCTCCGCAGCGAAGCGGTAGGCTGAGCGGTTGCGGAACTGCGCGATATAAGCATAACCGATCAGCCCGGGCGCCTCACCGGGAAGGCCTTCGCCCTCCGCCACCAGCCAGGCCCAGCCGCGCGCCTTGCCTTCGGTGAAGCGCGCCGCCATTTCTGCCTCGGTCGGCGGCACTTCCTCGAAGGTGCCGGTGCCATGCAGCACATGATGCGCGTAGATGGCGGTGATGGCCGGAAGGTCGGCCACCACGGCGTCGCGGATGTGCATGCAAGCGTCCTCGTACTGATCAGCCCATGTTAGGGAAGCTGTAGCGGCCTGCTTCCCCAGCGACAAGCGCGTCAGCCGGGCAGGCCCATCGTTTCGGCCAGCCGCGCCGCCAGGGCCAGCAGGGCGCGATCCCGGCCCGGCGCGGCGACCAGCGAAAGGCCGACCGGGGCGCCGCCATCCCGGCCCGCCGGAATGGAAATCTCACAGAGCCCGGCCAAGCCGGCGATCGCGCCGACTCCCATGGTCAGCTCTCGCACCGCATTCTGGTCCGCCAAAGTCGCAGTCAGTTTCGGCGCCGCGGCCGGGCTGGTCGGGTAGACGAGCACCGCGCCGCCGGCGAGCAACGCCCGTATTCGCGCCTGGAAGATGCGCCGAAAGGCCCGCCCGGTAGCGGCCTTCTCCGGCGGCATGGTACGGGCGGCATCGAAGCGTTCCTGCACGCCGGGACCGAAGCTCGGCTTCGCGGCGGTGACCCAGCTGCCGAGCGTCGCCCAGGCTTCCTCAGCCTGCGCGCAGCGGAAGCTCTCGTATAGGGTGGCCAACCCTTCCGGAACCAAGTCGATTTGCGTGGCGCGGCCGAGCATTTTCTCCACTGCCTGCAGCGGCCCAGCCAATGCCAGCACGGTCGAGGGCAGCGCGTTGATCCAGGCTTCCTCGACCTTCAGCAAGGGGCCCAGGCTGGCGCCGGGCGCGCTGTCCTCCGGCAGCAGCACGTCGCCGACCTGAGCCAGCACGCCGGCCCGGGTGGCGAACCAGCCGGCCGTGTCGAAGCTGGGGCCGAGGCCGCAGGCGCCGGCCAGGCTGACCGCACCCCAGGTGGGGCGGATCCCGAAGACGCCGCAATAGCTGGCTGGGATGCGGACCGAGCCGCCGGTATCCGATCCCATGGCGAAATCGACCAGGCCGGCGGCGACCGCGGCCGCCGAGCCGCAGGAGGAGCCACCCGGGAACCGGTCCGGTGCCGCGGGGTTCACCGGCGTGCCGTGCCAGACGTTCTCCCCGGTGAGCCCATAGGCGAGCTCAACCGTCTTGGTCTTGCCGCGCAGGAAAGCGCCGGCTTGGAGCAGCGCCTGAACCACCGGTGCCGTGGCGGCGGCGACGGGATGGGTGCGGGCCCAATCGGGGTTGCCATAGGTCGTCGGCGTGCCGGCGACGTCGTAAAGGTCCTTCACCGCGAAAGCGAGGCCGGCCAGCGCGCCGATGGCGGCGCCCGGGCGTTCCACCCTCGGCCCCGGCACGAAAGCGCCCACCGTGTCGGTCAGGTCGCCAGAATCCCGAGCTTCGGCCATCGTCTTTCCATCCCGCCTGTAGGTGGCAGGATGTTGCAACTCCGCTGCCAAGTAAAATGGTTGCCGAGCGCCGCTGCGGCCCGCCGGTCAGCCCAGCAGTACCGTTTTGGTGGCCAACGCTGCGAGGGTGGCGGTCACCGCAGCGGCAGGCAGGCCGCCCCACCGCTCCAGCGCCGCGAAAGCGACACCGCCCATAATCAATGCCCAGGCGACAACCTCGGTCAATTCCATGGCGGGCACGACTGCCTCCCTTAAGTGGATATATTTTAACCTAACAGCAATTTATTGCCCATGGAAGTGATAGTTCGCGAGACTTCCGACGGCGCCCGACACCGAGCGATACCGACGCAAGGCAGGATTGCGCCATCACCTGTTGCACTGCGGCGCACAGTTCCGCATCTAGGTCGGCCATGGACGCCCTTCCCCTTGCCGCCGCAAAGCCCGCCATCCCGCCCGCCTTCTTCGGCGAGAGGGTGACCTGGGTCCATCACTGGACCGACAAGCAGTTCTCATTCCGCTGCACGCGCGATCCAGCGCTTCGCTTCGTCGCCGGGCAGTTCGCCATGATTGGCTTAATGGTCGACGGCAAACCGCTGGTGCGGGCTTATTCCATGGTCAGTCCGCCCTGGGACGAGGAACTCGAATTCCTTTCCATCAAGGTGCAGAACGGCCCGCTGACCTCTCGTCTTCAGCATATCAAGGCTGGCGACACGGTGCTGATCGGCAAGAAGCCGACCGGCACCTTGCTGATTGAGAACCTGTTGCCCGGCAAGACGCTCTGGATGGTTTCGACCGGTACGGGCCTCGCCCCTTTCATGTCGCTGATCCGCGAACCCGAAGTCTACGAGCGCTATGAGCATGTCGTGCTCATGCACGGGGTGCGAGAGGTCAAGGAGCTTGCCTACCATGACTATATCGGAAATGACCTTCCGGCGCATGAGTTCCTTGGCGAGATGCTGCAGGGCAAGCTGTTGTACTATCCGACCGTGACCAGGGAAGCTTTCCCGACTCAGGGCCGGGTCACCACTCTGCTCGAGAGCGGCAAGGCATGCGCCGATCTGGGCCTTCCGCCCCTCTCGCCCGAGCACGACCGGGTTATGCTTTGCGGCTCGGAGGCGATGAATGCCGACGTGAAGGCGCTGCTCGAAGCCCGCGGATTCACCGAGGGCTCGAACAGCGAGCCCGGCACTTACGTGGTCGAAAAGGCGTTCGTTACAAAATAGTGGCGACCTCAGCCGGGCTTCTCCAGTAGCCCGCAACACCGCCGTCCGCATGGCCACGCCATTCAAGGCGGACCCAACGGGACCGAGTTGTATCAATCACGGTTTCGTTTGGCGGGAAGGGCTTCGGGATCGGTTGCGTGCCAGCATCTGTACCGCATGCGGCTGGGTGAGGTATCCCAGGGCCCGGTGCTGGGCGCTGTCGCAGGCGCCATCACTGGGAAAGGACGACCGATGGATGCAGCCCTGCGCGACGGCGCAGCAAGATGGCTGGCGGACGCGGTGAAATCCGGTGATTCGGGGGCGCCATTGCCCGCCTTTGCAACGCCGCGCAGCATGCTAGACGGCCAGCGGATCGCCGCGCGGGTCCTCGACATGCTGGATCTTTCCACCTGTGGCCTGCGCCTGACCAATCCTACCCACAGCCGGCCAGTTCCTGGCCCGGTGTTGGAAGAGCGACTGCTCAAGGAAGGCGCAAGCGTATCCATGTCGATGTTGCGGCATCCGCGTGCCAGCGCCGCAGTGGTCGGGGAACTGGCTGAAGACCTGCCCCGGCGCGGCGACGAGACGCCGAATTTTGCCGCCCTGCACCCCGCCGTCGATGTTGCCAGCTGGCGCCTTCCCGAGCCGCCCTCGACAGGTGCCCTGGCCGCGGCAGACCTTGCCGGGCTCGGCTTCATAATACTAGGCAGGGCGAAGCGGATGCCGCCGATGCGCCTGCGGATCTCCCTCGCCCCGACCGGAACTTGGCGACGCGGCGAGGAAGTCGACCTGGAGGAGGCACTGATGGCGGCGGCGCTCGCGGCGCGCCGGGCCGGCGGGCTGCCGCGCGGCTCCTTCCTGGTGGTGCCGCTGGGCGAATCGCTGGAACCTGAGACTGGGCTCGACTTGCATGCCTCCTTCGGCCGGCTCGGCCGCGTCAGCGTCCGGTTCGATTAGGCAGAAGCCTGCTCTGCCATCCAGGAACATTGCTCGCGTTGTTATTTCTATCCTGTTTGCTGAAATCGGATTGACGGTGCATCACCGTTCTGATTGACGCTCATTCCTACGTTTGCCGTGGCAGGCATGTCCTGAAATTGTGCCGGACGCCGGGTCCGGTGAAAGGGATGGTCGCCGTGGCAGCGCAAGGCATAAGATCGTTGACAGGGGCGAGGAATGGCCAGCCAAGCGGCTACAATGAAAACCGACGACAAGACCCCTCCCATGAGCCCCGAGGAAAGAAAGGTCATCCTGGCCTCCTCGCTCGGCACGGTGTTCGAGTGGTACGACTTCTATCTTTATGGGTCTCTGGCTGCCGTCATCGGCGCCAACTTCTTCAGCCAGTTCCCGGAGAGCACCCGCAACATCTTCGCCCTGCTGGCATTTGCAGCGGGCTTCCTGGTGCGCCCATTCGGCGCACTGGTCTTCGGCCGGCTCGGTGACCTGGTCGGGCGCAAGTATACCTTTCTCGTCACCATCCTGATCATGGGCGGCAGCACCTTCGTGGTGGGCATCCTGCCGACCTCAGACAGCATCGGCATCTTAGCGCCAATCGTGCTGATCGTGCTGCGCTTGCTGCAGGGCTTGGCGCTTGGCGGCGAGTACGGCGGCGCGGCGACCTATGTGGCGGAACATGCGCCGCACGGCCGGCGCGGCTTCTACACCTCGTTCATCCAGATCACCGCCACGGCCGGCCTGTTCCTGTCGCTGCTGGTCATCCTGTTTACCCAGGTCGCGGTGGGCCCGGACGCCTTCAAGGCCTGGGGCTGGCGCGTGCCGTTCCTGCTGTCGATCGCCCTGCTTGGCATCTCCGTCTGGATCCGCCTACAGATGGAGGAAAGCCCAGCCTTCAAGAAGATGAAAGCGGAGGGCACCCATTCGAAGGCGCCGATCTCCGAAGCTTTCGGCCAGTGGAAGAACGCCAAGGTCGCCATCATTGCCCTGCTTGGCCTGGTCATGGGTCAGGCAGTGGTCTGGTACACCGGCCAGTTCTATGCACTGTTCTTCATGGGCACGGTGCTGAAAGTCGATCCCTTCACCACCAACATGCTGATAGCTTGGTCGCTGCTGCTGGGCTCGGGTGGCTTCGTCTTGTTCGGCTGGCTGTCCGACAAGATCGGCCGCAAGCCGATCATCCTCGGCGGCTGCCTGCTGGCTGCGCTGACCTACTTCCCGCTGTTCAAGCTGATGAGCCACGAGGCCAATCCGGCCCTGTCCAAGGCCCATAGCGAGATCTCGGTTCAGGTGGTGACCGACCAGTCCGCGTGCTCCTTCCAGTTCAATCCGACTGGCACGGCGAAGTTCACCCAACCCTGCGACATCGCCAAAGCCGCCCTGGCCCGCGCCTCGGTCAACTACTCCGTCGAGAACGCACCAGGCGCGGTTGCCGCGGTCCGCATCCAAGGTGGCGAACTCATCCCGGCCAATAGCCCGACCTTCGCCACTGACCTCGGGAAGGCACTGACCGCGGCCGGCTACCCGGCGGCGTCCAACCCGACGGTCGTCAAGATGTCGAACCCCTTCGACATCTTCCGCGAGCAGCCGGCAGTGCTGGTCGGGATCCTGACCATCCTGGTCATCTACGTGACCATGGTCTACGGCCCGATCGCCGCGGCGCTGGTGGAACTCTTCCCGACGCGGATCCGCTACACCTCGATGTCGCTGCCCTACCACATCGGGAATGGCTGGTTTGGCGGTCTGCTGCCGGCGACGTCCTTCGCCATGATCGCGCAGACCGGCGACGTCTATTTCGGGCTCTGGTATCCGATTGTGATCGCCGTGGCGACGGTGGTCATCGGCGTGCTCTTCGTGCCGGAAACCAAGGACGTGGATATCTACGCCGAAGACAGGGCGTAGTTGGACCAGTCGAACAAGGAAGGCGCCGGGGGTAACCCCGGCGCCTTTTCTCATGCCCTTCACCCGCCAGTCGGCGGCGGCGGCCCCTGCCCCATCCGATCCCGCCGGATGCGGACACCGCGCGCCTTCATGTCGCGCAGCGCGAGGTAGGCCATCCCCGCCATCACCGCGTCGTTCAGCGCGTCATGCGCCGCCAAGGGCGGAATGCCGAGGTCCTTCAGAATGTTATCGAAGCGCAGGTCGAAGACCGTCCCGGGCGGCGCATTGCCATACTTGCGATCGTAGTACATCCCACTGACCTCGATCTGCGGATTGGGCAGCTTCACCTCGATCAGGTCCATTGCATACTTGTCCAGCATGCGGACATCGAAATCGATGTAGTAGCCGACCAGCGGCCGGCCACCGATGAAGCGAAGCAGGTCCGGCAGAACCTTCCGCATCGGCAGGGCATCCGCCACGTCGCGCTGGCGGATGCGGTGCACCTTGATCGACTCCGCGCCGGCTTGGCTGTCCTCCGGCCTGACGAAAGCCTCGAAGCGCTCGCTGGTCAGGATGCGGTTGCCGCGGATGCGTACAGCGGCGACCGCCACGATGTCGTCGTGCCGCGGATCGAGTCCGGTGGTCTCGCAGTCAAGCGCCACTGCCTCATCCGGCGGCCCCGGCTCGAAGAGGAACTTGTAGGCATGGTCGCCGAGCGAGGCTCTGTAGAACAGCCGCCACAGCGCGCCGCGGCTCATCCGAAGGCAGCCAAGTTGTAGCGGGACCGCAGCGTCTCTCGGAATTGCCGGACGATGCGGAGCGCGTCGCGCAGGATGTCGCGGTCGGCCGGCGAGAGGCTGCCTGGCAGAACCAGCGCCTCCGTTTCCAGCACACCGCGCCGTACGGCTTCCAGCTGCGCCCGCAGCCGGTATTCCATGAAGACGCGCAGCGCCGAAAGCAACTCCTGCCCGAAGGCCGCGCTGAAGGCGCCGGCGGCGACCAGCGCCTCGATCCGCCCAGCGGTCGAGGTCGCCATAATGCCGCGGTCCATCGCCATCGCGCGCATGCCATGCACGATCGGAAAGATGCCGGCCTTCTTGATGTCGATTGCGTCGGCGGCGACCCCGACCTTTTCCATCAGGGCCGAGAACGCGCCGAGGCCGGGCGTCTCGAAGCTCTCGACCAAGTTGGCGAAGCGGGCGATCAGCGCGCGTTCGCCGCGCATCATCTCGGCCAGGGCGTGCTTCGCCTCGGCCAGCAGGCTGGTCCGGCCGGTGACGGCAACCGCATCGAAAAAGATCGCAAGGTTCATCGCCGCTTCCGGCGTGCGGTCCATGATCCAGAGCCGGAGCTGCCGCAGCAGCCCGTCCAGCGGCTGCGACCAGAGCGGGTTGCGGACCATGACGTCGCCCGGGCAGGGCGGGAAGCCGAAGTCGGCCAGGGCGCCGGAGAAATCCTGGCGAAACCGCGTCAACTCCGCCGCCGGCACTGGCCCGTCCAGCAGCAGCCCGTTGTCCTGGTCGGTCCGCACGGTCTGCTCGCCGCGGCCCTCCGAGCCCATGATCATCAGGCAGCCATGTTTGCGGATGGCGGGCGGCGCCAACAGGTCGAACAGCTTGACGAAGAGCCGCCGGTTGAGATCGGAGGTGATCTCGGCGATCTGCTCCACCTTGACGCCCTGGCGATGTAGCCGCTCGACCTGGCCCTGAATATCCTGCGCCGGGGCGGCAAGGTCCGCCACGTTGCGGGCACGATCGATGCGGCCGGGGATGAGCTGCGAATTACCGGCGACTAGGCCGAGGATATGGATGTCCTCAAGGAAGCCGGTGAACTCGCCCGCGGTCCGTACCGCGACGCGGCGCCTGTCGTGCCGGGTCATCAGCAGCAGCGCCTCGAAGATGAAATCCTCGGCGTCGACGGCGATGACGTCGAAGTGGCAGACCTGCCGCACCGGCGTGTCGAGCGGCAGCTGCTTCAGCAGCACCGCCTTGGCCAGGTTCATGCCGGTGACAACGCCGATCCGCCCATCCTCCCGCACATAGGCAGCGTTGATGCTGGCCTCCTGCATGCGCGCCGCAGCTTCGGCAAGCGTCGCATCGCCCGGCACCATGACGGCTGGTCCGCGGCTGGCCTCCCGGACGCGGGCGCGCAGCACGCTCTCCATGCCCTCCTGCCGATGGGCACGAGCGAAGGCGTCGAGCTTGGCGGAGACCTCGGAGTAGAAAAAGGCGGCGAAGCCGGCATTGCGGGAGATGAGGTTGAGGACGACGCCGCGCGGGATGAGGTAGCAGAGCGTCTCCTCGGTGGCAATGAAGTCCTCGCCGGCTGCGCCGTGCACCAGGGCTCGGCTGTCGAAGGCGTCCTTCGGGCCGAGCACGGCGTTGAGGGTGCCGCCGTCGCGGACCTCGATGGAACCCTTGATGACGACGTGGAGGTGCTCGGACTTCTGGCCCGGGATGAGCACCGCCTCGCCCGGCCGCAGATAGGCGATGTCGAGGGCGGCGCGGAGTTCGCCAATCTCCTCCTGCGTGAGGCGATCGAAGGGTGGGTTGCTGGCATCGAAGGCGCTTGGCATCGGCGTGATGCGGGCGACCGGTTGCCCGGTCGCCCGCCGCGTCTCAGTGGATATGCGCCGAGGCGGCGCCGATCCCGGTTTCCGACCGCACATACTGCGCGTCGTAGGAGGCCAGCTCGCTCCTGGCCCGGGCGCTGCTGTCCAGCTTCGAGACCGCCCAGATGCCGACGAAGGCGATGGTCATCGAGAACAGCGCCGGATTGTCGTAGGGGAAGAGGGCCGTCTTGTTGCCCAGCGTCTGCACCCAGACCGCCTTCGACAGGACCACCATCGCCACCGCCGAGAAAAGGCCGAGGAAGCCGCCGACCATGGCGCCGCGGGTGGTGCAGCCCTTCCACATCGTGCTCATCAGCAGGACGGGGAAGTTGCAACTCGCCGCGACGGCGAAGGCCAGGCCCACCATGAAGGCGACGTTCTGGTTCTCGAAGACGTAGCCGAGGATGATGGCGACGATGCCGATCACCACGGCGGAGATCTTCGAAATGTTGACCTCCTTCTTCTCGTTGGTGCGGCCGCGGGCGATGACCTCGGCATAAAGGTCGTGGCTGACCGCCGAGGCGCCTGAAAGCGTCAGGCCGGCAACAACCGCAAGGATAGTGGCGAAGGCGACCGCCGAGATGAAGCCGAGGAAGAGGCTGCCGCCGACCGCGTTCGCCAGGTGGACCGCCGCCATGTTGGTGCCGCCCAGCAGACCGGTGATCTTGTTAATCACGCCACCTGGGCCGGCCGCGTAGTAGCCCGGGTCCACCATGAGGAAGGTGATGGCGCCGAAGCCGATGATGAAGGTTAGGATGTAGAAGTAGGCGATCAGGCCGGTGGCGTAGAACACCGACTTCCGTGCCGCCTTGGCGTCGGAGACGGTGAAGAAGCGCATCAGGATATGCGGCAGGCCGGCGGTACCGAACATCAACGCCAGACCCAGCGAAATGGCGGAAACCGGGTCGGCGACCATGCCGCCGGGCGCCATGATGGCATCGCCCTTCGGGTGCACCTTCACCGCCTCGGCGAACATCGCCTCCGGGCTGAAGCCGAAATGGAGCATGACCATGAAGGCCATGAAGGTGGCACCGCCGAGCAGCAGGCAGGCCTTGATGATCTGCACCCAGGTGGTCGCCTTCATGCCGCCGAAGGCGACGTAGACGATCATCAGCGCGCCGACGATGACGACGGCATAGAGGTAATCGAGGCCGAAGAGCAGCTGGATCAGCTTCCCCGCGCCGACCATCTGGGCAATCAGGTAGAAGGCCACCACCACCAGCGTCCCGGTCGCCGACAGGATGCGGATCTGCGTCTGGTCGAGCCGGAAGGAGGCGACGTCGGCGAAGGTGAACTTGCCGAGGTTACGCAGCCGTTCGGCGATCAGGAAGAGCACGATCGGCCAGCCCACCAGAAAGCCGATCGAGTAGATCAGCCCGTCGAAGCCGGAGGCGAAGACGAGGCCCGAGATGCCGAGGAAGGAGGCCGCGGACATATAGTCGCCGGCGATCGCCAAGCCGTTCTGGAATCCGGTGATGCCGCCGCCCGCCGCGTAGAAATCCGCCGCCGACTTGGTCGAGGCAGCGGCGCGATAGGTGATGAACAGGGTGCCGATGACAAAGAGGAAGAACATAGCGATGGCGGCGATGTTCAGCCCCTGCTTGTCCACCGCGCCGTCGACCGCGCCGGCCGCCCAGGCCACCGCATGCGTTCCGAGGAAAGCGACGAGGCCGGCCCCCGTCGCGAGAGTGAGGCGGCGCATCAGGCGATGTCCTTCTGCAGGTCGCGGGTCAGCGCATCGAAGCGGCCATTGGCGCGCTGCACATAGATGCCGGTGAGCAGGAAGGCGGAGACGATGACGATCAGGCCGAGCACGATGCCGACCGAGGTTGCCCCGCCGCCCACCTTCGCCGCCATCAGATCGTGCGCGAAAGCCACCAGGAAGATGAACCCGAGGTAGATCGCCAGCATGACCGCGGCGAGGGTCCAGGCGAAGCTGGAGCGGGTGCGCACGAGTTCCTGGAATTTCGGATTGCCGAGAATACGGTCCTGTTCCGATGTTGCCACGTCAAGTCCTCCCTGGCGGCTAGTTTAGGTGCATTGCAGCATAGGCTGGGCGCCATCGCCGGCGTATTGATCCAGCGCAATGCAGCGTCAGCGGGCCTCGCCTAACCGCCCCGCGCAGGACGCGCCAGTCCCATCGCTTCGGGATACGTCGCCTTGCCCCCGCAGCGGCTTGCGGCCTGTGCCGGGCCTTGCCAGTTTGCCGGGGGGCAACCCGGGAGGCATACATGCAAACCAGCGACGGCTCGAGCCAATACGCAGCCACCTACGCCGCTTGGCAGGCAGACCCGGAACGCTATTGGGCGGCAGCGGCCAGGCGCATCGACTGGGACCGCGTGCCGCAGCGGATCTTTGACCCTGCATCCGGCCCCTATGGCCGCTGGTTCCCGGATGCCCGCCTGAATACCTGCCACAACGCCGTCGACCGCCATGTCGCCGCCGGCCGCGGTGCGCAGCCTGCCATCATCTGGGACAGCCCAATGACCGGACGGGTCGAGACGCTGAGCTATGCTGCGCTGCTCGACCGGGTCTCGAGGCTTGCCGGCGCGCTGGCCGCTCGCGGCGTCGGCGCTGGCGACCGCGTCGTGCTCTACATGCCAATGGTGGCTGAAGCGGCGATCGGCATGCTGGCCTGCGCCCGGCTCGGCGCGGTGCATTCGGTGGTCTTCGGCGGCTTCGCCGCGGCCGAGCTTGCGGCGCGCATCGCGGATGCCAAGCCGAAGGTGATCCTGGCGGCCTCCTGCGGGCTCGAGCCCGGGCGCGTCGTCGCCTACAAGCCGCTGCTGGACGCGGCCATCGCTCTGTCGCCGCACAAGCCGAACGCTGTGCTGGTGCTGCAACGCGAACAGGCCGTGGCCGAGCTGCTCGCAGGCCGCGACGAGGACTGGCTGGCGGCCGAAGTCACCGCAGCGCCTGCCGCCTGCGTTTCTGTCGCCGCGACCGACCCGTTGTATATCCTGTATACTAGCGGCACCACGGGCAAGCCAAAGGGCGTGGTGCGCGACAACGGCGGGCATGCCGTCGCACTGCGCAACTCCATGGCCATGCTCTACGGCATCGAGCCTGGCGAGGTGATGTTCACCGCCTCCGATGTCGGCTGGGTCGTCGGGCATTCCTACATCATCTATGCACCGCTGCTGACCGGTGCGACCACGGTGCTGTTTGAAGGCAAGCCGGTCGGCACCCCGGATGCCGGCACCTTCTGGCGGGTTTGCGCCCAGCACGGCGTCAAGGCGATGTTCACCGCGCCGACCGCGATCCGCGCGATCAAGCGGGACGACCCAGATGGCAGGCTGCTGTCTCAGCACGACCTCTCGAAGCTTGAGGCGCTGTTCCTCGCGGGCGAACGCTGCGACCCGCCGACTGCCGAGTGGTGTGCGGCGATGCTCGGCAAACCGGTCATAGACCATTGGTGGCAGACCGAGACGGGGTGGGCAATCAGCGGCAATTTCCGTGGCCTCGGCCTGTTCCCGGCGCGCTTCGGCAGCGGCGGCAAGGCTTCCCCCGGCTACGACGTGGCGGCGCTGGACGAAGCCGGGCAGCGGCTGCCTCCGGGTCAGAGCGGCACCCTGGCGATCCACCTGCCGCTGCCGCCAGGCTGTCTGCCGACACTCTGGCAGGCCGACGACCGCTTCCGCGAGTCCTATACCGAGACCTATCCCGGCTGGTACAATACCTCCGACGCCGGGGTGGTGGATGCGGACGGCTATGTATCGGTCATGTCCCGCACCGACGACATCATCAACGTCGCCGGCCACCGCCTCAGCACCGGCGCTATGGAGGAGGTGCTGGCGGGCCATCCGGACGTCGCGGAATGCGCCGTGGTCGGCATCAAGGACAGCCTGAAGGGCCAGGTGCCGCTCGGCCTCGTGGTGCTGAAGTCGGGCGTCGCCAAGGGCGATGCCGCGATCTGCAAAGAACTGGTCGGCCTGGTGCGCGAACGGATCGGACCCGTCGCCGCCTTCAAGGATGCCCGTGTGGTGGCGCGCCTGCCGAAGACCCGCAGCGGCAAGATCCTGCGCGCGACGCTGCGCAAGATCGCCGATGGCGAGGACTACGTGGTGCCGCCGACCATCGACGACGCCAGCATCCTCGCCGACGTGGAAGGCGCGCTGCGCGGCATCGTGCGGTAGGACGGATGCCGGCAGGGCTGCGTCACCGGCAGGGGTGATCCTCTACAGCCTGCGGAAGCCCAGAGTGACGGCGGAGGGAGCCCGGTTCAGGCCTTGACGATGCCGGGGCCACGCAGGCCGCGGCGGGCGCAGGCATCGCGCGTATCGACCACCAGCGGCATCGCGGCACAAAGCCCGGCATAATCGACGCCGTCATGGTCGGTGACGATCAGCGCAGCGTCGCATTCCAGCACCGCCGCCCAGGGCAGCGACCGCCGCCCCGCCAGGGTGGCATGGTCCGGCAGGCCGGGCAGCTCCGGCACCAGCGGGTCGTGGTAGGGCGCCGTGCCGCCCTGCGCTTCGATCAACTCGATCAGCCGCAGCGCCGGGCTTTCCCGCACGTCCTCGATGCCCGGTTTGTACGCGGCGCCCAGCACCACGATGCGGCTGCCGGCGATGCCGCGGCCCAGCCGCGCTCGTAGCGCCGCCTCCATAGCCGTCACCACGTGGAAGGGCATGTCCGCGTTGATCTCGCCGGCCAGTTCGATGAAGCGGGCCGGCACGCCCGCGGCCCGCGCCTTCCAGGCGAGATAGTGCGGATCGACCGGGATGCAGTGCCCGCCCACCCCCGGGCCCGGCCAGAAGGGCATATAGCCGAAGGGCTTGCTGGCCGCCGCGGCCACCACCTCCCAGATATCGACGCCCATGGCACCGAAGGCCAGCTTGAGCTCGTTCGCCAGGGCGATGTTGACGGCGCGGAAGGCATTCTCGGTCAGCTTCACCGCCTCCGCCGCTTCTAGCGACCCGACCGGGACGACTCGCTCCACCGCTGCGCCATAGAGCGTCTCGGCCAGGTGCAGCGCATTCGCGTCGGCGCCGCCGACCACGCGGGGGATGCCGGCGGTGCGGAAATCGGGATTGCCAGGGTCCTCGCGCTCCGGCGAATAGGCCAGGAAGAAGTCCACCCCGCAGCGCAGCCCGGTCGACTCCAGGATCGGCCGCACCACGTCGCGTGTCGTGCCGGGCCAGGTGGTGGATTCGAGCACGACCAACTGCCCCGGCCGCAGGTGCCAGGCAAGCGAGCGGGCCGCCGCCTCGACTGCCGAGAGGTCCGGGTGACGGTCCGGCCCGAGCGGCGTCGGCACGCAGATCAGCACCGCGTCGGCCTCCGCCAGCCGTGCCCAGGCGCCGGAGACCGCGAAGCGCTGGGAATCGAGTGCCGCGCCGAGCGCCTGCGGCCCGACTGCCGCATGCCGCTCTCCCTCGCCTCCAGCCGCGCCAGCTTCGCCGCATCTTGGTCCAGGCCGAGCGTGACGAAGCCGGCTTCTGCCAGGGCCACCGCCATGGGCAGCCCGGCATAGCCGAGGCCTATCACCGCTACCTGGGCGCGGCGCGTGGCGAAGCGGTGCGCCAGGGCGCCGACCCAGCTCAGGGCGAGGTCCGGCGGCGATGGCTCCGCGACCGTTCGATGCTGAATACCTATAGAGCCGGCTTGGGCCATCTTGAGGCCGGCGCCGGGTCGCACGGGGATAATACCTGTAAAACCGGCAAACTCATCCAAGTGCACCCAAGCCGGCTCTATAAGTGTCGTTTTGAATTCGGCATATTTTTCTAGGCCTGCATTGGGCCCGAGTCGTCAATCACGGATGGGCTCTTCGTGCGTAAATTTCTCGTAAGAAGCAATGATTTCCGCTAAGATGCGGAATGCGTTGGGGCGAATTCCGTCCCGCCCCATTCTGGCCTAATTGGGGCGCCTGCAGCTTGGATCGCCGGTCAATGAAGGTTCTAGTCACCGGCAGCGCCGGGTTCATCGGGTTCCATGTCTCCCGCCGGCTGCTCGAGGCCGGGCATGCCGTCGCCGGCATTGATGCGATGGTCCCCTACTACGACGTCCGGCTGAAGCAGGCGCGGCATGCCCAACTGGAACGCCTGCCCGGCTTCACCTCGCATCTCTTCGACCTGACCGATGCCGTGCGCCTGGCCGAAGTCATGGCGGCCGAGCCACCGGAGGTGGTCATCCATCTCGCCGCCCAGGCCGGCGTGCGCTACGCCCTCGAACATCCCGAGAGCTACATTCATGCTAATATCCAGGGCAGCTTCGCGCTGCTGGAGGCCTGCAAGGCGCGGCCGGTCCAGCATCTGCTGATGGCCTCGACCAGCTCGGCCTATGGCGCCAATACCGCGATGCCGTTCAAGGAAACGGATGCAGTGGCCTCGCCGCTGAACATCTACGCCGCCACCAAGATGGCGACCGAGCAGATGGGCCATGCCTACGCCGCGCTCTGGCGGCAGCCCGTCACCATGTTCCGCTTCTTCACGGTCTACGGGCCCTGGGGCCGGCCGGACATGGCTTTCTTCAAGTTCACCGATGCGATCCTCCGGGGCCGCACCATCGACATCTACAACCACGGCCGGATGGAGCGCGACTTCACCTATGTGGACGACCTGGTCACTGCCATCCTTCGCTTGGTGGACTGCGTGCCGGAAGCCGGCCGGCCGGTCGCTGCCTGCGACAGCCTGAGCCAGGCCGGTCCCTTCCGAATCGTCAATATCGGCAATGCACAACCGGTGCAGCTGCTCGACTTCATCGCCGAGATCGAGCGCGCCTGCGGCCGCGAGGCGATCCGCAATTCCCTGCCGATGCAGCCGGGCGAGGTGCTGAAGACCTGGGCCGATACGTCGCTGCTCCAGGCGCTGACCGGCTATTGTCCGTCCACCGGCATCGAGGCCGGGATCGCCGCCTTCGTCGCCTGGTACCGCGAGCACTACGGCACCTGAGGGCCCGCGCCGCAGGACACAGTATCCAGAGATCGGCAATGACTGCCGTCTAATCCAGGTGCATGACGGCAGCACTTCTTCCCGGTACGGCCGCAAGGCCGCCGCTGGCACCGCATCCCCAAGCGGTGCCGCGAACCGCCGGCCTGCTCGCCTTGTCACCGCGGCTGGTCCTGCTCGCGCTGCCGGATTTCGCAGGCACTGACCGCATTGTCGAGGCGGTGCTGACCGGCCCGGCCGGGCAGCTGGAGCCGCCGCTCTCCTGGCAGAGCCTCACCCTGCCGGAAGGCCGCATCCACGTGTTGCTGACGCGAATGCAGCCGGGGCTGGTGCCGAATGCCGCGCTGCAGCTCTCCGCCGCGGGGGGGCTGACGATCCGGCTGACGCTGGAGGCCGCCGAGGATACCGAGGCACTGCTCGGCAGCGCTGAGCCCGGCGTTCTGTTGGCGCTGTTGCGCTTCCTGGTCGCCAAGGCGCTGGGCGCCATCCGCGCCGCAGGAGATGCCGAGCTAGCCCAATTCTGCCGCCGCCTGGCCGCTGCGGCAAGCGCCACCGCACGGACGGCGCAGGCCGTCGCCCGCTGCGGCCGCGACGCCTTGGCTTGGTCGCTCCCCGGCGATGCCGTGCCCGGCGTCCATATCCTGCTGGCCCCGCACCGGATGCATCGCATGGTACTGGCCGACGGGCCTGCCATCCTGCCGGATTGCGGTGCGCACGAAGCTTGGCTGCTGCCGCCCGGCGGCGGGACGTTGATCCACCTGCCCGCCCCGCCCCGGCTGCCCAGCCTCGGCCAGCTCGGCCGCGGCAAGGACCTGCGCGGCCGCGCCCTGCACCGCGCCGCGCAGGCGGAGCTGGCGCGGCGCGCCGCCGTCGAGCCGGCGATGCAGCGCCTGTTGCGTGACCAGCAGCTGCTGCAACCGACGCTCCCCATGCACCGGCACGCCGCGCCGGACTTCCCCCTCGGCGCCAGCCTTGACCTGGCGGTGCCGGACCAGGCCGGCGGGCTCTTCCTGCGCGGATGGCTGCGCGACCCGCTCGGGCTTGTCGGCAGCCTCACCCTGGTCGGCCCGTATGGCGAGCAGCGATTGGCTCCCGCCGCGCTGCAACGCTTTCCGCGCCCCGACCTGGTGAAGGAGTTTGCCACTGCCCCGCATGGCGGCGCCGATTGCCAGGCCGGATTCGCCCTGCACCTGCCGGAGGGCGCCGCCCGCCCTGCAGCGCAGTTCCGCCTGCGGCTCGGCCTGACCACCGGGGACGAGATGACGCTGGTCGCCCCGCCTGGCCTGCTGCATCCGCAGGCGGCGCGCGACGCCATCCTCGGCGCCATCGCCCCGGCGCATGCGACGGCGGCGCTGATGGCCCGGGCGATCGCCCCGCCGGTCGAGCGGCTGCATGCCCTGGTCATGGCCGGCCGCGGCGCGCCGGAGGTGATCCGGATGGGCGATGCGCCCCGCGCCCCGATCGCCAGCCTGGTCGTGCCGCTCTATCGCAACCTGCGCTTCCTGCGGCACCAGCTCGGCGCCTTCGCCCGCGATCCGGCGCTGCGGGAGGCAGAGCTGATCTACGTGCTGGACAGCCCCGAGCAGCGCGACGAGGTCGAGCAGATGCTGCGCGGCATGCATCGGCTGTATCGCCTGCCATTGGTTCTGGTCGTGCAGCCACGCAACCACGGCTACGGCGCCGCCTGCCATGCCGGCGTCGCGGAAGCGGGCGCGCCGGTCCTGCTGCTGCTGAACTCGGATGTCGTGCCTGCGACGCGCAATTGGCTGGCACCGATGCTCACGGCGCTGAAGCGGCAGCGGAAGTTGGCCGCGGTCGGACCAAAGCTGTTGTTCGAGGACGGCTCGCTACAGCATGCTGGGCTCTATTTCCTACAGATGGATGGCGAGGCGGAGTGGTTCAACGACCACTACTTCAAGGGCCATCCGCGGCACTGGCCGGCAGCCCAGGTCGCCCGCCGGGTGCCCGGCATCACCGGCGCCGCCTTCTGCGTCCGCGCCGAAGCCTGGAAGGCGGTGGGCGGCATCAGCACCGACTATGTAATCGGCGACTACGAGGATTCCGACCTCTGCCTGCGCCTGCGCGCCGCCGGCGGGGAGATCGGCTACATCCCGCAATCCGAGCTCTTCCACTTCGAGCGGCAGTCGATCCGCGACCATGGCGGCTACGCCAGGAGCCTTGCCTCCACCTACAACCGCACCCTGCACCACCGCCGCTGGGCGCCCGAGATCGCCGCGCTGATGGCCCGCCAGGCGCGGGCGGAGCGGCGCTGATGCGGGTTCTCTTTCTCTGCCACAACCATCCCGGCCTGCAGCCGGGCGGCACCGAGGTCTTCGCCCGCGGCCTGTTCCGCGAATTGCGCGACCGGCACGGCGTGGAGGGGATGTTCCTCGCCGCCGTCACCGGTGCGCACCGCGAACGCCGGCCCGGCACGCTGCTGCAGGGCATCGGCGACGCGCCGGACGAGGCGCTGGTCTGGCTCGGCCACTTCGACCGCTTCGGTTTGGCTCAGCCGGATACCTACGGGCTTGCTTCGCTCGCTCCGGCGATCGAGGCGCTGCGGCCGGACATCGTGCATGTCCACCACTTGCTGCAGTTTGGGGTGGAGACAGTCGACCTGATCCGCCGGGCCGCGCCGCAGGCCCGGCTCATCTTCACCGCGCACGACTTCTTCCCGCTCTGCGCCCAGGAAGGCCAGCTGCTGACGACCGACGGCCGGCTCTGCGCCGGCCCGTCGCTTGATCGCTGCCAAGCCTGCTTCCCTGGCCGCAGCGGCGCCGATTTCGTCATGCGCGAGCTGCAGATGCGCGACGTGCTGGGCGAGTTCGACCGCATCCTGACACCAAGCGCCTTCGCCCGGGACCGCTACCTTGCGGCTGGTTATCCGGGGCGGCAAGTCCAGGTCATGCCGAACGGCATCGCCGCGCCGCCCGCGGTGCCACGTCGCGCGGCACCCGACGGCCGGCGCGACCGCTTTGGTTTCTTCGGCCACGTCAACCGCTTCAAGGGCGGGTTGGTGCTGCTCGACGCCTCGCGCCGGCTCTCGGCCGAAGGAATCGTGCATGGCGTGACGCTGCATGGCGGCGCCGCGTACCAGTCGGATGCCTTCATGGCCGGCTTCTCCACGGCACTCGAGGCCGCACCCGCCGCGCGGCACACCGGGCCCTATGACGCCGTCGGGCTGCCTGGGCTGATGGCGCAGGTCGACTGGGTCGTGGTGCCCTCGATCTGGTGGGAGAACGCGCCGCTAGTGATCCAGGAAGCTTTCCTGCACCGCCGACCGGTCATCTGCAGCGAGATCGGCGGAATGGCCGAGATGGTGCGCGACGGTGTCGACGGGCTGCACGCGCCGGTCGGAGACCCGGCCGGCCTGGCACGGGTAATGCGCCGAGCGATCGAGACCGAGGGGCTCTGGGAAACGCTGGCCGGGAATACCCGCCCGCCGCTGACGATCGAGGCGGCCACGCTGCGCCACCTCGACCTGTATCGGGACACCCTGGGCGCGCGCGCCGCGTGACGAGCCCGCTGCAAGGGAAGCAGAGATCATGCTGATCCAGACACCGGACGCCGCCGCCCCCGAGTCTGAGCGGCTGACCGAGGCCGGGTCCGGCCAGGGCCGCACCTCCGACGTCCGCGGCGTGATCGACAATGCGACTCCCGACCGGCTTTACGGCTGGGCCTGGGATTTCGGCCATCCGGCCCACCGCGTGCGGGTCGTGCTGCGCATCGGCGGGGAGACCCTGGCGGAGGCGCGGGCGGATGGCGCCCGCCCCGACCTCGCCAAGGCTGGCATTGGCGATGGCTGCCACGCCTTCGAGCTGCCGCTGCGCCCGGAATGGCGCGACCGGCTGGCGGAACTCGCCGTGGTCGCGTTCGGCGATGACGGCCGTGAATATCCGATCGCGGTGCGCCTGCCGCGCCAGTCGACGCCGGCCAGCAACGCGATGCAGCGGACGATGGAAGGCGTCATCGCCGAGCAGCGCGACCTGCGCCGTGAATTGGTCGCATTGCGTGAACGGACCGGCCAGCAGGACGGCGAGCGGCAGGCCGAGGTTCCGGCGATCGACGCGTTGCAGACCCGCGTGCAGCACCTGGAGCTCTGGCTGACGCGGCTCGACACGCGGCTGGCTGAACTTACCGTGCTGGCTCCGCCTCCGGCCGCTGCCGGGATCGACCCCTGGCAGGCCGTGCTCTACGCGCTGCTCGCCTGCATTTCCACCGGGGCACTCGCTGCCGCCACGCTGCGCTGGCTGGGCTGAGCGGCATGGCTGCCACCTCCAACCCTGGTTCTGGTTCGGGTGCTTCGGCGGATGCGCTGCTGCGCAGCGCGATCGAGGATACCGTGCGGATCGTCGCCGCTTGGTTTGCACTTATGCTCGGGCTCGGCCTGGTTGGCGTGCTGCTCGGCTTCGCCCTGATCCTCAACAAGACCAGCCTCTTCACCCTGCTGCCCTCGACGCAGAGCGCCGACACGTTGTTCTCCGCCAGCATCTTCTGGGTCATGGCCCTGGTTGCCGCCGCGGTTGTCCGCATCGTCCAGCACCGGGCGGTCGCCGCGGTGTCCCGCTACATCGCCGAACGCCTGGCAGTGCCGACCGTACTCTGCACAGCGCAACGGGCCGGCCGGCCGGAAGTGCTCTCGAGCGCCGCACTCGGTGCCATCGAGACGCTGCGCGGCGCTTTGTCCGGCCAGCTTCCGCATATCGCCATCGCCCTGCTGACCGCGCCGTTGCTGCTGGCGCTGATCTTCGCCATGCACTGGGTGGCGGGCGTCATGTCGCTGATCTTTTGCCTCGCCGGCAGCGTCGTCAGCCTGCTGATGACCCGGGCGGCGCACCGGTCCGCCAGGGTCGCCGGGGAGAGCCGAGGCCGGGCCTTCGGCATGGCGGCGGACGCCATGCGGTCGGGCGAGGCGGTGCTGGCCATGGGCATGCTGCCGCGTCTGGTACGCCAGTGGGTCGCGGTGGCGGCCGAGGGATCGGCCGAGGCCTGGGACTGTGAGCGCCGGGCCGAGCGGCTGAAGACGCTGCTGGAGCTGCTGGCCGGAGCGCTGCGTGGCAGCGTCATCTTTCTCATGGCGGGGCTGACCCTGAGCGGGCAAACCATCAATGCTGCGTTCGGAGCGTCCGTCCTGGTGATCGGGATGGTGGTCGGCCCGTTCCTCGGCTTCGGCGCGCACCTGCGCAGCCTGACCGAAGCGATAGCGGCCTGGCAGCGGCTGCGCGCCATGATGCGGGCGACCGCGGCGATCCCCGAAGGCATCGCCTTCCCGCCGCCGGCCCTGCGGCTGACCGCCGAACACCTGTCCTTCGGGTTTCGCGGCCCGCAGCCCGCGCTGTTCCGCAACCTCCAGCTCGAGGTCGGCGCCGGCGAGATCGTCGCCATCGTCGGCCCTTCCGGCAGCGGCAAGAGCACGCTGCTGCGGCTGCTGGTCGGCATCCTGCGGCCGAACGGCGGCGGCGTGTACCTGGATGGCCACGCCACCAGCCAATGGGACCGCCGGGAACTGGCAAGACACCTCGGTTATCTGCCGCAGGATGCGCTGCTGTCCCGCGCCACCGCCGCCGAGGTCATCGCCCGGCTCGAGACGCCCGACATGCCAAAGGTGCTGGACGCCGCGCAGCGTGCCGGGGCCCACGCCACCATCATCGGGTTGCCCTGCGGCTATGCGACCCCGCTGACCGGCAGCTGGCAACTCTCGATGGGCCAGCGGCATCGCATCGCCCTCGCCCGCGCACTGTACGGCCAGCCCAGGCTGCTGGTGCTCGACGAGCTGGCCGCCGCACTGGATCAGCAGGGCGAGGCGGAGATCGTGCAGCTGTTGCGCCGGCTAAAGGCGGACGGCACCGCGGTCGTTTTCACCACACATCGACCGAGCCTGCTGGCCAGTGCGGACCGCGTGCTGGCGATCCGGCAGGGCCAATTGGTGCCGGCAGGGGAGGAGCGCCCCCGCCTGCCCGGGCGCACGGCGAAGCTGCCGCGGCCGCACCGCCCGGCGATGGTGACCTCATGAGCAGGACCGCTCCCCGCGACGGCCTGCGGCTGCGCGACCTTGGCGTGACGCCGGGCTTCGTCGTCACCCTGGTGCTGCTGACGCTCGCCAGCCAGATGGCGTTCCTCGGCTTCCTGCTGGTGATGAAGCACCTCAGCGACGGCGTGATGGATACGCGGAACGGCGCGACGGCGATGGGCTTCGCCGTGCTGTTCAGCCTGGCCGTCGCGCTGTCCGGGTGGTACGGACACCTCCGCACCAGGCTGCTGGGCGCCCTCGCCGAACGGCTGGGCGTCAGTCTGCGCGCCGAAGCGCTGCAGGCCGCGGTGCGCAATGCGGTCCGCACCGACATGGCCCAGGGGGCCAGCGTGCTGCGCGAGATTACCAAGGTCCAGGCGCTGTTCGCCAGCCGGGCCGCACTGCTCTTCCTTGAGCTGGCCGGCGCCGTGGTCGCCATCCTGGTGATGTTCACCCTCGACACCAAGCTCGGCTTCATCGGGCTTGGCAGCGCCGCGGTGGTCGCTGGCCTGGGCGTCGCCATGCATCTCGCCACCCGTCGGCGGCTGCGCGGCAGCGCACAGGCGATGGACGAGGCCGAGATCGAACTCAGTGCCCAGCTCTCCCATCCGGACCTGGTGCGTGGGCTCGGCCTGGTGCCCGCAACCCTGTCCCGCTGGCAGCACCGCTACGGCGCCGCGCTGGCAGCGGAGGAGGCGACGCACCGCCGCACCGAGGCCCTGCACGAGATCGAGACGCTGGTCTCCAACCTGCTGCAGATGGGCGCCTTCGTCTATGTGGGCACCCTGCTCTTCGACGGCTCGGCGACGGCCGGCATGCTGATGTGCGTTTATTTCCTGATGTCGAACGCGCTGCATCCGTTTTCCCACCTGATGACCGGCTGGGAGAGCTGGGCAGGTGGCATCACCGCCTGGGGCCGGCTGCGGCGGGCCATGCGGCAGGATTCGGCACCCGCGCCGCTGCCGCGCGACCCAGCCGCCCCGGCAGGTTTGCTGCTCGACCACCTTGCCTTCCACCCGTCGGGGCTCCCGGCGCCGATCATCGGTGGAATCGCGCTGCATCTGCCGCCAGGATCGGTCTGCACCGTCCAGGGCGCCAACGGGGTGGGCAAGAGCACGCTGCTGCGGCTGGTTCTCGGGCTGCTGCCGCCGACCGCGGGCCGGGTGCTGCTGGACGGCCAGGACAGCCACCATTGCGAGCGGGAGGAATTCGGCGCCCGCATCGGCTACCTGCCGCAGGACGTGCAGCTGCTGGACACCGACGTCTTCAACAATATCGGCCGCGGCCCGGATGCGGCGCCGGAGGCGGTGGTGGCCGCGGCGCGGGCGGCCGGCGCGCATGCGATGATCGGCCATCTGCCGCTCGGCTACCAGACCCAGGCAGGGCAGACCGCGGGTCTTTCGGCCGGCCAGCGTCGGCTGGTCGGCTTGGCGCGGGCCTTGTTCGGCGAGCCCTCGCTGCTGGTGTTGGACGAGCCGGAGGTCGGCCTGGACGGCACCGCCCGGGCCGAGTTGCGCACCGCCGTGGAGCGCGTGCGGCTGCGCGGCGGCATCGTGCTGGTAGTGACGCATGAGCCGCAGACCTGGGCGGATATCGCTGACAGCCGCCTTATCCTCGACGCCGGCGGCCGCTGGGAGACGCAGACCGGCCGTCGCGGCAGCGCGCTCATGGAGAATGGCCTTGCAGCACATGGTTGAACGCGGCGGGACCATCGCTCTGCCCTCCCCACTTCCGCGTCCCTCGCTCGAGGCGCAGCTCGAGGCGGCGATCCGCACGCCGCCGGTGGCGCGGCTGACGCGGCGCGCCCTGCTCGTCCTTGGCCTGACGTTGCTGCCGCTCGGCGGCTGGGCGACCATGACCACGATCGAGCAAGCGGTGCTGGGCAATGGCCAGATGATTCCGGAAGGCAAACGGAAGACGGTGACGCTGCTGGAGCCGGGCATTCTGCGTCGGCTGCTGGTGAAAGAAGGCAGCCTGGTCGAGGCCGGGCAGCCGCTGGTGCAGCTCGACGTCACCCAAGCGGAGGCCTTGGCCGACCAGGCCCGCGCCGCGGTCTGGAGCGGCCGCGCCCGCATCGCCCGGCTGCGGGCGGAACAGGCCGACCAGCGTGCCCTGGATTTCCCGGTGGAGCTGCGGCAGGCCGCCGCCGCCGACCCGGCAATCGATGTCTTCCTCAAGGCCGAGCAGGCCTTTTTCGCCGCCCGCTGGTCGAATTACGACAGCCAGGTCGCAGTGGGGGAGAAGCAGATCATCCAGTTCCGCGAACAGGCCGCCGGTGCCCGGGCCCAGCGGGAGGGAGCGGAGCAGCAGGTGCGCTCGACGCGGGACCAGATCGCCGGCCTTGCGCGGCTGCTGGCGCAGGGCTTCGCCTCCCGCTTCACCGTGCTCGAGCTGCAGCGGCAGGAAGCCAGTTTCACGGCGGTCGCCGGTGCCTCCGCCGCGCAGGAGAAGCAGTACCAGCAGGCCATGCTGCAGGGCGAGCAGCAGCTCACGACGCTGCGCTTCACACGGTTGTCCGACATCGCGAACGACCTGCAGACGACCGAAGCCGCGGTCGCCTCGGCGGTGCAGCAGCTGCGCGCGGCGCAGGACGTGCTGACGCGGCGCGAGCTGTTGGCGCCGGAGGCCGGGCGGGTGACCAATATCCAGATGTTCACGCCCGGCAGCAGCATCGCCGGCGGCCAGCCGATCCTAGACCTGGTACCGGCGGCGGACCGGCTGGTGGTGGAGGGCCAAGTCCTGCCGAGCGACATCGAGCAGGTGGCGGTCGGCCAAAAGGCCAACCTGCGCCTTACCGCCTACCGGATGCGGGAGCTGCCGGTGCTGTCGGGGCGGGTGACTCTGGTCGCCCCGGATATCACCACCCAGCAGAGCGGCAACCAGTACTACACGATCCGGGCGGAGCTGGAGCCGGACGCGCTACAGCACTTTCCCGAGGTGAAGCTCTTCGCTGGCATGCCAGTGGAAATCTACGTCCTCGGCGAGAAGCGCACGCCGATCAGCTATTTCTGGACGCCGATCCGCCATGCCGCGCGACGGGCTTTCCGAGACTGAAGCCCGCCGTCCCGCAGCTTCAGCGGCGCGAGGCCTGGGCCAAGTAGTTGTCGAAAGACAACTCGGCGACGCGGAACCAGGCCCGCATGTCGTCGCGGGCCTTCGCCCAGTTGTCGTGGATCTTCTTGTACTCAGGACTCTTCGCTGCCAGCTCCTGCTCCAGCGCCAGGGCCTCGCGGTAGCAGGCGTCCATCACCTCGCGCGGGAAGGCGCGAAGCTGGGTGCCGCTCGCCAGCAGGCGCCGCAGGGCATCCGGATTGCGGATATCGTAGCGGGCGACCATCCAATGCGTCGCCTCGGCCGCGGCGACGCGGATGGCGGCTTGGTAGCTCTTCGGCAGGGCGTTCCACTGCTCGAGGTTCACCACCAGCGAGGTATTCGCCGCGCCTTCCCACCAAGCGGGGTAGTAATAGTAGGGCGCGACCTTGTTGAAACCGAGCTTTTCGTCATCATAGGGACCGAGCCATTCGACCGCGTCGATGGTGCCGCGCTCCAGCGCCGGGTAGATGTCGCCGCCTGCCAGCTGCTGCGGCACGCCGCCGACGCGCGACAGCACCGTGCCGCCGAGCCCGGCGATGCGCATCTTCAGACCCTTCAGGTCCTCGGTCGTCTTGATCTCCTTGCGGAACCAACCGCCCATCTGCGCTCCGGTAGTGCCGAGCGGCAGACTATAAGCATTATACTGCCGGAACAACTCGTTCAGCAGGTCGATGCCGCCGCCTTCGTACATCCAGGCATTCTGCTGCCGGGTGTTCATGCCGAAGGGCACGCCGGTGGCGAAGGCGAAAGCTGGGCTCTTACCGATGTAGAAGGATGAGGTGGTATGCGCCGCCTCCACCGTACCGGCCTGTACAGCGTCGAGTGCCTGCAGAGCGGGCACCACCTCGCCCGGGCCGAAAATGCGGATCTGAAAGCGGTCCTCGGTCAGTTCCGCCACGGTTCTCGCAAAGACATGGCCGGCGCCGTGGATAGCATCAAGGCTGGTCGGGTAACTGCTGGTCAGCCGCCAGCGGATCGCCGGTGCCTGGGCATTGCTGATGGCCGGCGCCGCAAGCCGCGCGGAGACAGCAGCGGCGGCACTGCGGCGGAGGATGACACGGCGGTCCATGATGGCTGGTCCCTTCCGGGGTGGTGCGGAGGCGGCAGGAACCACGGATGCGGCTTTTCGAAAAGCCTCAATCGTTGCGCAAAGGCGGGTTGCCCTGGGCGAGGCTCGCCACTATGGTCCGCCGCCCTGTGGGAGCCACTCGACGGTTCCTTCCGGTTATGGACAGGTGGCCGAGCGGTCGAAGGCGCGCGCCTGGAAAGTGCGTATACGTCAAAAGCGTATCGTGGGTTCGAATCCCACCCTGTCCGCCAGTTCCCCTTGCAATTCCGGCGCTTTCCCAGTTCGGGCCGCGCCGGAACGCGCAGGATTTCTGCAGGCCAGCCAGCTCGCCTGTCAACTTGCAGGATGTCCGAGCAAGCCTCATCAGGGTGCCGAGGCGCGACCTCCGTCCACATCTGTTTACTGGGCCGAGTTAGGGTGGCAGAGGAGGCCAGGGAAAAACCTCGGCTTGCCTCCGGCCATGCGGCCACGAGTTCAAAATCTGCTCGTTCCACCACCCGTGCTCTACCGTACGCCCAGTCGCCGAACGAGGTCAGATGTTTGCCTGAAGCGGATTGCGTTTCACGATGAATCGCATCCGCAGTGTTGGAATCAAACACGCGCCTCATTTGACGTGATCGCGTCGCGGGCACTCGGCAGAGCGTATTCAAGAGTGGCGATGGTCGGCGGCGCGACGGCGCGCAGCCTGGCCTTCAGCTTGGACCAGGCCAGTTCGATCGGGCTTAAGTCTATCGAGTAAGCTGGCAGGTGACGATGAAGAAGGCCGGCGCGTCGGAGTGCCGTCTGGACCGCAGCGGCCCTGTGCGGGGCGAGATTGTCCATGGCGACGAGCGTCTCAGGACGGCTGTGCAGGGCTGAAATTGGCACCTGTTCGGTGAAGGCGAGGAGGACGGCGGTGCTGCTGGCAACCGCGATCGTTATGCCCGCAGCCAAGTCGTCGCAGGCGATGGCACCGAGGATGGTCAGCCGCCGCCAATGCCCGCCCGGGACGCGGCTGACGGTCCGCTGTCCCTGCAACGCCTGGTTATGGCTGCGGGCTAGGCGGGTGTCCAGGCCGCTCTCGTCAAGGAAGAAGGTGGTCGGGATAGACCTGACACGCGATCTCGTCTCGCCGTGGTGCCCGGGCGGCGGCGACGTTTGCGGGCTCCTGCTCGCTTGCGTGCAGGGTCTTTTCGTTCCACCGCAAGCCGGCACGCGGCAGCGCGCGGCGGGTCACCGGCGCGCTGAACTGCCGGCCGACCCGCTCGGCCAGCATGCCCGCGTATGAGGCCAAGGTCGCATTTGCCCGCTCAGCCACCAGGGTGACCAGCATTCCAGGATCCGCCCCGCTCAGCGCGGCCGGGCCGCCACTCGTCGCTCTGCCGTGTCGCCCGGCCTCCTGCGTAAAGTTGCCCACCGCACCGGCCCGGCCTGCCTGGCCTTCGCCCGGCGGTCGCAGACGGCAGTGCGGCGCGGCGGAGCGATGCAGCGCCCGCGGCGCCTACGTGGTGGCCAAGGCCGATCGCGGGCTGCGCGTTGCCACCATCGTCGTCACCAGCACCAAAATCGCAATGGCGATGCAGGCCCGGGCCATTCTGGCAGAGGTGGGAACTGCCGTTGCCGTCGTCTCCATGCCCTGCTGGGCGGTGCTCGAGTGGCAGGACAGCGCTTACCGCCGGGCGGTGCTCGGCACCGCGCCGCGCATCGGGATGAAGGCCGCGATGCGGCTCAGCCGGAATCGCCGGATCGGGCATGATGGCGCCTTCATCGTCATGTCCGACCTCAGGGCCTCCGGCGCGGAGGATGATCTCTGGCGACATTTCGGCATCACGGCGAAGGCGATCGCCGCCACAGTGCGGGAGCAATGCCCCCAATAGGATCGGCTGCCCTAAACATTCCGGGACTAAGGGCCAAGGCCGGACGGAAGGCTCAGCCTGCCGAGCTTGCGGTACTTCCTTCCGGCCGGCTTCGGACAACCGCCGGGGCAATCCAGGCAAACACAATAGAAGCCATTTCCCACACCGGCGCTTGGGCCGGGGGTGCCGGTTGACCAGCGGTATCCGGCACGCCCCACTCTGACACTAAGCCTGGTTGGCCTCCGGTTCCAGCAGCATTGCCAAGGCCGCGGCCTGACGCCGCTCGAAGGCCCGCCGTACCGAGTCATAGGCTTGGCCACGGATGCCGCCACGCACCGTGCGGGCGGCGACGCTGCGATAACCCGGCAGCCAGGCCTCCGGCAGTGCCCGCGCATCCGGCGGGGTCAGCCATAAGCGGAACAGCAATCGCTTGGCCGCCGGGTCATCGTGGTCCTCGAATTCGGTACGGGAATGCAGCGTGACATGGCTGTTGAGCAGTTGCATGTCGCCCGGCGCCAAATGCATCGCGTACATCACCGAAGGCCGCCGCAGGATCTCGTCCAACAGGTCGATCGTCGCATGCTGTGCGGCGCTCAAGGGTGGCACGCCAGGCAGCTTCTGCGCCGAGATAATGCGGTTGCGGTTCCACCGGCTGTGCAAGCGCCCTTCGAGCGCGGCGTAGATGGGATGCGGGTAGAAGGGCGCCTCGTCGGGGGCCTGCTCCGCCTGTCGGCTGAAATGAAAGGTGCCATGCAGCAACGCCGCCAAGTCAGGGCGTTCACTCGCCATGATGTTGTGCGCAGTAACCGAGCTGCTGACCATGCTCATGCCGCCTGCCTTGGCGGTGTTGAAGCAGGTGAGTGCGACGACATCCGCGCCATCGGTGTGGAAGTCCAGCTCGGCATTCGAGGAATAGCCACGGCCGGTGCCGCTGCGGTAGACCGTGCCAACATCCCGCACCGCGGAGAGGTAATGTGTGGCCTTGCCCTGGGGTCGCGGCACGCCGGCATGCAGGCCGATTGCCCATGTCAGCAGTTCGAATTCCGGCTCGGACAACGCCTCCCGCGGCAGGCCTTGCACCAGCGCGATGCCGCGGCCGTTGCGAGTCTCGGCAAAGGCCGCATCCAGCACGGGCAGCGCCGCGCTGAAGTCGAAATCCTCGCGCCGGTAGTCGGTCAGCGGCTGGCCGGGCCGATGCGCCCGCCGGACCGCCCGCGCCATTTCCCCGGCAGCCCCCTCGCTCAGCGCGAAGACCCAGGACGGATCCGCGGCAAGCTCCGGCGCCGACCAGGCGGCGCGGGTGCCGGCGGCGACCGGCCGCACGACCGTTGCAATCTCAGCCCCGTCCATGGCCATCCGTCCTTCTCTTCTGGATCACCGCGTCCCAATCGACCGGCACGAAGACCCTACCCTCAAGGATACGCCGGGCCGTACGGCCGAGCGTCGCGCGCCGCACCGTGCCATCCGGGGCGATCTCAGTCTCAATCTCGATCACTCCGGCCGGATGGCCGATGCGAATGGCGGCGCGATTGTGCGGCCGAGTCACCTCATGGACCAGCGTGCCTGCGAGCCGTGCGGCGACACCGGTGCAGACCGTGCTGGTGCCGGCATAGGTTTTGTGCATCTGCTGCATGAACATGAGGCGGGAGACGAGATCGACCTCCATCTCCGTCACCATCCCGCCGGCCAGCGCATTGCGATAGTCGGCAGGTGGCCCGACCATGCCGAGCAAGGGAGTCGCCGGCGACTCTTCCCGCGCGCGTGCCGCATCGGCGACCATACCCATGCGCTCAGCGGCCATGCCGCGGATCCGCTCGACCAAGGCGCGAAGCTCCGGCTTGGCGTCGATCTCGGCAGCGGTCTCAGTGCCGGTCAGCCCGAGATCATGCGCCCGCAGGAAGACATGCGCATTGCCGATATCGACCAGCGAAACGTCGAGCGGGCCGAAACCCGGCACTTCGAGCCGGTCGACCGGCCGTCCCGTCGGCAGAAGCCGGCCGGTGGCGCCCCCGGCGGTGTCGGCGAAGTCGATCATGATGCGGGCACCGCTGCCCGGTACGCCGGGCACCACATAGTCGCCATGCTCGAGCGGCCGGCCATTCTCGACCGGCACCTCGATCCGCAGAACCCGATCTAGATTGGTGTTGTAAGCGCGAACGACCGTGACCGGGGCGGTCGGCGTGACCATGCCTTCGTAAACGGCAAAAACACCCACGGCGGCGCTGATATTGCCGCAGAGGCTGCGCCAGTCGACCTCCGGATGGTCGATCTCCACTTGACCGAAGGTATAGGTCAGATGCGTGCCGGCGGCGCGCGGCAATGCCTCGCGCGGCGGACCGATGATTGCCAGTTTGCTGGTCAGCGGATCGGCGCCGCCGAGGCCATCGATCTGCCGCCGGTCGGGTGACCCATAGACCGCCAGGATCAGCCGCCGTCGCGCTTCCGGGTCCGCCGGAATATCGGCCTCTTTCAGAAAGACCGCCTTGCTGGTGCCGCCTCGCATGATGACGCAGCGCAGGGAATGGGGCATGCGGTGCTTTCTATTCCGGCGTGATCCCCGCCTTGCGCATCAGCACCTCGTTCAGCGAAAGGTCGCGGGTGATCCGGGCGCGCATCGCTTGAGGACCGAGCGGCAGCGGCAGCAGGCCGAATTCCCCGGCCAGTTGCTGCGCCTGCGGGCGGGATACAGCGACGCGTACAGCCTGATCGAGCGCCGCGGCGAGCGGTGGCGTAAGCCCGGCGGGCCCGGCCAGGCACCACCAGGCACTGACCAGGAACTCCGGCAGTCCCAACTCGCCCATCGTCGGCACCTTCGGCACCGCCGCCAATCGCTGCTCATGTGGGGCGCCGAGCGCGTTCAGCCGGCCTTCCAGCACATGCCCGCGCGCCGGAGCGAAGGTTGTGAACATCAGGTCGACGCGGCCGGCCAGGATCTCGGTCAGCGCCGGAGCCGGTCCACCGAAGGGCACGTGCAGCATCTCGACCCCGGCCCGCTCACACAGGTCGAGCATCAGCATGTGCGCAGTCGAGCCAACACCCCAGGTGGCGTAAGAAAGCTTGCCCGGCTCGCGCTTCGCCGTCTCGATCACCTGAGCGAAACCGGTCCAGCGCGGATGCGCCACCAGCAGATAAGCGGAGGCATAAAGCAAGCTGATGAATGTGAAGTCAGTCAGTGGATCATAGCCCAGGTTGCGGTAGGCGAAGGGCGCCTGGGACAAGGCCGAATTGCTGCCGACCAATAGCGTTGTGCCATCCGGCCGTGCCCGGGCGACGTAGCGGGCGCCGACCGTCGTGGTGGCACCGGGCTTGTGCTCCATGACAAAATTGCCGCCGAAGCTCTCGGAGAAACCGTCCTGCAGGATGCGGGCGACGACGTCGGTGCCGCCGCCCGGTGTAAAGGGGATCACCAAGCTGACGCTGCGGCTGCTTGGCCAGCCATCGAGGCCCTTTGCTGCAGTGCCAGTGCCCTGGGGGCCGATTGCCTGGGCGCCAGCGAGCGATGGCGCGGCAAGCTGCCCGGTCACGGCAAGCAGCGCACGGCGGGGAAGGTCGGTGCGGCTCATCGGGAGTCTACCGCATGACAGGGGGCGTGGACCATTCGGACTGGTCTCCTCCATCGGCCCGGCCGTCAGGCGCCGGACTCTTATCGCTTGGAGGAAAGCCTAGAAGGGTTATGCTCTCCTGCGAAGGCGGGAATTGCCTGACGCGCGGTGCCTCAGTTCCGCAGCCCCGGCGCCTCCTGGCCCGTCCGCGCGACGTATTCGGTATAGCCGCCGTCATACTGGTGGATCCCTTCGGGCGTCAGCTCCAGCACGCGGTTGGACAGCGCTGCCAGGAAGTGGCGATCATGCGAGACGAAGAGCATCGTGCCCTCATATTGCGCCAGCGCCGCGACCAGCATCTCCTTAGTCGCCATGTCGAGGTGATTGGTCGGCTCGTCCAGCACCAGGAAGTTCGGCGGATCGTAGAGCATCATCGCCATCACCAGCCGCGCCTTCTCGCCACCGGAGAGCACCCGGCAGCGCTTCTCCACCTCGTCGCCGGAGAAGCCGAAGCAGCCCGCCAGCGACCGCAGCGAGCCCTGTGAGGCGCGGGGAAATTGGTTTTCCAGCGACTGGAAGACGGTCCGCTCGCCATCCAGCAGTTCCATGGCGTGCTGCGCAAAGTAGCCGAGCTTCACGCTGCCGCCGAGCGTGATGGTCCCGGCATCCGGCGCGGTATTGCCGGTGACCAGCTTCAGCAGCGTCGACTTGCCGGCTCCATTGATGCCCATGACGCAGCAACGCTCCCGGCGGCGCACCAACAGGTCCAGGCCTTCATAGATTACCCGGCTGCCATAGCGCTTGTGGACTCCCTTCAGGTTCACCACGTCATCACCCGATCGCGGCGCCGGCTGGAATTCGAATGTCACGGAGTGGCGGCGCTTCGGCGGCTCGACGCGTTCGATCTTGTCGAGCTTCTTCACCCGGCTCTGCACCTGCGCGGCATGGGAGGCGCGCGCCTTGAAGCGTTCGATGAAGTTGATCTCCTTGGCCAGCATGGCCTGCTGGCGTTCGAACTGGGCCTGCTGCTGCTTTTCAGCGTTGGCGCGTTGCTGCTCGTAGAATTCGTAGTTGCCGTTATAGCTGGTCAACCCGCCGCCATCGATCTCGATCACCTTGTTGACGATACGGTTCATGAACTCGCGGTCATGCGAGGTCATGAGCAGCGCGCCGTCATAGCCCTTTAGGAAATTCTCAAGCCAGATCAGGCTCTCGAGGTCGAGATGGTTGCTCGGCTCGTCCAGCAGCATGACGTCGGGGCGCATAAGCAGGATGCGGGCGAGCGCGACACGCATCTTCCAGCCGCCTGAGAGCGCGCCGACATCCCCGTCCATCATCGCCTGGCTGAAGCTGAGCCCGGCGAGGACTTCGCGCGCGCGACCCTCGAGGGCATAGCCGCCCAGCGCCTCGAACCGCCCCTGCACCTCGCCGAAGCGCTCAATGATCTCGTCCAGCTTCTCCAACTGGTCGGGATCGGCCATGGCGGCCTCAAGCGCCACCAGCTCTGCCGCCACGGTGCTGACGTCGCCAGCGCCGTCCATCACCTCGGCCACCGCGCTGCGACCGGACATCTCGCCGACATCCTGGCTGAAGAAGCCGACGCTGACGCCACGGTCGACCATCACCAGCCCCTCGTCCGGCGGCTCCTGGCCGGTGATCATGCGGAACAGCGTGGTCTTGCCGGCGCCGTTGGGCCCGACCAAGCCGATCTTCTCGCCCCTCTGGAGCGCCGCGGAGGCCTCGATGAAGAGGAGCTGCTGGCCGTTCTGCTTGCTGATATTATCTAGACGAATCATGGGAACTCGGGGCCGGATACGGTTGCGGTGCGCTTATGGCACGCGGCGCAGCGGCATGGGACAGCGAAGGCATGGTTGCGGAGGCGTCTGGGCAGCGCCGCCAGCCTTCCGGCAACTGTCTGGCCGACCTAACTCCGGAGGCCATGCAATTCTGCCTCAAGGCTCGCTGCTGCCTCCAGCATCAGCGCGACCACTGGCCCGTCCGGCGCGACATTCAGCCGGCCAACCCGGCTGAACACCGTCAGCGCCAAGCGGATGCGGCCGCCTGCGGCGTCGAAGACCGGCACGGAGACGGCGGCGAGGCCGGTGTCGCCTTCGTTGGCTGTGGTGGCGAAGGCCCGCCGGCGCACCGCGGCCAGAACCCGCTCCAGCGCCGCGGCATCGGCCGGGGCGCCCGGGCGGCCGATGGCCCGGCTCTGCGACATCTCGCGCTCGGCAAAGGGCATGGTCCGCTCCGCCTCGTCGAAGGCGCAGAAGACTAGGCCGGAGGCCGAATAGGTCAGCGGGCAGACATGGCCGGGCGGGACGCTGGCCGCCAGCGCGTGGCGCGCCGCCACTAGCCGCACATGAGTCGGGCCATGCGTACCCCAGACCGCAGCTGCGGCGGTCTCTCCGGTACGGGCGACGATCGCCTCCAGCGCCCGCTCCGCCCGCTTCAGCAGGTCGGAACGCCCCAGTGCCGCGAGGCCAGCGCGGAGCATCAAGGGACCAAGTTCGTAGCGGGCTGTCGCCGGGTCCTGCTCCACCAGCCCGGAGCGGCTGAGGCTGACGAGGTAGCGATGAGCCTTGGCCGAGGGCATGGCTGCGGCACGTGAGAGGTCGGCCAAGCGCATCGGACCGCCGGCCTCAGCCAATAGCCGCAGCAACTGCCCGGCCACTTCCACCGACTTCACCCCGCTGCGGGCGTCTTCGGTCACCGGCATGTCCTGGTCACGTGGCACTTGACACGCAGCCCCGTTGATTCGCTACATACAGCATAGCAAGCTACGCATTACGTAGCAAGTATTCCGCTGGCCGCCATCGAATTGGTCACGTGGGATGCAGCAGGAGAGGAGACGCCCATGTCCGGCTTCGCCAGCAGCAACGACCTGACCGAGAAGGTGGTCTCCTTCGACGAACTCGGCCCGGGCCTCTATGGCTGGACTGCCGAGGGTGACCCGAATTCCGGCATCGTCATCGGCGATGACAGTGTGCTGGTGGTTGATGCGCAGGCGACGCCGAAGATGGCGGCCGACGTCATCGCCAAGGTGCGCAGCGTGACGGACAAACCGATCCGGCATGTCGTGCTCAGCCACTATCATGCGGTCCGCGTGCTCGGCGCCTCGGGCTACCAGGGCGCCGAGATCATCGCCTCCGATGTCACGCGCGACCTGATCGTCGAGCGCGGCCAACAAGACATGGACAGCGAAATCGGTCGCTTTCCCCGCCTGTTCCGCGGCAAGGAGAGCATTCCCGGCCTGACCTGGCCGCATGTGGTGTTCCACAAGCGGATGACGCTGTGGATGGGCCAGCGGGAAGTGCAGATCATCCAGATCGGCCGCAGCCACACCGCCGGCGACACGGTGGTCTGGCTGCCGAAGGAAAAGGTCTGCTTCGCCGGCGACGTGGTGGAGTTTGGCGCCACGCCCTATTGCGGCGACGCGCATTTCACCGACTGGCCGGCGACGCTCACGGCGCTGAAGGCGCTGGGCGCGGAGAAGCTGGTCCCCGGCCGTGGCCGCAGCCTGCTCAACCCGAAGGACGTCGAGGAAGGCATCGCCGGCACCGCCGCCTTCACCGCGGACCTCTTCGCCATCGCCAGGACCGGTGCGGCCAAAGGGGCCAGCCTCAAGCAGGTCTATGACGAGGCAATGGGCGCGATGCGGCCGAAATACGGGCATTGGGTGATCTTCGAGCACTGCATGCCCTTCAACGTTTCCCGCGCCTATGACGAGGCTAAGGGCCTCGACCACCCGCGCATCTGGACCGCCGAGCGCGATGTCGAGATGTGGAAGGCGCTGGAGCACGGGGCCGCAGCGAAGTCCGGCGAGATCTGAGCCGCGCCGATGACCGAAGGGGCGCTTGCCCCGGCGGTCGGAATCGCCGTGCCAAGCACAGTACGAGGAGGGTGCGATGACCATCGTCCAGCCCATGACCACCGCCCGCACCGGCACCGCCGAGCCGGGCTACATGACCGGCTTCGGCAACCAGTTCGAGACGGAGGCGCTGCCCGGCGCGTTGCCGGTCGGCCACAACTCGCCGCAACGCTGCGCCTATGGACTTTATGCCGAGCAGCTCTCGGGCTCGCCCTTCACCGCGCCGCGGGCGTCCAACGAACGGAGCTGGCTGTACCGCATCCGCCCGACCGTCGCGCATTGGGGCGCCTTCCAGAAGATCGATGCCGGGCTATGGCGCACCGCGCCCTGCGCCGAGGTGGAAATGCCGATCCAGCCGCTGCGCTGGAACCCGATCCCCTTTCCGGCCGAAGGAGTCGGTTTCCTGCAGGGCATCCGCACCATCACCACCGCGGGGGACGCGGCGACGCAGTCCGGCATGGCGACGCATGTCTACCTCGCCACGCGGTCGATGGTCGATGAGGTCTTCTACAACGCCGATGCCGAGATGCTGTTCGTGCCGCAGCAGGGCGCGCTTCGGCTGGCGACCGAGTTCGGCGTCATCGATATCACTCCGGGCGAGATCGCCGTCATCCCGCGCGGGGTGAAGTTCCGCGCCGAGCTGCCGGGCGGCCCGGTGCGCGGCTATCTCTGCGAGAATTACGGCGGCGCCTTCACCCTGCCGGAACGTGGCCCGATCGGCGCCAACTGCCTGGCCAATCCGCGCGACGTCTTGACCCCCGTCGCCGCTTATGAGGACCGCGACGCACCGACCCGCATGGTGGTGAAGTGGGGCGGCACGCTCTGGGCGACGGAGCTTGAGGCCTCGCCGCTCGACGTGGTCGCCTGGCACGGCAACTATGCGCCGTACAAATACGACCTGCGGCGCTTCTCCCCGGTAGGGCCGCTGCTCTTCGACCATGCCGATCCGTCGATCTTCACCGTGCTGACCTCGCCCAGCGAGACCCCGGGCACGGCAAACATCGATTTCGTCATCTTTCCCGACCGTTGGCTGGTCGCCGAGAACACCTTCCGGCCGCCCTGGTACCACATGAACATCATGAGCGAGTTCATGGGGCTGATCTACGGCCAGTACGACGCCAAGCCGCAGGGCTTCGTCCCCGGCGGCTTCAGCCTGCACAATTGCATGCTACCGCACGGCCCGGACATGGAAGCCTTCGAGGGCGCCAGCAAGGCGCCGCTGAAGCCGCACAAGCTGGAAGGCACCATGGCCTTCATGTTCGAGACGCGCTTCCCGCAGCGGGTCACCCGCTATGCCGCCGAGCTGCCGGAGCGGCAGGCGGAATACGGCGCCTATGGGTCGAAGCTGCAGAAGCACTTCAATCCGGGCCGCCGCGACGCCTGACGCCGCGCATGCCAGGGGCGCCGCTTGCGGCCTTCCCCTGGCTGCCGGTCAGGCCGCCAGCCCCTGCGCCGCCGCGGCCTCCTCGCGGCAGCGCTCCGGCCCGCCGAGCACTTGCCGGTTGGCAGCGATGCGCTTGAACCAGAAGGGCAGGCCGAGCAGCTCGGTGAAGCCCATGCCGCCATGCACCTCGGTCGCGTGGCGGGCGACGTCGCGGGCGACCTCGTCCAGATGCGCCTTGACTTGGCAGGCGAGCAGATGCGCCTCCGCGTCCGGCGCGTCCTGCGCCTGGGCGGCGTACCAGACGAAGGCGCGGCAGGGTTCCAGCCAAGCAGCCATCTCGGCGCAGGCATGCTTGACGCCCTGGAAGCTGGCGATGCTGCGGCCGAACTGGCGGCGCTGACCGGCATAGACGACGGCCTGGTCGAGCATGGATTGCGCCGCTCCGAGCGTCTCGGCGGCCAGGACGACGCGGCCGGCATCCAGCACCCGGGCCGCGTCAGCGGCAAGCCATTCGGCGGGCGCGGCGGTGAGGTCCACATCGGCCAAGGGGCGCAGGCGGTCGAGGCTGGGTCGCGGGCGCAGCGTCACGCCCTCCGCATAGGCGGCGACCAGCGCCAGCGCGCCGTCGGGCAGTGCCAGCAGCAGATGCGTCGCGCCGGCCGCGTCGATCAGGCCGGTGAGGTTGCCGGAGATGCGGCCGCCATCCCGCCGCAAGGTGCAAGTGCCGGTGCTGCCTGTCAGGGCACCGAGGCCGACCGCCACGCGCATGCGGCCCGCGGCAAGCTCCGGCAGATGCGCCGTGCTCCGTAATGCGACCGGCGCCAGCACGGCACTGCCGAGGAAAGGCGTGGGTGCGGCATGCCGCCCCAGGGCCTCCCCCACCAGTGCCGCGTCCAGCATGCCGAGCCCGGCGCCGCCCGCCTCCTCCGGCACCAGCAGCCCCGGCACGCCAAGCTCCGTCAGCCCGGCCCAGAGCGCCGCATCTCCGCCGGCGCGCCGCAGCTCCATCGTGACGCGGTCCGACAGGAAGCGGCGCAGCGCTTCGCCGAACTGCCGCTGGTCCTCGCTCAGGCCGAAATCCATGTCACGCCCCGCCCATAGGCTTCGGCTCGCGCGGCATGCCGAGGCCGCGCTCCGCGATGATGTTCTTCTGGATGTTCGAGCTGCCGCCGCCGATGATCAGGCCGAGGTCGTACATCCAGTCGGCGTACCAGGCAGTGGCGGCCGAATCCTCGCCGACCTCGTCATGCGGCTCGTAGGCCAGGCCGGCCTCGCCCAGCGCATCCACCGCCAACGTCGCCAGCCGCCAGGCCAGGGTGGTGCCGTAATACTTCACCACCAGCAGGCCGAGACCGCTGTCCTGGTCGCGCGACGCCTCGCTCAGCAGCCGCATCTGGTGGTACTTGCCGGCCAGCACCTCGCCCTGCAGCCGCAGGAAGCGATCGCGCCAGACCGGCCTGGACAGCAGCGGCGCACCATCCACCACCGTCTCCGCCAGCAGTGCGCGCAGCCGGTGCAGTCGGTGCACCAGCTTGCTCGAATCGCCCAGCAGCATGCGCTCGTGCTTCAGGGTGACGTTCGCCACCTTCCAGCCATCGCCGCGGCCGAGCACGATCTGGTCGGTTGGCAACCGAACATCGGTGAAGAAGACCTCGTTGAAGGTCGCGTGCCCGGTCATGGTCGCCAGCGGCCGCACCTCGATGCCCGACGTAGCCATCGGCAGGAGCAGGTAGGAGATGCCGAGATGCTTCGGCCGGTCCGGCTCGGTCCGCACCAGCAGGAACATCATGTCGGCGTAGTGGGCGGAGCTGGTCCAGATCTTCTGGCCGTTGATGACGAAGTTGCCGTCCTCGACATGCGCCCGCGTCCGCAGCGAGGCGAGGTCGCTACCCGCTTCTGGCTCGGAATAACCCTGCGCCCAGTGGAGCTCGCCGCGGATGGTCGGGCCGATCCAGCGCCGGCGCTGTTCCTCGTTCCCGACTTCCAGCAGGGTCGGCACCAGCATGCGGATGCCCTGGCCCTGGATGCCCAGGCTGATCCCGGCGGCATTGAACGCTTCGGTGATAAGCGCGGCGTCCAGCACGTCGTGCTCGGCGCCGTAGCCGCCGTATCGCGTCGGGACGGACCGGGCGGCGAAACCGTGCTCGATCAGCAGCGATTGCCAGTCCAGCACGCGCTGGTCAGGCCGTTTGCGCCCGCCGCCGCCGCCGACCGGCGGGGAGCGGTGGCCGTGCCGGGCGATGAACTCGCGCAAATCCGCCCGTAAGGCGCGGTGGCGGTCGGACAGGGTCAGGTCCATGACGGTCAGCCCTGGATAAAGCCGCCGGCACGCCCCAGCACCTGTTCGGCCCCGGCGACCAGGTCCTGCATGACCGCGGCGGCCGGCCGCACCGCCCGCACCATGCCGAGCCCCTGCCCGGCGAAGCCGCCCCAGACATCCGCCCGCCCCGCCGCCAGCGCCGCCGCGGTGACCTGGGTGGAGACCATGGTCTGGTAGGGCATCGGCAGCGGCTCCAGCCCCGCCTCGACATAGGCCGCGGCCCAGCGGTTCTTCACCATCCGTGCCGGCTTGCCGGTGACGGAGCGCGAGACGGTGGTGCCCTCGTCATTGCCCTCGACCAGCGCCTGCTTCTGCGGCCCGCTGATGCCGGCCTCCTCGGTCGCCAGGAAGGCGGTGCCGATCCAGGCGCCCTCGGCGCCGAGCATCAGCGCGGCGGCGATGCCTCGCCCGTCGCCGATGCCGCCGGCGCCGACCACCGGCACCCGGCCGCCGACCGCATCCACCACCTGCGGGATCAGCGCCATGGTGCCGATCGGCGAGTTGTGGCCGCCGCCGTCATGGCCCTGAGCGACGATGATGTCGATGCCCGATTCCACCACTTGCCTGGCGTGCCGCGTGGTGCCGACCACCGCCATCACCTTGGTCCCGTTGGCGTGCAGCCGTTCCATCCAGGGACCGGGATTGCCGAGGCCCGCGGCATAGACCGGCACACGCTCCTCGATCACCACCTCCATCTGTGCCTCGAAGAAGCCACGTGACAGCGGGGCGGGTCCGTCCTTGTCGGCCGGGTCGCGCTCAAGCAGGCGGTCCAGGGTCTCGGCATCGACCATCTCCAACCCCTGCGCCGCCATGAAGTCGCGGGCGAAGCCGCGATGTTGCGGCACCAGCGTCTCGGCCGAGGGGCCGCCGGCATTGCTCCCGCCGCGGCGGACCGAGGCCGGCAGCAGCGTGTCGACGCCGAACGGCCGGTCGGTCAGCTCACGCGTCCGGCGGATCCAGGCGCGAAGCTGGTTGGCGCCGCAGCTCGCGGCACCGATGACGCCGAGCCCGCCGGCATTGGAGACGGCGGCGGCCAGTTCCGGCGTGCTCGCGCGGCCCATACCGGCGAGCAAAATCGGGTACTGGATGCCGAGCAGCGCACAGAGGCGCGTGTGGAGTGCCATGGTCGTTGTCCTCCGGCGCCGCCTCTGCCGGGCGGGCGCGTCGCTTTCTCCGGCCGGCAATTCACGCCCCGCGTTTTGGCGCCGGGCGATCGCAAGCCCGCCTCAGCTTACGGTCAACTGCCCGGCCGAAGCCACAGCCGCCCGTTCCTGCCCCGGCACCATCGCGGCTCGGCCAGGCTTCGCGGCGCGAAATTCCTCCGGCACGAAATGCTGCGTCAGCTTCCAGTAGTCGAGCAGCCGCCAGGGCGAGGTTACCGTCACCCGGTTATTCTTGTTCTTGTACCAGCTGGTCACGCCCGGATGCGTCCAGACCATGCCGGCACATTTCTCGTCCAGCAGGTGATTGTAGGCGTCGTGGATGTCCTGGCGGACCTCAAGCGTCCTGTAGCCGTGCTCGATCATTTCCCGCAGTGCTTGGCAGATGTAGCGGACTTGGCATTCGTGGTGGAAGATGATGCTGCCGCCATGCGCCAGATTGGTATTGGGCCCGTAAATCATGAAGAGGTTTGGGAAACCCGGCGCGGTGATGCCGAGATAGGCACGTGGGTCGTCGTCGCCCCAGGCCTGGCGGATGGTGTAGCCACCGCGTCCGGCGATCTCCATCGGCGCCAGCATCTTCGACGCCTGGAAGCCGGTGGCGAGGATGATGACGTCGACCTCGTGCACCGTGCCGTCGCGCATCTGGATCGTGTGCCCGGTGACGCGCTCGATCGGGGTGGTCTCCAGCACCACGTTCGGGCGCTTGAGCATACGGTACCAATAGTTGTCGCGCAGCATGCGCTTGCCGTAGGGCGGGTATTGCGGGATCACCTTGGCCAGCAGCGCCTCGTCATCGTCCAGCTCCTTCCGGACGTAATCTGTGATCAGCTCCCGCATCTTGTGGTTCGCCTCGTTCAGCGAAAGCGCCGGCTGGTCCCAACTCGGGTCCCGCTGCAGCGAGGCATGGAAGCCGTCCGATCCTGCCCAGAACAGCTGGAAGCGTAGCCACTTGCCGAAATAGGGAATGTGCTCGAGGCACCAGAGATTCCCCGGGCTGACCGTCTTGTGGTAGTTCGGGTTGTGCATCGCCCAATGCGGCGTGCGCTGGAAGACCACCAGCTTCTCGACTTCGGGCGCGATGGACGGGCCGGTCTGCACCGCGCTCGCCCCGGTGCCGATCATGGCGACCCGCTTGCCCCTGAGGTCGACGGAGCCGTCCCAGCGTGCGGTGTGGAACATCGGCCCGCCGAACTCGTCGAGCCCGGGGATCGGCGGGATGGCGGGCCGGTTGAGCTGGCCGACCGCGGTGACCAGCGCGTTGCAGGAGAGGCCTTCGATCTCGCCGTCGGCCCGGCGCAGCGTGATGGTCCAGCACCCCGCGGCCTCGTCGAAGCGGGTCTCCGTCACCTCGACGTTGAAGCGGACATGACGACGAATGTCGTACTTGTCGAAACCGTCCTCGATGTAGCGGTGAATTTCGGCCCGCTGGGAGAAGTGGCGGGTCCATTTCTGGTTGGGGTTGAAGGAGTAGGAAAAGAAGTGGTTCGGCGTGTCCACGGCGCAGCCGGGGTACTGGTTTTCCAGCCAAGTGCCGCCGACGGTGGCGTTCTTCTCCAATATGGTGAAAGGGATGCCCATCTCCTTCAGCCGCACCGCCATGGCGAGCCCGGCAATGCCGGCGCCGATGATCACCACCTGGAAAGCAGCGATGGGCAGGCCGCCGGGGTCCCGGCGCCAATGGACGGCGCGCGCATCATCGGACCCTAGGCGCGTTTCCTCGACAAGCAGGGGGATGTATTCCTCCGGCACCGTCTGCCCGACCCCGCCACTCATCATGCGCTGCAACGTGTCGGCGGGCGGCAGGGCGGGCGCCGGGCGATCGGAGACGGCGTAGTCCTGCAGCGCCTCAACCAGCCGGTCCTGCACCTTCTGCTTGAGCTCGGGCGGAACTGACTCGAGGAAGCTCCAGGCACCGTGGATGTGCGGCGCCGCCTCGTCGAGAATCGCCAAGTCTCCGGTCAGCTGCACCAGCACCATGAGTTGCGGGGCAATGTCGGCATCGGCCAGCGCCGCGCGGAGCGCCACCTCGTCACGCACGGCGTCCTGGACCTGAACCCGGAATTCCTTCGGCATTCGTCGCTTCCCCGTGTTTTGCCGGGAGTGTAGCGGATGCCACGCCCGGCATAAGAGGCGACCGGTTCAGTCTTCCGCGTTCGGCCTCGTATCGCGGCCGAGCCGATCCGGCCCGCCGCGTCGGCCGGCGCTGCGCCTCAGGCGAGGGCGGCGACGATCACCTCTCCGGCCATGAGCACCTGGGGCGAGCGCGGCCAAATGTCGCGATTCTGCGCCATCAGAGCGGCTACTTGGGCATGCGCCGCCGTCGCGGTACTGCGATTGGTGAAGACGGAGACAGCGAGGGCCCGATCCGGCTGCGTTTCGTCCCGCCCGGTGTAGAGGTGACGGAAGCCCGGCTGCTCCAAGGTCAGCGGCACCAGCTTGTCCTGAAAGGCCGGGAGGGTGCCGGCAGAGGGGCCAAGCCCTTCCGTCATCCGGACCAGCATGTAGCTTTCGCCACCCTTGCGCTCGGCATCCAGATGCACGGTCACCGCCGCGCGGGTGATCAGCGGCGTGCCGGTCAGCAGGTCCGCCAAGGCGCCGCCGGCCCAGCCCAAAACATGGTCGTTGATACGCCGCGCGGTCGCTTGGTCGTCGAAGACGGTTGCCGAGAAGATGCCGCCGCCGCCATCGATCCGGGCGACGTAGTAGGCGCGGAAGGACGGCTCCTGCCGCAGGGTCGGCAGCAGGCCGTCGCGGATGCGCTGGGCGATCTCCTCCGGCGCGCCATTGCCGCTGTAGCGGCGGATCGTCAGGTACCACTGGGATTCGCTCATGGAACCGCCTCGCCTGCCGTGCCGGGCCCAGGCTGGGCTCGACGATATCGGGAACACATTAGCACAATGCCGGCGCCACACGCCGAGCGCCACAGGTGAGCACCACCGGGCCATTTCGGCTAGACGGTGTTACGGAGTGGTGCGATGCCCAGATTAGGGCATGACCGTTGCTGCCCAGGCGTATTCGTACCCGACCGACACGAGTGAGGAGGAGTGGGCGTTCGCCGCGCCCTACCTGACGCTGCTGCCGGAGGCGGCCGGGCAGCGTCGGCACGACCTGCGGGCCGTCTATGACGCGTTGCGCTGGTTGGTCCGGGCTGGGGCGCCCTGGCGCCTGCTGCCCGGCGACTTTCCGCCGTGGCACGCGGTCTACGACCAGGCCCGGCGCTGGCTGGCCGCGGGCGTGTTCGAGGCGATGGCGCATGATCTGCGGGCCATCCTGCGCGTGGCAGAGGGGCGGGCAGCGGCACCGACGGCCGCCATCCTCGACAGCCGGACCATGCGCTCCACGCCGCGGCGGACACGCTTGGCCACCTGCTGGCCCTGCGCGTCACCTCGGCCGATGCTGGCGATCGCGCCCAGGTTGGCCAGCTCACCGCCGCGGTCCAGGACGCGACCGGCGAGACGGTCGAGGTCGCCTATGTCGATCAGGGCTACACAGGCGAGACAGCAGCGGCGGCTGCCCGCGCAAACGGCATCGCCTTGCATGTCGTCCGGACACTGAAGGCGAAGCGCGGCTTCGTGCTCCTGCCCAGGCGCAGGGTCGTCGAGCGCTCCTTCGCCTGGGCCGCCCGCTTCCGACGCCTCGCCCGCGACTACGAGCGCCTGCCGCAAACCCTCGCCGGCCTGCACTTCGTCGCCTTCGTCACCCTCATGCTCGCCAAAGCCGCAGCCGCCTTCGACGTGGTCCGTAACACCGTCTAGGCTGCCGGGATGCATTCCCTGACCATCCTTGACTGGATCGCCCTGGCGGTCTTCGCAGGCTGCTGGATCGGCTACGCGACCCTGGTGGATCGCCACCCCGCGCTACGAGCCCGCAGCGTGATCGCCGCCATGGACGAACACAGGCGCCGCTGGCTGCGGACCACCGTGACGCGGGACAACCGCATCATGGACACCAACATCATCGGCAACCTGATGAACAGCACCAGCTTCCTGGCCAATACCGCGATCTTCATCCTGGGAGGCCTGGTTGCGATGATGGGCAGCCCGGATCTCGGCGCCCGGGTTTTCGGCGCCCTGCCCTTCGCTACGCCGCCCAATGCGGCGGCCTGGGAGATGAAGATCGCGCTGCTACTGCTGATCTTCGTCCGCGCCTTCTTCGAGCTGACCTGGGCGCTGCGACAGTTCAACTATTGTTCGATTGTGATCGGCGGCATCTCGCAGGATGCGCAGGACACGACCCAGGCAACCCATGCCGAGATGGCGGCCAAGGTCGCCAACCGAGCGGCCCGGCACTTCAACACCGGCCTCCGGGCCTACTACTTCGGCCTGGCGGCGCTCGCCTGGATCCTGCACCCGTTGGCGCTGGTGGTGGCCAGTCTCTTCGTGCTGCAGGAGCTGTACCGGCGGGAATTCCGCAGCGTCGTGCGGGACGCGCTGCAGGAGCGCTGATCAGCCCCGCTCGATCCGCCGAAGTACCTGCCAGAATTGGCTAAAGATGCCTATTCGGATGCTTCGCTCCGGCTCGGCGCAGCGCAGCCGGTCCGGATGGAAATGCACGGCGAAGGCCTGCTTGGCCCGGCGGAATCGGTCCTCCGGAGGGCCAGAGCGGGCACGGGCAGCCTCGGCAAGCAGAAGGGCACGGCGGGTCCGCTCCAACTCGGCGGCTAAGGCGGTGATCCGGGCGGCTTGGTGATGGTTCTGGGCGCGGGATGCGCGCAGACGGACACCCCGCATAGCATGCAACCGGCGCTCAGCCCGCCGCGGGCCGAGCAGCAAGGCCACGCCACGCGCCAGCCAGTGGAGCAGCCGCCAGAGCACAATGCCGAGCACCAGGATCAGCAGCGCGAGCAGGATGCCAAGAACTTCGACCATGGCCGGGGATTGTCCCCGGCCAGGATGGTCAATTGCCTAACAAGCGCGATGCCGCCGCGGCTATCTGCCCGGGTCGGCCCGGCGCAGGCGGGACGTTACCCCGCCAGCAGCGCCCGCGCCGCAGCCAGCGCCTCGTCGGCCTTGTCGCCCTCCGGCCCGCCGGCCTGGGCCATGTCCGGCCGGCCGCCGCCGCCCTTGCCGCCCACGGCCGCGGCCGCCGCGCGCACCAGGGCGACGGCATCAGCCTTGCCCTTCGCCGCCTCGCCCAGCCCGGCGACGATGCTGGCCTTACCCTCTGCGGTCGAGACCAGGACGACGATATCGGCACCGCCTCCCTTCAGGATCGCCTCTGCGATGCCCTTCAGGTCGCGCGCCGGCGTGTCGCCCAAGTTGCGCAATGCTACTTGGAACCCACCGACCGCTTCGGCCGCCGCCGCCCCGCCGCCGGTTGCCAACTGCTTGCGCAGTTCGGCCACATCGCGTTCCAGCTTGCGACGCTCCTCCACCAGTGCGGCAATGCGGGCCGGCAGGTCCGCCGCCGGCACCCGCAGCGCCGCCGCTGCTTCCTTCAGCTTGGCCTCGGCCGCCTCGACCAGCTTCAAGGCGGCTTGGCCGGTGACGGCCTCTACCCGGCGGACGCCGGCCGAGACGGCACCTTCCGAGACAATCTTGAAGAGACCGATATCGCCGGTGCGCCGCACATGGGTGCCGCCGCAAAGCTCCAGCGAATAGACGCCGAGCTTCTCGGTCGCCGCGGGATCGTGGCCCATCGAGACCACCCGGACCTCGTCGCCGTATTTCTCGCCGAACAGCGCCATGGCGCCGATCTCCACTGCAGCGTCCGGCGTCATCAGCCGGGTGACCACCTCGGCATTCTCGCGGATCCGGGCATTCACCTCGGCCTCGGTCCAGGCCAGGTCCTCGTCGGTCATCGGGGTCGGCTGGGAGACGTCGAAGCGCAGCCGGTCGGGCGCGTTCAGCGAGCCCTTCTGCGCCACATGGGTGCCGAGCCGGCGGCGCAGCGCCTCGTGCAGCAGGTGGGTGGCGCTGTGATGGGCGCGGATCTCGCCGCGGCGGACATGGTCGACCTCGGCCTGGACCGCCAACCCGACCGTCGCCTCGCCATGCGCCACGGTGCCGAGATGGACGAAGAGGTCGCCCAGCTTCTTCTGCGTGTCGCGCACCACGATGCGGCAAGCCTCACCGGCCGAGATCAGGCCGGCATCACCGACCTGGCCGCCGCTCTCGGCATAGAAGGGCGTCTGGTTGAGGACCACCGCCACCTCGGCGCCGACCGGGGCGCCGTCAACCGGCTTGCCGTCATGGACGATCGCCAGGATCTGGCCCTCGGCGGTTTCGGTCGAATAGCCGAGGAACTCGCTCGCCCCGACCTTCTCGCGGAGGTCGAACCAGACCGCGTCGGTCGCCGCCTCGCCACTGCCGGCCCAGGCGGCGCGGGCGCGGCGGCGCTGCTCGGCCATGGCAGCGTCGAAGCCTTCGACGTCCACCGTCTTGCCCTCGGAGCGCAGCGCATCCTGAGTCAGGTCGAGCGGAAAGCCATAGGTGTCGTAGAGCTTGAAGGCGATCTCGCCGGACAGCGTGCCACCATCGCCGAGCCGGCCGCTCTCCTCGGACAAAAGCCCGAGGCCGCGCTCCAGCAAGGTGCGGAACTTCATCTCCTCGAGCTTCAGCGTCTCGACGACCAGCGCCTCGGCCCGCTGGATCTCCGGATAGGCAGCACCCATCTGGCGGACCAGGGTCGGCACCAGACGGTGCAGCAGCGGCTCCCGGCTGCCCATCATGTGCGCGTGGCGCATGGCGCGGCGAAGGATGCGGCGCAGGACGTAGCCGCGGCCCTCGTTGGAAGGCAGCACGCCGTCGGCGATCAGGAAGGTGCCGGCGCGCAGGTGATCGGCGACCACGCGGTGGCTGACCTTCCAGCGGCCGTCCGGATCCTGCCCGGTCGCCTCGGCCGAGGCCAGGATCAGCGCTCGCAGCGTGTCGGTGTCGTAGTTGTCGTGCTTGCCCTGCAGGATGGCGGCGAAACGCTCAAGGCCCATGCCGGTGTCGATCGAAGGGCGCGGCAGCGGCGCGCGAACGCCGGGCGGGCCCTCCTCGAACTGCATGAACACGAGGTTCCAGATCTCGATGAAGCGATCACCATCCTCGTCCGGGGAGCCGGGCGGGCCACCGGGGATCTTGTCGCCGTGGTCGAAAAAAATCTCCGAGCACGGGCCGCAAGGGCCGGTATCGCCCATCCGCCAAAAATTGTCCGAGGTCGGGATGCGGATGATCCGGCTGTCCGGCAGGCCGGCGATCTTCTTCCAATATACTGGCGCCTCCTCGTCCTCGGAGTAGACCGTGACCAGCAGGCGATCCTTTGGCAAAGCGAAGTCGCGGGTCAGCAGGGCCCAGGCATGCTCAATCGCCTTTTCCTTAAAATAGTCGCCGAAGCTGAAGTTTCCCAACATCTCGAAAAAGGTGTGATGCCGAGCGGTATAGCCGACATTGTCGAGGTCGTTGTGCTTGCCGCCGGCGCGGACGCATTTCTGCGCGGTGGTGGCACGTGAGTAGGCCCGCTTTTCCTGGCCGGTGAAGACGTTCTTAAACTGTACCATACCGCTGTTGGCGAACATCAGCGTCGGGTCATTGCGCGGAACCAGCGGCGAGCTCTCGACCACCTGATGGCCGTTGCGGCCGAAATAATCGAGGAAGGTGGCGCGGATGTCGTTGCTGCTGGTCATAGGCGGTGGGGGTCCCGTCTCCAGCCCCAGCCCATGGGGCGAAATCTTCCTGAGTCCAGGGCGGTTTCCGCCTTACCCGCGACCCCCTGCCCTGCACAATCGCTCTAGCGCGCATGGCCGGAAGCGTCGAGGGGCGCGCCGGCCCGGGACATGACGTTGCGAGGGCTGACCGCAACCGTCGCGGGGGACGGCCCGTTCCTTGCCCCGTGGCGGTTCAGCCGCCCTGGATCCGAGGAGGACGTCATGGCCAGCGACATTCGCGACCTGCTGACGATGGGACTGCAGGATACCTACAGTGCCGAAACCCAGTTGGTCGAGGCCCTGCCGGCGATGCAGGAAGCCGCCACCAATCCCAAGCTGAAGCAGGCCTTCAACGAACACCTGGCCGTCACCCAGCGCCAGGTCGAGCGGCTGGAGCAGGTCTGCAAACAGCTCGGCATCGAGCCGGAGGGCGAGACCTGCAACGCGATGGAGGGGCTGGTCGAGGAGAGCGAGGAGATCATCGACGAGGTCGACGAGGGTCCCGTTCTCGACGCCGCCCTGATCGGCGCCGCACAGAAGGTCGAGCACTATGAGATAGCGGCTTATGGCACCCTCACCGCCATGCTGAAGGCGATGGGCGAGACCAAGGCCGCCGACCTGCTGGCGCAGACCCTGAAGGAGGAAAAAGACACCGACGAGCTGCTTAGCCAGCTGGCCGAGTCCGAAATCAACCCGGCGGCGTTCGGCAAGCCGCCCGCCAACGATCAGACTAAAGGCAGCCGCGGCGCCGCCTGATCGGAACGAAGGTACGGGGGATGACATTCCCCGTACCTTCCCGGGTTACTCTGCCGCGGCGGCCTCCTCGGATTCCTCGTTCTCGCCCGCCACCAGCATGGCATTGGCGACGATTCCCGACTGGGCCCGCACCTTCTGCTCGATGGTGTTTGCCAGCTGTGGGTTGTCCTTGAGGAACTGCTTGGCGTTCTCGCGTCCCTGGCCGATCCGCTGGCCCTCAGCGCTGAACCAAGCCCCCGACTTCTCGACGACGGTGGCCTTGACGCCAAGGTCGATCAGCTCGCCGAGCTTGGAGATGCCCTCGCCATACATGATATCGAAGTCGACCACCCGGAACGGCGGCGCCATCTTGTTCTTTACCACCTTCACGCGGGTCTGGTTGCCGACCACGCTGTCGCGGTCCTTGATCGCGCCGATGCGGCGGATCTCGAGCCGGCAGGAGGCGTAGAACTTCAGCGCGTTGCCGCCCGTCGTCGTCTCCGGGTTGCCGAACATGACGCCGATCTTCAGGCGGATCTGGTTCAGGAAGATCAGCAGCGTATTGGAGCGGGAGACGGTGCCGGTCAGCTTGCGCAGCGCCTGGGACATCAGCCGGGCATGCAACCCGACATGGCTGTCGCCCATCTCGCCTTCCAGTTCGGCGCGGGGTACCAGAGCGGCCACGCTGTCCACTACCAGCACGTCGATCGCGCCAGATCGCACCAGGGTGTCGCAGATCTCCAGTGCCTGCTCACCGGCATCCGGCTGGCTGATCAGCAGGCTGTCGAGGTCGACGCCCAGCTTCTTGGCATAGCCGGGGTCGAGCGCATGCTCGGCATCAATGAAGGCGCAGGTGCCGCCCTTCTTCTGCGCCTCGGCGATGGCGTGCAGCGCCAGCGTGGTTTTGCCCGAGCTTTCCGGGCCGTAGATCTCGACGATCCGGCCCTTGGGCAGGCCGCCAATGCCGAGCGCGATGTCGAGGCCGAGCGAGCCGGTCGAGACCACCTCGATTTCGCCGTCCTGCGCCTGGCGCGCACCCATGCGCATGATCGAGCCCTTGCCAAACGACCTCTCGATCTGGCTGAGCGCGGCGTCGAGCGCCTTTCCCTTGTCCATCCTGGCTGCCCTTGTCCTTGATCGTGTCCCAGATCCGTCGCCATCATGCCTATGGCAAGACTGCATTGTATGAGGCCTGCAACCTAGCCTTATCTCAACCAGCAGATGGTTCTGAATCTATTCGAATCGCCCTCTTCGTCAGGGCACTGTGCCAGAGACTATGGCGCCGGAGGTGCCAAAAAACAAGAACATTTGGTAAACACGCTTCAGATCGGCGCCGCCTGTCATGCTCCCTCCTCCCCCTGCCCATTGAGCGCCGCGGTCACTTCCCGGAGCAGCTCCGCCGGGCCGAAAGGCTTGCCGAGATAGCGGAAGCCGTCTGCCGCCAGGTCACGGTGCAGCATAGTCTCGGCATAACCCGAGAGCAGCAGGACCGGCATGGCGGGCCAGCGCTGCCGCAGCCGGCATGCCAGTTCCACCCCATCGGCGCCGGGCATGGCGACGTCGCTGACCAGTAGGCCAGGCTCCGGTCCCGCTTCGACCATGGCGAGCGCAGTTTCGGCGCTGTCTGCCGCCAGCACCGTATGACCGTCACGTTCCAGCAGCCGGGTGCCGAGCAGGCGCAGTGGCGCCTCGTCCTCCACCAGCAGGATCGGCGCGCCAGATACCGGTGCTGCGGCCGGCGGATCAGGCTTGCCTATCTTTGGCGCCGCCGCGGCTGCCTGACGCGGCAGATGGATGCGGAAGGTCGTGCCCTGCCCCAGCCGGCTCTCCACCGAGATATGGCCGCCCGACTGGGCGACGATCCCCTGCACGGTGGCCAAGCCGAGGCCCGTCCCGCCCTGGTCCAGCCGGGTGGTGAAGAAAGGCTCGAAGAGCCGCGGCAGTACCTCCGGCGCAATGCCGTCCCCGGTATCGCCCACCTCAAGCACCACCCAGCGGCCAGGCGGCAAGGCGCCCTCCCCTTCCGGCCGCAGCACCATCCGATGGCCGGTCGCGATGCGGAGCGTGCCGCCTTTCGGCATGGCATCGCGGGCATTCACCGCCAAGTTCAGGATCACCTGATCGAGCTGCGTCGGGTCGGCCTTCACCCATCGTCCCGGCGCATCCAGCGCCAGTTCCAGCCTGACCGCTTGGCCGAGCAGCCGACGCAGCAGCGGCGCGATCGTCAGGACCGCCTCGTTCAGCGCCAGCAACCGCGGCTGCAATTGCTGCTGCCGGGCGAAGGCGAGCAGCTGCCGGACCAGCGCCGCGCCGCGCTTAGCCGCATCCTCGATCAGCACCAGCTCGGCTGCGGCCGCTTCCGGCATGCCGGCCGCGCGCACTGCGCCGGCACCACTCATTATTGCGGTCAGCAGGTTGTTGAAATCATGCGCCACGCCGCCGGCCAGCCGCCCCACGGTCTCGAACCGGCCCGCCTCGGCCATCCGGGACTCCGCCCGCCGCGCCTGGGTCCGGTCCTCAACCCGCAGCAACAGCCGCGCCGCGGGCCCCGCCGTCTTCGGCAACGGCGTCAGCCGCACCAACCATTCGGCATCCGCCGGCGCTGCGGGATCGCCGGGCAGTGCCCGGAGCGGCGCCGGGATCTCTCCGACGAGCCCCGCCGCCAAGGCCGCAGCGAAGGCCTCCCGCGCCGCCGGCGCCAGGATGAAGGCGACCAGCGTACCGGGCCGGAGTGCTGCGAGCGGCCCGGCCAGGGTGGCCAACGCCGGATTGGCGGCCAGAACCCGCCCTTCGGCATCCAGCACTGCCAATCCCTCGGGCGCCGGGTCGCTCAGCAGCCGGAAGCTGTCGAGGAAGCCGGGCGCGCGCGCCGCCCGGCGGAGCAGGCCACGGTTAGCCACGCGCCATCCGCCCCTGCAGCCGCCAGATGTAGGAGATGATCTCGGCCACCGCCTGCCAGTGCTCCGGTGGGATCTCGGTCTCGACCTCCAGCCGGAACAGGGCACGCGCCAGCGGCGGATTGGCGACAATCGGCACCCCATGCTCCTCCGCCGCAGCCCGGATCCGCGCCGCCATCTCGTCCGCCCCTTTGGCAACGAGTCGCGGTGCGGCGGCCACCCCCGGTTGATAGGATAGAGCAACGGCGAAATGAGTCGGATTCGTGATCACAACGGCGGCACTTGGGATCGCCGCCATCATGCGTTGCCGCGCCCGGCTTTCACGGATCCGCCGCAGCCGGGCCTTCACCTGCGGATCGCCCTCGGACTCCCGCATCTCCTCGCGCAGGTCCTCGCGGCTCATGCGCAAGTGCCGCAGGTGGCGCCAGCGGACCAGCAGCACGTCGAGCGCCGCCATGACGCCGAACGCCCCGAGCGCAACCAGCAGCAGGCGCAGCGCCTCACGCCCGATCAGCCCGGGCAGCGCCCCGACCGGCTGGTGCAGGGCGGCCTGCAGCATCACGACGTCGATGGCGAGCCAGAGCGCCGCACCGACCACGCCGAGCTTGAGAAGCGTCCGCATCAGCTCAATCCAGCCCTCGGCACCGAGCAGCCGGCGCAGGCCGGCGAGCGGGCTCAGCCGCGACAGGTCGGGCAGCAGCGCTTCGCCGCGCAGCAGCGGCCCAGTCTGGGCCAGACTTCCTAGGATCGCCGCCACAGCCACCGCCCCGAGCACCGGAAGAACGCCATGCGCTGCGGCCCGCAACAGCTCGAGCGCCGCCTCGCTGCCCGGATCCGGTGCCTCGAGCAGGTTCCGTAAGGCCTGAAGCCAGGCGAGCGTCACCGACGGCAGCGCGAGGAAGCCGGCCAGCGTTGCCGCCAGCAACGTGACGAAGCCCACCGCTTCCCTCGACAGCGGCACCTGACCCTGCTGGCGGGCCCGGTCCAACCTGCGGGCGGTCGGAGCCTCCGAACGGTCCTCGGCGTCCTTGCCGTCCCCGGCCACGGCTCAGGGCAACCCCGGCAGGGCCAGGAAGCTGTCCCGCGCAGCGGTGATCCAGGCGCCGAGCAGGATGGGCAGCAGCAGCGCTGCCAGCAGTAGCCCGGCCAGGATCTGTCCCGACGCGGCAACCATGAAGACCGGCACCTGCGGCGCCAATCGCGCCAGCAGGCCGAGCGCGAACTGGCCGAGGATTGAGGCCAGCACCAAGGGTGCCGCCAGGCGGAGCGCCAGCGACAGGCTATCCGCCACGGCCTGCGCCACCGCCGCGGCCTGGCCGACGACGGCCGCGGCCGCGCCCACCGGCAGCGTCGCGTAGCTTTCTGCCAGGGCGCGCAGCGGCAAGGCATAGAGCCCGGTCGCCAGCACCAGCACCGTCGCCGCCAAGCCGAAAAGCCGCGACAGCGCGGTGCCCTGCGCGCCGATCACAGGATCGGCCTGCAATGGGCTGGCGAGGCCGACCATCAGTGCCATGACCTGCCCCGCCTGGGCCAGCGCCAGTTCGATTAGCCGCGCCAGCAGGCCGAGCCAGAGACCGGTCACGGTCTCCAACGCCAGTAGCCGCAGCATCTCGGGCAATTCGGCCGGCAGCGGCGGCAGACCGGTCTGCACCAAAGGCAGCACCAGCGCGGTCAGCGCCAGCACCAGGGCGAGGCGGATCGTTCCCGGCACCTCCGGGGCGCCGAGTCCGGGCAGCAACATCACCGCGCCGCCGATACGCGCCAGCACCAGCACCGCCTGGAAGATCACGTCGGGCAGTGGCTCGATCACCGGGTCGCGCCGCCCAAGGCTACGATTCGGGTAAAGAGCTGCGCGGCGTAGCCCTGCATCGCGACCGTCATAGCCGGGCCGGTCAGCAGCAGCACCGCCGCCATCACGACGACCTTGGGCAGAAAGGCGAGCGTCGCTTCCTGGATCTGGGTGACGGCCTGCAGCACGGAAATGACGAGGCCGATGGCCAGCATGGCCAGCAGCGGCGGCCAGGCCAAGTGCAGGGCCAGCCACAGCGCCTCGCGCAGCGCCAGCGTGGTCGGGTCGTCAGCCATCACGCTAGATTGGCATGCGCATGACATCCTGGTAGGCGGCCACAACCTTGTCGCGCAGTGTGGTGGCGGTCTGCAGCGCCAATTCCGCCCGCGAGACTGCCAGGACCACATCCGTGACGCTGCCTTGACCGAGCAACGCCTGGGTGCTGACAGCATCCGCGGACCGGCCGAGATCGACTGCATCCTGCATGGCCCGCTGCAAGGTGGCGCCGAAATCGCTACCCTCCATGCCGGCGCCGGCCTGTGCCTGCGCCGCTTGGTACGCGGCGGCCGCTTGCACAGGAGCGAGAATCGGCGGCATCAGCGCAGCGCCTCAATCGTCCGGGTCAGCATGCCGCGGGTAACCTCCAGCACCGAGAGGTTGGCGCTGTAGCTTCGCTGCGCCTCGCGCATGTCCATCATCTCGACCAAGCTGTCGACATTCGGGCGCTTGACGTAGCCCCGCGCATCGGCGGCGGGATGGCCGGGGTCGTACACCTCGGGGAAGTCGCCGGCGGCGGTGCCGATCCGCCGCACCTCCACCGTTTCCGCGGCCAGAGCGCGGTCCATCCTGGCGGCAAATGTGACGGTCTTGCGCCGGAAGGGATCGGCACCCGGCGCATCGCCGGTGCTGTCGCGGTTGGCGAGGTTCTCCGCCACCACCCGCAGCCGGGTGGACTGCGCCGTCATGCCGGCGGCCGATACGCGCAGCGCTTTTTCAAGATCCATTCGTTCCCCCTCCTATTGCGTCCGGCCCAGCGCGGTGCGGAACAGCCCGAGCCAGCGGCGATGCAGCCCGATTGTCAGAGCATGCGCGCTGTCCGTATCGGCAACCTTCATCGCCTCCCGGTCCAGGGACACGGCATTGCCATTCGGCGTGGTATCCACCGCCATGCGGTCCACCCGCGCCCGTGGATCGCGCGACGCGGCCAAGTGGTGCGGGTCGGTGCGGGCCAGGCCGACCGACAGAGCGCCCCCGCGCTGCACCAAGCTGGCAAAATCCGGCAGGTCGCGCGGCCGGTAGCCCGGCGTATCCGCATGCGCGATGTTCTGCGACAGCACGCGCTGCCTGGCATCCAGCCAGGCCAGCCGGCGCTCGGCGAGGGCAACGGGGGCTCTCTGCGACGGGTCCATGCCGCATCCTGGCGGGCGACAGGCAAAGATTGGGTTAAGCCTGTCATCCCGCGCGGCCAAACCCGCCTCGGCGGCGAGGCTTCCTTAATCCCTCGGCGGCCAGACTGCGCGGATGGCTGTTCCAGACCCCGCCACCTCCCACGCCGCGATCGAATCCATGCGGGGCACCCTCCTGGTCGCCCGAGCCCTGGTCGAAGCCGGCCGGCAGGTCGACCTTACCGGACTCGATGCCGGCGCGGCCGCCCTTTGTGCCGCCATTGCCATGCTGCCGGTCGAGACGGCGCGGCCGTTGCTGCCCGCCCTGGTCGCCCTACTGGCGGACGTGGAGAGCCTCGGCGCCGCCCTCGCATCACCCCGACCTCATACCTAAGCCGGCAGGAGGCCGCTCCTTGATCCTCGAAACAAATAGTTTGCTGAAGGCCTTCGGCGCCTTGGCCGCGCTGACGATCCCGCTTTGGCTTGGTGGCCAGGCGCTACGCCGGGGCAAGGCGCAGGGCCGGCCCGGACGACGCCTCGAGGTAGCTGAAATCATCGCGCTCGACGCGCGCCGCCGCCTGGTGCTGGTCAGATACGACGGGCGCGAGTTGCTGCTGCTGACCGGCGGCGGCCAGGATGTGGTACTCGGCTGGCAGCCGGAGCGGCCTGTAGCATGAGGCGCCTGACGCTTGCCGCTTTGCTGCTCCTCGGGGCCGCGCTGCCTGCCGCCGCCCAGAGCTTAAGCATCGACCTCGGCGCCGCCGGGCAGCCGGGCGCGACATCGCGCCTGGTGCAGCTCACCGCACTAGTCGGCCTGCTCTCACTCGCCCCCTCGCTGCTGGTGATGGCCACGGCCTTCACCCGCATCGTCATCGTCCTGTCCCTGTTGCGGAGCGCCATCGGCGCGCAGGGGGTGCCGCCGAACCCGGCGCTGGTCGGCTTGGCACTGTTCCTGACGCTCTTCGTCATGCAGCCGGTGATGGAGCAGAGCTGGACCGCCGGCCTCGAACCGCTGATGCAGGGACGCACCGGCGAGCTGGACGGGCTGCAGGCTGCCGCCGAGCCTTTCCGCCGCTTCATGGCGGCGCAGGTCACCGATGCCGACCTGTCGCTCTTCCTCGACCTTGCAAAACTGCCGCCGGTGTCGGAGGGCGCAGCACCCGAGCAGATCCCCTGGCGCGCCCTGCTGCCTGCCTTTCTGGTCAGCGAGCTGAAGCGGGCCTTCGAGATCGGCTTCCTGCTCTTCCTGCCCTTCCTCGTGCTCGACATGGTGGTCGCGAGCCTGCTCATGTCACTGGGCATGATGATGTTGCCACCAAACGTGGTGGCACTGCCCTTCAAGCTAATCTTCTTCGTGTTGGTGGATGGCTGGCGGTTGGTGGCGGGCAGCCTGGTGCAAGGCTTCGGGTGATGGGCACTGCCGGAATCACGGCGAGCACCATCCTTCCCGGCGTCCGCCAGTGCAAGAGCAAAGCCCAGCCGCACGCCGGATGCCGCGGCGGCACACGTGATCACCGGCGCTCAAGGCAAGCCAAGTGATCGGCCAACCCGATGATCCGGCTGGCCGCCGGCCTGCCCCCGTGCGCTGTGCGTGGCGGGCAGCACCGCCCCAACCGGGAGAAATCCCGGCAGGGCCGACGCCGACCCTGGTTCAGCCCGCCGCGGCGACGGCGCGCTTGGCCATCACGGTGACGAGGTGCGCGCGGTACTCGGCGCTGCCATGGATGTCGCCATTCAGCCCGTCGGCCGACTGCTTTATCCCGGCAACCGCGGCTTCCGACCAACTGGCCGAGAGCGCCTTTTCCATCTCGGCCTGCCGAAACACCCCCGGGCCGGCGCCGTTGACCACAACGCGCACGCCCGACGTCGTCTTGGCGACGAAGACGCCGGCCATGACGTAACGGCTGGCGGGGTTGCGCATCTTGGCGTAGCCAGCCTTTTCGGGGATCGGAAACTCGATCGCCACAAGCAGCTCGCCCGGCTCGAGCGCCGTGGTGAACATGCCCTGGAAGAAATCATCGGCCGCAATCCGGCGCTTGTCGGTGACGACGGTGGCGCCCAGGCCAAGCACCGCCGAGGGGTAATCCGCCGCCGGGTCATTGTTGGCAACGCTGCCGCCGATCGTGCCGCGGTTGCGCACCTGTGTGTCGCCAATGGTGCCGGCCATCATCGCAAGTGCCGGGATTGCGGCTTTCACCTCGGGGCTGTTCGACACTTCGACATGCTTCGCTAGCGCGCCGATGACGAGCGTGTCACCGTTGCGTTTGATGCCCTTCAGCTCGGCGATGCCGGACAGGTCGACCACCGAGGTTGGCTTGTTCAGCCTGTGCTTCAGCGCCGGCAGCAGGGTCTGCCCACCGGAGATCGGCCGGGCATCCGGGTCCGCGGAGAGGATCTTGACCGCATCGGCGACAGAAGTCGGCTTGTGATAGGCGAAATCGTACATCTCTGAACTCCCCTTGGTCATTCGCCGGCCGGTTCACGCTTCCGGGCTCACGCCCTCCAGCGATCGGCCGGCAGGCACTCCCGCTATTCGGCGGCCAGCTTATGGCCAGCGTTGATAATGTTCCAGATCTTGGCGGGGGTCGCCGGCATCTCGATATGCCGGACGCCGTATTCCTTCAGCGCATCGACCACGGCATTGATGACTGCGGGCGGTGAACCGATGGCGCCGACCTCGCCGCAGCCCTTCACTCCGAGAGGGTTGTGGGTGCAGAGCGTGGTGTGAGTGGCGACCGAGACGGGCGGCAGGTCCTCCGCCCGCGGCATCTGGTAGTCCATGAAGCTGGCCGAGAGCAGCTGGCCATTCTCGTCATAGATCGCCGATTCAAGCAACGCCTGGCCGATGCCCTGGCAGACGCCGCCTTGGACCTGGCCCTCGACGATCATCGGGTTGATGACCCGGCCGACATCGTCCACGGCGGTGAAGTTGACCACCGTGACTTGGCCGGTCTCCGGCTCGATCTCCACCTCGCAGATGTGGCAGCCACCGGGATAGGTGAAGTTCTTCGGGTCGTAGAAAGCGGTTTCGTCGAGGCCAGGTTCCAGCTCCTCGATCGGGTAATTGTGCGGAACATAGGCCGTGAGCGCGATCTCGCCCCAGGACTTGGTCTTATCGGTGCCGGCGACACGGAAGGTGCCGCGGTCGAACTCGACATCCTCGACCGAGGCCTCCATCAAGTGAGCGGCGATCTTGCGGGCCTTCATGACGATTTTGTCCATCGCCTTGACCATGGCGCTGCCGCCGACCGCCAGCGACCGGGACCCATAGGTGCCCATGCCGAAGGGGATCTTGGCGGTGTCGCCATGGACGATGTCCACCTGCGCCAAGGGCACCCCCAGCCGGTCGGTGACTAGCTGCGCCAGTGTCGTCTCATGCCCCTGGCCGTGGCTGTGGGTACCGGTCAGCACGGTGACGCTGCCGGTCGGGTGGACGCGGATGGTGCCCACCTCGTACAGTCCGGCGCGGGCGCCGAGCGAGCCGACAACGGCCGACGGCGCGATGCCACAGGCCTCGACATAGGTGGAGATCCCGATGCCGCGCAGCTTGCCGCGCGCCTTAGCCTCGGCCCGGCGCTGCTCGAACTCCGCCCAGCCGGCCGCTTCAAGACCCATGTCCAGCGTCGCCTTGTAGTCGCCGCTGTCATACTGCAGCGCCACCGGCGTCTGGTAGGGGAAGGCATCCGCCGGGATGAAGTTGCGGCGGCGGATCTCGACCCGGTCGATCCCGGTCTCCCGCGCGGCGACATCCACCAGCCGTTCCAGCAGGAAGGTCGCCTCCGGCCGGCCCGCGCCACGATAGGCATCGACCGGAACGGTGTTGGTGAAGACCGCCTTCACCTCGGCATAGACGGTCGGCGTGGTGTACACGCCGGACAGCAGCGTGGCGTAGAGATAGGTCGGCACGCTGGTGGCAAAAGTTGACAGGTAGGCGCCCATGTTCGCCAGCGTCTGCACGTGCAGCGCGAGGAACTTGCCGTTCGCGTCGAGCGCGAGCCGCGCCTTGGTGACGTGGTCGCGGCCATGCGCGTCGGTGAGGAAGCTCTCGGTCCGGTCGGCGGTCCATTTCACCGGGCGGCAGACCTTACCAGCGGCCCAGGTGACGATCGCCTCCTCGGCATAGTGGAAGATCTTGCTGCCGAAGCCGCCGCCGACATCGGGCGCCACCACGCGCAGCTTGTGTTCCGGCAGGTGCAGCACGAAGGCGCCCATCAGCAACCGGATCACATGAGGGTTCTGGCTGGTGGTGAAGAGCGTGTATTCGTCCGTGGTGCGGTCGAAGTCGCCGATCGCCGCGCGCGGCTCCATCGCATTCGGCACCAGCCGGTTGTTCACCAGGTCGAACTCGATGACCTTGCTGGCACCGGCGAAGGCCGTGGCATTCACCGCGGAGTCACCGATATGCCAGTCGTAGCAGACATTGCCGGGGACATCGTCATGCACGTTCGGCGCGCCGGGGGCGATCGCCGCTTCGACGCCGGCCACGGCCGGCAGAACGTCGTAATCGACGTTGATGGCCTCGGCGGCGTCCTTGGCCTGGGTCCGCGATTCGGCGATCACTACGGCGACCGCATCGCCGACGAAGCGCACCTTCCCGACGGCCAGAACTGGATGCATCGGCTCGGCCATCGGCGAGCCATCCTTGTTGTGGATCTGCCAGCCGCAGGGGATTCCGCCGAGGTCAGGCATGTCCGCGCCGGTGAAGATCGCCACCACGCCCGGCATCGACCTTGCCGCGGCGAAGTCGATGCCGGCGATCCGCGCATGCGCATGCGGAGAGCGGAGGATATAGGCGTAGGTCTGGTTGGGGCGGTTGATGTCGTCCGTGTATTGGCCGCGGCCGGAGAGGAAGCGCAGGTCCTCCTTGCGCCTGACGCTCGCACCGATGCCTTCGAAGGGTGTCACCACGTCCATTGCAATGCCTCCCAGGCGTGGGATTTGCCCTGCCAGGGCGGCCAGCCCGCACGGCCCGGGGCGTTCCCAATCTTTTTTTGTATTCGCCGGACGGGGCGCGTCGGGCGCGCCCGCCGGGACCTATTCGGCTGCGGGGGCCAGTTCGGCGCGGCGGCCGTGCATCACATCCTGCGCCGCGGCGATTGCCTTGACGATGTTGTGGTAGCCCGTGCAGCGGCAGAGGTTGCCCTCGAGACCTTCGCGGATTTCCTTCTCCGACATGCCATCGGGATGCTTCTGCACCAAGTCGATGGCAGACATGACCATGCCCGGCGTGCAAAAGCCGCATTGCAGGGCGTGGTATTCGCGGAACGCTTCCTGCATCGGGTGCAGCGCGCCGTCGGCCTTGGCAAGACCCTCGATCGTGGTGACCTGCGCGCCATTGGCCTGCAGCGCGAGGATGGTGCAGGACTTCACGCTCGCCCCGTCCACGTGTACCACGCAGGCGCCGCATTGGCTGGTATCGCAGCCGACATGGGTGCCGGTCAGGCGCAGTGTCTCGCGCAGCAGCTCCACGAGCAGCGTGCGGCCTTCGACCTCGGCCGTGTGGGTGGTCCCGTTCACGGTCAGTGTGACTTGCGGCATCCCGCGTCTCCCCCGGTGGCAGCGGCCGATGGGCCGCGTATCGGCACAAAGGTTGCCTTGCCCCAGGCTTCCGTCAAGCGTTGCCGCGGTGCCCATGATACGAAGGCGGCAGGTTTAGCCGGACCCGGACCCCGGCAGCGGGATCAACCGTTTGCGGCCGCGGGTTGCCAGCACCAGCAGGCCGAGCACCAGGGTGCCCAGCGGCCAGAAGACCCAGATCGTTCCGAGTGCCATGGCGCCGAACATCCCGGCGCCGGCCGCAACCTCGGGGTCCGGGCCGGTCACGAAAGGACCGATTGCCGCGCAGGTGCCCAGGCCGCCCAGCACCATGGTGGCCTGGAACCACCAGAAGGCGCGCTTCACCATGCGGCCGAACAGGCTGCGGCGTTCGCGAGCCTCGACCAGGACCGGCCCCGCCGCCATCTCAGGCGGCGATCAGCGCCGCCCCCTTGGCCACGGCAAGCGGGTTCTCGGCCTCGGGCCGGTCGTGCAGGTGGCAGGCCGCGACATGGCCTGCATCCAGGGCCGTCGCCAGATGGTTGAGCTTCGGCTCCTCCATCCGGCAACGGTCGAAGGCATAGGGGCAACGGGTATGGAAGCGACAACCCTTGGGCGGGTTGATCGGGCTCGGCACATCGCCCTTCAGGATGATGCGCGTTCGTGCCGCACCCGGCGTGGGAACCGGCACGGCGGAGAGCAGCGCCTCCGTGTAGGGATGCTTCGGCGCGGCGAATAGGCCGCGCTTGGGTGCCACCTCGACGATCTTGCCGAGATACATGACAGCCACGCGATGCGTCATGTGCTCGACGATAGCAAGGTCGTGGCTGATGAAGAGCATCGCCAAGCCGAGTTCGGTCTGCAGATCCTGCAGCAAATTGACGATCTGCGCCTTCACAGAGACGTCGAGCGCCGACACGGCCTCGTCGCAGACGATCAGGTCGGGCTCAGCCGCCAGCGCCCGGGCGATGCCGATTCGTTGGCGCTGGCCGCCGCTGAACTCGTGCGGCCAGCGGTTCACGGCATCGCGCGGCAGGCGGACGGTGTCCATCAGCTTGGCGACGCGTTCGTCCAGGTCCTTCGAGTCCCTGGCCAGGCCGAAATTGCGGATCGGCTCGGCCAGGATGTCCCGTACCCGCATGCGCGGGTTGAGCGAGGAAAACGGATCCTGGAACACCACTTGGACGCGGCGCCGCATGGGCCGCAGCGCGGCGGGCGAGAGGTCGTCGATCCGTTTGCCATCGAGCACCACCTGGCCATCGGTGATGTCGAACAGCCGCAGGACCGCCTTCCCCACGGTGGATTTGCCACAGCCCGATTCGCCAACCAGCGACAGGGTCTCGCCTCGGGAAATGTGGAAGGAAACGCCGTCGACGGCGTAGACATAGCCCGTGGTGCCCCCGAGGAGGCCACCCTTGAGAGGAAAGTGCTTCTTGAGACCAGTGACTTCGAGAAGCCGCGCAGCCGACGCACTCATGCCGCGATCGCTCCTTCCTTGATGGCGTAATGGCAGGCCGCCACATGGCCGGGCGCCTTTTCCTCCAGCGCCGGCGCCACCTGGCGGCAAAGATCGGTCACCCTGGGGCAGCGGCCGGCGAAGACGCAGCCGGGGATCTTCTGCTTCAGGCTCGGCACCAGGCCGGGGATTTCGGCCAGCCGTGTCTCGGTCCCATGCAGCGAGGAGCCGAGCTTCGGCATCGAGCCGAGCAGGCCCTGGGTGTAGGGATGCTTCGGGCTGTTGAACAGCGGCCCGACCGCCGCCTCCTCGACCTTCCGGCCGGCATACATGACGATCACCCGCTCCGCGACCTCCGCCACTACGCCGAGGTCGTGAGTGATGAGGACGATGGCGGCGCCGACGCGGTGCTTCAGGTCGCGCATCAGCTCCAGGATCTGCGCCTGGATGGTGACGTCGAGCGCGGTGGTGGGCTCGTCCGCGATCAGCAGCTTCGGGTTGCAGGCCAGGGCGATGGCGATCATCACCCGCTGCCGCATGCCACCCGAGAGCTGGTGCGGGTATTCCCGCACGCGACGCCCCGGCTCCGGTATGCCGACGAGGGTCAGCATCTCGACCGCCTTCGCCTCGGCTTGCTGGGCCGAGAGGCCCTGGTGCAGTCGCAGCGTCTCGCCGATCTGCCGCCCCACGGTCAGCACCGGGTTCAGCGAAGTCATCGGTTCCTGGAAGATCATGCTGATTTCGTTGCCGCGGATGTCGCGCATCTCGCGGTCCGAGCATTTCAGCAGGTCGCGGCCTTCGAAGCGAATGGCACCGGCGATCTTGCCAGGCGGCTCCGGGATCAGCCGCAGGATCGACATGGCGGTGACGGACTTGCCGCAGCCGCTCTCGCCGACGATCGCCAGCGTCTCGCCGGCATTGACGTGGAAGGTGACGCCGTCCACGGCGCGATTGACCCCGTCCGGCGTGCGGAAATGGGTCTGCAGGTTGTCGACCTCGAGAAGTGCCATCGGATCAGAGCCTCTTGGCCATGCGGGGGTCGAGCGCGTCACGCAAGCCATCGCCGAGCAGGTTCACCGCGAGCACGGTGATGGACAGGAAGATCGCCGGGAAGAAGACGATGTAGGGCTTAACCTGCCAGAGCGCCCGGCCCTCCGCCATGATGTTTCCCCAGGAAGGGATGATCGGTGGCGTGCCGGCACCGATGAAGGACAGGATGGCCTCGGTGATCATCGCCGCGGCACAGATATAGGTGGCCTGCACCGTGATCGGCGCGAGGGTATTGGGCAGGATGTGGCGCCAGATGATCATCGGCGTGCGGGTCCCGGCGGCGACCGCCGCCTCGACATAGGGCTGCTCGCGCAGCGACAGCACCACGCCGCGCACCAACCGCGAGACGCGGGGGATCTCGGCGATGGTGATGGCGATGATGACGTTCTGCACGGACCCGCGGGTAAGCGCCATCAGCGCGATGGCCAGCAGGATGGGCGGGATGGACATCAGCCCGTCCATCACCCGCATGATGATGCTGTCGGCCAGCCGGACATAGCCGGAGATCATGCCAATCGCCATGCCGATGACGGAAGCCAGGATGGCTACCGAGAAGCCCACCAGCAGCGAGACGCGGGCGCCGAACAACACGCGCGAATAGACGTCGCGGCCCAGCATGTCGGTGCCGAACCAATAGAGCGCAGACGGCTCCCGTGTCCGCTTCGCAGGGGCAAGCGCGGTCGGATCGACGGTCCAGAGCAGCGGCGCGAAGACCGCGACGCACAGCATCAGCAGCAGGAGAAAGCCGCCGATCGCCATGGTTGGGTTGCGGCGGAGGAAACCGATGAAGCCCTTGCGCGGCTTCACCGGCGGCAGCACGTCCGGCAGCGGGGCGGCGGCGGCGTAGCCCTCGGGCGCCGCGGCCTCGATCGGGGACAGGACGGTCGCAGAGGCCATCAGTACCGGATCCTCGGGTCAAACAGGGTGTAGGCGAGGTCGATGAGCAGGTTCACCAGGACGTAGACGAAGCTGAATAGCAGCACGACGCCCTGGATGACCGGGTAGTCGCGGCGCAGGATTGCATCCACCGTCAGCCGGCCGAGGCCGGGGATGGCGAAGACGCTCTCCGTCACTACCGCGCCGCCAATCAGCAGCGCGATGCCAATGCCGATCACGGTGACGATCGGCACGGCCGCGTTCTTGAGGGCATGCAGGAAGAGGATGTTCGACTGTCCGGCGCCCTTGGCACGCGCCGTGCGGATGTAGTCTTGCTGCAGCACCTCGAGCATGGTCGCCCGCGTGATGCGGGCGATCAGCGCGATATAGACACCGCCCAGCGCGACCGACGGCAGGATCAGGTTCTCCAACCAAGGGAAGAAGCCGACCTTGAAGGCGGTATAGCCCTGAACCGGCAGCCAATCGAGTTCCAGAGCGAAGACATAGGCCAGCAGATAGCCGACGACGAAGACCGGGACGGAGAAGCCCAGCACCGCGAAGCCCATCACCGCACGGTCGATCAGCGTGCCCTGCTTCCAGGCCGCCACCACGCCCATCGGCACGGCGATGCTGACGGCCAGGATCAGCGTCAGGATCATCAGCGACAGCGTCGGCTCGATCCGCTGCTGGATCATCGTCGTGACCGGCAGGTTGGTGAAGATCGAGACGCCCATGTCGCCGTTCAGGATGTTCCAGACCCATTCGCCGAAGCGGATCAGGAAGGGACGATCGAGGCCGAGCGAGGCCCGGATCCGCTCCACATCCTGCGGGGTCGCCTGGTCGCCGGCGATCACCGCCGCCGGGTCGCCGGGCGCGATGTACAACAGAGAGAAAACGAACAATGCGACCAGCGCCATCACCGGGATGGTCGCCAGAACGCGGCGGATCACATAGGCGAACATTGCGCTACTTTCTTACCGTCAGGACTTCGACACGCCCCAAAAGAAGGGCAGTGGTCCCTTTACTACCCCCGAGACATTCGACCGCCAGGCCTGGTAGCCGAGGAAGAAGCCGGTCGGCACATAGAGCGCATTGTCCACCGCGGCCTTGTTCAGCCGGGCGATCGCCGCCTTCTCCGTCGCCAGGTCCGGCGCCTCGAACCAGTTGGTCACCTCGGCTTCCACCGCCGGGACGTCCGGCCAGCCGAACCAAGCCTTGTCGCCATTGCCGCGGATGGCGATGTAGACCGCCGGGTTGATGCAGTCGGCACCGGCATGCCAACTGTGGAACATGGACCAGCCGCCCTGCCCGACCGGGTTCTTCATGGCGCGGCGTTGCCCGGTGGTGCCCCAGTCGGTCGCCACGTAGTCGACGTTGAAGCCGATCCGCTTCAGCAGGTCGGCGGACACGTCGCCTTGCGCCTTGGTGATCGGCTGGTCCTGCGCGACGACGCAGGTGACCGGCGTGCCGCTATAGCCACTCTCCGCCAGCAGCCGCTTGGCGAGGTCCATGTTCGGACCCTTCAGGATTTCGCCGCCATTTTCGGTGTAGAGCGGCGTGCCGGGGGTGAAGTAGCCCGGCAGCCTCTTCCACATCGCGTCGTCGTCGCCGACCAGGGCGCGCATGTAGTCTTCCTGGCTCAGCGCCGCCATGACCGCCTGTCGCGCCTTCAGGTTGTTGAATGGCGTGGTCAGATGGTTCATGCGGAAGGTGCCGATATTGCCGAGCGGGTCGGCAATATCGGCACGGATGTTCCGATTGCGCTTGAGCTGAGGGACCAGGTCGGTGATAGGGTTCTCCCACCAGTCAACCTCACCATTCTGCAGCGCTGCAGATGCGGTAGCGGGATCGGGCATCACCATCCATTCGATCCGGTCGACGCCCATGCGCTTGCCACCGGCCAGCCAGCTGCCCGGCTCCTCGCGCGGCACATAATCGGCAAACTTCTCGAACACCGCCTTGGCGCCGGGGACCCATTCGTCGCGCTTAAAGCGCATTGGGCCGGAGCCGACATATTCGGTGATCTGCGTGAACGGATCGGTCTTGGCGATCCGCTCCGGCATGATGAAAGCCATCGGCGTGGAGTTCTTGCCGAGCGCCATCAGCATCTTCGGGTAGGGCTTCTTCAGCACCCAGCGGACCGTGCGGTCGTCGACCGCGATCAGGTCCTGCTGCAGCGCCTTCAGCATCAAACCCATCGAGTCGCGCGCCGACCAGCGTGTCAGGCTGGCGACGACGTCCTTGGCCAGGACCAGGCTGCCATCATGGAATTTCAGTTCGGGCCGCAGGCGGAACTCCCAGGTCAGGCCATCGGCCGAAACCTGCTCCGATTCGGCCATCTGGCGCTGCGGGCGAAGCTGGTCGTCGAAGCCATAAAGAGTGTCCCAGACCAGGACGGCTGCGTTGCGGACGACGTATTGCGTCCCCCAGATCGGATCGAAATTCGCCAGGTTTGCCTGCGGAACGAAACGCAGGGTGCGGGCGCTGGCGCCCTGCGACAGCGCGGGTGCTGGCATGCCGCCGAACATCGCCGCACCGCCAGCCACCGTACCGGCCCTTAAGAAGTTCCTGCGATCCATGGTCTCTCTCTCCCAGCCCCGTCCGGCAAACCGCTGAGGCGCCCGGTTTCGGGCCAACCTGCCTCAGTTTTGGGCAGCGCGCCAGCACCCTTCGGGGGCGCATGGCTGCCCGGGCGGTGACCGGCCCGACATCCCGTGGCCGAGCTTGCATGCCCCGTGCCAGCATTCCCGCTGTTCAACCCCGGCGGACGTTCCAAAACAGCGCCGGCCCGCCCGTGAGCACCCCGGTCAGGCTCCGGCGATAGGCCATTGGCGGTCGCAGCAGGCCTAGCGGGACGAAAGGCGCCTCCTCCCAGACCAGGGACTGCAACTCGCGGGCAATCTGCTTCTCAGTCGTCGGGTCGGGCGCGGCGAACCAGGCGTCGCGCAGCGCCTCCCGCTTCGGGCTGGCGGACCAACCGAACCAACCATCCCCTCCGTTGCCGCGTAGCGGCTGGTGGCTGCCGGGGACGGAAACATCGAGTCCCTCCCAGGTGGTGCAGAAAATGTTCCAGCCGCCCTGCTCCGGCGCTTCCTTCTTGGCCCGGCGCTGCACCAGCGTGCCCCAATCCATTGACTGCGCGTCGACATTGAAGCCGATCCTACGGAGCGTATCGGCCGCGACCTCAGCCAATCCGTTGATCAGAGGGAAGTCGGTCGGGACCAGCAGCACCACCTTGCGGCCATCGTAGCCGGCCGCCCGCAGCGCGCGCTTCGCTGCCGCTAGGTCGCGCGGGCTGGTGAGTGCCTCAAGACCCGCCTCATTCGCCAGCGGCGTGCCTGGCGTGAAGGCACCGGCCGGCACCTGCCACAATGCCGCGTCTTCTCCGAGCGCGGCCTGCATGAAGCTTGTCTGGTCAATCGCCGGGAAGAGCGCGCGTCGGATCGCTGGGTCGTCGAAGGGCGGGTGCAGATGGTTGAAGCGCAGCATGCCGAGCGCGCCGGCGGTGTTCACCACCGCCACCGTGATCTCCTTGTGCTTGCGCAGCACCGGCAGCAGATCCGCCAGCGGCGTTTCCCACCAATCGATTTCGTTGTTCTGCAGCGCCGCGGCGGCGGTGGCCGGGTCCGGCATGATCCGCCACTCGACCCGGTCGAAATGCACCTGCTTGCCGCCGGCGAGGAAATCCGCCGGTTCGTCGCGCGGCACATAGGCGCCATGGCGTTCGTAGACTGCGATGCTGCCCGGGACCCATTCCTTGGCGACGAAGCGGAAAGGGCCGGAGCCGGTATAATCGGTGATCTGCTGGAACGCGTCGGTCTTCGCCACCCATTCCGGCATGATGGCGCACAGATTGGCGGACGGCTTGCCGAGCGCCCAGACCAAGCCGGGCCAGGGCTGCTTCAGGATGATCTCGAAGCGATCGCCGGCGGTGGCGCGCATCTCCTGCAGCAGCGCGCTCAGCCGATGGCCCAGCACGTCCCGCTTCGACCAACGGGCGATGGAGGCGATGCAGTCGCGCGCCGTCACGCGCTCGCCATCATGGAAACGGAGGTCGGCGCGCAGCGCGATGCGATGGGTCAGGCCATCGTCCGAGACCTCGTGCGCCGCCGCCATCTGCGGCCGCGGCTTAAAGTCCTGGCCTAGTCCGAAGAGCGTGTCGTAGACCATCAGCGCGTGGTTCCGCGCGATCACCGTGGTGGTCCAGATCGGGTCGATATTCGCTAGGTTGCCTTGCGGCACGAAGCGCAGGGTCCGCGCGCTGCTCTGCGCCGCAGCCAGACCAGGCGACGCGAGCAGGGCTGGTGAGGCTTGCAGCAGGGTGCGGCGGCGCATGGCTCTAATCTCCGGCAGCGCCGCGGTCCCTGCCGCCGCGCACCGTGTCCCTAGCGCTGCCGAAGCTCGTGCATCAAGCCTTTGACATGTTCCAGAACACCGTCGCCGGGGCACGGAAGGCCCCGGTCACATTGCGGCGCCAGGCCGATGGCTGCCAGTAAAAGCCAAGCGGGATATAGGGCAGCACCTCCATCGCACGGCGGTTCAGCGCCTCGGCCACCGGCTTCTGCGTCGCCAGGTCGGGCGCCGACAGCCACTCGCCGCGCAGCCGCTCAATCTCCGCGTCGCTTGGCCAACCGAACCAGGCATTCGCGCCGTTCGCGCGCAGAAAAAGGTGGTAGACCGGCAGCGCCAGCGACTGGCCGGAGGAGGTTGTGTGGATGATGCTCCAGCCGCCCTTCTCCACCGGCTCCTTGCTCACCCGCCGCTGCACCAGCGTGCCCCAATCGGTCGAGACCAGTTCGAGGTTCATCCCGAGCCGGGTCAGCAAATCGGCGGTGACCAGCGAGAGCGCATTGATCTGCGGATAGTCGCCGGGGGCGACCAGGACCACCTTCTCCCCCGCATAGCCGGCCTCCTTCAGCGCGGCGCGGGCGCGGTCGATGTTGCGCACCTTCAGGATCTCGCTGCCCGCCTCGTTGGCCAGCGGGGTGCCGCAGGTGAAGACGCCCTCGCAGGCTTCCCAGCCGTCCTTCTCGTTGCCGGCCACCGCGCGCATGTAGTCGCGCTGGTCCACCGCCATGGCGACGGCGCGGCGGATGCCCGGATTGTTGAAGGGCGGCTGCAGGTGGTTGAAGCGGCAGATGCCATAGAAGCCATCAAGCAGCCTCTGCTCCACGACCACCTCCCGGTTCCGCCGCAGTAGCGGCAGCAGGTCGTGCAACGGGTATTCCCAGTAGTCCTGCTCGCCCGTCGTCATCGCATTGGCCGCAGTGGCGGGATCGGAGATGATGGTCCACTCCACCCGATTGAGGCGCGGCGTGCGGCCGCCGGCCAAGCCATCCACCGGCTCCTGCCGGGGGATGTAGCCATCGAATTTGGCCCAGACGGCCCGCTGGCCGGGATTCCATTCATTGGCGACGAAGCGGAAGGGGCCGCTGCCCACCGCCTCGCGGATCTGCTGGAAGGCATCGGTGCTGGCGATGCGCTCCGGCATGATGAAGCAGGGGAATTGCGTCTGGCCCAGCGCCATCAGCAGCAGCGGCAGGGGCCGGTTCAGGCGGAAGCGGAAGCGCCGGTCGTCCAGCGCCTCGACCTCGGCGACCGCGGGCCAGAGCACCTGGGCGAAGGGATCGCGCCGCGCCCACCGCTTGATGCTGGCAACGCAGTCCTTGGCCAGCACCTTCTCGCCATCGTGGAAGCGAAGGCCGTCGCGGAGGGTGAAGGTCCAGGCCAGCCCGTCTTGCTCCATCACCCAGCCCTCGGCCATCTGCGGCCGGATCTCACCCTTGGCGTCCTGGGCGCAGAGCTGATCGTAGACCAGGAAAGCGTGGTTTCGGGTGACAACCGCCGTGGTCCAGACCGGGTCGAGGCTGGTGAGGTTGGCCTGCGGGATGACGCGGAGCGTGCGCGCGGCCGCACCTTGCGCGAAGGCCGGAGCAGGCAGTGCGGCGAGACTGGCTTGGAGCAGGGTGCGGCGGTGCATCGGCGATTCCCATTCGGCTTCGAGGTGGCAATGTCGGGGAGAAGGCATTCCCCCGGACTCTCCATCTGTTTTATGTGTCGGGTCCCGACTCCTGGAGAGGATGGATGGGGTGCGGGGAGGACAGACTTCCCCCTCCCTGATCTTCCTTCGTCAGGTTTTCCGGATACCCCAAAAAATGGCAAAGCCCCGGACCCGGTCCACCAGGTTCCGCCGATGCGCAGTGATCGAGTAGTAGGCCCCGGTCGGAATATACGGCAGGCCTTGCATCGCTGCCGCCTGGATACGTCGTGCGATCGCCTGCTGCGCCGGCAGGTCCGGCGCTTCCAGCCATGCGGCGCGCAATGCCTCGATCTCCGGCAGATCGGGCCAGCCGGGCGCCGCATTGGCGCCGTCCGAACGCAGTTGCAGATGCGTTACCGGGTTGACGAAATCCATTCCCGAGGTGGCAAAGCAGGCAATCGACCAGCCACCTTGGTCGAGCGGTCCCTTGTTCATCCGCCGCTGCGCCACAGTGCCCCAATCCGTCAGCACCACATCGGCGTTGACGTCCAACCGCCGCAGCAGGTCGGCCGCCACCTGCGCCTGGGCGGTGGTGGAGACGATGTCGGTGGTGCCGATCAGCCGCACCAGCTCGCCCTTATAGCCGGCCGCCTTCAGCGCCTGCTTCGCCCGCTCGATGCTGCGAGGCCCTTTCAGCGGCTCGAGCGCCTCGTCACTGGCAAAGGGGCTGCCCGGGGTGAAGAACCCCATGTCCTTGACGTATTTCGCCGGATCGGGCCCGACGATGGCGGTCATGAAATCCTCCTGGCTGATCCCCGGCAGGAAGGCGCGGCGGATCGCCGGGTTGTCGAAGGGCGGCTGGCGGTGGTTGAAGCGGAACTGCCCCGGCAGCGGCATGGGGTCGATGGGCTCGAGCAGCAGGTTCCGGTTGCGGCCGAGCAGCATCTGGATTTCGGCCGGCATCTGCTCCAGCCAGTCGATCTCGCCGGCGGTCAGCGCCGCAGCGGCGGTGCCGGCGTCGGGAATAATGGTCCATTCGACGCGGTCGACATGCACCACCTTGGGTCCGGCGGTCAGGCCGCTGCCGCCGCCCGGGCTAGGCACGTAGTCCGGGTTGCGCTCCCAGACCGCGCGGGCGCCCTGGCGGAACTCGCTCTTCACGAAGCGGAAGGGCCCGCTGCCGATCGCCTCGCGGATCTGCTGGAAGGGATCGGTCGCGGCCAGCCGCGCCGGCATGATGAAGGGCTGCGGGTTGGACGGCACAGCCAGCGCGTCGATCAGCAGCGGGAAGCGCGACTTCAGCCGGAAGCGGAAGCGCAGGTCGTCGAGGGCCGCCAGTTCCTCGGTGCGCGCGGCCAGGACCTGACCCGTCGGGCTGCGGCGCATCCAGCGGCGGAGCGAGACGACGCAGTCCTCCGCCCGCACCGGCTCCCCGTCGTGGAAGCGCAGCCCGTCGCGCAGGGCAATGGTGCAAGTGCGGCCGTCGTCCTCGAGCAGGTGCCCTGCGGCCATCTGCGGATGGGTGCGGAAGGCATGGTCCACGCCATAGAGCGTGTCCCAGACCATGTAGCCATGATTGCGGATGACGTTGGAGGAGATCGCTATCGGGTCCAGCCCGCCGAGATCGGCCTGCGGCACGAAGCGCAGCACCCGCGACTGCGCCTGGGAAAAGGCTGGCGCCGCCAGCAGCGCGCCCCCTACCGCCAGCAGCCCCCGCCGGGCGATCATGTGCGCCGCATGTTCCAGAACAGTGCAAAGCCCGGCACGCGTCCGGTCAGGTCGCGCCGGAAAGATGTCATCGAGGTATAGGAGCCGACCGGGATATAGGGCACCTCGTCCAGCATGGTCAGCTGGATCTCCCGCGCCAGCCGCCGCTGCGCCTCGAGGTCCGGTGCGTCGAACCAGGCATCGCGCAGTTCCTCGAGGCGGGGGATCGTCGGCCAGCCGAACCAGGCGCCATTGCCATGGCCGCGCAGCGGGAAGTTGCCGGAGGGGTCGGCGAATTCGAAGCTGGCGAAGGCGGTCAGGAAGACGCTCCAGCCGCCCTTGTCCAGCGGTTCCCGGCTGGCGCGGCGCTGTACGACGCTGCCCCAATCGGTCAGCACGAAGTCGAGGTTGACGCCGAGCCGGCGGAACATGTCGCCCGCCACCTGGGTCATCGCCGCCGGCGCCAGGATATCGGTCGGGCCGATCAGCCGGATCAGCTGGTCGGTGTAGCCGGCCTCCTTCAGCATCGCCTTGGATCGTTCGATGCTGCGCGGCCCTGTCAGCACCTCCATGCCCGCATCGGTCGCCAGCGGCGTACCGGGGGTGAAGGCACCCATCTCGGCGGAGAACAGCGCCGGGTCGGGCCCGACGATCGCCGTCATGTAGTCGGCCTGCGACACCGCGGGCAGCAGCGCTTGGCGCATCCGCTTGTCGTTGAAGGGCGGATGCAGGTGATTGAAGCGCAGGATGGCTGGATTCTGCAGGCTGTCGATCGGCTCCACCGCGATCTGCCGGTTGCGGCGGAACAGGGCCTGGATTTCCGGCGGCGGCTGCTCGTACCAGTCGACCTCGCCGGTCTGCAGCGCCGAGGAGGCGGTCGCCGCATCGGTGATGATGTGCCACTCGACCCGGTCGAAATGCGCGACCTTCGGCCCGGCCGTCAGGCTCGGCGTGCCGGAAGCGACCGGCTCATAGGCCGCGTTGCGCTCATAGGCGACGAAGCTGCCGGAGTTGTACTCGGCGGCGCGGAAGCGGAAGGGGCCGCTGCCGACCGTCTCCCTGATCTGCTGGAAGGCGTCGGTCTGCGCGATCCGCTCCGGCATGATGAAGGCGGCCGGGTTGGACGGGCTGGCGAGCGAAGGGATCAGCCGCGGGAAGGCCCGCGTCAGCCGAAACCGCAGCCGCTGGTCGTCGAGCGCGCTGAGCTCGGCCACGAGCGGCTCCAGCTTCTGGCCGTTCGAGTTGCGTTTCATCCAGCGCTTCAGGCTGGCGACGCAGTCCCGTGCCCGCACCGGTTCGCCGTCATGAAACCTCAGGCCGCTACGTAAGGTTATGATGTAGAGACGGCCGTCATCTTCGACCGTATGACCTGCCGCCATCTGCGGCTGCGGCCGGAACTGCGCGTCCATGCCGTAGAGTACGTCGTAGACCAACCAAGCATGATTTCGGGTGACGTTCGCCGTGGTCCAGATCGGGTCCAGGCTGGTCAGGTTCGCCTGTGGCACGAATCTCAGTATGCGGCTGCCCGCGCTCTGCCCAACGGCAAAGCGGGGTAGTACGGCGCCCGCAGCGGCGCCGGCCAGCAAACTCCGTCGATACATCGCCTTCTCCCGGCTTCAGGCGGACTTCTTCAGGCTCCAGAACAGCGGCATGCCCTTGGGCACCTCGCTGAGGCTGCGCCGGAACGCCGTGGCCTGGAAATACTGGCCGAGCGGCAAGGTCGGCGCCTCCTCGAAGGCCAGCACCTGCATCTCCCGTGCCACCGCCTTCTGCGTCGTCAGGTCCGGCGCGTCGAACCAGCGCTGCCGCAACGCCTCCATGCCCGGGGAGGTCGACCAGCCCCACCAGCCGTCCTTGCCATTGCCGCGCAGCGGCTGGTTGACGCCGGGGTTGATCACGTCGAGCCCGGTCCAGAAAGTGAAGAAGATGCTCCAGCCGCCCTTCTCCGGCGTCTCCCGGCTCGACCGCCGGGCCACCACGCTGCCCCAGTCGGTGGCGACGAACTCGACATTCATCCCGGCCCGCCGCAGCATGTCGTTGCCGACCTGGCCGAGCGCGTTCAGCGTCGGGAAGTCGGTCGCCGCCAGTAACACGACCTTCTCGCCCTTGTAGCCGGCCGCGGCGAGGTCGCGCTTCACCTTGTCGAAGTCACGCTGTCCCTTCAGTACCTCGAGCCCGGCCTCGCTGGCCAGCGGCGTCTCCGGCGGGAAGAAGCCGACATTGTCGCGCCAGAGGCTGCGGTCGGTGCCGGTCACCGCCGTCATGTAGTCCTCCTGGCTCACCGCCCCCATCAGCGCGCGGCGGATCGCCGGATTGTCGAAGGGCGGGTGCAGGTGGTTGAACCGGCCCCAGCCGATGAGGCCGGTCGGGTTCGGCATGTCGATCACGACGTTGCGGTTGCGCTTGAGCAGCGGCAGCAGGTCGGAGGTCGGCACCTCCCACCAGTCCATCTCGCCGTTCTGTAGCGCCGCCGCGGCAGTCGAGGCATCGGGCGTCACAATCCATTCGACGCGGTCGAGGTTCACCCGCTTCGGCCCGGCGGTCCAGCTCGACTCGCCTTGTTCGCGCGGCACGTAGTCGGCGAAACGCTCGTAGACGAAGCGGCTGCCCTGCACGCGCTCGTCCGCCTTGAAGCGGAAAGGGCCGCTGCCAACCATGTCCGTCACCTGCTTCGACGCGTCGGTTTGCGCCAAGCGTTCCGGCATGATGAAGCAGCAAGGCGTCACAAGGCTGCCCAAAGCCTCGGCGAGCAGCGGATAGGGCCGCTTCAGGCGGAAGACGATACGGCGGTCGCCGTCGGCGGCCATTTCCTCGAGCCGTGCGAGCAGCTCCTGCCCCAGCGGGTGGCGTGCCGCCCAGCGGCGGATCGAGGCGACGCAGTCCTGCGCCCGCACCGGCGCGCCGTCGTGGAACCTGAGGCCGCTGCGGAGCGTGATGGTCCAGCGCCTGCCCTCTTCCTCGACCACATGCCCCTCGGCCATCTGCGGCGTGATGCGGAACTGCGCATCCATGCCGTAGAGGGTGTCGAAGACCATGAAGCCGTGGTGGCGGGTGACATAGGCAGTGGTGATATGCGGATCGAGGATGCCGAGATCCGACTGCGGGATAAACTTCAGCACCCGGCTGCCGGCGAGCTGGGCCAGCGCCGGAAAACCAAGGGCGGCGCCCGACGTCAGACCGGCGCCGCCAAGGAAAACGTCGCGTCGAAGCATTGCCCGGACCCCGTCTTTGTTGCGGCGGAGTAGACCACGGCACAGGCCGCCTTTCCAAGCGTCACGCATCGGCCGGTCCGGAGCCGGCGCTCAGGCCTTCTTGACGTTCCAGAACAACGGCATGCCGTTCAGCACGCCGCTGATGTTGGTACGGTAGGCCCAGGGTTGCAGGTACGAACCGACCGGGATGTAAGGCACCTCTTGGAAGGCCTCGACCTGGATCTCGCGGGCGATGCGCTGCTGTTCGGCCAGGTTCGGCGCGTCGAGCCATTCGCCGCGCAACGCCTCGACCTTCGGCATGGTCGGCCAGCCCGGCCAGGCCGCGAGGCCGTTGCCGCGTAGCCCGAGATGGCCAGCCGGGCTGAAGAAGTCGAGTCCGGTGAAGAAGGTCAGAAAGATGCTCCAGCCGCCCTGGTCCGGCGGGTTGCGGTTGGCGCGGCGGGTGACGACGCTGCCCCAATCGGTCGAGACATAGTCGACGTTCATCCCCGACTTCTGCAGCATGTCGAGGCAGACCTGCGCCAGCGCGTTCAGCGAGGGGAAGTCGGTGGCTCCCATCAGCACCACCTTCTCCCCCTTGTAGCCGGCGGCGGCGAGGTCGGCTTTGACCTTGGCATAGTCGCGCGGCCCGGTGAGCGGGCTGATTCCGGCATCCGAGGCGAAAGGGGTGCCGGGCGGGAAGAAGCCGACATTCTCCTTCCACATGGCTTTGTCGGTGCCGATCACCGCGGTCATGTAGTCGGCCTGGCTCGTGGCGCCGAGCAGGGCGCGGCGGATGGCCGGGTTGTTGAAGGGCGGGTGCAGGTGGTTGAAACGGCAGAGGCCGAGCAGGCCGGTAGGGTCGTAGGTCTCGACCTTGACGCCGCGGGCGCGCTTCAGCAGCGGCAACAGGTCGGCGGTTGGCTGCTCCCACCAATCCATCTCGCCGGACTGCAGTGCATTGGCCGCGGTCGAGGCGTCGGGGATGACGTTCCACTCGACCCGATCGAAATTCACCACCTTGGGCCCGGCGGTCCATTCCGGCGCCCCGCCCTGGCGCGGCAGGTAGTCGGGATTCCGCTCATAGACCAGCTTACTGCCGGCGATCCGCTCATCCGTCTTGAAGCGGAAGGGGCCGGAGCCGACCATGTCCTTGATGGCGGTATTGGCGTCGGTGACCGCGACGCGCTCCGGCATGATGAAGCAGACCGGGCTGCCCGGCTTGGCCAACGCGTCGAAGAGCAGCGCGAAGGGCTTCTTCAGGCGGAAGGTCAAGGTAAGGTCGTCGGTGGCCGCGAGTTCATCGGTGGCCAGCGCCAGGGCCTGGCCCATGGCGTCGCGCTGCCACCAGCGCTTGATGCTGGCGACCGCGTCCTTGGCCAGGACCGGCGCCCCGTCATGGAACTTCAGCCCCTGGCGCAAGGTGATGGTGACCCGCCTGCCGCCACCCTCGACCACATGGCCCTCAGCCATCTGAGGTTGGGGCTTGAACTGCGAATCAATCCCGTAAAGCGTGTCGTAGATCAGGAAGCCATGGTGCCGGGTGACATAGGCCGTGGTCAGGATGGGGTCGATCACCGCGAGGTCGGCCTGCGGAATGAACTTTAGAACCCGGCTACCGGCTGGCTGCGCCAGGACAGGGGCGCCGAGCGGCAGGGTTCCTGCCCCCACCGTTCCGAGGAGGAAGCTGCGACGATCCATGATTTGATTCCCACGTGGTGAAGCCGTTGCAAGGCAAGCCTGATCCTTTCCAGTTGCGCAAGGGGGTGCTGCCCCTCCGCTGGACCATAGCTGTTCCGGCGCCCCTCCCTTTTTTGGTCGGATTTCCCGTCCAGTATGCTTCATCGTGGAAACTATCGTGCCGCCCTTCTCACCTGCCGTCCTGCCCCGTGGCACCGATGGATATTGCGCCGCGGAACGTGACGGCCCACGGGCGGAAGAAAGTCACGACAGCCCGTTCGTCACCACGGCGTGGTTTGTTTGGCCGCTCCCGGACAGGTAGATCCTTGGCACCCGAGATGCATGACATGGCCGCCGCACCCCTTACCGAGAGCACTGATATCCCGGTCTGGGCCGCGCGACTGGGCCCTGGACGCGCCCGCGTTGCAGTTGAACTGCTGCGCTTTGGCGTGGTCGGGGTCGCCGGTTTCGTGGTCGATGCCGGTGTCCTCACGGCGGCGATCGCGCTCGGGCTCGGGCCCTGGTTGGGCCGTGTGTTATCCTATTTGGCGGCGGCGACGACGACCTTCGCGCTCAACCGCGCCTGGACTTTCCGCGAAGCGGCACGCGCGAGACCCGTCCAGCAATGGGCGCTGTTCCTCGCGGTCAATTTGGTGGGCTTCGCCTTCAACTACGGCACCTATGCCGCGCTCATCGCTTTCATCCCGATGGTAGCGGCAACCCCGGTGCTCGGTGTCGCTGCCGGATCACTGGCAGGACTCGTGGGGAACTTCATTCTCTCGCGGCGCTTCGTCTTTGGCCAGGGCGGCAACGGCCGTCCGTCCCGCAACTGAAGGACGGCAAGGCCCATGTATCAGGATCAACCGGTCTGCCCATTCCACTGGCCTGCCCCCCAACCGGGACTGCGCGCATGCATGGCATGAGCCAATCCGAACACGGCACCAAAGACGCCCCCCTGCTTCCAGCGGTGGCTGAGGCGACATGGCCAGGCTTTGCCGGCGTCCGCCAGCCGGAGCCGATGCGCCGGCCGCACCGTCTGCCGCGGCCGGTCTCGCCAACGTTGTTGGCGACCCTGGTCGCCGGGCTGGATGCGCTCGCCGTCATCCTCTCGGGCGTCGTCCTGCAATATGTCCCGCTGGAACGCGGCTCGCCCTCGCCCCAGCTGATCGCCTTTTTCGCCGCGCTGACCATCAGCTTGGCCGGATTCGGCGGCGGCTACGCGCACGCCGCGCTGTTCGGCGGCAGACGGGCGCTGTCCGCCGCGCTTGGTGCGCTCGTGATGGGAGGCAGCGGGTTGGCTGCGGCCGCGCTGGTGCTCGGCGCCCCCGTCACATTCCGCCCCGGCGCCGCAATGCTGTGGCTCGGCCTCGCCACGCCGATGCTGCTGGCCGGGCGGCTCGGGACGGCCGCCGCCTTCCGCGCGATGCCGCAGCTCAGCCGGCAACGCGCTGTGCTGGTCGGCAATGGCCCCCAGGCGGCCCGGTTTGCTGCCAGCATCGCCGGCCGGCGCGACCAAGGGGTTACACTGCTCGGCCTCGTGGACAACGACGCGTCGGCGGCAGTCGGCAGCGGCAGCCTAGCCTATCTCGGCCCGGTGACGGCCCTCGACGGCATGATCCGTCGGGGGGAAGTCGATCAGGTCATCCTCTGCATGCCATGGGCCGAGGAACGCCGGGTCCGCGACATGCAGGCCATGCTGGCCGATTATCCGGTGGATGTCTGTTTGGCGCCCGACTTGCTGGCCTATCGGCACGATGCGGCCGAGGCGCCTCGCCTGCTGCGGCTTGCGGACCGGCCGATTCGTGGCTGGGCCGCGGTGGTGAAGGTGGTCGAGGATTATGCCCTGGCGATCGGTGCCCTGGCGATCGCCGCGGTGCCCATGGCGCTGATCGCGCTTGCCGTGCGGCTGGACAGCCCGGGCCCGGCGCTGTTCCGGCAGAGGCGCACCGGCTTCAACAACCGCGACTTCTATGTGCTGAAATTCCGCACCATGTACCACGATGCCGCCGACCATGCCGTCAAGCAGCAGGTCATGGCTGGCGACCCGCGGGTTACCCGGGTCGGCTCCCTCCTTAGGCGCACGTCACTCGACGAATTGCCGCAGATCTTCAACGTTCTGCGCGGCGAGATGTCCTTCATTGGCCCTCGGCCGCATGCCCCCGGCACCCGCGCCGGTGGCCGTCCCTTCGAGGAGGTGATGGCTCGTTACGCGGCGCGGCACCGGGTGAAGCCGGGCCTGACCGGCTTGGCCCAGGTGCGCGGCTGGCGTGGGCCAACCGAAACCGAGGATAAGCTTATCCGACGCGTCGAGAGCGATCTGGAGTATATCGAGACCTGGTCGCCCTGGCTTGATCTCGTGATCCTGGTGCGGACCCTGCTGGCCGTTGCGCGCATGCGCAATGCCTGTTGAGCCATCGTCCCGCCGGAGATTTCGCTTGCCCGATACCCTGCCCCAGACCGCCCCGGGCCTTGGTCCGGACCAGCGCCGTGCCGCGCCCCGCGTTGCCGTGCTGGTACCCTGCTACAACGAGGAGGTGGCGATCCCCCGCGTGGTGGAGGCCTTCCGGGCCACCCTGCCGGATGCCGCAATTTACGTTTACGACAACAACTCGAAGGACCGGACGATTGAGACGGCACGCGCCGCCGGAGCAATCGTCCGAACCGAGTCGCTGCAAGGTAAGGGCCATGTGGTCCGCCGGATGTTCGCCGACATTGAGGCCGACATTTATGTCCTCGTCGACGGCGACGACACCTACGAGGCCGCGGCCGCCCCACGCATGATCGCCAAACTGGCCGACGAGAAGCTGGACATGGTTACCGGCATCCGGATCAGCGAGATCCAGGAAGCCTATCGGCCCGGCCATCGCTTCGGCAACCTGATGCTGACGGGGATGGTGCGGACCATCTTCGGCAACCGCATTACCGACATGCTTTCGGGCTATCGGGTGTTCTCCCGCCGCTTCGTCAAAAGCTTCCCCGCTCTGGCCGCCGGCTTCGAGACGGAGACCGAGTTCACCGTCCATGCGCTCGAGTTGATGCTGCCGGTCGGCGAGGTCGAGACCGCCTACAAGGACCGCCCGGCTGGCAGCACCTCGAAGCTGCGGACCTTTTCGGACGGCTGGCGCATCCTCAAGGCCATCATCGCCCTGGTGAAGCGGGAGAAGCCACTGCCTTTCTTTTCCTGGATCGCCGCGGCCCTGCTGCTGGTCGGGCTTGGCTTCGGTACGCCGGTCGTCTGGGAATTCCTGGCCACCGGCTTGGTGCCGCGTTTGCCGACGGCGGTGCTCGCCATGGGGCTGGTGCTGCTGTCCTTCCTGTCCTTCGCCTGCGGGATGATCCTCGACACCGTCACCCGCGGCCGGATGGAGGCGAAGCGGACCGCCTACCTGGCGATCCCGGCGCCGGATTTCGAAGGAGTCCGACCAGGATGAGCCTGCCCGCCTATCCGCAGCCGCGGCACATCGCCGGCGCCGCTGGTCCTCCGGGGCCGGATTACGATGCCGATGTCATTATCCTGGCGCTCGACCGGGCGGAGGACACCGTGGCGGCGATCGCCTCGGCGCGGGCGCAGGTCGGAATCGATCGGCATGTTTGGGTGGCCGACCAGGGCAGTCGGCCGGAGAACTTGGCCCTGCTCGCCGCGGCGGTCGAGGGGGCGGGCGACGCCACACTGGTGCAGCTCGACCGGAACTGGGGCGTCGCGGGCGGCCGCAACCGGGCAACCGCGCTCGGCATGGGCCGCTGCATCTTCGCGCTCGACAACGATGCCGAATTTGCCGGGCCGGACACCCTGGCCCAGGCCGTGCGGGCGCTCGAGGCTGAGCCGGACTTGGCCGCCATCGCCTGTCGCATCCTGATCTTTTCGAGCGGGGCGGATGACCTCTCCTCCTGGGGCTATCCACCTGGGCTGCTGCCTCGATCTGCCGAATGCTTCGATGCAGTGACCTTCGTCGGTGCCGGCCATGCCATTCGGCGGTCCGACTTTGAGGCTGCAGGAGGCTATGACGACGCTCTGTTCTTCTGCTGGGAAGAGTTCGACTTCGCCCTGCGCGCGATCAACATGGGTCGCCGCATCCGCTATCGGGGCGACATCGCGGTCCGCCACAAGGTGAGCGGCGAGCGTCGCTTCGCCTGGAACGGCACACGGTGGTACCATTTCGTTCGAAATCGCATCTATATCGGGCTGAAGTACGGCGCCGGTTTACCCTCTCTTCTGCCTCGCTTCTTCGCTTATCAGGTGAAAGGCGCCATTAACGGCGTGCTATCCCAGGGGCTACGGGCCGGGCCAGCGGCGTTGCAGTTGGCTCGCGCCTTTCGGCCGACGCCCGAGGAGGCGCCACTCTACCGGCTCAGCCAAGCAGCGCGGAACTATCTGGCGAAGAACGATACCGCCCATCGCGGTGGGCTGCCGCGTCGGGTCAGGGCGGAACTGCTAGCCGCCTTGCCCAAGGCCGCGGCACGTTAGCATTGCTCGCCAGAGGGCTGGAGCGCCTGGATCTGCGCTGAAGCAGCGGGCCACCGCGATTGAGCACTTACTTCTCGAGGTGGATCACTGTGGCGCCGTTCAGTGGACTTTACTGCAATTCACCAGGGCCGCAGGCAGTCGATGCCAGCAGCTGGACTCGCCTGCCGTTCACTGCAACTGGCGCTTAGCGCGGGCCTCATGGCGCAGCAGGCGGAGCACCGCCGGGCTGTCCACCAAGTAGCGCCGCGCCAAGCGCCGCGGGTCTTGTGCCAAGCGCCAAGCCCATTCCAGTCCAGCACGCTGCACCGGCCGCGGCGCCCGTAGCTCATGCCCAGACAGGAAGAGCAGGCTTGCGCCGATACAGAGCCCGGTCCCACGTGCCCGGCCCCGCAGGGCAACCGCATGCGCCACCATGCATTGTCGTGGCGAGCCGACCGCCAGGAAGCTGAAGCGCGCAGGATTATCCTCGATGAAGCGGATCGCTTGCTCCATCGATCCGGAATCACGTTCAAACCCCATCGGCGGGTTGTAATGTGCCACCCGTTGCAGGCCCCAACGCTGTGCCAGGGCGTCGACAGCTTCGGACGCCATCCCAAGAATGGTCACCGGTTCGGCTGGTTCGATGACCTGGCGAACGAGGTACGATGTCAGATCGCTGCCCGGCACCACGGCCGGCGCCGGCAAACCCGTCGCCTTGGCGGCCCGAGCCACCACCCGGCTGTCCAGCAGCCGCAGCATGGCATCGGCATAGAGGGGCCGTAACCCAGGCTGCCGCTGGATCCGAACGAGGTGATCGGCATTAGGGGTCACGACATAGCCGAACGGCGCATTCACCGGGCGTGCCGCCAGCCACCCGAGTACCGCGCCGAGCGACAGGTCGGCGAAGTCGAGCCCTAGAAGCGAGACGGTCGGAACTTCCGATTGTACCTGATCAAAGGGCAACGCGGAGACGGACCTGGAAGAGGTTGCGATCGAATTCAGGGATGCCATTGCTCGCTTCGAAACGACGAGAATAGGCGTAGGTTCCGATCACCGTCAGGTTCCGATTAACCAGGTACCGCGCGGTTGCGGTGAAGATACCGTCAAAGGCGGTCTGGTTCGGACTTTGGTACTCACGGTAGTCGGCACGGAAGTCACCGCTGAGGATCACGTTGCGCAGCAACTCGTGGTCAACGCCGATGCCGCCCTGGGTGCGATTGAAGCTGACCGCGTCGGCACGGATCGATTCCTCAATGGTCCTGGCGACGTTGAAACGCACCGTTGTCAGGAGGGTCGGCGCCCAGGTCAGCTGTCCTTCGATGGCCGGTCCGGCGAAGTTCTTCAGGTTGGGATCCTTATAGCTTCTCTCCCGCCAGCCGAAGGCAACGCGGCCCTGCCAAACTCCGTCGAAATCGTAGGTGAAGCCCCCCAGCACCTCCCAGGTAAAGCTGTTCCGCCCCTGGGAGATTTGGTTCTGGTAGCTGATGTCCTGGATCCGGAAGATCACATTGGCAAAGCGGCCCTGGGAGAAGGCGTAACTGGTGCCGAGCGCGCCGATCGTGGTGTCGAAGTCGTTCTGTGAGATGCGATTTGGCACCCCGCCGATCACTACGTCTTGGTAGCGGTAGGTCCGGTGCAGGCCGGTGCCCACCAGCCCAATGCGGCCAAACTGGGTGGTGCCGGTGGCCTGGAATTCGTCCGAATCATAGGGCACGGGCCGAGTAATCCCGGCCGACTGCACGTCGATGCTGTTGACGTCGAGGTGGTCGCGATAATGCCGGTAACGTGCCTCGGCATTAGTCACTGAATTGAAATCGTAGCGACCGTAGCCACCCACGTCCCAATCAATCCAGTCATAGCCGCTGTTGTTAAAATATTGCCTGCTGTCCATATTCCCGGAGACGCCGACACCGTGCCGCGTCCAGTTGCTGTCAAGACTTGCGGCCGCAGCCTCATCCATGAAGCCGTCAGACTTCTTGTTGGTCTTGGTACCTTCGAGGTTGCTGTCGTACCCTGGCCCGCCATCGATCTGGCCAGTAAGGGTGAAAGCGCCGAGGCGGACACCGAGCGGGTTGTAGTCCCGCCGCTGCCGGGACGTGACGGTCACCCCACGTTCGACATCTTGGCGCGAGATGCCGCTATCTGCCTGGGCTGCCGCGTCTGAAAGCGGCAGCGCCCCAAGAAAGACTGCGCCAGCGACCCAGGCTGGAATCCTGCTCACCATGCACCCCCCAAATCCCACGACCGGTTTGCTACCATGCGGCGGCGGCGGAGGACAAACCGCAACGATCACGTTCGGTCGCGCGGCGATAAGCAACTCGGCATGTGTCCTGGAAGACCACATATTGGGTCACTAAGACGCGCATTGACGTGCGGGGGACGCCCATGGCCTTCCGCTTAGGTTACAGTCCATCATGGTTTGTGGGTTAAGGCTTGCAATTCGGGTCGCCGCACGTGCGTATTCGGCCCGTCGCCGCCCCGCGCCTTGGTCGCACGGAGCAGCCCCTGTTCGCGCCAAAGGGTGTCGCGAAGGCACTTGGCGGCAGCGAAGCATGGCGCTGCCCGCATTGGCAGCCCGATTCGGAGCCTTGAGATGGCCACGACCACTGCATTGCGGCCGGAAATGTCCGGACCGACAGAGATACTTCACACTCAAGAGCCATCCGCTCGCGATGTCGGCATTTATACCGCGGGGCGCCCTCCCGAGGATCGCGTCCTGAATCTCCTAGCCTTCGCCATCGCCACGGAAGCCGGCCATCCGCTGACACCCGAAGGGATCGAGCAGTCCCGCCAAGCCGCGGGGTCGGCGCTCAGCGACCACGCTTTCCGCTACCTGCACAACACCATCGACCAGATCCGCCGCGAGGCGGCGGCCGAGCAGCTTGCCAAGCTGCCCCGGCCGCCCGGCTTCGGCGCCATCCTGCTGGCCAATCTCGTCGCGCTGGCGATCGCCGGCGGGCTGGCCGCCTGGCTGGCGCTTCACCCCGCAACCCTGGCCGGCCTCGCCGGCCTCCTCGCAGGCTGACGCATGTCCTATGCACGGATTGCCGGAGCTTCCGCCGGCTTCGAGAATGCCACCGCCACGCCGCTGCAGCGCGCGCTGCGCGCCTGCCGCAAGCAGTTCGTCCTGGTCGGCATCTTCAGCGGCGTGGTCAACCTGCTGCAGCTCACCACTTCCATCTACATGATGCAGGTGTTCGACCGGGTGCTGGCCAGCCGCATCCTGGACACGCTGTACTTCCTCTCGCTTATCGCCGTTGTCGCCACCTTGGTGCTCGCCCTGCTGGAAGCGGTGCGCGGACAGGTCATGCAGCGGGTGGCCGCCTGGATCGAGCAGCGGGTCGCCCCCGAAGGTTTCGTCCGCGCCATCGAAAGCACCCTGCGCGGCCGCCCCTATCGGATGGAGGCGCTGCGCGACCTCGCGGTCTGCCGCAGCTTCCTCGGCTCTGCGGGCGCGCTGTCGCTCTATGACGTGCCCTGGGTGCCGATCTATCTCGGTTTCATCTTCATGCTTCACCCTATTATGGGCTGCATTGCCCTGGCCGGCGCGGTGATCCTTTTCGGCCTGACCCTGACCAGTGAGCTCTCGACTTCTAAGCTGCTGCGGGAAGCCAATACCGCCGCGATGAGCTCGCAGCGCCGGGCGGAAAGCATCACCCGCAATGCCGAGGTGATCGACAGCATGGGCATGTTGCCGGCGGTGATTGGCCAGTGGCGGGACTCCGTCGCGGCCATGACCGTGCCACAGCAGCGCGCCGCGGACCGCGCCGCAATGCTGGTCGCCGCGACCAAATTCTTTCGCTTGGCGGTGCAGATCGCCATCCTCGGCGTCGGCGCCTACCTGGTCCTGCAACAGGAACTGACCTCGGGCGCCTCGATCGCCGGCTCGATCATCATGGGGCGGGCGCTTGCCCCGGTGGAGCAGCTGATCGGCGGCTGGAAGCAGCTGGTGCAGGCGCGGCAGTCCTTCCGCCGGCTGCAGGCCTTCCTGACCCAGCCGCGGCTCCGCCCCGCCGGCATGCCGCTTCCGGAGCCGACCGGCCGGGTCAGCGTCGAGCGCGTCTCCTATGCCTTCCCTGGCCAGAGCCAGGCCCTGATCAAGGGCGTGAACTTCTCCCTCGAGCCGGGCGAGAGCCTGGCGATCATCGGCCCGTCCGCCGCCGGTAAGACCACGCTTATCCGCCTGCTCATCGGCACGCTGCCGGCCTCCGCGGGCACGGTCCGCCTCGACGGGGCCGACGTCTATCAATGGATGCGGGAGGATTTCGGCCGCCACGTCGGCTACCTGCCGCAGGATGTCGAGCTGTTCGACGGCACGGTCTTCAACAACATCGCCCGCATGGCGGAAGCCGAGCCCGGAGCCGTATACGAGGCCGCCAAGCTCGCGGGCTGCCACGACATGATCCTACGCCTGCAGAATGGCTACGACACCCAGATCGGCGATGGCGGCCAGCACCTGTCGGGCGGCCAGCGCCAGCTGGTCGGTCTCGCCCGGGCCATGTTTGGGCGGCCCAAGCTGATCGTGCTCGACGAGCCGAACAGCAACCTCGACGGTGATTCCGAAGCGGCGCTGACCGCGGCGCTGGAGCGGCTGAAGGGACAGGGCACCACGGTGATCCTGGTCTCCCACCGGCCGACCCTGGTGCAGGGAGTCGACAAGGTGCTGCTGCTGAAGGACGGCGCGCTCGAGATGTTCGGTCCGCGCGCCGAAGTCCTGAAACGCCTGATGGGCCCGCGCCCGACGGAAGTGGCCCCGCCGCAACCCAGCCAGCGCCTTGAGGGGAGTGCCGCCTGATGAGCGTGACCACGGAAACCCAGACCGCGCTCGCCCCGGCAGCACCGCGCACCCTGGCACCGCTGCCGAAACATGATTTGGGCACCAACCTGCCGCCCTTCCCGGCCCATCCGCTGCTGGACGCGACGGCGCCGCGGACCAGCATGCCGCTGCTCTTCGGCCTTGGGGTCTTCCTGGTCTTCGTTGTCGGTTTCGGCGTCTGGGCCGGCTGGGCGCCGCTGGCGGAAGCTTCGGTCGCGCCTGGCACCATCAAGGTCGAGGGCACCCGCCGGACCATCCAGCACCTGGAAGGCGGCTTGGTGCGGGAGCTCCTCGCCCGCGACGGCGCCAAGGTGAAGGCCGGCGACGTCATCATGCGGCTCGACCCGGCCCAATCGGACAGCGTGCTCGAGATGCAGCGGGCGCAGCGCTGGGCGCTGCTGGCACAGGATGCCCGGCTGGAGGCCGAGATCGGGCGCGCCACCCAGATCACCTTCCCCGAGGACCTGCGGACCAGCGCCGACCCGCGCGCCATGGAGGCGGTGACCGGCCAGCGCGCCCTGTTCGAGGCGCGGCAGGCAAACCTGAACAGCCAGGTCCAGGTTCTGCAGGCCCGCGTCGACCAGCAGCTGGGCTTCATCTCCGGCGCGAAGGGCCAGCTTAATGCCACGCGGCAGCAGCTGGTCTTCGCCAAGCAGGAAGAGCAGATGCGCCGCAGCCTAGTCGCCCAGGGACTCGGGCGCCTGCCGGAGCTGCTGGCGCTGCAGCGCGCGACCGCCTCGCTCGAAGGCACGATGGATGACCTGAACGGCCAGATCGTCCGGGCCAATGCTTCGATCGACGAGTCCCGCAAGCAGATCCAAACTACCATTGACCAGCGTCTCGCCGAGGCGGCCACCGACCGCCGCGACGTCCGCGCCAAGCTGACGGACGTGGAGGAGAAGCTGCGGGCCGCCGTTGACGTGTCCGCGCGGCGCGACATCGTCGCGCCGGAGGACGGCACGCTGGTCAACCAGAAGATCTTCACCGTCGGGGCCGTGGTCAAGCCGGGCGACACGATCTTTGATCTTGTGCCGGCGAAAGACCGCTTGGTGGCCGAGGTGAACGTCCAGCCGATGGATATCGACGTGGTCTATCCCGGTCTGAAGGCGGAGGTGCGGCTGCCGGCCTTCAAGCAGCGGCTGGTGCCGTTCCTGCACGGACACGTGACCTGGGTCGCCGCCGACGTCACCATCAACGAGCAGTCGCGGCAACAATACTATCGCGCCTATGTCCTCATCGATCCGGACCAGCTCGCGCACCTGCCGAACGTGTTCCTGACCCCCGGCATGCCGGTGGAAGCCCATATCCAGATCGGCCAGCGGACCTTCTGGCGCTATATCACCCAGCCGTTGCGGGACAGCTTCGGCCGCGCCTTCCGCGAACAGTAGCCGGACCAGGCCGGGCGGTGCTACCTCGCCGCCCGGCGCGACGCCTTGCACAACGCGATACGATGCACCATCAGTAGCGCGATGCGCGCTCCGGAGCCGATAACATGACCAATGGTCCCACGCTTTTCTGCGACGGCATCCTCGACGGCAGCGTCACCTTCGGCGTAGCCCGGCTGACTCTTGCTCAGACCGGGGCGGATGGGAAGCCGATCGCCGCCGGGCAGCTCATCGTCCCGCTCGTGCAGCTGCCAGGCCTGGTCAATGGGCTCGCCGGCTTGCTCAAGCAGGTAGAGACCCGGATGCGGGAGCAGCAGGCCCAGCAGCCCGCCGCCGAAGCCCCTGCCGGCGCTGCGGCGCCGGCCAGCGCCTTCCGCTTCGGCTGACGGTGAGGCCGTGGCGCTGGACGTCGCGCCGCACTTTCCCCGCCGCTACTTCCTAGCGGCATCCCTGCTGGCTGCCGGGCCGGCCGCAGCACAGCCAGGCGATCTCCGCACCCGGCTGTCGCGCCTGCGTTGCGGTGCCAATCTTGAGCGCTGGTTTCCGGTTGCCCGCGACAACCATCCCCGCCGGCTCGGCCGCGACTGGTGGCGGGATTTCCGCGCCGTCGGCTTCGACCATGTGCGGATGTTTGTCCCTGGCGGCGGCGGTGGCAGCGAGCTGATGGAGCTGTTCCGACAGGCGATCGAAGATGCCAATGCAGCCGGGCTGCCGGTGCTCTTCGGCCTCAACGACATCATCCAGCAGGACACGCCGGCGGTCCAGGAATGGGACCGGCTGGCGTCCCGCGCTCGCTTTTTCGGCAGCCGCACCGACCCGGATATGGTGGCCCTGGCTCCGCTGAACGAGCCGGCCTTCGAGACCACGGCCGCATGGCTGCCGATCCGTAACCGGATGCTGGCTACCCTGCGCGATGCCGCGCCGCGCCACCTGCTCGTATGGGGCGGGCGGGAATGGAACAGTCTGCGCTCCCTGCTCGAGATCGCACCGCCGGCCGATCCCTGGACCATTGCGGAGGTGCACGATTATGCAGGCGGTCGGAGCGCCGAGGTCCGGAAGCGCTTCGCCGCCGCAGCAACCTGGCGGGACCGGCACGGGATCCCCGTGGTGGTCACCGAATACAATGGCTCAGGCCGAAACCAGACCAACCGCGCCGCTTGGACACAGGACCTGCAGGAAGGTCTGCCGGCACTCCGCAGCCTCGGCCTGCCCGTGACGCTGTGGTCCTATAGCCACGGCAGCTGGTACCGCATGCAACAGGGCGACGGGCCATCCCCCTACCCCGAGGTGCGGGCACTGCTGGGCTGAGGCGCAACGAGCGCCGCCGGCTGCCGCCGATTGGCCCAAGCCAGGATCCAGCGATGCGCCGGTACCTCCACCCATCGCCAGGCGCACCAGCCGACCGCGAGCGTCGCGGCGAAGCCGGCTGCCATCAGGGCCACCCGACCGCCGAAGCCGGGGTCGGCCAGGCGCAGCAGGCCGACCACGGCAGCCTCGACGAAGACCCAGCTTAGGTAGATGCCGAAGGATGCTTCCCCAAGCCGGAGCAACAGGTCCGGCCGGGCCGGCGGGAGGCTGTCAGGCCGTGGCTCGCTCAGCTCCGACTGCCAGATACCAATCATTGCACCGGCCAAGCCGAGGACCGTCAGCGCATCTTCCCGCAGCCAGAGGCCCAGCGGCAGGCCGGCCATGGCCAGCCAGGGCAAGGCTCGCGGAAGCCGGCCCTCCGTCGCTAGCCGCCCGAGCCCGAGGCCAAGCAGGAACTCGAGGCCGAAGCGCACCAGCCCGTAGGTCAGCGTGTAATTCAACCCGCCGATCGGACCGAACAGGCTCAGCCAGGTAAGGCCGGCCAAGCCCAGCACCGGGACCAGCGGCACCACCGCCCGCGGCAGCCGCAGCAGGGCCACCAAAAGCAACGGGAAAGCCAGGTAGCCCGCCCACTCGACCGAGAGTGCCCAGGACGGGTAGTTCCAGGTGAACCGGTCTGTCGTTTCCCAACCATGCACAAGGAAGAATTGAAGGACGAAGTCGCGCAGGCCAAATCGTTCCGGCGCGCGGATTGCTACACCGAACGTCATGGCCAACCCGACCAAGAGCGCAAGCGCCAGCAGCGCCAACGCATGCAGTGGCCAGATCTTCGCCACCCGGCGCAGCAGGAAACGGCTTATACCGGCGACCCCGCTCGGCGGGCGCGTGCCGTAGCCAAGCCAAAGCGCGAAACCCGAGAGCAGGAAAAAGCCGTCGACGCCCAGGTAGCCGCGCCAGACCACCGGCGCGAGCCAGGTCCAGGTATCGGTCACATGCAGCGGCAGGTTGAGGTGATACACGATCACCCAGCCAATCAGGAAAAAGCGCAGCCGCGTGAGCCCCGCATGCCGCTGCCCCGAACCCGTCGCCTGCATCACCCCGAGGTTCCTCACCTGACACAACCCTGATTTGGCCTGTCCCCCGACCGCATGGGACAACACCGTTGCATGAACATCGCCCTCTCGCCCGCGACGCAGCGCCTCATGGCCCTGCTCGGCGCCGCCTTCATCCTGATCGGCGCTGTCGCGATGCCGGAGCGCATGCTCCAGCTCGTCCCGCTGATGGTGCTAGGGCTCGCGGCCCTGGCCTTCTACCAATTTCCTCGTGCGCTGGTCCTGGTGCTGGTGCTCTGTTGCGGCCTCGGTCTCGACATCCAGACCTCGATGGCGGCTGGGGTCGGCGGCTCGCTCGGCGCCGCACTGGTAAAGACGGTGCCCTTCGCGCTCGCCGGCGCCTTGTTGCTGCGATATGGGCCGGCCACCGACATCAACTGGCCGTTCCTCACCTTCATCGCCATTGCCGGGCTCAGCATCGCAATCCTGCCGATGGGCAGGATCGCCACCAACGCCGACATGGTCCGGAGCTTCATTGGCTCGACTGCGCCCTTCGCGCTCGGGTTCGCGCTGGCGCCGCGGCGGGTCTGGACGATGGTGATCCGCGGCGCGGCGGTGGTGCCGATCATCAGCGCCCTGGCCAGCGTGCTGACCACGGTCGCCGGAATTTGGCCCTGGTTCGATATCGGCGGCCGGTTCCAGGGGCTCCATACGCCGCCCTTCCTCGGCGGATTCTGCGTCACGGCCATCTTCGCCGCAACGCTGGAATATCTGCGCGGCTTCAAGCTTCAATGGCTGATTATCGGCGGGCTCGACCTCGCCATCCTGCTGCTGACGCAGGCGCGCGCCCCGCTCATCGCGGTGGGTGTCTTCCTCGGCATCGTCTTTCTGTTCTCCAACCGACAGATCTTCCCGTTGCAGCGCAAGGTCGACCTGGCGATGGGCGGCATGATCCCCGGCCTGCTCGCACTCGGCCCCGCGATATACTTCGCCTTCGACCGCATCGCCGGCATGTCCGACAACATGTCGGGCCGCGACATCATCTGGCCCTACTTCATCGAGGCGATCGAGGCGCGGCCGCTCTTTGGCTTCGGCCTCGGCGCCGGCAAGCTGATCGTCAACCCCGAGGATCCGACCATCCGTCTGCTCGGCAGCAATGCCGCCCATAACGAGTACTTGCGGCTCTCGGTCGATGCCGGGATCATCGGCTGCGCGGCGATCTTCCTGTCGATCATTCTCTGGATCTGGTCCGGTGCGAAGAAGGCGCCGCCGGCGGACCGGCTGGTGCTGCGGGCCGGGTTGCTGGCTGCACTGCTACACAGCGGGTTCGACAATACGCTAATCGCCAGCACGGCCCTGATGCAGTTCAGCTTCTTCTACGCCGCCATGGCGCGCGCCAAGGTCGATGCGCGGGAGATGGCGCCGCGCCGGTCCCGCCATGGCCGGCAGGAGGCTGGGGCTGAGGAAGGCGCGATGTCCGCCGCCCTCGCCCGCCAGGCCAGGGGCCTCGGCTGAATGCCGGATGCAGTGCCGGCGGCGGGCGCCGCACGGCCGCCTCGGGAACGCCGGCTCGACCTGGACCGGGCCAAGGGCTACGCGATCCTGTTGGTCGTCGCCGGGCACTTGGTGGCAAATACCCCGCCTGAGGGCAGCGGCTGGTACGAACCACTGCGCTACGCGCTGTATCGCTTCCACATGCCTTTCTTTTTGTACCTGAGCGGCACCGTCGCGGTGCTCAGCGGCGTGCTGAGGGCGCAAAGCGCCGCTTGGCCCCGCCTGGTGCTGCGGCGGGCGGAGCGGCTGCTCCTGCCCTTCTTCGGGATCGGCCTGCTGATCCTCGGCGCCAAGTTGGTGGCGATGCAGGCGCTGGTGGTCGACAATCCACCCGACGGCCTTTGGGGCGGGCTGGTGGACCTGCTGTGGGACACGTCACATAGTCCCGCGACCTCGGTCTGGTACCTGCTTGTCCTGTTCCTCTGCACGCTGGCGGCGATGGTATTGTTGCGCTCAGGCATCGGCACAACCGGGCTGGTGCTGCTGGGCTTGGCCCTGCAATTCGTCGACGTGCCGCCAGTGGCCTATCTGGACCGCTTCGCGCGTTTCTTTCTGTTCTTCGCCGCGGGCGCCTGGGTAGCGGAACGGCAGAATAGGCTCTTGCCGTTGATGGACCGCCGGCAAGGTCTGTGGTGGCTGCTGTTCGGCCTTGCTCTGGTCGCGTCGATGTCGGTCTGGGTCGATCTGCCCTGGTACATCAACGATCGCTGGTCGCTGGTGCTTTGTGGCCTGCTCTGCATCCCGGCGCTGCACGGTCTGATCCGCCGACCACCGCTCTCACGGCTGGGCTGGCCGGTGACGCTCGGGCGCTATGCAATGGTGATCTACCTGTTCAATACCTTGGCGATCGGAGCGGCAAAGGCGGGACTGATCCGTCTTGGGATCGCCTACACGGCAGCGAATTTCCCGCTACATCTGGCCACGGCCATGGTGGCAGGGGTGTTCCTGCCGCTGCTGGTCAAGCAGCTGGTGCTACGCCGGGCGCCCCTGCTGGACCGCCTGACCGATTGAACGCCCTGGCGAACATCGGGCAATCTGCCCCGAGGCCTCAGCTGCGGTCGTCGAAGCCCTTCGGGTGGTTCGCATGCCAGTTCCAGGCGGTGCGGACAATGTCGTCCAGCGCGCCGTAGCGCGGGGTCCAGCCGGTTTCCTCACGCAACTTGGCAGAGGAGGCGACCAGCACCGCCGGATCGCCCGGTCGCCGGGGCCCGAGGATGTGCGGGACGGGCCGGCCGCCGATCCGCTCCACGGCATCAATGACCTCTCGCACCGAATAGCCGGTGCCGTTGCCGATATTGTAGCGGCAGCTTGCCTGCGTCAGCCGTTCCAGTACCCGGATATGGGCATCTGCTAGGTCCAGCACATGCACGTAGTCGCGGATGCAAGTGCCGTCCGGCGTCGGGTAATCGGTACCAAAGACGGTCAGCGGCGGCCGGGTCCCGAGCGCGGCGCAGATCGCCAGCGGCACCACATGCGTCTCCGGGTCGTGGTCCTCACCGATTGTGCCGCTCGGATCCGCGCCGGCGGCATTGAAGTAACGCAGGCTGGCGTTGCGGAGACCATGCACCTGGTCGGCCCAAGCCAAGCCGCGCTCGACCATCAGCTTGCTCTCGCCATAGGCGGACACCGGGGCGACCTCCGCCTCCTCATCGATCGGAATTCGCTTTGGAAACCCGAATAGCGCCGCGGTAGAGGAAAGGATGAACTTAAGGCAGCCTGCCTTCACCGCGGCATCTGCTACGATCAGGCTATTCGACAGGTTATCGGTGCAGTAGCGCAGCGGATCGCGCATGCTATCGCCGACCAGCGACAGCGCGGCAAAGTGGAAAACGGCTTCGAACTTCCAGGCAGCAAATACCTCCGCCATGCGCCGGCGGTCGCCGACCTCGGCGCGGACCAGCTCGACGCCGTCCGGGACAGCGGCCCGATGACCCTGACGGAGGTCGTCGACTACGACGACCTCCGCACCACGCTGCGCCAGGGTTCGAACGAGATGGCTACCGACATAGCCGGCCCCGCCAGTGACGAGGAAACGCCGTCCGTCCATGCGAACCCCTATTCCCTGAAATAGCCACCATAGCGCGGGTGATAGACCTCGGCATCCGCATAGCCGGACCGGCCATGCACCTTGGCATCCACCTGCGTGAGCGCCGCGCCAACCACTCGGGCATGCGCTTCTTCGAGTAGCCCGAGAGAGTTGCGCACGACTGAACGCGGGGTATCGCGCCAGCGGACACAAAGCAAGGTTGCATCCGCCAGTCGCGCCACAACCCGCGCATCCGCCATGGCAAGCGCCGGCGGCGCATCCAATACGATCAAGTCATAATCACGCCTAACCCGATCAAGCAGCCCTGCCATGGCTTCCGACATGAAGAGACCCAGCGAGTGGATTTCCGCCGCGCCGGCAGGGATGTAGTCGAGGCTGGAGAGGTGGTCGCGGCGGATGATCCGCTCCAGCACCGCCTGACCGAGCAGCAGGTCCGTGACACCCGGCGCGCCTTCGCAACGGAAAACCCGGCCGAGCGAGGGTTGCCGCACGTCGCAGTCGATCAGCAGCACGCGTTCCCCGTTCATCGCGGCCGAGCGGGCGAGTGCGACCGAGGTGGTGGTCTTGCCCTCGCCCGGCCGCGCCGCGGTGATGACGACCACGCGCGGCGGCTCAGAGCCGAGCCAGAGTGCGGCGCGAAGCGTGCGCATGCTCTCGGCGAATGGGCTCAGGGGCTTGCGGACCACGTAGTCCTCCACCCGGTGCCGGCCCAGTAGGCCCCGGCGCAGCATCGGCACCAGCGCCAGGCAAGGCAGGCCGAGCCCGGCGCGGATTTCCTCGCCGGAGCGCAGCGTGCTGTCCGACTGTTCGAGGAACCAGATCACGAGCAGGCCAAAGACCACGCCCAGTACCGTTGCCGCGATCACCATCAGCATGGTCTTCGGGAAGCTCGGCGTGCCGGGCATGGTCGCGGGCGAGAGGATGCGGGCATCCGGCTTCTCGATCGCGGTTTGCGATACGGTCTGCTGCGAACGTTCAAGGACGGCCCGCAGCAAGGTGCGGCTTGCCTCCGCTTCACGCTCCAGCGCCGCTACCTGGATCTCGGCGGTCTGGCTCTGGTTCACTCGGGCTTCCTGCGAGCGCAGCGAGTCCTCAAGGCTCCGCACCCGGGCCCTTGCCTCGCGTACCGCGGCATCGAGCGCCTGGACCACGCGGCCGGTCTCAGAGCCAACGGCACGGTCGATGTCCTGCAGCCGCGAACGGGCCGCGCGGACATCCGGATGGTTGGCACCGAGAGTTGCCGAAAGCCGCTCCAGGTCTGCCCGCGCAGTGTCGCGTTGAGCGCGTTGCTGCACGAGGTTGGAGGCGCCGAGCGCCGTCATGTCGGCCCCGCCGCCGCCGCTTCGTGCCGCGGCCAGCCGCGCCTCGGCCATCGCGAGGATATTCCGCGAATCGACCAGATCGGAGTTGATCTTGCTGACCTGCTCGGTCGACAGCGCCGCGCTCACGCCGCGGGTTAGGCCGGAGCTGGTGCGAAGCTCGGCAATGCGCGCCTCGGTCTGGCCCAGCTCCTGCCGCAGCTGGCCGACACGGCCGTCGAGCCAGTCGTTCGCGCGGCGGACGGCGTTGAACTTGGTCTCAAGCTGGTCGGAAATATAAAGCTCGGAGGCGAGGTTCGCCGCCTCCATCGCCAGGCGCGGATTCTCCGAGGTGAAGCTGACGGTCAGCACGCGCGAGTTGCGCACCACCGCCACCTGCAACCGATCACGGACCGCTTCCGCCGCGGCGATCTCGGCACGCTCCTCGGGCGGGCGCGCGGCCGGCGGCTCGGGCGCAACCAGCACGGCGAGGCTCGGCGAGATGCTGTTCAGCCTTCGTGCGAGCGCATCACTCCAGCGATACAGCGGGGTTTCGACCCGCTTCGCCTCGCCTGCCCACCAGAAGAATTCGTCATTGTTCGTCAGGTCGAACTGCCGGACGATCCGCCGCGCCACGGAGAGGCTTCGGATGACCTCCACCTGGCTGGCGAGCACCGCGTCCGTGGTGGTCTCGTCGCGCAGGATGCTCTGCAGCTCGCGCGCGGCGTAATCCGTCGGCTCGAACATCACTGTCGTGCTCGCGGTGTACCGCGGCGTCAGCTGCTTCGCCGCGACCCAGGCCGCGATCGGGAATAGCAAGGCACAGAGAATCAAGACCCAACGCCGCCGGCGTAGCGCCGCGATCAGCGCCGTGACCGTCATGCCCTCGGGCTCGATCGGTGCGGCGACGGGGACGGGGGTGCGAAGTGTAGGCCGCTTGTCGGCGGGTGGCCTGGACTCAACCGGTCTGTCAAGCATGAGGGTTGCGTCTTCCCTTTGCGCCAGCACTGTACAGGCGAATGGCAATACGCGTCGGCTACTCAGTGGGTCAATCAACGGGCTGGCGAACATCGTGGTGCGGCGCAAACAACGGCGTGATGAACCACCTGCGCAAGGAAACGCGAATGTGCTCCCGGCTTGCGCTCTGGCAGAGAGGTCGCGTGGGAAGATCGCGCGATACCGGTGCATGCGGTGTCGAGTCCGCGCGATCTGCGAGAGCTGGGAAGGAAAGCCTTACGATGATTGGACGCCGCCTGTTGTGGACGCTCCCCGTATTCGCCGCCGCTGCTTGCAGTGGGCCTGGGAGCAGCCTGCCGCCCTTGCCCGATGCAACCGCAGCTGCCTATCGACTCGGCCCCGATGATCAAGTGCGCGTTACTGTGTTCAATGACCCGCGACTCACGGGTGATTTCCGGGTTTCCGATGCCGGCTCGATCGCACTCCCGCTGGTCGGTGCCGTGCAGGCCGCGGGTCGCACGACTGGTGAGGTCGAGCGGGCGATCGAGCAGGAAATGAAGTCGAAGAGCCTGTTCCGCGACCCGAGCGTCGCTGTGCAGGTCACCGGCTACCGGCCGATCTTTGTGCTCGGCATGGCAGAACGGCCGGGTCAGTTCCCTTACCAACCCGGCATGACGACGCTCACTGCCGTGGCCGTCGCCGGCGGCTTCAACTATCGCGCCATCCGCGATTATGTCTCGGTCACCCGCATTGGCCCCGAAGGCCGTCCGGTGGAATACCGTGCGGGGCGCGAAGCGCTCGTGCAGCCAGGCGACGTCGTCACCATCTTCGAGCGGCGCTTCTGAGCCGCGCGGTCGCCCTCGCCGTCCTCTTGGCTTTCGCTCCGGCGAGTGGCACGAGAGCGGAGTGGGCGGCCTGGGCCACGGTGGCGAAACCCACCGCCGGCCCGGCGCGAGTTTTCGGCCGGACGGGCCTCGGCTGCATTGCCGGGGCGGTTGCGCTGCCGCCCGACGGGCCGGGCTGGCAGGCGGTGCGGCTCTCCCGCAACCGCAACTGGGGACACCCGATGCTGGTTGGCACACTGCGGGATCTTGCCGCACGGGCCAAAGCACAGGGCTTCCCGGCGCTGTGGATCGGTGATCTCGGGCAGCCGCGCGGCGGACCGATGCCTTATGGCCATTCCAGCCACCAGGTAGGGCTGGATGCCGACGTCTGGCTGGAGCTTTCACCGAAGCCGTCCCTAACCGTCGCAGCACGGGAGGAGGTTGTCGTTCCATCCCTGGTTCTGCCGGACGAAAGTGACGTCGCTCCAGCGCGCTGGACTCCGCGCCACGCGGCATTGATCCGGCTGGCGGCGGAACTGCCAGGCGTTGACCGGATCTTCGTTCATCATGCCATCAAGCGGCAGTTGTGCCGGACCGATGCCGGCGCCGCCTGGCTGCGCCACGTCCGGCCCTGGCGCGGCCACGATAGCCACATGCATATTCGCCTGCGTTGCCCCACTGATCAGCCCGACTGCCACGACCAGCCGCCGCCGCCAGCCGGCGATGGTTGCGACAGCTCACTCGACTGGTGGCTTACCGCCGAGGCCCGCCACCCGGCGCAGCGCGCTCCAGGGCCGCCGCCTCCGCTTCCCGTCGCTTGCCGGACTGTGCTTGAGGCGCGTTGAGCCGCGGAATTCCGGGCCGGGCGGCGTCCTCCCGGCTCGCATTCAGGTTTTCAGGAAGGGGCACCCGCCATCGGCGACGGGGCGGAAGGCCTGGTCCGCCGGCGTGGTGGCAACCAGCTTCAGCAGGTCCCACTCGCCGCGGCTCTCGCTGGGCCGCTTCGCTTCCATAAGGTAGGTCGGATGGATCTTCCTCCCGTCCTCTCGCACCACGCCGGCGCCGTGCACGTCGTCATCGGTCGGCAGCCGCTTCATGGTCTGCACCACCTCGAGCCCCGAGGTTTTGGCGCGAGCAACCCCCACGGCCTCCACCGCCTTCAGGTAATGCAGTGTGCAGGAATAGGCCTGCCCCTGCACGCTCGTGACCATGCGGTTGCCGATCATCTTGCCTTTCAGCCGGTCGGCGAAGGCGCGGCTGCGGTCGTTCAAGTCCCAATAGTAGCTCTCTGTCAGGGCCAGGCCCTGTGCCGTGGGCAGGCCCATCGCATAGACGTCGCTGAGGAAGCCGACCATCGCCGCAACCCGGATCTTCCGCCCGGCAAGCCCAAATTCCTGCCCCTGCTTCACGCAGTTGATCATGTCCGTGCCGGCATTGCAGAGCGCAATGACGTCCGGCTTCAGCGAGGCGGCGGTGACCAGGAAGGAGGAGAAATCGGTGGTCTGCGGGAAGGGATAGACGCTGCTGCCGACCACCTGGCCACCGGCCGCCTGGACCACACGCGTCACCTCCCGCTGCACCGAATGACCGAAGGCATAATCGGCGGTGATGCAGTACCAGCGCTTCGCCCCGGCCTTCGACAGCGCCCCGGCGGTGCTCTGCGCATTGGCCCAGGCATCGGTGGTCCAGTGCACCATGTTCGGCCCGCAGCCGGGGCCGGTGAGGTCGGAGGAGGCGCCGCCGCTGTTCAGGTGGACCTTGTTCTTCTCCTGCGCCAGCTTGGTGACGGCCAGGGCAATGGCGCTATTGTTCACCTCGAGGATGGCATCGATTCCCTGGTCGAACCACTGGCGGGCGATGTTGACCCCGACATCCGCCTTGTTCTGGTGGTCGGCCTGGATAATCTCGACCGCGATGCCGCGGGCCGCGGCGCCGAAATCCTGCACGGCTTGGCGGGCGGTGACGACGCAGTTCGGGCCGCTGATGTCGCGATAGGGGCCGGACATGTCGCTCAGCACACCGATGCGGATGGTCTGCACGGCCGGACTCCCTTGGGCGCGTGCGCCGCCGATGCCGGTTGCCGTCGCCATGGCCGCGCCCAGCGCCGCCCGCCTCGTGATCTGCATGTTGGACTACCCTCCCGGACCGCTTCGGCGCGGCATCGGCGGGAAGCCTAGGCGAACTGCGTGGTGGAATAAACCGGTTCGCGGACGTCAGGTCTGCCGCTCCGGCAGTTCCAGCACCAGGCCCTCGCTTGCCGGCAGCTGGCAGCTTAGCCGGCTGTTCGGCCGCCGCTCCGCCGCGGTCCCGTCCAGCAGGGCATCCTCGTCCTGGGTCGGCGGCGGCAGCGCGCCGGCGGAGTCCTCGATGACATAGACATGGCAGGTGGCGCACATGCAGTTGCCACCGCACTCCGCGAGGATCTCCTCCAGCCCCTCCGCAATCGCTGCCTGCATGACGCTGCTGCCGTCGTCGGCTTCGATCTCCTGGCGGCGTCCGTCGGGGTGGATGAAGGTGATGCTCGGCATGCGTCATCATCAGGCGGCGTGCAGGGTCAGCGGCAGGCTGGCCAGGCCGCGCAGCGTGTTGTTGTAGCGGCGCACCGGCGTGCCGGCGATCTCGATTCCGCGCACCCGGCGGGCGAGCGCCGCCAGCAGCACCTCCCCCTCCAGCCGCGCCAGCAACTGCCCGACGCACATATGGATGCCGGCGCCGAAGCCGACATGGCCAGAGGTGCGGCGGGCTATGTCGTAGGCGTCCGGCCGGTCCCAGCGGCGCGGGTCGCGGTTGGCGGCGGCAAGGAACATCAGCACCTTCTCGCCCTCCCCCAGCGGCACGCCGCCGAGTTCCGTCGGACGCGAGGTGGTGCGGAAGAAGGTCTGCACCGGGCTCTCGAAGCGGATCGCCTCCTCGAAGGCCGCGCGGGCCAGCGACGGGTCGGCGTGCAGCCTGGCGTATTCGCCGGGGAAGCGGGCCAAGCACCAGAGCGCGGCGCCGATGCCGTTGATGGTGGTGTCCAGCCCGGCCGAGAACAGCGACCGCACCAGCACCGGCGCCTCCTCGGGCGTCAGCTCCCCGGTGTCGGCCGCCGCGTGGATCGCCGCGCCGAAGCTGCCGGGCGCCAGGTTCTCCCGCCGGCACTGCTCCATCACCCAGGCGAGGTGCGGGGCGACCCCGGCCAGGGCCTGCCGGCGCAGGTCGTTGTCCGGGCCGAAGGCGTTGAAGGTGACCGCGGCGAAGGGCAGCAGGTGTTCCCTGCCGTCCGGCCGGACACCCAGCGCATCGGGGAAGACCGAGAGCGGGAAGGCCTCGGCCAGGTCGGGAATGGCGTCGAAGGTCCCGCGGTCCAGCAGTTCCGCGACCTTCCGCTCGGCCGCGGCGGCGAAATCCTCCCGCAGCCCCTTCATGGCGGCGGGCGAGAGCACGCGGCCGAGCACGGCGCGGGCGCGGGTATGCTCCGGCGGGTCGCGTTCCAGCACGAGGCTGGGGGAGCGCCAGGGCGTTTCCCTGGCGAAGTCCTGCAGCCCGACACCGCGGGAAGAGACGTAGGTCGGCCAGTCATTGAAGACCGCCGTGACCTCCTGCCACCGCGCCACGCCCCAGCAGCCGAGGTGCCGCAGCCGCACCACCGGACCGGCCTCGCGCAGCCGCGCATGCTCGGGGAAGGGGTCGTCGAAGAAGGCGATCGAGAAAGGGTCGAGGTCCGAGGCGGGCGCTTCGGTCGTGCTCATCGGTCAGCCTCCCCCGGCGGGTCCGGAGGCCGCGCCTCCGGCCAGATTCGCCCGGGTCGCCGGGGAAGGCAATCGGCAGCCGATTGACACCTGTATCGGCGGGCTGCTTGCGTTCCGGAAAACCAGAGGGAAACGGCCGATGGCAGACCAAACGGCGGATCATGTCGCCTGGCAGGAAAGCCTGCATCCCATTGCCGGGGTGCAGCTTCGCCTGCGCCGCGCCGGCAAGGGCCCGCCGTTGCTGATCCTGCACCACGATACCGGCACGCTGGACCAGCTGCCAGCCTATGCCGCCCTCGCCCGGCATTTCGAGCTGCTGCTGCCGGAGCATCCCGGCTACGGCCAGTCGGAGCGCCCGGCCTGGATGCGCTCGGTGCGCGACCTGGCGATAACCTATCGCTGGCTGCTGGCGGAGCTTGGCCTGTCGCGCGCGGCGTTGCTGGGCCTCGGCTTCGGCGGCTGGATCGCCGCCGAGATGGCGGGCATGGCGCCGGAGGACCCGGCGCAGGTGATGCTGGTCGGGCCGATGGGGATCAAGCCGCCCGCAGGGGAGACAGGGGGCGACATCCTCGACCAGGCCCTGGTCAGCCATATCGACTATGCCCGAGCCGGCTTCCATGACCAGGCGGCCTTCGATGCGCTGTACGGCGCCGAGCCCAGCACCGACCAGCTGGTCGAATGGGACCTCTGCCGGGAGATGAACTTCCGCATCGCCTGGAAGCCCTACATGCACAGCCTGACCCTGCAACACCTGCTGGGCGGCGTGCGCTCGCCGACGCTGATCGCCTGGGGCGCCGAGGACCGCGTGGTGCCATCGAGCACCGCGGAACGCTGGCGGCAGGCCATGCCGAAGGCGCGCATCGAGTTGGTCGCGGGCTGCGGCCACTGCGTCGAAATGGAGAAGCCGGCGGAGCTGGTCCGCCTCGTCACCACCTTCGCCCAACGCGGCTGAGCCGGAGCGACGCCATGCACATCATGTACTTCACCGAGCAGCCGATGTCCGCCTACCCCGCCGACAAGGGGCTCGAATTCGGCGCCACGGCGCTGATGTTCCCGAACACCCATTTCGACCCGGTGGCGGGGTCGCGCCTCTACAACGAGTTCATCGAGCAGTACAAGCTGGCCGAGGCGGTCGGCTTCGACGGCATCATGCTGAACGAGCACCACAACGCGCCCTTCTGCATGCAGGCCAAGGCGAATGTCTTCGCCAGCATCCTGGCCGCCATCACCGAGCGGGTGAAGATCGTCATCCTCGGCAACCCGCTGCCCCTGTCCGAGAACCCCGTCCGCATCGCCGAGGAGCTGGCGATGATCGACATGATCTCGAAGGGCCGCCTCGTCTCCGGCTTCGTCCGCGGCGGCGGGCAGGAGCAATTGGCGACCGGGGTGAACCCCGCCTACAACCGCGAGCGGTTCGAGGAGGCGCACGACCTCATCGTCAAGACCTGGACCCTGCCCGGCCCCTTCCGCTTCGAGGGCAATCACTACCACAACCGCGTGGTGAACCCCTGGGCGGTGCCGCTGCAGAAGCCGCATCCACGCATCTGGATCCCGGGCGTCATCAGCAAGGAAACGGTGATCTGGGCGGCGCGGCACCGCTACCCCTACATCGCGCTGAACACGACGGTCGAGCAGACCAACAATATCTGGAAGCTCTACGACAGCGTCGCCGAGGAAGTCGGCTTCAAGGGCGGGCCGGAATACCACGGCTACCTCAAGCAGGTGCATGTCGCCGAGACCGACGAGCGGGCGATCGAGAATGCTCGGCAATTCACCTGGATGCAGGGCGAGTTCACCGGCCTCGCCCACCCCGTCTGGTCGACGCCCTCCGGCTATTCCTCGCCCGAGAACCGCCGCGGCTTCGTCGAATTCTCGACCGGCCGCGGCACCAGCCCGCGCCGCCGGCCGAGCTTCGAGGAGCAGATCCAGAACAACATGATCATCGCCGGCAAGCCGGAGACGGTGATTGCCAAGCTGCGCCAGGTGATGGAACAGACAAGGCCGGGCATCATGTCGCTCTGGGCCAATGATGGGTTCATGTCCCAGCAGGACAGCCTGACCTGCATCCGGCTGATGGGCCAGGAAGTGCTGCCGGCGCTGCGCGAGACGGCGAAGGCGCTCGACCTCAACAGCCCCTTCGAGGCGGAGACGCCGGTCAGCCTGCAGTTCAGCACCGACCTGCAGCCGCGGGCAGCGGCGGCCGAATAGCCGGTGGGCGGCCGCTACCCCTCCGCCTCGGCATAGGGGTTGCTGGTGCCGCGCAGGTTCAGCCGCACCGGCACGCCGGGCATGTCGAAGGCCTCGCGGAAGCCGTTCATCAGGTAGCGCCGGTAGTCCTCCGGCAGCTGCTCCGCCCGCGTGCCAAAGACGGCGACCGTCGGCGGGCGGGCCTTCGGCATGGTGGCGTAGCGCAGTTTGATCCGCCGGCCCTCGGCCAGTGGTGGCGGATGCTTGGCGATCATCGCCTCGAACCAGCGGTTCAGCTCCCCGGTCGGGATTCGGCGATTCCACAGTGCATAGGCTTGCCGCACCGCCGGCATCAGCTTGTCGACGCCGCGCCCGGTCTGGGCCGACAGCGCCACCACGGTGATGCCGCGCAGCTGCGCCAGGCTGGCCATCAGCACGTCGTCCAGCTTGCGCCGCGCCGCTATCCGGTCCTCGACCGCGTCCCATTTATTGAACGCGAGGACGATGCCCCTGCCCTCCCGCTCGGCCAGCCGGGCGAGGCGCAGGTCCTGCTCGTCCATCCCCAGCAGCGCATCCACCACCAGGATCGCCACCTCGCACTCCTTCAACGCGGCGATCGAGGCGGCGGTCGACATCTTCTCGAGCGCCTTCTCGATCCGCGCCTTCTTGCGCAGGCCGGCGGTGTCCACCAGCCGGACCTTGCCTCCGCTGGGGTCGGTCCACTCGACCGAGACGGAATCGCGCGTCAACCCGGGCTCCGGCCCGGTGATCATCCGCTCCTCGCCCAGCAGGGCGTTCAGCAGGGTGGATTTGCCCGCATTCGGCCGGCCGATGATGGCGAGGCGGAGCGGCCGGTCCGGGTCCTCCCGCTCATCCTCCTCCGGCTCTTCCGGCAGGTTCTCGCGAATCGCGTCATGCAGTTCGCCGATGCCGTCGCCATGCTCGGCGGATACCGCGATGGGATCGCCGAGGCCGAGCTCATAGGCCTCCATGGCGGCATAACCGCCTTGCCTCCCCTCGGTCTTGTTCGCCACCAGCACCACCGGCACGGTCTGCCGCCGCAGCCATTCGCCGAAGGCGCGGTCGGAGGGAGTGAGCCCTGCCCTGGCATCGACCACGAAGACCACCAGGTCGCTCTCGCGCACCGCGGCCTCGGAGCTGGCGCGCATGCGGCCCTGAATGGTCTCGGGCGGCGCTTCCTCAAGCCCCGCCGTATCCAGGATGCGGACATCCCGGCCGCCGATCCGCGCTTCAGCTTCCTTGCGGTCGCGGGTGACGCCCGGCTGGTCGTCGACGATGGCGATCTTCCGCCCGACAAGCCGGTTGAACAGGGTGGACTTGCCGACATTCGGCCGGCCGATGACGGCGATGGTGGGGAGCATGCGGCACCCGATAGCCCAAACCGTCGGCCAGGGCCATTGGAAGCAGGCTCGCCTGGGGATCAGGTCCCCGGCGTGTTGCCGCGCATCGCCACCACGTCGCCACCGTCGGTCAACAGGTAGAGCATCCCGCCTGCCAGCGCCGGCGCCAGCGTCGTGCTGGCCGGCAGCTTGATTTCGCTGGCCTTCTCGCCGGTCAGCGGGTCGACCTCGACCATCCGGCCGAGGCTGTTGGCGACCAGCAGCCGGCCGCCAGCCAGCGTCGGCGGCCCCCAAATATAAGGGTCGCGGCGCTTCTCCGGGTTCTGGTAGCGGCCGAGCGGGGTGATCCAGCGGACCCGCCCGTCCTCCCGGCCGAGGCAGGCCAGGTCGCCGCCGGTGGTCACCAGGAAGATCCATTCCCCCGCCGCCCAGGGCGTCTCGCCCACCGCGACGTCGCGCTCCCAAAGTCGGCGGCCGGAGCGGAGGTCGATGGCGATCGCCAGCCCGCCCAGCCCCGCGGCGATGACCCGGTTGCGGTCGATCACCGGCATGGCTGTGATGGCGGCAATATCCGCCAGCCCGCCGCCGCGGGCGGAGGAAAGTGTCTCGCTCCAGATCAGCCTGCCGTCCTGGGTGCGCAGCGCGGCCAGTTCTCCGGACGCGAAACCGGCCACCACCGTCTCGCCTTCGACCGCCGGCGCCGGCAGGCCGAGCACCATGGTGGTAGTCGGTTGGCCCCGATAGGTCCATTGCCGCGCGCCATCGGTGATGGAGAGCGACAACAGGTGATTTTCGGTGGTCAGTACAAAAATCCGCCCGCCGGCCACGGTCGGCGCGCCACGGGCCGGGGCCGGCAAAGGCGCCCGCCAGCCGAGCTTGCCGGTCGCGGCATCGAAGGCCATCGCCTCGGCCAGGCCGGTCACGACGTAGAGGATGCCCGCGTCGAAGGCCAAGCCGGCGCCGAGCGCACCGTCGCGTTCCTTCTTGGGTCGCGTGTCGAAGGACCAGCGCTCGCGCCCGGTCGCGGCATCCAGTGCGGTGACCTCGCCATAGGCATCGGCAGCGAAGACCAGCCCGTTGGCCACGAGCGGCGGCGAGACCAGGCGGCGACGGTAGCCCGCGCCGGTGCCGATCGAGGTGCTCCAGACCTGCCGCAGCCCGCTGCCGAGCGCCGGATGGCCGGCCGCATGGCTGGGCACCCCGCCGGCCTGCGGCCATTCCGCCACGGCCGTGGCCGGCGGCAGGGCCACCGGGCGGGTCTCGTTCGGGTCCACGCCGAGCGCGCGGTCGGCGGTCAGGACAGGCTTGCGGTCGCCCTTGAGCGGGACCTTCCGCTCACCGAACCAATTGTCGAAGGTGTCGGTGATCGACTCGCAGCCGGCGAGCAGGCCGGCGCCGCCCAGGAGGGTGGCCCGACGGGTGAAGCGCCGCATGGAATCTCCTCGCATCAGCCGCCCAGGCCCGCCAGCAGCCGCCCGGCCCGGTCGCGCACGCCCTGCGGCGCCAGCGGATCGGTCGAGAGCGCCGTGAGGATCCGCTTCGCGGCATCGGTGTCGTTGCGCTTCATTGCGGCCAGCGCCCGGACTTCCTCTGCCGATGCCCGCCATGGCCCCTGCAGCAGCGGCGCCACCCGCGCCTCGACCGCCGCTGGATCGCCGGAATCGACGGAGTGCAGCCCCCAGAGCAGGTTTGCCAGGTCGCGGTAAAGCGGGTCGGTGCCGCTGTCGCGGGCGATTGCATCCCAGTCGGCGAGAGCGCCGGCCGTGTCGCCGGCTTCGGCCTTCAAGGCCGCGGCGCGCAGCCGGGAAAGCGTACGATAGCCGCCCGGGGCCTCGGCCGCCACGGCTTCGTAGCGGCTGGCGACGGATCTCAGGTCGGCATTCGGCTCGGTCGCGGCGCGCCCGGCGGCCAGGTAGGAATCCGCTGCCTTGCCGGCGCCCTGCGCCTCGTACCAGCGCCAGCCCTGCAGGCCGGCGACCCCGGCGACGACCAGCAGCGCGGCGCCGGTCAGCAGCCCGCCGTAACGCGCGAGCAGGCGTTTCATCCGCTCGGCGCGGAGGTCCTCCTCGACCTCGTCGAAGATATCGGGCACGCGGTGATCCTTGCGGCAGGGCCGCGCTGCATCGTGGTGGCGAAGCCTCGCTGCAGACCGGCAACGGGGCCGCGCTGCATAGCAGTCCCTTGGCGGGGCGTTAAGCCCGCAGCGCCCAGGATGGGCGGATGCCCTCCCGCTGCCTTTCCCGCCCCGGGCCCCTGCTGGGCCTTTGCCTCTTGCCGGCCCTCCTGTTGGGCTGCGATGCCTCGGTGACCGGCGGGCTGGCCGCAGCCAATCTCGGGAGCGTCATGGTGATCGGGCGCACCGTGCCGGATGCCGTGGTCTCGGCGATTTCTGGGCGGGACTGCTCCGCCGTGCGGCTGGACCAGGGGCAAGCCTATTGCCGGGTGCCGGAGCCGCCGCCGACCCCGCCGGCCTACTGCACCCGCTCGCTCGGGCGAGTGGATTGCTGGCGCGCACCACCTCTCGCCTTGCCGTTGCCCGTTGGCGTCGCCGATGGCCGCGCGGCGCTGACCGCCGAGCAGGAGGCGCACCGGACGCGGCGCTGGCCCGGGCTGTGGTGATGTCATCCGCCGCCGGTGCAGCACCGCGTCGCAGCATGTTTTCCGGTTTGCGCGGCTGTGCCTTTCGCGCGAGGCTTGCTGCAAACGAAGATCCGAGGGGGAAACATCCGATGACGTCACGCAGGGGATTCCTGGGCGCTGCGGCCGCGACCGGCGTCGCCTTTTGCAGCTGCGGGCTGCTCGAGTCCGCGCATGCCGCGGGCGCCACCAGGCGCCAGGCCGTCGCCGTGAACGGCAAGAAGGTCAAGACCATCGACGTGCACGCGCATTGCGTCTTCCTCGACGTCCTGCCACTGATCGACAACAACCGCTCGATCCTGGTGAACACCGTGCGCGGCGGGACCGAGGCGCCGATCGACGTCGCTACCCGCTTCGCCGCCATGGACGCCCAGAAGGTGGACATGGAAGTCCTCTCGGTGAACCCGTTCTGGTACGGGCGCGAGCGCGACGTCGCCGCGCAGATCGTCAAGATCAACAACACCAAGATGGCCGAGCTTTGTGCCGCCCATCCCGATCGCTTTGCCGGCTTCTGCTCGCTGACCCTGCAGGACCCGCAGCTCGCGGTGCAGGAACTCGAGACGGCGGTGAAGCAACAAGGGCTGAAGGGTGCGGCGGTCGGCACCAACTTCAACGGCACGCCCTTTGCCGACCCGCGCTTCCACCCGGTCTGGGCCAAGGCCGAGGAGCTGGGGGCGGCGCTGTTCTTCCACCCGCAAGGCGTGCCTGAACTCAGCAAGCAGCTCGCCGGCAATGGCTGGCTCACCAATGCTGTGGCCTATCCGACCGAGACCACCATCACCCTCTCGAAGCTGATCTTCGAAGGCACGCTCGACAGATTCCCCAACCTGAAGATCATCAGTGCGCATGGCGGCGGCTGGCTGCCGCACTATGCCGACCGGCAGGACCATGCCTGCCTAGTCAATCCGGGCGGCTGCGACCCGAACATCAAGCTGAAGAAGAAGCCGTCCGACTACCTGAAGCAGATGTACTTCGACAGCCTGGTCTTCACCCCGGAGGCGCTGCGCCACCTGACGGCAGTGGTGGGGGCCAGCCAGGTCATGCTGGGCAGCGACTACCCCTACCCGTGGGAGCTGAACCCGGTCGACCACATCTTCGCCACCAAGACGCTGAGCGATGAGCAGAAGCTCGACATACTCGGCCGGACGGCGGCAAAGGTGCTGAAGATCAAGGCCTGATCCGGCCCCGCGCCGGCCTGGCCGTCGCGTCGACCTGACGTTGACCCAGGCGCAAGTGACGCCACCTCTGTCGGGTGACGACATATATGCATTCGACGGGCGGGCCAGGCTGATGGCCTATCCCGCCCCCGCCTTCCCGACGACTCCCGCAGCCGCCCTCGCCCGCCCCTTGAAGCGGGCGATCGCCGGCCGGATCGTCTCCCTCTTCAACGACCAGGCCCGTGGCGAGCGTCCGGTCGCGCGCCGCCCGGACGGGCTCTTCGGCCCGAACTCGGTTGCCTGGCGGGTGCATGGCGATGTCGCCTCCATGATGGTGGGCGGCATCGCCGGGCTGATGCTGCAGATGCTCTATCCCGCAGTGCTGGCCGGGGTCTGGGACCATTCCCAATTCCGCAACGACCTGGCCGGCAGGCTGCGCCGTACCGCCCGCTTCATCGCCCTGACCACCTACGGCAGCCGCGCGGAAGCGGAGGCGGTGATCGACCGGGTACGCCGCATCCATGGTCATGTCCGCGGCACCCTGCCGGACGGCACGCCCTATGCGGCCAACGATCCCGAATTGCTGTCCTGGGTGCATGTGACGGAGGCGACCACCTTCCTCGAGGCCTGGATCCGCTATGCCGAGCCGGACATGCCGGGGCCCGACCGCGACCGCTACTTCGCCGAGATGGCTATGGTCGGCGCGGCGCTCGGCGCCGACCCGCTGCCGCGCAGCCGGGCGGAGGCGCGGGCGATCCTGCGCGCCATGCGGCCAAAGCTGCGGGTGGATGACCGCACGCGGGAGGTCGCCCGCATCCTGCTGACCCGCCGGGCGGAGACCACCTGGCAGGAGCCGCTGCAGCAGCTCACCCAGCAGGCCGGGCTCGACCTGCTGCCGGACTGGGCGCGACGGATGCACGGGCTGCCACCACCCCCTGCCCGGCCACTGCTGCGCGCCGGCACGCTCGGCGTGGCGCGGACGATCCGCTGGGCCTTCAGCTAGGGCAGGTCAGCTGAGCGGCGCGCAGGCCGCCCGCAGCCAGGCCGCCGTCGCCGGGTCGCAATGCGGCGCAACCTCGGCCAGGACCCGGGCCTGGTAGGCATCGATCCAGGCGCGCTCCGCCGGGGTGAGCAGGCCGGCCTCCACCAGCGCCCGGTCATAGGGCGCGAGGGTCAACGTCTCGAATTCCAGGAAGGGCTTTACCTGGTCCGGGCGCGCTTCCGCATCCCGTACCAGCAGCAGGTTCTCGATTCGGATGCCGTAATGCCCGGGCAGGTAGTAGCCCGGCTCGTCCGAGAGGATCATGCCCGGCGCCAGCGGCACCGGCTTGGCGGCCCGGCTGAAGGCTGCCGGCCCTTCGTGCACGGAAAGGAAGCTGCCGACGCCATGGCCGGTACCATGGTCGTAGTCGAGCCCGACCTCCCACAGCGCGCGCCGGGCGAAGGCGTCGAGGTGCGGCCCGGCGACACCCTTCGGGAAGCGCAGCGTTGCCAGCGCGATGTGGCCCTGCAGCACCCGCGTATAGCGGTCCCGCAGGCCCCTCGGGGCCGGCCCGGGCCCGGTCCAGAGGGTGCGGGTGACGTCGGTGGTACCGTCGAGGAACTGGCCGCCGCTGTCGATCAGGTAGCATTCCTCGGCGCCGATTGGCCGGTCGCTTTCATCCGTCGCGCGGTAGTGGATGACGGCGCCATGCTCGCCGGCGCCGCTGATGGCGGGGAAGCTTTCGGCCCGGAACAGCGGCACCTCGCGCCGGAAGGCCAGCAGCCGCTCGGCGGCGCTCATCTCGGTCTGCCGGCCGGCCGGCGCGGCGGTGGCGAACCAAGCGAGGAAACGGGCCAGCGCCACCGCGTCGCGCCGGTGCGCGGCCCGCGCGCCCTCCTGCTCCACCGGATTCTTGCAGGCGCGCGGCAGGCGGACAGGGTCGTCGCCGGCCATGACGTGGGCGCCAGCGGCACGCAGCGTTTCGGCAAACCAGGCCGGGGTCGCCTCCGGGTCCACCCGCACGGTCTTGCCGGCCAGCGTCTGCAGCGCCGCCGGCAGGGCGCCCCGCGGCTGCACCGTGACCTGGTTGCCGAGATGCGCGCGGGTCCCGGCCGGGACCTTGCCGGGATCCATGAAGAGTTCGGCCGAAGCATCCGCCCGCAGCAGGCCGAAGCCGAGGGCGAGTGGCGTATGCGCCAGGTCGCCGCCACGGATGTTGAACAGCCAGGCGAGCGAGTGACTGTCGGCCAGCACGGCGGCATCCTCGCCTGCATCCCGCAGCGCCTTCGCAGCTGCGGCGCGCTTGTCCGCCGCGCCGATGCCGGCCTGCTCCAGGGGATGCGGCATGGCGGCAGCCATGGGCGGCGCGGGACGCTCGGTCCAGATCGAATCCAACGGGTTCGTCGGCAGCGGCACCAGGGTGACCCCGGCCGGCTCCAGTCGCTTCAACGCGGCTTCCGGGTGCAGCCAGGGATCGTAGCCGATGCGGCGGCCGGCGGCGTGTTCCTTCAGCCAATCGGCCGCGGGCTGTTCGGTGATGTGCCGCAGTTCCCAGAGCGCGGGGTCGAGCTGCTGCTGTGCCTGCGTTGTGTAGCGGCCATCGGTGAAGAGCGCGGCGCGGTCGTTCAGCACCACGGCCAGCCCGGCGCTGCCGGTGAAGCCGGTCAGCCAGGCCAGCCGCTCGCCGGAGGGAGGGACGTATTCGCCGAGATGCTCGTCGGCGCGGGGAATGAGGAAACCTTCCACGCCGGCCTGGCGGAGTGCGGCGCGCAGCGCGGCAAGGCGTTCGGCGGGTGTCATCAGGGGCTCCTTCCCGGGTACGGCGAGTCTTGCCGGATTCGGCGGCGGGTGGAAGGTCGGCGAAGATGAACCAAAAATGCGCGTATTCACAGCGATCCATGTTCTCCACACATGGCTCCGCTGCCGCTTTCGCGCGCGTTCCGCTGCGTTTCCGTACCTATGTTGCACCTGCGAAGGCGGCGATCGGCCGCCCACGGCGCCGGGCCTCCCCGGCAGGACAGCTTTAGGACACCCAAAGAATGGACGCCCGTCTTACTCAGGCGGAATCCGCCTACCTCGTCTCCGCCACCTTCTCCGCGGAGCGGGAACGCGCCATGGCGCTGCGCCTGGCGGCCAGCGAGGCCTATCGCGCCGGCCTGCTGCGCGGCGCCACCCAGTTGCTCGCCCGTCTCGGCGATGCGCTGTTCGGCTGGGTCGAGCGCGCCCGCCTCCGCGCCGAGCTCGGCTCCCTCACCGACCGCGAACTGGCCGATATCGGCCTGTCCCGCGGCGATATCGGCCGCGTAGTCGACGCGTCCGAACCTGTGGCGGAGACGGCGCCAACGCGGCGCCCTGCTCGCATCGGGGCGCAGCAGGCGGCCTGACACCGCAAGGGGGCCGGCGGCGACGCCAGCTCCAAGCTTCGATGACGATACGGGGGCGATGCAGGCCCCGGGGTCCGAGGCATCGCCGTTCAGCATGGCAGGGTCGGCGTCATGCGCGCTTGTTGCACCGGTGGCGCTCCCGTCTCATGCCGGGATGCGCCCCGCCATCTGGACCACCGTCGCCGCCGCTGCCGCGTCCATCAGCCTGGCGTTGGGGATGCGGCAGACCTTTGGCCTCTTCCTGCTGCCGCTCTCGGCCGAGGCTGGCATCTCGCCCGCCGTGCTCGGCACCGCGGTCGCCATTCATAACTTGGTCTGGGGTCTTTCCCAGCCGGTCACCGGCTCATTGGCCGACCGCTACGGTGCCGGCCGGGTGATGGCGACGGGTGCGCTGCTGCTGGCCGCAGGTGTCGGCCTTCCGGCGCTCTGGACCACGGCTCCGGCAATCCTCATCGGCATCGGAATGCTGACCGGCATGGGCGTCTCCTGCTGCGGCACAGGTGCGGCGCTCGCGGCGGTCGGCCGGGCAGTGCCGCCGGAGCGTCGCGGCGAGATGATCGGCTTGGCCTCGGCCGGCGGCTCGCTCGGCCAGGCGGCGATGGTGCCGCTCGCGCAGAGCCTGATCGGCGGGGTCGGCGCCATAGCCACCCTCGGCATGCTGGGGATCAGCCTGCTGGTCATCCTGCCGATCTCGCGCGCGGTCGAATGGCAAGCACCGAAGCAGTCACCGGGCCGGCAGGCGACCGGCCTGGCCGGCCTGCCCGCGCTCGCGCAGCAGGCGCTGGCCGACCGCGGCTTCGCGCTGCTGACCGCCGGCTTCTTCGCCTGCGGCTTCCAGCTCGCCTTCCTGACCATGCACCTGCCAAGCCACCTGACCATTTGCGGCCTGCCGGCGGGGCTGGGGGCGATGGCGCTGATGACGGTCGGGCTGTTCAACATCCCGGGAAGCTGGCTTTGCGGCCGGGTCAGCAACTTCATGCAGCCGGAGCGCGCGCTGGCCATCATCTATGCGGTGCGCACGGTGGCGATCGCCTGCTTCGCCTTCACCACGCCGAGCTATGCCGGCACGATCGTCTTCGCCGCGGTGATGGGCTTCGTCTGGCTGGGCAGCATTCCGCTGACCAGCGCGGCGATCTCGCGGCGCTTCGGCGTGGCGGACCTCGGCGCGCTCTACGGTGTCTGCTTCCTCAGCCACCAGGTCGGCGGCTTCCTCGGCGCCGCGGCCGGGGCGGTGCTGCTGGAGACGGCGGGCAACTACCAGGCCTTCTGGCCGGTGATGATCGCGGTCGGGATCGCGGCCAGCGTGATGAACTGGATGGTGCGTGCGCCGCGGGTCGCCGCCGCTTAGGCGCGCCGCAGCACCAGCGTGGTCCAGGGGCCGACATTGATCCGGCGTTCAAGCCAGAGCCCCTGCCGCAGATGCGCCGCCAACACCATACGCGCCTGGGTGCCGAGCAGCCCCGCCAGGATCGCCGTGCCGCGTGGCGTCAGATGCGCAGCGAGGTCACGCGCCATGGCACAGAGCGGCCGCGCCAGGATATTGGCGAAGACAAGATCGTAGCACCCGCCCCTCACCGCCCGGTGCCGCCAGCCATCCGCCAGCCGCGCCGCGACGAAGCGCCGCATGCCGTTCAGCGCGGCATTCTCAGTGGCGACGCGGACCGACCATGGCTCGATATCGGTCGCCAGCACCGGGCAGTGCAACCGCTTCGCCGCGGCCAGCGCCAGGATAGCCGAGCCGGTGCCGAGATCGAGCACCCGCCGTGGCTTGCGATGGGCAATCGCCTCGAAGGCCATCAGGCACCCCTGCGTCGAGGCATGCTCGCCGCTGCCGAAGGCCAGTCCAGCATCGAGCCGCAGTACGGTGCGGCCATAGGCCACCGGGTTCGGCACGTGGGTCGGCCGGATCAGGAAGCGCCCGATCGGGAACTCCGCAAAGCTCTCGATGGTGCGGGCCAGCCAGCCCTCGGCCTCGATCCGGCCGACCTGCAGCGCCGGTGGCTCGATCCCGCCGACCGCAGCGGCGAGCGCGAGGGCGCCGGCCAGCTGGTCGTCGCCCCAGCCGGCCTCGCGCACACCCTCGACCCGCCAGGTATCAGTTGGCTCGTCGCGGAAGTAAGCGACGGTGACGCAGACGGTCTGCAGTGCCGCCTCGAAGCTCGGGACTGCTTCCTCCGGCAGGCCATCGACGGAAAGCAGTTCCAGCGGCTCCGCCCGGCGGCGGGACAGCGAGGTCGGCCATTCGTGGCCGGCGCTGGATGGCCGATCCGGAGCCTCACTGCCTCTGGCGCCGCGCTCCTCGGACGGCTGCATCAGGCACGCTCCAGGAAGCTGTCCATCACCCGCTTGGGGTCGGACTTCTCGAAATCCACGTCGACCCGGTTATCGTCGACGGAGGTGACCGTGCCATAGCCGAATTTCTTGTGGAACACGCGGTCACCGACCTGCAGCGGCTCGGCATGCGCCGGTCGTGCCTGCACTTCCCAGGCCCCGGCCTCGATGGTGCGGGGCTTGCGGGCCATCAGCCCGCCTGCGCCGGTGAAAACGGAGGGCATGTCCACCACGCGGTTGCGCGCCATGCCGGTGCTGCCCTCGCGCTGGACATGCTCGGCCGGCAACTCGTCGAGGAAGCGGGAGGGGATGGAACTCGACCAATTGCCGTAGATGCGCCGATTGGCGGCAGCGCTGACGATGGCCTGCTTGCGGGCGCGGGTCAGGCCCACATAGGCAAGACGCCGCTCCTCCTCGAGCCCCTTCTCGCCGCCCTCCTCCATCGCCCGGCTATGCGGGAAGAGGCCTTCCTCCCAGCCCGGCAGGAAAACCATGTCGAACTCCAGGCCCTTGGCGGCATGCAGCGTCATCAGCGACAGCCGGTCGCCGTTGGAATTCTCGTCAGTCTCCATCACCAGGGCGACGTGTTCCAGGAAGCCGGCCAGGGTCTCGAACTCGCCGAGGGCACGGATGAACTCCTTCAGGTTGTCGAGCCGGCCAGGCGCCTCGGGCGACTTGTCGTGCTTCCACATGTCGGTATAGCCGCTCTCGTCGAGCAGCGTCGCGGCGACCACCACATGGCCCTCGCGCGGCAGGCCCTCGCGCCAGCGGGCGAAGCCGTGCAGCAGCTCGGACAAAGCCATCTTGGCCTTCCCCGCCAAGCCGCCGCCCTGCACGAGCTTGGCCGCAGCCATGGTCAGCGGGATGCGCTCGGCCCGGGCGATCTCGTGCATCTTCCGCATCGCGGTGTCGCCGAGGCCGCGCTTCGGCGTATTGACGATGCGCTCGAAGGCCAGGTCGTCGGCCGGCTGGGCCAGCACGCGCAGGTAGGCCATGGCGTCGCGGATCTCGGCGCGCTCGTAGAATTTCAGCCCGCCGACGACGCGGTAGGGCACGCCGAGGGTGATCAGCCGCTCCTCGAAGGCGCGGGTCTGGAAGCCGGCGCGAACCAGGATGGCGATCTCGGCCAGCTTATGGCCGCTGCGCTGCGCCGCCTCGATCCGCTCGCCGACCATGCGGGCCTCCTCCTCGGAGTCCCAGAGCGAGACGACCCGCACCTTGTCGCCGTCGGCATCGTTGCGGCCGGTCCGCAGGGTCTTGCCGAGCCGCCCGCTATTGTGCGCGATCAGCCCGCTGGCGGCGCCGAGGATCGGCTTGGTGGAGCGATAATTGCTCTCGAGCCGCACCACCCGGGCATTCGGGAAGTCCTTTTCGAAGCGCAGGATGTTCTCGATCTCGGCGCCGCGCCAGGAATAGATCGACTGGTCGTCGTCGCCGACGCAGCAGATGTTCCTGTGGCCTTGGGCCAGCAGCCGCAGCCAGAGATACTGCACCAGGTTGGTGTCCTGGTATTCGTCCACCAGAATGTAGCGGAAGCGGCGGTGCCAGTCGGCCAGCACCTCCGGATGGCCGCGCAGAATCTCCACCATGTGCAGCATCAGGTCGCCGAAATCGGCGCAGTTCAGGTCGCGCAGCCGGGATTGGTAGGCAGCATAGAGCGCCCGCGCGCGGCCGCCGGCATAGTCGGTGTCCTCGGCCGGCGTCACGCGGTCCGGCGCGATGCCGCGATCCTTCCAGCGCTGCACCTGCGCCATCAACCCCTGCGCTGGCCAGCGCTTCAGGTCGATCCCCGCCGCGTCCATGACCTGCTTCAGCAGGCGCATCTGGTCGTCGGTGTCGAGGATGGTGAAGCCGCTGGTCAGCCCGACCAGCTCGGCATGCCGACGGAGCATGCGGGCGCAGAGCGCGTGGAAGGTGCCGAGCCAGAGCCCCTCAGCCGGGCGGCCGAGGATCGCCGAGACGCGTTCCCGCATCTCCCGCGCCGCCTTGTTGGTGAAGGTGACCGAGAGCACCTGGCCGGGGAAGGCGCGCTGCGTCATCAGCAGATGCGCAAAACGGGTGGTCAGCACCCGGGTCTTGCCGGTGCCGGCGCCGGCCAGGACCAGCAGCGGGCCATCCAGCGACTCGACCGCCTCTCGCTGCTCCGCATTCAGCCGGGCGAGATAGTCGGGCGCGGCACCGCCGGCGGGCGATGCCTCCATCCCGCCGCTCATCGGCAGGCCCCTACCGAGCCGGCGGCGCAGAGCCGGGTCCCATCGATCCAGCGCGCGCCCTCGAGTTGGGCATGCAGCAGGTCAGCACCCTCGAGCCGCGCGGCGGTGAGGTCGGCGCCGCGCAGGTCGGCGCGGAAGAAGCGAATGCGGCGCAGATCGGCCCCGACCAGCCGGGCCCCGGACAGGTTGGCGCGCGTCATGTCGGCCCGTAGCAGCTCCGCCTCAGTCAGGTCGGCGCCGCGGAGGTCGGCCGCGACGAAGCGGGCCGTGTAGCCCACCACGCCGCGCAGCGTGGCGCCGCGCAGGTCGCTGTTCGACAGCGAGGCGTCCCGCAGCACCGCCCCGGTCAGGTCAACATTCCGCAGGTCGCGCGCCTCCAGCAGGCAGCGCCGCCAGTCGATGCCGGGCGCCGGCTGCGCGGCGCATTGCGCCGCCTGGACCGGGGCAAGATGCAGGAGCAGCAGGGGGAGGAGCAGGAATGGTGTGCGCACACCGGCCGATATAGAACGGGAAGCGAACTCCTCCAACCGTCCCGGCGGTCCCCTGCCCCACCTTCTTCGCGCCCTCGCCTGGTCCGCGCGGCATGGCATTGCATTGCTGGCGGCGAGCATATTCGCCGGCATCGCCTGCGCGCCGCTGGCCGCGGCCAGCGGCCGCTGGTCACGCCTGCCGTCGCCCTGCTGATAATTCTGGTGGTGCTGCGCATCGACCCGGCGTCGGTGTTCGCCTGGTTCCGGCGGCCGCTGCTGGTGCTGGGCCTGGCCACCTGGGTGCTGGTCGCCTTCGTGGCCACCGGGGCGGTCGGGCTGGACGGGCCGCTCGGCGCCGGGATGGTGCTCGGGGCGGCGGCCTGTGCGCCGGTATCCGCCCCTGCCTCCGCCCGGCTGGTCGGACTGGATGCGGAGATCCGCCTGGTCGTCTCGGTGCTGACCATGCTGCCGATGCCCTTCACCGCGCCATCGTTGGCGCTCGGGCTGCTCGGGCTCGAGCTGACCATTGTCCTTCCCGGCCTGATGCTGCGGCTGCTGGCGATCGTCGGACTGCCGGCGCTCCTGGCCCTGAGGGCTGCGCGCGGTATTGGGACCGGCGCGGTCGGGCCCGGACGGTGCTGGACGGAAGCATGGTGCTGATCCTGGTTGTCTCCGCCTTCGGCGGAATAGACGGCGTTCAGGTCCGCCTGATCGCCGATCCGCTCTGCGTGCCGGGCTGCGTGGCTCTGGCCATGGCAGGCAATTTCGTCTCAATGCGCTGGCGCTGCGGCGGCTGAGGCGCAATCTCGCGCTCGCGGCCGGGATGCTGGCGGGCAACCACAGCCGGGCGCTGTTTCTGGCGGTGCTGCCGGCTGCGGCGGATCCCGGCGTGCCGCTGTTCCTCGCGCTCGGCGAGGTGCCCATGTTCCTCTCGCTCTTGCTGCTGCGGCCGGTCTATGCCCGGCTGCTGGACGAAGGAGGCGGCGCATGACCGGCAGGGCCACCATCACCTGGTATTTCGACACGATCTCCCCCTTCGCCTGGATCGCCCTGCCGGCGATCGAGGCTATGTCGGCGCGGCAGCCGGTTATCCTGGCGCCGGTGGTGCTCGGCGCGGTGCTGGCACATTGGGGCAGCGTCGGCCCGGCGGAACTGCCGCCGAAGCGGCTGCACACCTATCGGCTCAGCCAGTTCTGCGCCGACCGGGCCGGCCTGCCGCTGCGCTACCCGCCGCGCCATCCCTTCCGCTCGCTGGAGGTGCAGCGGCTGCTGACCGCGCTCGGCGCCACGCCCGCCGCGGTGCGGACGGCCTTCGCCTTCATCTGGCAGGAAGGGCGCGATCCCGGCGAGCCGCAGGAATTCGCCGCACTCTGCGAGCGGCTGGGCGTGGCCGACTATGAAGAGCTGGTCGCGGCGCAGGACGCCAGGACGGCGCTGCGCGCCACGACCGAGGCGGCGACGGCGGCCGGCATCTTCGGCGTGCCGACGCTGCGGATCGGCGGAGAGATTTTCTGGGGCTCCGACGCCATGCCCATGGCCGAGGCCTATCTCGCCTGTCCCGGCCTTTTCGATGGCGGAGAAATGGCACGCCTCGCCAGCATCCCCGCCGCCGTCGAGCGCCGGCGTTGAAGCAGATCGCCGAAGCGCGGAAACGCCTGCAGGCGCGACAGGACACGGGATCGCGGCGGGCGGCCCCGAAGGTTCGGCCCGCCGCGGCAGCGCCTATTCCGCCGCCTGCCTGTAGCGCCGGGCATACTGGGTGAGTGCATCGTCCGGCACCGGCAGAATAGGCGTGAAATCCTGATGCGCGATCCAGTCGGGCCTGGTCGGCTTGCGGATGTGGTTGGAGACCGCATTCAGCGTCAGGTATACGATCTTCCGCGGATAGGGCGTGATGTTCGGCGCCGAGCCATGCACCAGGTTGCCATGGAACATCAGCACACCGCCCGGCTTGCCGGTCGGCGCGACGATCCCGCCCTCCTGCACCAGCTCCGTCACCACCGCGTCGTCCAATGTCCACAGCGGATAGGACGTGGTGCTGAGGTCGTGCCCCGCCTGCAGGTTGCCATGCGCCTGGCTGCGCGGGATCAGCATCAGCGGGCCATTGATCGGCATCACCTCGTCGAGGAAGACCGCGATGTTCATGGCGCGCGGCTCCGGCATCCCGTCGTCGCGCAGCCAGGTGCCGTAATCCTGGTGCCACTGCCAGACATCGCCGGTGAAGGCCGCCTTCGCGTTGATCTTGAACTGATGCATGTAGAGCTGCTCGCCGAAGAGCTGCTCGATCGGCTCGATCAGCCGCGGATGCGCGCCGAGCAGGCGGAAGGCCTCGTTGTAGGTATGCGCAGCGAAGGCAGTGCGCGGCGCACCGGATTTCTCGCGCCAGATCTCCGGGCGGTTGGCGGCGTAGATCGCCTCGGCCTCCTCGCGCAGCGCGGCGACTTCCTCGGCCGAGAAGGTCTCCGGCAGGAACAGCCAGCCTTCTTCCTGGAATTGGCGAACCTGGTCGTCTGACAGGCGCATCGTCCTTCTCCCTTCCTGGACGTTTGCCGCATCCTAGGCCGCGGCGGCGGCGGACCAAAGGCTTTCCCGCAGCTGACAGGGCGGGGCAGGATGCGACAAAGACCACGGAGGAACGCATGACCCAACGGTTCGGCCGACGCCCCCTCGTCGCTGCCGCCCTCGCCGCACCTTTTTCCGCGCGGGCGCAACCCGATTGGCCCAGCCGCCCGGTTCGAGTGGTGATCTCCTGGCCGCCCGGCGGCGGCGCCGATATCCCGATGCGGCTGGCCGCGCCGGCGATGCAGCAGGTGCTCGGCCAGCCACTGGTGCTGGAGAACCGCGCCGGCGCCAGCGGTTCGGTCGGCGCCGGGGTCGTCGCCCAGGCGGCCCCCGACGGCTACACCACGCTGGCCGATACCGCCGGCGGTTCGGTCAACCACCTGCTGATCCCGAGCCTGCCCTACGACTTCGCTAAGCAGTTGACGCCGATCAGCCAGATGGTCCGCTCGCCGCTGGTCTGCGTGGTGCGGGCAGACCACCCCTCCCAAACCCTGCCGGCGCTCATCGAGCGGCTGCGGGCGGCGCCGGGGCAGATCCCCTATGCTTCCTCCGGCGTCGGCACGGCGACGCATCTGGCGCCGGCGCTGCTGCTGCGGCGGGCCGGGGTGACCGCCAACCATGTCTCCTATCGCGGCGGCGCCGCCTCGATCGCAGGCATCCTGGCAGGGGACGCCGAATTCGTCTTTTCCACCCTGCCCTCGGCGACGCCGCTGATCCATGAGGGCCGATTGCGCGGCCTGGCCGTCAGCATCGCCCAACGCCTGCCCAACCTGCCGGGCATCCCGACGGTACAGGAACAGGGTTTCCCGGATTTCGACGTCGCGGACTGGCTCGGCTTCTACGCTCCGGCCGGGACACCGGCACCGATCATCGCCCGGTTGGCGGAGGCGGCGCAGGCAGGCATGCGCGACCCGAATGCAGTGAAGCGCCTGGGCGAGATCGGCATGATCCCGGTCGGCAGCAGCCCGGCCGAGTTCATCGCCTTCTTTAACGACCAGCGAGCCCGCATGGGAGCGCTGATCCTGGCCGAGGGAATCAAGGTCGAATGACCCGCCGCGGCACCCTGGCGCTGCTCGGCGTCGCCGCCCTGCCCCGCGGCGCCGGTGCCGAGGCCGGCTACCCGACCCGGCCGATCCGCGTGGTGGTCGCCTGGCCGGCCGGTGGCGGCGTCGATACGCCGACTCGCCTCGTCTCGGTTGTCATGGGGCGCGTCCTCGGCCAGCCGCTGGTGCTCGACAACCGCGGCGGCGCCACCGGCTCGATCGGCGCGGCTGAGGCATCGCGCGCCGCGCCGGACGGCTACACCATCCTGGCCGACGGGCTCAGCTTGACCACCAATGCGCTGACGATGCTCGGCCTGAGCTACAACCCGCTGACCGCCTTCGCGCCGATCTCGCAGATGGTCTCGGCACCGATGCTGCTGGTGGCGCGGGCCGACCACCCCGCGCGCAGTCTGGCGCAGCTGCTGGACATGGCGCGGGAGAATCCGGGCAAGCTGACCTACTTTTCCTCCGGCATCATGGGCGGGCCGCATACCACCGGCTTGGCGCTACTGCGCCGGGCCGGGGCCACTGCCGCCCATGTCCCCTATCGCGGCGGCAGCCAGTCGATCGCCGGGGTGATGGGGGGAGACACCGATTTCGGCTTCTCCACCCTGCCGCAGGCGGTGCCTCTGGTGCGGGAGGGGCGGCTTCGCGCGCTTGGCGTCTCCTCGCTCGAGCGGATGCCGACATTGCCCGAGATTCCGACCATTGCCGAGCAGGGCTTCCCGGGCTTCCAAAAGATGGAGACCGCCAACCTATGGGCCCCCGCAGGCACCCCGACCGAGGCCATCGCCCGGCTGCGCGACGCGGTGGTGGCCGCCCTGGCCGATCCCGAGGTGCGGAGCCGGCTGGAGACGCTGGGAATGAAACCGGTGGGCAGCATGCCGGCCGAACTCGGCGCCGCCACGGCCGCGCATACCGCCGCCGTCGCTGAGCTTTACCGGATCGAGGGCCTCAGGCCGGACTAGCCGCGGCCCGCGGCCGTGCACCCAGGATATGGGCGATGGCAAAGACCAGGTCGGGCCGGTTCAGCGTGTAGAAGTGGAACTCGTCCACGCCATTGGCCTGCAGCAGCCGCACCTGCTCGGCCGCGACCACGGCCGCCACCATGCGGCGGGTCTCGACGTCGTCCTCCAGGCCCTCGAACAGCCGGCCCATCCAATCCGGCACCCCGGCGCCGCACATGGCGGAAAATTTCTTCATCTGGGTGAAATTCGAGACCGGCATGATGCCGGGTACGATCGGCATGGTAATGCCGGCCGCCAAGCAACGGTCGAGGAAGCGGAGAAAGACGTCGCTGTCGAAGAAGTACTGGGTAATCGCCCGAGTCGCCCCGGCATCGATCTTCCGCTTCAGGTTGTCGAGGTCATGGTCGGCCGACAGCGCGGTCGGGTGGACCTCGGGGTAGGCGGCGACGCTGATCTCGAAGGGCGCGACGCGGGTCAGGCCGGCAACCAGGTCGGCGGCATAGGCATAGCCCTCCGGATGCGCCTCGTAGCGCTCGGCCCCGGCCGGCGGGTCGCCGCGCAGCGCCACGATGTGCCGCACGCCGGCCGTCCAATAGGCCCGGGCCACGTCGTCGACCTCCCCGCGGGAGGCACCGACGCAGGTCAGGTGCGCCGCCGGGGTCAGCGAGGTCTCCTGCACGATCCTCGAGAGGGTCGCATGCGTCCGCGCCTGGGTGGTCCCGCCGGCGCCATAGGTGACCGAGACGAAACGCGGCGCCAGGGGCTCCAGCCGCCGGATGCAGGACCAGAGCTGGGATTCCAGCGCATCGGTCTTCGGCGGGAAGAACTCGAAGGACAGCGCCGGTGCCGGCAGGGCCGCGAGTTGCGGCAGGCCGTCGACGCGCGGGCCGGTCAGCCAGCGCTGCAGCGTGCCGCGCGTGGCCTCGGGACGGCGCCGGTCGGCCGGCTCGGTGAAGGTCTGGTCCATGATTTTCCCTAAGCCACCAATCAACGTCTTCGCAAGCGGGGCACCCGATACAGTTTGTGGCGTTGCAGCAAAACACCAACCGCCATAATGGCCGTCGTGATCACGGCGAATGGCGGGAGGTTGACCAACCTTCCGCGGTTCACCGTGGCAATTGATTGCGTTATATTAACGCAAAAGGGCTCCGCCGCCAATGCGCCTGACCATCAGATCCCGGTCTCGTACCAGCGTGTCCCGCTGCACCGTCGCGCTGATGGCGCTGGCGATTCTGGCTGGCTGCGCCACTCGTCCCGATCCGAACGATCCCGAAGAGGTCGCCGAGTTTAAGCAAACCAACGACCCGATCGAGCCCTTCAACCGGAGCATGTTCGCGGTGCACCAGGGAATTGACCGATTGGTCCTGCGTCCCGTTGCGGTTGCCTATCGCGATGTCGTGCCGCCGCCGATCCGCACCGGGATCCGCAACGTGCTCGGCAATCTCAGAACGCCGGTCATCCTGGCGAACGACATGCTGCAGGGCGAGCCCCGTCGCGCTGGCGACACGCTCGGCCGATTCCTGATCAACACCACGTTAGGTCTTGGAGGCATCTTCGACGTTGCCGGCAATCAATTCGGGGTCAAGGGCCATAGCGAGGATTACGGACAGACCCTGGCGGTCTGGGGTGTCGGCGAGGGGGCCTATCTGTTCATCCCGGTCCTCGGTCCATCCAATCCACGCGACCTGACCGGGTTTGGCCTGGGCATTGCCAGCGACCCGCTGACCTGGGTCGGCCAGGGTGTCACGGTCGACGTGCTGACCGGCACCCGCGCCGGCATGAGCGTGGTCGATACCCGCGAATCGCTCATCGAGGTGATCGACATCGTCAACAGCGAGTCGCTCGATCCCTACGCGACGTTGCGGAGCGCTTATCGCCAGCGCCGCAACGCCGAGATCCGCAACGCCAACGACAACACGGCGCCGTCCGCAGCCGGCGGCACCGGCTTTGGTGTCGGTACCGGTATCAAGCCGCCGCCGCCGGGCACCCCGCTGCCGCGCTGACCGACCTGGAGAGACCAGAATGACCGCATTTCCCCGCCGCATGCTGCTGGGCGCCGGCCTCGGCCTGCCCTTTGCCGGCCGCGCCCTGGCGCAGCAGGATATCGGCCGCGCCGCCAGCTTCATCCAGACCACCGGCCAGGACCTGGTGGCCGCCATCAACGACACGCGCGCCGATGTCGCCGCGCGCCGGCTGAAGGTCGCCGCGGTGCTGCGGAAAGCGGTGGACATCGAGGGCGTCGGCCGCTTCATCCTCGGCCGCTGGTGGCGCCAGGCAACGCCGCAGGAGCAGGCGGAATACGTGAAGCTGTTCGAGGAGACGCTGATCCGCAACCTTTCGGCCCGTTTCGGCGAATACCAGGGCGTGCGCTTCTCGCTCGGCCGCAGCCAGCAGCGGACCGAAGACGACGTACTGGTCAACACCATCATCGAGCGGCCGAACAGCGCGCCCTTCGCCCTCGACTGGCGGGTTGGCGAGGTCGGCGGTCAGCCCAAGGTGGTGGACGTGATCGCCGAGGGCACCTCGCTGCGGCTCACCCAGCGCAGCGAGTATTCCTCGGTCATCCAGCAGAACAATGGCTCAGTCGCCGCACTGCTGGCGGCGATGAAGCGCCAGATCCAGCAGCTCGCGGCCCGGGAACAGGGCGCGCGTTAAGGGTCGGCTGCCGGCCGCCTCACGCCGCGTCGCGCGGCACCTGCCCGATACGCGACGCGGGCGCTGCCGCCGGCGCATGGAGGTCGAAGGTGCGGGCGCCGATCTCGGCCGGCATCGGCGCCAGCCAGGGTGAGGCAACCAGCGCGGCGGCAGCATCGGCTCGCCCGGCGGCCCAGCGCTCCTCCATGGTACGGCGGCTGAACTCGTAGTCCTTGGCCTGGCCCTGCGGCTGGTCCGGCCGGTAGATCAGCTGGACGATGTCCATGGTGGTGACGCAGCCATAGGCATAGAGGAATTGCGCTTCCGGGGTTGCTCGCAGCGCGTCCGGCAGCATCTCGAACAGCGCGTTGATGTTGTGCCGGACGTCATGCGCGTTGCGCAGCATGTCGGTCACGGCGCGGGTGCGGCTGGAATAGCGGATGTCCTTGTCGCGCTCGGCGACCTCCGCCAAGGTGGTCGGCAGCGCCCCGCGGGAGGGGAAGACATCCACTTGGAAGGTCAGGCGGCTGCGGCGGGGGATGTATTCCAGCACGTATTGCAGCGGCGTGTTGGAGACCAGTCCGCCGTCCCAGTAGTGCTCGCCGTCGATCTCGATGGCCGGGAAGCCCGGCGGCAGGGCGCCGCTGGCCATGACGTGCTCCGGCCGGATGGTGATCTCGGCATTGTCGAAATAGGCAAAGTTGCCGGTGCGCACATTCACCGCGCCGACGCTGAAGCGCATCTGCTTCGCATTGATCCGGTCGAAATCCACAAGGGCCTCCAGCGTCCCCTTCAGCGCGGCGGTGTCGTAGTAGCTGACCGGCTCGGGCCCGAGCAGCCAGTCCATCGCCTGCCGCGGCGCGAAGAAGCCGGGCTGGCCGAGCAGCAGGGCACTGGCGGCGCCGAGTTGGCGGTAATCCACCCAGCCGGCTGCGAGCGCGCCCTGCCAGCATCCCGCCAGGGTACTCGCCGGCGCGGTGATGCCTTCCCAGAACTGCCGTAGTTTAGCCACGCGCTCGCCAGGTGGGTTGCCGGCGATGATCGCGGCATTGATGGCGCCGATAGAGATGCCGGCCACCCAGTCGGGCAGATAATCGGACCCGGACAATGCTTCGTAGACCCCGGCCTGGTAGCTGCCGAGCGCGCCGCCGCCCTGCAGGACCAGGGACACCTTCTTGTCGTAGCTGGCGGTACGTGGCGGCGCGGGGGGCGTCGAGATCGGCATGAAGACTCCTTCAGCGGTCGAGGGGGTTTAGCGCCACCGACCGGCTCGGCACATGCAACACTCCGGTAAGCCACGCGCCACCGCAGCCGCGAGACCGCGAGACAGGTGCCGCTGCCCGCGACTGCGCCACTTCCAGCTTTGGCCGGCCGCCGCGGTCCCGCCGCAGCTGGCGGCAAGGACAATGCGGATGGCACCGTACCGCGTCGAAAAGCTTCCAGCCGCGACGCCGGGATGCTCTGCTGAGGCCAAGCACGATCACCGGGAGGAGAATCGCCATGCGCCGACGGAGCCTCGCCCTCACCCTGCTCGCCGCCCTATTGCCGGCTGCTGCGGGTGCCTTTCCCGACCGCCCGATCACGCTGGTAACCGGTTACGCGCCCGGCGGCAGCACCGACATCGCCGCCCGTATCCTCGCCGACCGAATGCCGTCTTATCTGGGGCCGGAGGCGCGGATGCTGGTGGACAACCGGCCGGGCGCGGCCGGGGTCATCGCCACCGAATGGCTGAAACGCCAGCCGGCGGACGGCTATACCATCATGGTGACGGAGACCGGTGCCTCGGCTGCCGCGCCGGCGGCGATGATCGGCGGCACGCGCTACGATCCGGTGACCGACTTCACCCATATCGGCATCGTCAGCACGCCGCCCGGCGTGCTGGTGGTGACCGAGAGCCTGCCCGGCCGCACGCCGGCGGAGGTGCTGGAGACGCTGCGCCGTGCCGCGCCGGACCAGCTGACCTATGCGAGCTCCGGCGTCGGCGGCGTACTGCACCTGCGTGCAGAGATGCTCGCACAGGCCTTCGGCACGCGCTACGTCCACGTGCCCTATCGCAGCGGCGCGCAGATGGTGCAGTCGATCATGACGGGGGAATCGCAATTCGGCATCGCCGCCCTCGCCTCCGCCACGCCGCTGATGCGCGACGGCAAGATCCGCGGCATCGCTATGGTCGGCGACCGGCGTTTCCCGCTCTACCCGGATATCCCGACGCTCGGGGAGCTCGGCGTGCCCGGCTTCGACAATGGCGGCTACTTCCTGCTCATCGCCCCGGCTGGCCTGCCATTGCGGGTGGCGGAGACGCTGAATCGGGCACTGCAGCAGACCTTGATGGAGCCGATCGTGCGCGACCGGATGCTGACCGCGGGGCACGAGCCGCCGGAAGGGCCGAACGATCTGGCCGCGGCGCGCGCCTTCATGATGCGGGAATACGAGACGTACCGGAAGATCGTCGAGCAGACCGGCGTTCGCCTGCAGCCCTGACCGAAAGGATCAAGCCGTGCGGCGGCTCTCGTAGACGATCATCCGGCGATCCCGATAAAGGAAGGCATCGCATTCGACCATGCCGATATCCTGCAAGACGGTGCGGGATGCCAGGTTCTCCACCCAGGCGACGGCGATGATGCGCTTCAGCCCGGCGCGATGGCCGAAATCGAGGCCGGCCTTCGCCGCTTCCCGCGCATAGCCCTTGCCGCGGCATTCCGGCCAGAGTGCGAAGCGCATCGCCACGCCACGGCCATCCGGCCGTTCCATCAGCCCGGCGATGCCGAGGAACTCCCCGGTCGCGGTCAGCCAGACGCACCAGGTGCCGTAGCCCCTCACCTGCCAGAACTCGATATCGTCCTCAAGTTCGTCGCGCACGCGGTCCTCCGAGCGGACACCGTGCAGCATCAGCTCGAAGACCCTTGGATCCGACTTCAGCCGGATCAGGTCTGGCAGGTTCTCCCGGCCCGGCGGCACCAGCGTCAGACGCTCGGTGCGGACCAGCCGCCCGGGCAGCGGGACGGTCGGCGCGAGCCGCATGCTTCGCCTATCGGGTCAGCGGCCGGTACTTGATGCGGTGCGGCTGGTCGGCCGCGGCGCCCAGGCGGCGGCGCTTGTCGGCTTCATAGGCCTGGAAGTTGCCCTCGAACCACTCGACATGGCTGTCGCCTTCGAAGGCCAGGATATGCGTCGCCAGCCGGTCGAGGAACCAGCGATCGTGGCTGATGATCACCGCGCAGCCGGCGAAGTCCTGCAGCGCCTCTTCCAGCGCGCGGAGCGTGTCGACGTCGAGGTCGTTGGTCGGCTCGTCGAGCAGCAGCACGTTGTGCGGACGCTTCAGCATCTTCGCCAGATGGACGCGGTTGCGCTCGCCGCCCGAAAGCACGCCGACCGGCTTCTGCTGGTCGCCGCCCTTGAAGTTGAAGGCGGCGCAATAGGCGCGGCTGGGCACGCTGCGCTTGCCCATGGTGATCTGGTCCATGCCGTCCGAGATTTCCTGCCAGACGGTCTTCTTGTCGTCGAGGCTGTCGCGGCTCTGGTCGACATAGCCGAGTTCGACGCTCTCGCCGACGACCAGCGTGCCGCTGTCCGGCTTGTCGACGCCGGTAATCATCTTGAACAGCGTGGTCTTGCCGGCGCCGTTCGGGCCGATGACGCCGACGATTCCGCCCGGCGGCAGCTTGAACGACAGGTCGTCGATCAGCATGCGGTTGCCGAAGCCCTTGCGGAGCTGGTCGGCGACGATGACGGTGTTGCCGAGCCGCGGCGCCGGCGGAATCTGGATCTCGGTCGGGTCGGGCGCCTTTTCCAGGCTTTTCGCCAGCAGGTCCTCGTACTTCGAGATACGTGCCTTCGACTTGGCCTGGCGGGCGGCCGGGCTGCGGCCGATCCATTCCTGCTCCTCCGCCAGTTGCCGCTGGCGGGAGCTTTCCTCCTTCTCCTCCTGCGCAAGGCGCTTGCGCTTCTGTTCAAGGTAGGCGGAATAGTTGCCCTGATAGGGAATGCCCCGGCCGCGATCGACCTCCAGGATCCAGTTGGTGACGTTGTCGAGGAAGTAGCGGTCGTGGGTCACGATCAGCACCGCGCCGACATAGTCGCGCAGCGTGGTCTCGAGCCAGGAGACGCTCTCGGCATCCAGGTGGTTGGTCGGCTCGTCGAGCAGCAGCATCTCCGGCTTCTCAAGCAGCAGCCTGCACAGCGCGACGCGCCGGCGCTCGCCGCCCGAAAGCGTGGTCACCGGGCTGTCCGCCGGCGGGCAGCGCAGCGCATCCAACGCGATCTCGACCGTGCGGTCGATCTCCCAGCCATTGCCGGCGTCGATCTTCTCCTGCAGGTCGGCCTGCTCCGACAGCAGGGCGTTCATCTCGTCGTCGGTCATCTCCTCGCCGAACTTCATCGAGATCTCGTTGAAGCGGTCGAGGTATCCCTTCATGTCCTTGAAGGCGAGCATGACGTTCTCGCCGACGGTCAGGTCGGGCTCGAGATGCGGCTCCTGCGACAGGTAGCCGACGCGGACGCCTTCCGCAGCCCAGGCCTCGCCGCCAAATTCCTTGTCCTGTCCGGCCATGATGCGCATCAGGGTCGACTTGCCCGCACCGTTCGGGCCGAGCACGCCGATCTTCACATCCGGCAGGAAGGAGAGGGTGATGCCTTTGAAGACCTCACGGCCGCCCGGATAGGACTTGGTGAGGTCTTTCATCACGTAGGCGTACTGGTAGGAGGCCATGGGGCGGTAACCTGTCGGGCGGGGGGTTCGGCGCCCCTCATAGCCGCTGCGGCCCCATCGCGCCAAGGCGGGACAGGGCGGCGGCCCCCTGCCCCGTCAGCCCAGCTTGATCCCCGCCTCCCGGATCACCTGCTCGCACAGGATCCGCTGGGCCGCGAGCCAGGTGGCGAATTCGGCCGGAGTATTGCCGACCATGATGGCGCCGGCCGCATCCATCCGCTGCCGCACCGAGGCATCTGCCGTCGCCTGGGCGATCGCGGCGCCAAGGCGGTCGATAATCGGCTGCGGCGTGCCGGCGGCGGCGAAGACGCCGTTCCAGTCGTTCATGTCGTAGCCGGGGAAGCCGCTCTCGGCCAGGGTCGGGACATCCGGCAGGGTCGGCACCCGCTGCGGGCTGGTCACCGCCAGCACCCGCGCCTGGCCGGCCTGCACCGGCGGCCGGATCGAGGAGGTGGTGATCAGCACCGCATCCAGCACGCCGGCGGCGATGTCGCGCGCGGCGTCGGCGCCGCCACGATAGGGGGTGTGGATCAGCCTGATGCCGGCGCGGCGCTGGAAGACCTCCCCAGCCAGGTGAGCCATGCCGGCGGCCGGCGGCGTGCCGTAGCTGATGGTGTTCGGACGGTCGCGCGCGACGGCGATGAACTCCTCGATCGTCCGCGCCGGGAAGTCCCGCTTCACCGCGATCACCTGCGGGAACTGGCAGAACTGCGACACGGGGATGAAGGCGGTGCGGTAGTCGAAGCCGAGGTCCTTCATCAGCGGCGGGTTGGTCAGTTGATTCGCCGCGTCAACCAGGAAGGTGTAGCCATCCCGCGGCGACTGCAGCGTGGCGTTGGCGGCGATGACGGCATTGCCGCCGGTGCGGTTTTCGATCACCACGGATTGGCCGAGGATGTCGCCGAGCTTCTGCCCGACGGTCCGGGCCGCGGTATCCGCCGCACCGCCGGCGGCAAAGGCGACGATCAGCCGGACGGGACGGTTCGGCCAGTCCCCTACCCCCTGTGCCAGGGCCAGGGCCGGGACCGCCGATGCGAGCACGGCCCGGCGGGTGATCCTCACAGCGTGTTCTCCCGCCCGTAGCGGCGCTCGAAGGCGGCGATCTCGTCCTCGTAGGTCGCCGTCAGGCCGAAATCGTCGAGGCCCTGCAGCAGGCAATGCTTGGCGAAAGGATCGATCTCGAAGGGATGGACCGTGCCATCAGGGGCGGTCACCGTCTGCAGCGGCAGGTCGACCGCGAGGCGCGCACCCGGCGCGGCCTCCAGCTGCGCGATGATGCTCTCGACCGCCTCGGCCGGAAGGACGACGGGCAGCAGCCCGTTCTTGGTGCCGTTATTGCGGAAGATGTCGCCGAAGCTGGGGGCGATGGCGCAGCGAAAGCCCGCATCGAACAGCGCCCAGACCGCGCTTTCACGCGAACTGCCACAGGCAAAGTTACGGCCGGCGACGACGATCCTGGCTGGCCGCCACTCCGGCCGGTTCAGCGGGAAGTCAGGGTCCGACGTGCCGTCCGGCGAGAGGCGCGCGTCGTGGAACAGGAACTGGCCGTGGTCCACCTCCCGCGGGCGGGACAGGAAGCGGGCGGGGATGATGCGGTCGGTGTCGATGTTCGGCTGCGGCAGCGGCACAGCCACAGCTTCGAGGCGACGGAAGGCTTCCATGGCTCAGGCCTCCATCAGGGCGCGGACATCGGCGAAGCGACCGGTGACGGCGGCGGCCGCCGCCATGGCCGGGCTCAGCAGGTGGGTCCGCGCACCCGGCCCCTGTCGGCCCATGAAGTTGCGATTGGAGGTCGAGGCGACGCGCTCCCCCGGCCGCGCAATATCCCCATTGGTGCCGAGGCACATGGAGCAGCCGGGCTGCCGCCAGTCGAAGCCGGCCGCGGTGAAGACGTGGTGCAACCCCTCGGCCTCCGCCTGGCGCTTCACCGGCTCGCTGCCAGGGACGACCCAGGCGGTCACGCCCGCGGCCACCTTACGGCCCTTGGCCACGGCAGCCGCGGCGCGCAGGTCCTCGATGCGGGAATTGGTGCAACTGCCGATGAAGACGCGGTCGACCGGAATGTCGGTCAGCGGCGTGCCGGGGGCGAGGCCCATATAGGCCAGCATGCGCTCCATCTGGCCGCGGCGCTCGGTATCCGGGGCGGCTTCGGGGTCGGGGATGCTGCTGCCGATCGGCAGCGCGTCCTCCGGGCTGTTGCCCCAGGTGACCATGGGCTGGATGGCGTTGCCGTCCACCAAGACCTCGGTGTCGAAGACGGCACCGGGATCGCTCGGCAGCGCGCGCCAGCGCGAAACGGCCTGGTCCCACTCGGCACCCTTCGGCGCGTAGAGCCGACCGCGCAGGTACTCGAAGGTGGTCTCGTCCGGCGCCACCATGCCGGCGCGGCCGCCGGCCTCGATCGACATGTTGCAGAGCGTCAGCCGCCCTTCCATGGACAGGCCGCGGATGGCACTGCCGGCATACTCGATGACATGCCCGGTGGCACCGGCCGCGCCGATCTGGGCGATGATCGCCAGGATCACGTCCTTGCCCGTCACCTGCGGCCCGAGCCTACCGTCCACCGTGATCCGCATGGTCTTCGGCTTGCGCTGCCACAGCGTCTGGTTGGCCAGCACATGCGCGACCTCGGTGCTGCCGATGCCGAAGGCCAGGGCGCCGAGCGCGCCATGGGTCGAGGTATGGCTGTCGCCGCAGACCAGCAGCAGGCCGGGCTGCGAAAGCCCCGTCTCCGGCCCCATGACATGGACGATACCCTGGTTCGGATCGCCGAGCCCGAATTCGCGGATGCCGTGCTCGGCGGTATTGCGCGCCAGCTTCTCCACCATCTCGCGGTGGCGCGGGTCCTCGATCTCGGCGACCGTGCGGGAGGAGGTGGAGACATAGTGGTCCGGCGTGGCGAAGATGCGGTCCGGCGCGCGAGGCTTGAGGCCGCGTTTGCGCAGCACGTCGAAGGCGGTGGCACCGCCGTCATGCAATAGGTGCCGCCCGACATAGAGCAGCGTCTGGCCATCCTCCCGCTCCATCACCCGATGGCGCGACCAGATCTTCTCGAAAAGGGTACGCGGTGCGTCCGCCATGACGATTTCCTCGACTTGGTCCAGCCTGACGCCGGACGATGCAACAAGATCTCAGCGGACCCTATCGTTGGAGTGAAGCCGGTCAGCGCGACCGGGCGGTCCTCGGCGATGGCGGGACGGGCGCGACGATCGTCACCGGACGCGCCTCGGCCGAGGCGCGAAGACGCCAAGCGACAGCCCGTGGCGCATCATGCGCCGGGTTCCGCATCCAGCCGCACGGCGATGCCCTCCAACCCGGGCACCGCCGGGTAGCGCTGCATCACCAGCGGGTCGTGGCCAGGGATGATATGTTGCGGGGTCGGCGCCAGGCGCTTCAGCTGATCGAAGCCCTCCAGCATGTCACCGACATGGAAAGCGGTGGTGAAGGGGCGCCTGGACTCCAGGTTCTCGTAGAAATGGGTGACGTCGGAGGCGAGCACGACCGGGCCGCGCGCCGTCGCTACGGTCACGCATTGCAGGCCCATCGAATGCCCACCGCAGGCATGCAGCTTGATGCCAGGCGCAAGCTCCTGGTCGCCATCGTGGAAGACCACGCGGTCGGCGAAGGTCATGCGGATGATGCCGGCGACGTCTTCCACCTCGAAGGAATGGCGCAGCCTGTGGTGACACATGTAGCGGCCGGTGGCGTAGCGGATTTCCTCCTCCTGCAGGTGGAAGCGCGCCTGCCGGAATTTGTGGAAGCTGCCGACATGGTCGTAGTGCATGTGGCTGATGATGACGTCCTCGACCGCATCCGGATCGATGCCGAGCAGCCGCAGGCTGTCGACCGGGCAGCGCAGGTACTCGCGCTTGCGCCGCGCCGCGACCTCAGCGGTGAAGCCGGTATCGATGATCCAGGCCTTTCCGCCGCCTACCGCCGCCCAGATGAAGTAGTCCATCGGCATCGGCGCATCATGCGGGTCGCCACCGATGAAATGCTCCGCCCGCCTGGCATCGCGGCGGGCGTAGCGCAGGGCGTAGAGGTCGTGGATCATGCGGGCAGGCTTTCGATCGGGAGGCCGGTCACAAGCGCGGCGCGGAGAACGGAGAAAGCGGCGCTGGAATGCGTGGCAGCGCCGATGACGGTGAGCAGCCGGCCGGACGCCTTGAGCGCGTCACGGCCCCGCGGCCGCAGCGTGCCGCTGGTGCCGGACTGGGCGGTCAGGCTCCCCAACACACGATCAGTCCTTGTCGGCGTCGAGCACCGCCTGCACGCCCGCCGGGTCTGCCTGCATCTCGACGCCGGCACGCTCGACCTGCAGCAGCATTGGCACGCGGCTGTCGCGATGACCCCAGCCGCGCGCCAGCGCCTCATTCATTTCCTCCAGCGTCAGCTGGCAGAAGCGCATCGGCACGCCGAGCTCGCGGCCCAGGCTGGTCGCCAGGGTAACGTCCTTATGCGCGAGCTTCAGCGCGAAGGCCGGCGGGTCGTACTTGCCAATCAGGAACTGGTCGGCGACGCGGTCGAAGGTACGGCGCCGGCCCAGCGCGCCTTGCCGCACCGCCTTCCAAAGGTCAAGCGGATCCATCCCCGCCTTGACGCCCATTGTGAAGACCTCGGCCATCGCCGTCTGCACCGCGTAGCCGGCCATGTTGTGCACCAGCTTGGCGACCGTCGCGGTGCCGATCGGGCCGATATAGGCGGCCTGGTCGCCGATCGCGTCCAGCACCTTCTTGTGCTGGTTGTAGACCGCCTCATCGCCGCCGACCCAGATCGCCAGCTTGCCGGTCTCGGCGCCCTTCGGCCCGCCGGAGACCGGCGCGTCGAACCCATGCGCGCTTTTCTCGGCCAGGGCGGCGTGAACCCGACGCATGAGCGCCTGACTATTCGTGGAGAGGTCGAAATAGGCCATGCCGGAATGCGCACCGGCGAGAATTCCGTCTGGCCCGAAGACCACCGCCTCCACGTCCGGCGGGCCCGGCAGGCTGGTGAAGACCACGTCGCATTGCTCGGCGACCGCCTTCGGCGTCGCGCCCCATTCGGCGCCCGCCTCAAGGTGCCTTGCTGCCGCGTCGCGGCGGACATCCAGCACCACCAGCTTGTACTGGGACTTCTGCAGGCTGGCGGCCATGAAGGCACCCATGGTGCCAAGGCCTATGAATCCGATCTTCATGCGCTCAGCCCTTCGCCTTGTCCTGCTCGTCGAAGACGTCGACCGCGACATGCGATGCCGTCATTGCCGCCGGCCAGCCGGCGTACATGGAAAGATGCGTAATGATTTCGGCAACCTCGTCGCGCGTGAGGCCATTGCCCAGGCCGCGGCCAATATGGCTCTTAAGCTGGTCCTCCCAGCCGAGCGCGACCAGCGCCGCGATGGTGACCAGGCTGCGGTCGCGCTTCGAGAGCTGCGGGCGCTCCCACAGGTCGTCGTAGACATAGGTGTTGGTCATTTCCACGAGCTTCTGGAAATGCGGCTTTATACGGTCCCGTCGGACCGAAGGCGGGGCTGCCATGGTCGTTCCTCTGCTGCTTCAGAGCCCGAGGGGCGGGAGGCAGGGCACGCGGCATGGTGGCGCGGCGGGTAGCCGGAGCATCGGACCTTCCCCCCAACTCGGTTCTTGGGTGCGATCCTAGGTCATTCGACCGCCCGCGCAAGCCGGGCAGCCGGGACGTGAGAAACCGGCTGACCGGTATGCTGCTGGTTGGGCTTGGTGCGGTGCGCATAGGGGAGAAGTCTTGAGTGCGCGCTGGCGGCAAATCGGCCTTGCGGAACGCGTCTCGGCCCTGACGGAAGCAGCGTGAAGGCCGCACGGAAGCATGGCATTCAGTTCAGCCCGCCGTACTGGCGATCCTGCGGGCAATGCTGCCCGGAAATGCCGAGGCCGACGCAGGCAGGGATGTCGTCGCCTCTGCCTGTAATGGCGCGCTCTTGTGAATGTCCATATTCTCGCTGCTGCCGCGGATGAACGGAGGCAATGCTTGGCCTCGACGAGCACGCTGCGCCAGGTGGAACGGCGACATGGCGACGGCCGGGTGGGCGGCCAGGCTGGAGCCCTACCAATGGCCGCCGCGGCATTTCGAGCCGCTTGGTTGCCAGACCCAGCTGCCTCGCATCCCTGACCGAGTAAACCCAATCCTCGGTCAATCAGGACATAATGACGCAAGCACCAGTCCGTGCTCAGGAGGATGCCACAAAGAGACTGTCCAGATACTCCCTGCGGCGGCGGGTCATGGCCAACCCTTTTGGCAACAATTCTTCATGGAGGAAATCAGCAGGTTTGATCTGTACTCGGTCGCTATGCCGGCCTTGAGGCTCTCCAAAGCGGGAATGGTCATATGGTTTGATTTGTCCGGAAGTAAATATACTACCTTGAAAGAAGCGACTTCTGGTGAGATAGTGCTGAATTTTAGTACGATGATACCGTCGCTCGATTGAAAAATTGCTCATCCACTTATCGAACAACCGGTTATAATCATCGTAGGAATGATAGATATGGTGAATTCCCAGCTCGATCTCTCGAGGTTTCACGTATGTCGAAAGGTGCCATCGCAGCGGCCCAAAGCTTGGATAGAAAGGCTCCCAGATGTAAACAACCCCGTTAGGCTTCAGAACGCGTGAGATTTCCTGAAACAGTCCGTCCAAATTCTCCAGATGATGGAGAACCTCTTTGATAGTAACAAAATCAACACTGCTGTCGTCCAATGGAAGATCGTATATATCCGCCACCCACAGATTCAAATGTGAATTGTTCGGCGCGGAGCGCCGGATGCTTTCCTGGTATAGTGTTGCGCTATGCAAAATGGTAGCGGAAAGTTCGACGGCAATGGAATTATATCCCCTTTTGGCCAGTATATAGCAAAGGTTCCCTTCACCTGCCCCGAGATCGAGGTGCACACTTCCCGGAGGGAAAGGCAAGCTCGCACTCCATTGCACGACTTGCGGCGCCCAGCCCTGCAGGAACGATAAATGGGACTCTATGTTGTTGTGCTCGAAATGCCACCTGTTCTCATCCGTCATGCCTGAGACGAGCGCGCGGTAATGGACATTCGATAGATCAAAAAATGAAAGCCCAAGATGGTCCGAGTAATGCTTACGAACCGGCAAATCTATTTTTGGTTGCATTGCCCCGCTCCAGTTATATACTTTTTTAGATTATACGCATTTGCCTGAAAATGTGGAAAGCACATTAGGCGCTGGAGCGCGCTGTGAGACGTCGCAATGTCGATCTCGACTTCCCTGTTTCGGACAGCCCTCCGCGATTGTGCACGTGCCTGCTCGGTCGGACAGCCAAGCGAAGCTCCTCTCTGTTGCTCACCGACACTGGATCACCGCGCGCTTCTCGGCAGCAGTGCACCGACCCTTTTAGAGTCCGTTTGAGAATCAGCGATGGGCGACGCGGTGGAGTAGCAGCGCGCCCATGGCGACGTGGATCATGGCCTCGGACACGTCGAGGCGCTTCTCGTAGTCCCGGACAAGCCGCCGCCAGCGGATCATCCAGCCGAAGGTACGCTCGACGACCCATCCGCGAGGGATCACCTCGAAGCCGACTGCCTTGTCGGAACGGCGGACAATCTCGACCACGAAGTCGAGGGAGGCGGCTTTGTCCATGAGCTTTGTGCGGTGGTAGCCCGCGTCGGCGAACAGGTGCTTCAGCCACGGCCAGCGCTTGCGGATGGCGCCGAGGATCGTCTGCCCGCCCACGCTGTCCGACACGCCGGCGGGGGTGAGGTTCACCATCGGCAGCCGCCCATCCGTGTCCACGGCGACGTGGCGCTTGCGCCCGACGATCCGCTTGCCGCCGTCGCAGCCGCGCGCCTCGGCGAATGGTGCCTTCACCGTCTGGCTGTCGAGCACGCCGCCTGTCGGGCTTGCCTCCCGGCCAGCCGCCTCGCGGTCGAGCATCAACGCCACGTCATGGATGGTGCGGAACAGCAGGCGCCGGACAAAGCGCCTGAACCACCAGTAGACCGTCTTCCAAGGGCCAAAGTGCACCGGCAGCATCCGCCATCCGCCTGCGCTGCGCGCCATAGAGCGGATCGCGTTCAGCACCTCGCGCAGATCGGCCGCTGGTTTGCGCCCCCGCCGCGACGGCTTCGGCAGTAGCGGTTCGATCCGCACCCATTCCTCGTCCGTCAGGTCGGATGGGTAGCGCTTCGTCTTTCGGCCAAGCTCGGCCATCCGGTCTCGGGTCTCTCGGGTCCACATCCCGAGCTTGAATCACCCCAGCCGCGTCGCGCCAAGCCGTTCTCAAACAGTCACTAAGGCCGCTGCTGCAAACCTGGCGGCAGGCGCGTGGTCCTGACCCTCGAAACTGGCCCATTTGGGCCGCAAGTCTTGGGGCACTGAGCTTGCAAGCGACTTCGGGTACCTGGTCATCGACAGCGCCATCCTGCGGGCGCACCGGCAAGCGGCAGGCGCCAGGAAGGGCCCGAGGATCAGGCCATCGGCCGCTCCCGCGTCGGCCCGGGCACCAGGATCCGCCTTGTTGTCCGTGGCCTCGGCTGTCCCGTCCGCATCATCCTGACCTCAGGCCAGCGCGGCGACGTCCCGCAGGCGCCGGCGCTGCTCGGCACCGACCGGCCAGCGGCGGTCCTGGCCGATGCTGCTTCCGACCCCAACGCCTTCCGCGATGCCACCGCCGAGGCGGGTGCGGTCGCCGCCATCCCCGACAACCCGTCGCGCGCCACCAAGCATCAACCCGACAGGACGCTCTCCGAGGAGCGGCCCCTGGTCGGGTGCTGCGTTTCCCGGCCCAGGCAGTTCCGCCGCGTCGCCGCCCGCCCCGAGAAGACCGCGCGGAACGACCTCGCCATCGTCACACCCGCCGCAACCGCCCTCAGGTTCAACCGCCCTCAGGTTGCGGTACCTCTCCGCAAAACCTAGGACGGATGGCAGCTGAACCAAGGCTTGGACGCCTGTCTCCGCTCGGAGACAAGGCCTGCGGTGGCGCCGCGTTCACCTCTGGACGCAAGCTGCCCAAGCGCCCGTCAGCGGCGCAGCACCGCCGCGTCGCGCTCCGCCGGCACCACGCGCGGCTCGGCCTCCCTTCCCCGCCCGATGTCGATCGCCCAGGCACCCGGCCCGGCCGCGACGAAATAAAGGAAAACGAAGCAGTAGAGAATCGCCGCGTCCCCGCCGTTCAGCGCCGGGAAGAAGCTGCGCGGCGCATGCGCCATCCAGTAGGCGAAAGCCATCTCGCCCGCGAGGACGAAAGCCACCGGCCGGGTGAACAGCCCGACCATCAGCAGCAGGCCGCCCGCGACCTCCAGCACCGCGGCGAACCAGAGCAGGCCGAACATCGCCGGCAGCCCGGCCGCCGGCGGCGCCGGGAAGCCGAACAGCTTCTGCGTCCCGTGCTCAAGGAAGATTAGCGCCGCTACGATCCGCAGCACCGCGCGCATCCGCGGCGCCATGACGGCCATGTCCCACATATTCGGCTTCCCCTGTTGCGCTCAGCGTACCAGCACGTGGTCGATCTTGTGCACCACGCCGTTGCTGCAACCGGTATCGGGCTGCACGATGTGCGCATCCGCCGGCCGCGAGCTGATGTTGAATGTGCCCGGCCCGTGGCGCAACGCCGGCCGCCTGCCCTCCTCCACCACTTAAATGGAGCCGCGGCTGCGCAACGACATGCCGGGCCGCAGCTGGCCGGAGCCGATCCGGCGGTCGACCATATGCGCGTTGACCACGGTGGGCGCGAGCACCGGGTCCATGCGCGGCCCGCCGAGCCAGCCGCCGGCAATCGGGAAGGGCATCTGCGCCAGGTTCTCCGGCTGCCGGGCGATTCCCTGATCAGTGACCACGAACACGGTGAGCGTGTCGGGGACGCGCAGGTTCTCCATGACCCCGGTGCGCTCCAGCCCCGAGGTCGAGCGCGCAGACTGACGGTCGCGGGCGATGATGCTGCCGTGATCCCGCGGCCCGTCACGGACCACGCCCGGCAACAGCGACACGGCCGCGCGCGCGGCCGCGGTTCGGTTCACCCGGTTTGGCTCCTTCCGGCTGGTCGAGCCGCGACAACGTCGCGCCGCGGCCGGGGCTGCATGGCAGGACCGCGGAAACCGCCGGAGGTGCCGAGTGTTCGAGATACGCAACGCGGCCCGGCCATTACGCCCGCCGTCACCCATGCCCGCTGCCGCGGCCTACCCCGGCCCGCGCGGCCCTGCAGGAGATCCCGCCTTGACGCCCACCGCCGACGCCCTGCTGTCGCAGCTTGCCGCTGCCGCCTATTCCGATGTCCCGGTCACGCTGCCCGCCGGCTTCACCGCGCTCGACCCCTCCAACTTCAACATGCCACTGCAGCCGGGCGAGACCTTCTCCAGCGGCATCTTCAAGAGCGGCAACGGCGCCGCGCTGCTCGGCGTCGGCTTCCTCGAAGGCCAAGCGGCGATCATCGTCTCCTTCCGCGGCAGCGACGATTCGACCGACAGCCAGCAGGACCTGAACAACATCAACGCCGCCTACAACTCCTTCGGGACGTTGGTCACGACGGTCGACCAGGCCTCGGCGGCCTGGGGCATTCCGGTGGTGGTCACCGGCCACAGCCTCGGCGGCTCGCTGGCGCAGCTCTACATGGAAAGCCACCCGAACCAGCCCGGCATGCCTGGCCATGCCGCGGTGACCTTCGGCTCGGGCGGCGCGATCCTGCCGGCTGGCACGGATGAACGGATCCTGAACTACGTCATCGCCGACGACCCCGCGGTCTTCATCGGCGCCCACCGCGCCGAGATCGGCGATGCGCTGCGGGCCAACCCGACGCTGGCCGATGTGGTGGCGACGGAAGTGGCGGAGCAGTTCCCCGGCCTGACCAAGGCGCAGGCGCTGGCCTCGCTGCCGAACCTCACCGCGAACTACGACAACCAGGGCCAGATTGTCCTGCTGCCCGGGCAGGATGGCCGGCTCGACAGCGGCGCCGACCTGGCCAACCTGTCGCGGCTCGATGCCGCACGCCACGACGTCAACCTCTACGTCACCGAGGTCGCGCAGGCCTATACCCCGAGCCACTCGGTCATCATCCCCGAGGCGGCGAGCACCGACCCCGAGTTGCGCCTGCTGCAGGCGATCTACGACGGCTCGCACCAGGACCCGGCGGCGTCGCGGAGCGTCACCGACCAACTGCTGCGGAACTTCGGCAACAACGTCACCGGCGGCCTGGTCGACGACGCCAACGGCACCTTCAACGACGTCCGCGACACCCTGGGCGACATCGGCAACGACCTGCAGCTGACCTGAGGCCGCCAGCCTCAGGGCTTCACGTAGGTGATGCCGAAGCGCGCCACGAAGTCGTTGAAGGCGTAGCGATCGAGCCTCGCCAGGCAGGGCTCGGGCTCGCCGTGGCGGAACTGGTAGACCAGCACGTCGGCGCCCGAGAGGGCGATGCGGCAGAAGCCCTCCTCCGGCTTCACCGCGCCGCCCGGGCAGGCCTCGAGGTCGAGATGCGGCACCTTCTCCTCGAAGCCGGCATAGCCGAGGAAGCAGGCCTGCTCGGCCCGCGCCGCCCCGGCCAGCAGCAGCATGACGGCGACAAGGCTCCGCATCCCGGCCTCCCTCAGCCTGCGAAGGGGTCGCGGAGCGTGATGGTGTCGTCGCGGTCCGGGCTGGTGCTGAGCAGCACCACCGGCGCCTCGACCAGCTCCTCGATCCGGCGGACGTATTTCACCGCGGCCGCCGGCAGCTGGGCATAGCTGCGGGCGCCCTGGGTGGAGCCGGACCAGCCCTCGAGCACCTCGTAGATCGGCTCGGCCGCGGCCTGCGCCTCCATGGCGAAGGGCAGGCGCTTCATCACCTCCCCCCTCACCCGGTAGCCGGTGCAGATCTTCAGCTCGCTCAATCCGTCGAGCACGTCGAGCTTGGTCAGCGCCAAGCCCTGGATGCCGCCGATCTTCACGGCCTGGCGGACCATGCAGGCATCGAACCAGCCGCAGCGCCGCGGCCGTCCCGTCACCGTGCCGAATTCCCGCCCGCGCTCGCCGAGCCCCTTGCCGACTGCGTCGTGCAGCTCGGTCGGGAAAGGCCCGCTGCCGACCCGCGTCGAGTAGGCCTTGGCGATGCCGAGCACCATGCCGACCGCATCCGGCCCGACGCCCGACCCCGCCGCGGCATTGCCGGCCACGGTGTTGGACGAGGTCACGTAGGGATAGGTGCCGTGGTCGACATCCAGCATCACCGCCTGGGCGCCCTCGAACAGCACCCGCTTGCCGGAATGCCGCGCCTCGTCCAGCCGCTCCCAGACCGCCTCGGCATAGGGCAGCAGCTTCGGCGCGAGGGCCAGCAGCCCGTCCAGCAGCCCCTGCTTCTCGAACTCGGGCGCGCCGAGGCCGCGCAGCAGCGAGTTGTGGTGCAGCAGCAGCTCGTCGAGCTTCCTCGACAGCGTTCCCGGCTCGGCCAGGTCGCACAGCCGGATCGAGCGGCGGCCGACCTTGTCCTCATAGGCCGGGCCGATGCCGCGCCCCGTGGTGCCGATCTTGTCGCCGCCGCGCGCGGCCTCGCGCGCCTTGTCCAGCGCCGGGTGCAGCGGCAGGATCAGCGGCACGTTCTCGGCGATCCGCAGGTTCTCCGGCCCGACCTTCAGCCCCTGCGCGGTGACCTTGGCGATCTCCGAGAGCAGCGCCTCGGGGTCGAGCACCACGCCGTTGCCGATCAGGCCGATCTTGCCGCGCACCACGCCGGAGGGCAGCAGGGACAGCTTGTAGGTCTCGTTTCCCACCACCAGCGTGTGGCCGGCATTGTGCCCGCCCTGGAAGCGCACGACGAGGTCGGCGCGGCTGGCCAGCCAGTCCACCACCTTGCCCTTGCCCTCGTCGCCCCACTGGGCGCCGATCACGGCGACATTGGCCATGGGCCTATTCCTCTTGGCTCAGGGGGACGGGTCGGCCGTCCCGGAAAACATGGGTGCAGCGCAGCGCCCGCGGCGCATCGGCCGGCGAGAGCGCGCAGACGGTGGCGAAGCCCTGGGCGCGCAGCGGCGCCAAGGCGGCTTCCGGGGTGCCGAGCGGGACGAAGGCGCGCGGCATCGGCGCCGGCGCCGGCGCGGCGCGCTGCACCGCATCGGGGTAGAGGCTCATCCCCGTCGCCGGCTCGTCGTTGCCGGAGCGGTAGCGGCCGCCGCGGGCCAGCTCCCCGGTCGCGCCCGGGCCATAAAGTGTGAAGGCGACGCCGACATGGTAGCGCAGGCCGCGGAACTCGACGGGGTCGAGGGTGATGCGGAGGTCGGGCGCGCGTGCCCGGATCGCGGCGATCACCGCGGCGGCATTGTCGGCGATGGCGCGGGCCGCCGGCGGCAGCTCGAGCGCGGCCACCGCCGCGAGCCCGGCATCGGCCGGTCCGGCGGCTTCCAGCAGCCGCGGCAGCAGCGCCGCAAGGTCGGCGGCGAGCGGCGCCGCACGGGCGGCGATGGTCAGCACGCGGACCGGATCCTTGCGGTCGATCCCCTCCTCCATCTGCCGCCGCAGCCGGCGGTCGAGCCCGCGCGCGGCCAGCGCCTCGAGAGTCATGCCGGCGGCGTCCAGCAGGGTCGCGGCCATGGTCGGCAGGCTGATGTCGAGCGAGATGCCGGCGACGCCGGCGCGGCCCAGCGCCTCGGCCGCGACCACCGCCACTTCCGCATCGGCCGCCGCGGCCTCGCTGCCGATCAGCTCGACGCCGACCTGGGGAAGCTGGCGTTCCGGGGCGATCTGGGTGCCGCGCACCCGCAGCACCTGCCCGGCATAGCACAGGCGCAGCGGCCGGGCCTGGCCGCCGAGCCGGGTCGCGGCGATGCGGGCGACCTGCGGCGTGGTATCGGCGCGCAGCCCCATCATGCGCTGGCTGACCGGGTCCATCAGGCGGAAGGTCTGCTCGGCGACCGCGGCGCCGGAGCCGGCCAGCAGGCTGGTCTCGAACTCCAGCAGCGGCGGCTTGACGCGTTCATAGCCATGCGCGGCGAAGGCGGCCATCAGCGTCTCGACCAGCGCGGCCTCGCGCTCGGCCTCGGGCGGCAGCAGGTCCATCAGCCCTGCCGGCAGCAGGCCAGCGGGCGGCAGGTCGTCGGGCGCATCGTCGGTCATGACGGGCCGGGTGTGGCAGGGGGGGCGGGACGGCGCAAGGGCCGGGAATGATGCGGTGTTGCGGGTTTCGGACAAATACCCCGGGCGGGGCGGAAAGGGCGTTTTCGGACAAAGGCCGGGGCGGCGGTGAAGGGGCGGCGGGTTTCGGACGAGGTCGCGGCGGCGGCGGGCGGGCCGCCCCCCTCCCCATCGCCACCGCAAAGCCCTGCCATGCCGCGCATCGCCGCTCCGTCCGCCAAGCCGGGTCAGGATATAGGAATATTGTCATTGCGGCAAGCCCGATCGCACTCCCCCGTTCCCGCGGCCGCCGGCATGGCCTATGCGCCGTGCATGCCCCCGCGCCTGGTCATCTTCGACTTCGACGGAACGCTCGCGGATTCCTTTCCCTGGTTCCGCGGCGCGCTGAACGCGGTCGGCCGCCGGCATGGCCTGCGGCCGGTCGCGCCGGAGGAGGTCGAGGCGCTGCGCCGGCTCGGCACGCGGGAGATCCTGCGGGAGCTGCGGGTATCCCCCTGGCGGCTCCCGGCCCTGACCCGCGACCTGCGGGCACTGAAGGCCGCGGCGGCGGGGAGCATCCCGCTCTTCCCCGGGGTGCCGGCGATGCTGCGCGGCCTGGCGGCGGGCGGGGTCGGGCTGGCGATCGCCAGTTCGGACTCGGAGGCCAGCATCCGCCGGACCCTGGGCGCGGAGGCGGCGGCGGTCGGCCGGGTGGCGGGCGGTGCCTCCTTGTTCGGCAAGCCGGCCCGGCTGCGCCAGGTGCTGCGGGCGGCGGGGGTGCCGGCCGCGGCGGCGATCTATGTCGGCGACGAGACCCGGGATGCCGAGGCGGCGGCGGCGGTCGGGGTCGCTTTCGGCGCCGTCACCTGGGGCTATGCGGCGGCCGAGGCGTTGCTGGCGCGCCGCCCGGCACGGGTATTCGACGCGCCGGGGGAGATCCTGGGGCTGCTGGACGGGCGGTAAGACAAGGCAAGGCTGCTGGGGAGGGAGATGCATTCCCTCCCCAGGCCCCGCCCTTCCTGCTTGTGGGCTGGCACTCGCCGCGCGGGAAGGTGCCGACTCCCCGGCCCTACGCGATCTCCCGGACCAGCTTCGCCCGCAGCGCCCGCGCGATGTCGCGGCGGTCCTCGGCATTGACGACGAAGGCACCGGGACCGCCGATCACCTCCCGCCGGTAGGTTTCTGCCAGCGGCTCGCCGAGGCGGGTCACCTGCCACGCCGCGGCGACGGCGAGCGCGTTCACCCGGATGCCGGCCGCGACCGCATCGTCGCGCGCCGCCGCGGCGGCGCGGAGGGAGCGGAGGTCGGGCCCGTCGCCCGAAAGGTCGATCACCCGCTCCGCCGCGCGGAAGGGCGCGGCCAGCAGCAGCCGGGCGCAATGGTCGAGCGCGTCGCCGATCGCGTTCCAGCTCTGCGGGCTGCGGGGCGCCGCCATCACCGCCTCAGCCAGCGCCCGGGCGCTGGTGGCATCCTCGACGCGCATGAAGTCGACCACCGTCGCCGCGCCCCCGGGCGAGCCCCATTCGACCATGGCGACCGCGATGGCGCCCCGCGGCCGGCTGGCGATGACCGAGAGCACGCCGGGATGCGAAAGCGCCTCGGCATAGCCTTCCCGCTGCAGGCGGAACTCGTCGGCGTCGATCGAGCCGGAGGCATCGACCGCGAGCACGAGCAGGGTATCGACCTCGGGCGTCTGGGCGGGCGCGGGGGCGGCGGCAAGGGCCCCGGGCAGGGCGAGAAGGCTGCGGCGATGCATGGAGGCCCCCGGCTGTCGTTGCAAAGCAGATGGGATTTCCGACATCCGCGCAAGGCTTGGCGGGGCGCGGCGGGCGGGGCATCGTCGGCACGGAACGCCAGGGGAAGACACGATGCCAGGCATGACCATCGACGGCTACGAGCTGAACTATGCCGAGAGCGGCGTTGGCGAGCCGCTGGTGCTGGTGCACGGGACGCTGGGCGACCAGCGCTACTGGGCGCCGCAGATGGCGACGCTCGGGCGGCACTACCGGGTGCTGGCGCTGTCGATGCGGCATTGCTGGCCGGGGGATTGGCCCGACCAGGGCGGCGACTTCACCATCGACCGGCACGTGGCCGATGTCGCCGGCTTCATCCGCGGCCTCGGCGCCGGGCCGGTGCGGCTGGTCGGGCATTCGCGCGGCGGGCATATCGCCTTCCGGGTGGCGGAACGGCACCCGGAGCTGGTCCGCGCCCTGGTGCTGGCCGAGCCGGGCGGCGAGCTGGACGAGAGCCTTGGCGGCAAGCCCGCCGCGGCCGGCCAGGCCGGCGCCTTCGCCGAAGGGGCGGCGCTGATCGAGGCGGGCGACACCGAGGGCGGGCTGCGGCGGATCGCCGAGCATACCGGCGGGCCCGGTGCCTGGGAAAAGCGCGGCTCCGACCGCAAGCAGATGAACCGCGACAATGCCCGCACCCTGCTCGGCCAGCGGCACGAGCGGCGCAGCCCCTATTCCCGCGCGGCGGCGGAGCGGATCACGGCGCCGACGCTGCTGGTGGTCGGCGGCCAGACCCTGCCGAATTTCGTGGCGAACGCGGATGCGCTGGAGCGGCACGTCAAGGGCTGCGAGCGGGTGATGATCCCGGACGCCGCGCATGCGATGAGCCAGGACAACCCGGCCGCCTTCGACGCCGCGGTGCTGGCTTTCCTGGAGCGGCACTGATGCCGGGCAGCGTCCTCGTCACCGGCGGCAGCGGCAAGGCCGGCCGGGCGATCATCCGCGAGCTGCTGGCGCATGGCCATGCCGTGATGAACGTGGACGCCGCCCCGCCGCCCGAGCCGCTGTGCCACTTCATGAAGGCCGACCTGAACTCCTTCGGGGAGGCGGTGGAATGCGTGCAGCGGATGGCCGGCACGCTGGACCGTCGGCGCGACCCGCTGGCGAGGCCCTTCGCCGTGGTGCACATGGCCGGCATCCCGGCGCCGGGCCTCGCGCCGGATGCGGTCACCGTGCGGAACAATGTCATGACCACCTGGAACATCTTCTCCGCCGCCACGCTGGCGGGGGTGGAACGCGTGGTCTGGGCCTCGTCGGAAACCGCCTATGGCCTGCCGCTGACCCGCAGCCCGCCGCTCTTCGCCCCGGTGACGGAGGAGCATCCGCTGGTTCCCGAAAGCGGCTATGCCCTGGCCAAGGTGCTGTGCGAGCGGATGGCGGAGGAGATGCACCGCTGGAACCCCGGCACCCGCTTCACCGCCTTGCGCATCTCCAACATCCTCGAGCCGGCGGACTATGCGCTGATCCCCGGCTACCAGGACGACGCGACGCTGCGACGCTGGAACATGTGGTCCTGGGTGGATGCGCGCGACGTGGCGCAGGCGGCGCGGCTGGCGCTCGAGGCGGAGGTTGCGGGCTGCGAGGCCTTCACCATCGCCGCCGCCGACACGATCATGCGCCGGCCGAGCCGCGACCTGATGGCCGAGCATTTCCCCGGCGTGCCGATCCGCGGCGAGCTGGCCGAGCACGGCACGCTGCTGAGCATCGAGAAGGCGAAGCGCGTGCTGGGCTACCATCCGCGGCATAGCTGGCGCTGAGGCGGATCGCCGCGGGGCGGCGGTGCCCGGCGGCATGATGCCGCGTCCCGGGCACCAGGCCGGAGCGGCGCGCCGGACCGGAAGTTCGGCACGCCGATCCAGCAACCCGGCGCCCCGCGGCGCGCTTTCCGGCCGGAGTGGAAACGGCGGGGAGGCGGGCGCATGCAAGGAACCCTCGGGCGGCACCTGCCCTGGGTGCTGATCGGCCTGATCGGCGCCGCCGCGCTCGCCATCATCGCCACGGCCCGCGGCGAGCCGGTCGGCGCCATGTGGGTCGTCGCCGCCGCCGTCTCGGTCTACCTGATCGCCTATCGCTATTACGCCCGCTTCATCGCCGACCGCGTCATGCGGCTGGACCCGCGGCGGCCGACGCCGGCGGTGCGGCGCAACGACGGGCTGGACTACGTGCCGACCGACCGCACCGTGCTGTTCGGCCACCACTTCGCCGCCATCGCCGGCGCCGGGCCGCTGGTCGGGCCGGTGCTGGCGGCGCAGATGGGCTATCTGCCGGGGATGCTCTGGATCCTTGCCGGCGTGGTGCTGGCCGGCGCGGTGCAGGACAGCATGGTGCTGTTCGTGTCCATGCGGCGGGACGGCCGCAGCCTGGGCGAGCTGATCCGCGCCGAGATGGGCCCGGTCCCCGGCGTCATCGCGCTGTTCGGCACCTTCATGATCATGGTGATCATCCTGGCCGTCCTGTCGCTGATCGTGGTGAAGGCGCTGGCCGAGAGCCCCTGGGGCAGCTTCACCGTAGCCGCCACCATCCCGATCGCGCTGCTGATGGGCGTCTATCTCCGCTTCATCCGGCCGGGCGCGATCGGCGAGGTCTCCGTCCTCGGCTTCGTGCTGCTGATGCTGGCGATCCTCGGCGGGCAATGGGTGGCCGAGGACCCGGCCTGGGCCGCGGCCTTCACCTTCACCGGCACCCAGTTGTGCTGGCTGCTGATCGGCTACGGCTTCGTCGCCTCCATCCTGCCGGTCTGGCTGCTGCTGGCGCCGCGCGACTATCTCTCGACCTTCCTCAAGATCGGCACGATCATGGGGCTCGCGCTCGGCATCCTGGTGGTGCTGCCGGAGCTGCGCATGCCGGCGGTGACGCGCTTCGTCGACGGCAGCGGGCCGGTCTGGTCGGGCTCGCTCTTCCCCTTCCTCTTCATCACCATCGCCTGCGGCGCGGTGTCCGGCTTCCACGCGCTGATCTCCTCGGGCACCACGCCGAAGCTGATCGACAACGAGCGGAACGTGCCGCTGATCGGCTATGGCGGCATGCTGATGGAAAGCTTCGTCGCCATCATGGCGCTGATCGCCGCCAGCGTGATCGAGCCGGGAATCTACTTCACCATGAACAGCCCGGGCGCGGTGATCGGCAGCACGGCCGAGAGCGCCGCCACCGCCGTCACCGCCATGGGCTTCCCCGTCGGCGCCGCGGAGATCTCCCAGGCCGCGGCCGATGTCGGCGAGACCTCCATCATCTCCCGCGCCGGCGGGGCGCCGACGCTCGCGGTCGGCATGGCCCACATCTTCCACCAGGTGATCGGCGGCAAGGCGATGATGGCCTTCTGGTACCACTTCGCCATCCTGTTCGAGGCGCTGTTCATCCTGACCGCGGTCGATGCCGGGACGCGGGCCGGGCGCTTCATGCTGCAGGACCTGCTCGGCGTCTTCGTGCCCGCGATGAAGGACACCGCCAACTGGGCCTCCGGCGTGGTCGCCACCGCGCTCTGCGTCGCCGCCTGGGGCTTCTTCCTCTACCAGGGCGTGACCGACCCGCTCGGCGGGGTGAACACGCTCTGGCCGCTCTTCGGCGTCGCCAACCAGATGCTGGCGGCCGTCGCGCTGACGCTCTGCACCGTCGTCATCTTCCGGATGAAGCGGGAGCGCTACGCCTGGGTGACCATCCTGCCGACCCTCTGGCTGGTCGCCTGCACGCTGACCGCGGGGCTGCAGAAGATCCTCTCGGCCGATCCGCGCGTCGGCTTCCTGACCCATGCCAGCCGCTATGCCGAGGCCGCCGACCGCGGCGAGCTGCTGGCGCCGGCGAAGACCATGGAGCAGATGCGCCAGATTATCTTCAACGACCGGGTCGACGCGGCGCTGGCGGCGCTCTTCGTCGGCGTCGTGGTCGCCATCCTGGTCTTCGGCATCCGCTCCTGCCTGGAAGCCTGGCGCGACCGGCGCTGGACCGCGCAGGAGGTCGGCGACGGCGGCCGGGTCGCCGCCGAATGACCGCGCCGCGTCCCGCCTGGCTGCGCTGCCTCTGCGACACCGCACGGCTGATGGTCGGCCAGCCGAGCTACGAGGCCTATGTCGAGCACGTCAGCCGGCTGCACCCCGACCGGCCGCCGATGAGCCGCGCGGAGTTCTTCCGCGACCGCGAGGCGGCGCGGTACGGCGGCGGCACGCGCGGGTTCCGCTGCTGCTGAAGGCATCGTCCTCCCCGGGCCTTCTCCCGCCGGGGCCCTGGCGCCCCAACGCTGCCGGCGGCAGATTGCCCGCATAAGCGGGAGAAAACGACGATGCGCATGCAGGACAAGGTCGCCGTCATCACCGGCGGCGCCTCGGGCCTCGGCAAGCGGACGGTGGAGCGCTTCCTCGAGGAAGGCGGCCGCGCCGTCATCGCCGACATCCAGGACGCCGCCGGGCTGCGCCTGGCCGAGGAGCTGGGCCAGGCCGCGCGCTACATCCGTTGCGACGTGACGCAGGAAGCCGACATCGAAGCCGCCGTCGCGCTGGCGGACAGCACCTGGGGCCGGCTCGACCTGATGTTCAACAATGCCGGCCGCCCCGGCAACCCCAACCCGGTCGAGACCATGCCGGTCGAGGGCTGGGACGCCACCTTCGCCATCCTCGTCCGCTCCGTCATGCTCGGCATCAAGCATGCGACGCCCATCATGAAGCGCCAGGGCGGCGGCGCCGTCGTCAACACCGCCAGCATCGCCGGGCTGGTGCCCGGCTCGACCGCGACCGCCTATTCCGTCGCCAAGAGCGCCGTCATCCAGCTGACCAAATGCGCCGCGCTGGACGTGGCGCAATACGGCATCCGGGTGAACTGCATCTGCCCCGGCGTCATCGCCACGCCGATCTTCGGCCGCTCGGCGGGGGTGCCGAGCCAGCTCGACGCGCGGGTGGCGGAGACCGCGGCGGCGAACATGGCCGGCTTCCAGCCGCTGCCGCGCACCGGTCGGCCGGACGACATCGCTGAGGGCGTGCTCTACCTCGCCGATGACCGCGCCGGCTTCGTCACCGGCGTGGCGCTGACCATCGATGGCGGCTTGTCCGCGGGCATGACGCCCGAGCAGCGCCAGCGGATCTGGGCGCCGCTGCGCGAGGCGGTGGGGGCGCTGGCCAGCGGGACGGAGTAGCGGGTTCGCTACCGGCCGGGGGCGATCCCCGCCTCGGCGATCACCTTCGCCCATTTCGGCAGGTCGCGGGCGATCATCGCGTGCATCGCCTCCGGCGTCGTGCCCATGGGCTCGAGACCCATCTGGGCGAAGCGCATCTGCTGGTCGCCATCGGCCAGCACCCGCATCGCCTCGGCCTGCACCTTGTCGACGATGGCGCGCGGCGTGCCGGCGGGCGCCATCAGGCCAAACCAGGACAGCGCCTCGAAGCCCGGGAAGCCCTGCTCGGCCACCGTCGGCAGCTCCGGCAGCGCGGCGGCGCGCGCGAGGGAACTGACCGCGATGCCGCGCAACTGGCCCTCCCGGACGAAGGGGATGGCGGCACCGGCATTCTGCACGCCGAGCGGCAGCACGCCGTTCATCACGTCCGACAGGTTGGCGCCGCGATAGGGCACGTGCTCCATGCGGATGCCGGCCTGGCGCGACAGCATCTCGACCGCGATGTGCTGCGGCGTGCCGACGCCGGGCGTGCCGTAGGCCAGGCCGCCTGGCCTTGCCTTCGCCGCGGCGACGACATCGGCCAGGGTCCGGAAGGGTGAGTCCCTGGCCACGATGAAGACCGAGGCCATGCCGAGCGTCGCGCAGACCGAGACCAGGTCCTTCAGCGGGTCGAAGCCGACCTGCTGCAGCGTGGGGACGATGGTGATGGCGCCGTTGCCCGCCCACATCAGGCTGTAGCCGTCGGGCGCGGACTTCGCTACGCGGTCGACGCCGATGGCGCCGCCCTGGCCGGGGATGTTCTCCACCACCACCGGCTGGCCCCAGGCCTGGGAGAAAGCCTGGGCGAAGATCCGGGCGGTGATGTCGGTCGACGACCCCGCGGTGAAGCCGACGACGAGCCGCACCGGCCGCGCCGGCCAGGCCTGCGCGCGGGCCGGCGCAGCCAGGCCGCACAGCGCGGCGGCCGCTGCCACGCGGCGGCGGGTCAGGATTGGGATCATGGGCGCGTTTCCCTCCTCTCGGCCTTGCCCGCCGCAACGGGAGAAAGCGAGCGTAACGAGGCCGCCGCGGCGCTGTCCACCGCGGCGCCCCGAGGCCACGAGCGCCCCCGCCATGCACATCGGCGCGACCAGGGACCGGGAAAGGCCCACCGTCGCAGCCGCTGGCGCTAGCCTTCCGGTTCTCCAGGCAGGGTGCCGCCACATGCAGACGGGCTTTCGCACGCGCCTCGCCGCGATCCTCGGCCTGGTCCTCGCGGCCTCCGCCGCCGCCCAGACCGGCGCGCCGGGTGACGACCCGGTGGCGCGGGGCCGCTACCTCGCCGAGGCCGCGGACTGCATGCCTTGCCACACCGCGCCGGGCGGCAAGCCCTTCGCCGGCGGCCTCGCGCTCAACACGCCCTTCGGCGCCGTGCTCTCGCCCAACATCACGCCGGATGTCGCCACCGGCATCGGCGCCTGGACCGACGCGCAATTCCGGCGCGCGCTGCATGATGGGGTCGGCCGCGACGGGGAAGACCTTTATCCCGTCATGCCCTACACATCCTACACGCGCATGGCGCCGGAGGACCTGCGGGCCATTCGCGCCTACCTGGCGACGGTCGCGCCGGTGGATGCGCCGCGGCAGCCCAACCAGCTCGGCTTCCCCTTCAACATCCGCGCGACGCTCGGCTTCTGGCGGGAGCTCTATTTCCGCCCCGCCGAGTTCCAGGCCGACCCGGCGCGCCCGGCGGAGTGGAACCGCGGCGCCTACCTGGTGACCGCGCTCGGTCATTGCGGCGAGTGCCACACGCCGCGCAACCTGCTCGGCGCGACGGAGCCCTCCCGCTCGCTCGCCGGGGCGGTGGTGGATGGCTGGTTCGCGCCGAACATCAGCGGCGACCTGCGCGACGGGGTCGGCGGCTGGCCGCTGGAGCGGATCGCCGACTGGCTGCGGACCGGCGCCGATGCCAGCAAGGGCACCTCCTTCGGCCCGATGCAGGAGGTGGTGCATGACAGCCTGGCCAGGCTGACCCGGGCGGACCTGCTGGCGATCGCCACCTACCTGAAGGACAGCCCGCCGCGGCAGGCCACGCCGCGCGTCGCGGCGGTGCGGGCCGACCCGCGCGCGGCGGCGCTCTACCTCGAGAATTGCGGCCCCTGCCACCAGCCGCTGGGGCGCGGCATCCCCGGTGCCATCCCGCCGCTGGCGGGCAACCAGGCGGTGGCGGCGGACCAGCCGAACAACGTGGTGCAGGCCATGCTGCACGGCATTCCCGCCCAGGGCGGCTACGGCGCCATGCCGAGCTTCGCCGCCGCGCTGGACGATGCGCAGGTCGCCGCCATCGCCAACTACGTCCGCGGCGCCTGGGGCAACCAGGCCCCGGTGGCGGCGACGCCGGCGCTGGTCGCCCAGCTCCGCCAGGCGGATGCGCTGGCCGCGGCGGGGACCGAGGCGGCACGGGCGCTCTGCCCGGCGATCAGCCCGGTCGGCGCGGCCGACGGGATGGCGGCGCCGGTCGCCGCCGCCACGGCGCTGATGCGCGCGGCGGAGCGCGGCGACCTCGCCAACCGCACGGCGGTGCTGCTGCAGGACATGCGTCGGGCCAATCCCGGCATCGGCGACGCGATGCTGACGGACAGCCTGCTGGCGGCCTATTGCCCGGCGATCGCCAACGACCCGTCGCTCGACGCGGCGGCGAAGCGGCAGCGCCTGGACCAGTTCCGCGGCAACCTGATGCGGGCAATGCCAGCCATGCCGGCGAACGCCCCGGTGCTGGTCACCACGGCCCTGCCGCCCGCGGCGCTGGCGGCGGCGCAGGCGGCTGCCAGCCGCGCCGGGCTCAGCCTGGCGGACTGGCTCGCCCGCGCCGCGACCCAGGCGGCGCGCTGAGGGTCAGGCCGCCCGCACCAGCCGGCCCGGCCGGGCGCCCGTCTCGACGCCCTTCTCGAAGATCGGCACGCCCGCGCAGAGCGTCATGTCGTAGCCATCCACCCGCTGCACCAGGCGCCGGCCGCCGGCCGGCAGGTCGAAGATCATCTCCGGGTGGTGCGGCGCCAGGGCCTCGAAGTCGATGACGTTGACGTCGGCCTTCTTGCCCGGGGCCAGCCTTCCGCGGTCGTGGAAGCCGAAGAAGTCGGCGGTCTCGGAGGTCTGCCGCTTGATGACGAATTCCAGCGGCAGGCGCGGCCCGCGGGAGCGGTCGCGCACCCAGTGCGTCAGCATCGTGGTGTTGAGCGAGGCATCGCAGATCACCCCGCAATGCGCCCCGCCATCGGAAAGCCCCAGCACGGTATGCGGGTCCTGGATCATCTCCCGCACCACCTCCAGGTCGCCGGCGACGTAGTTGGTGACGGGGAAGTAGAGCATCCGCCCGCCGTCGCCGCCGGTCAGGAAGTCGTAGCAGTAGTCCTGCGGGCTCTGCCCGGCCTTGGCCGCCAGCGCCGCGATGCTGCGCTCCGGCGGCGGCTCGTAGTCCGGCTTGCCGCCGAGGTCGTACATGCGGTCCCAGCGCGTCGCGATCTGCCGCGAGAGCGGCGGCAGCACCTCCAGCAGCCGGGGCGAGGCTTCCTCCGACAGGATCCGCGCCCGCACCGCCGGGTCGCGCAGCCGCGCCAGCTGCTCGGCCGGCGAAAGGCGGGCGAGCTCGGCGAAGCTTTCCCGCAACGCGAAGGGGTTGAGGGAGGTGGTGAGGCCGAGGATCAGCCCGACCGGCCGCCCGGCCACCTGGGCCGACATCGGCAGCCCTTCGGCCCGGGCGGCGCGGACGCCGTCCATCAGCCGGCGCCAGCGCTGCGGGTCGTAGCTGCGGTCGGTCAGCAGGAACCAGACGGGGCGGCCGCTGTCGCGGGCGACCTGGTTCATCCAGCCGAATTCGGCGGCCTCGTCCTCGAAGTCGGACAGCATGCCGAAGGTGCCGCGCCCGGCCCGGCCCATGGCGCGGCCGATGGCGATCAGCTCCTCGTGCTCGGCATAGCGGCCGGGGACGAGGTCGCCGGCCGGGGTCTTGTGCTGGTCGGTGCGGGAGGTGGTGAAGCCGAAGGCGCCGGCCCGCAGCGCCTCCTCGGTGAGCCGCGCCATGAGGTCGATATCCTCGGCGGTCGCCATCTCGCGGTTGATGGCGCGCTCGCCCATGGCGAAGACGCGCAGGGGATGGTGGGCGAGCTGGGCGGCGACGTCGATGGTGCGCGGCAGGCGCGACAGCGCGTCGAGGTACTCGGGGAAGCTCTCCCAATCCCATTTCAGCCCCTCGGCGAGGGCGATGCCGGGGATGTCCTCGACGCCCTCCATCAGGTCGATCAGCGCCTGGTGGTGCGCCTTCCGGACGGGGGCGAAGCCGACGCCGCAATTGCCGAACAGGATGGTGGTGGCGCCGTGCCACGACGACGGCGCGAGCACCGGGTCCCAGGTCGCCTGGCCGTCGTAATGCGTGTGGACGTCGACCCAGCCGGGGGTGACGAGGCGGCCATCGGCCTTGACGTCCCGCCTCGCCGGCCCGGCCTTGCCGCCGACGGCCGCGATGCGGTCACCGTCGATCGCCACATCGCCCTGGAAGGCGGGCGCGCCGGTGCCATCGACGATGGTGCCCCCGCGGATCACGACGTCATGCATAGCCGGTTCTCCTGCTTCCTTGGTCGGACGACCGAGTGTGCCGGGGGCGGCGGCGTCCCGCAATGCCGACCGCGCCGGTTCACGAAAAGCGGAATGTGCGCTGGATCACAGACGTTCCGGAAATCCGCCGCCAGCCTCACCGGATGAAGCCACCCCTTGGGAATTTAACGATGCAGGCGCGTGACCCGATCCGCCAGGTGCTCGATGCCTGGTTCCCGCCCGGGCTGGACCAGGCCGATACCGCGACGCATCACCGGGCCTTCGAGGCCTGGTTCGGCGGCGCCTCCCCCGCGCTGCCGGCCGACCTCGCCGCGGCGGCTTTGGCCGGGCACCTGGATGCCTGGGGCGCCACGGCCGAGGGCCGGCTGGCGCTGATCCTGCTGCTCGACCAGGCGCCGCGCGGCCGCTTCGCCGGCACGCCGCAGGCCTATGCCGGCGACCCGGACGCGCTGCAGCTCGCCGAGGAGGGCCTGCGCAACGGGCACTACGACGCGCTCGACCATCCCTGGGAGAAGACCTTTTTCTTCCTCCCCCTCGCCCATGCCGAAGGCCCTGACCTGCGCGAGCGGCTCATACGAGTTTCCGCCATGGCGGAGGTGCTGGCCTGTTCGGCGCGGGAGGACCTGCGGCCGCTCTACCGCTTCTCGGCCGACCAGGCGCGGGGCCACCGGGCGGTGATCGCCCGCTTCGGCCGCTACCCCCATCGCAACGCCACCCTCGGCCGGGCCTCGACGGCCGAGGAGGACGCCTATCTCGCGAGCGGGGAGCTGGTGCATCGCCGGCGGCCGCCGCTCGCCGCCCGGCTCGGCCTGCAGCCCGCGGGGGGCTGAGGGGTCAGCCGACCACCGCATAGGCCGGCCGGCGCGGATCGGCGCCGGCAGCCAGCATGCCCGTGGCCGGGTCGGACTTCACCACCTCCACCGTCCCGGCCAGCCAGGTCTTCTCCGGCCAGTCGCGGATCTCGTGCCCCCGGGCGGCCAGCGCGTCCCGCGTCGCCTGCGGGATGGCGGATTCCACCGCGAGGCGGCCGGGGAAGAAGTCGAAGGGCGCGAAGCTCGACGGGAAGGAATAGCTGGCGAAGCGCGGCGCCTCGATCGCCTCCTGCACCTCCATCCCGTGCTGCAGCACGTTGAGCACCACCTGCAGCATGGCCTGGATCTGCACGTCGCCGCCCGGCGTGCCGAAGGGCATGACGCCGCCGCCCTCGGTCACGATCATCGCGGGATTCGGGGTGAGGCGCGGCCGCTTGCCCGGGGCGACGCCGCAGGGATGCGCCGGGTCGGGCCGGCTCTGGCTGCCGCGGTTGCTCGGGATGATGCCGAGGCCGGGGACCACCGGCGAGTTCCAGGACCCGTCCGAGGGGGTCGCGCTGAAGGCGTTGCCCCAGCGGTCCACCACCGCGCAGTAGGATGTATCGGCCTCGACCAGCGGCACCGCGCGGTCGGCCGCACCCGGCAGGGTGGTGCCGGTGTTCAGCATCGGCCCGGGCATGCCCACCAGCGCCTGCCTGGGGTCGATCTGCGCCAGGCGGGCACCGAGATGCGCCTCCCCCAGCAGCCTCTCGAGCGGCACGTCGACGAAGGCCGGGTCGCCGAAATGGTATTCCCGGTCGGCCATCGCCGCCTTGATGCATTCGGTGAAGAGGTGGATGTAGTCGGCGCTGTTGTGCGCCATGCCGCCGATGCCGCCCCGCTCCATCAGCAGCAGGGCCTCGAGCAGCGCCGGACCCTGGCACCAGGGGCCGCAGGTCAGCACCTCATGCCCGCGCCAGGTCCGCCGCACCGCGGGCTCGAGCTTCGAGCGATAGGCGGCCATGTCCTCCATGGTGAGGTAGCCGCCCTCCCGCGCCATGAAGGCGGCGATCTCGCGGGCGATGTCGCCGCGGTAGAAGGCGGCATGCGCGGCGGCGAGGCCGGCGAGCCGCCCTTTCCCCGCCGCCGCTCTCTCCTCGTCCGCCATGTATTGCAGCGTGCGCGCAAGGTCGGACTGGACGAACTTGTCGGCGACCGCGGGCGGGTTGCCGCCGGGCAGGAAGATCGCCGCATTGCCGGGCCAGGCGGCGTATTCGGCCTGGTGGTCGCGGATGTTCTGCGCCAGCAGCGGATAGACCGCGAAGCCGTCGCGGGCGTAGCGGATGGCGTGCCGGGCGATCTCGCCGAAGCCCATGGTGCCGTGCCGCTCGAGCGCGGTGATCCAGGCATCCGGGGCGGCCGGCACCACGGTCCGCAGCACGCCGTTCGGGATCCTGCCGCCGTGCTCCCGCATGAAGAGGTCGGCGGGGATGGATCGCGGCCATGTGCCGAGGCCGGCGATGGTCTCGACCGTGCCATCCGCCTTGCGGATCAGGATCGGCGCGACGCCGGCGACGTTGACCAGGTCCGGCAGCAGCACGCCGAGGGCGATCCCGGCGGCGCAGCCGGCATCGATCGCGTTGCCGCCCGCCTCCAGCACGGAGAACCCGGCCGCGGCGGCCAGGTAGTGGCCGGCCGAGACGGCGTGGCGCGTGCCGTAGAGGGTGGGGCGGGTGGCGTACATGGGCATCTGCCTCCGGGTTGGGGAAAGCCTCCGCCCCGGCGGCCGGGCTTGTCAATTCGGCGCCGAGGGGACAAGCCCGCGGCACCAGGAGGAAGCCGCCATGCCCGAGGAAACCCCCGTCCTGCTCTCCCGCGACGCCCGCGGCGTCGTCACCGTCACCCTGAACCGGCCGCAGGTCGGCAATGCCTACAACGAGCCGCTGCTGCGCGCACTGATCGCGGGGCTGGACGCGCTGCGCGCCGATGAGGGCGTCCGCGCCCTGGTCATCCGCGGCGCGGGCAGGCATTTCGCCGCCGGGGCCGACATCAACTGGCTGGCCGAGGTCGCGGGCTACGGGCCGGAGCGGGCCTACCAATGCTCGCTCGCCACCACCCTCGCCATGCAGAAGCTGAACGAGTTTCCCCGGCCGACCTTCGCCGTCATCCAGGGTGCCTGCTTCGGCGGCGGCGCCGGGATCGCCTGCTGCGTCGACGTCGCGCTGGCAACGCCGGCCGCGCTCTTCGGCCTGACCGAGGTGCGGGTCGGCGTTTCCCCGACCCCGATCTCGACCCATATGGTTCATGCCATGGGCCTGCGGCAGACCCGCCGCTACGCCCTGACCGGCGAGCGCTTCGGCGCCGAGGAGGCGCTGCGGATGGGCCTGGTGCACGAGGTCCTGGCAGCGGAGGCGATGGAAGCGCGGCTGGCGGCGATCCTCGACGAGACGCTGCTCTCTGCCCCCGGCGCCGTCGCGGTGACCAAGGACAGCTTCCTCGGCGCCAACGGCCTCAAGCTCGACGACCGGCAGATGGCGCTGCTGGCGCATGAGGGCTGGATGCAGCGCGCCTCGGCCGAGGGGCGCGAGGGGCTGGCGGCCTTCCGGGAAAAGCGGCGCCCCGCCTGGTACCCGAAGGATTGACGAATAGATAACCGCGGCGGTTGTCGGGTATCCTGTCACCGAAGCTTCATAAATCTGCAACAGGGCCGACTTCCGGCCGCAGTAGTCAGGCGGCGACCGCCCGGGGCACCCGGCCCTGGGCCCACTCCTTCCGGAGAGAGACGCGTGAACCGACGCTCCCTGCTGATCGCCACCGGCCTCACGGTCGCCGCCCCGCTGCTCGGCCGCCAAGCCCTCGCCCAGGGCGCCCAGATCACCGGCGCCGGGGCCACCTTCCCCAACCCGGTCTACCAGAAATGGGCCGAGGCCGGGAAAGCCGCCACCGGCATCACGGTGAACTACCAGTCCGTCGGCTCGGGCGCCGGCATCAACCAGATCAAGAATCGCACGGTCGATTTCGGCGCCTCCGACGCGCCGCTGACGGTCGCCCAGCTGGCTGAGGCGAGCCTGCTGCAGTTCCCCGCGGTGATGGGCAGCCTGGTGCCGATCGTGAACATCCCGGGCATCGAGAATGAGCAGCTGAAGCTGACCGGCGCGCTGCTGGCCGAGATCTACCTCGGCAAGATCACCAAATGGAACGACGCGAAGATCACCGCGCTGAACCCTGGGGTCGCGCTGCCGAACCTGGCGATCGCCCCGGCCTACCGGGCGGACGGCTCGGGCACCACCTTCGTCTGGGTCTCCTACCTCGCCGCCGTTTCGCCGGAGTGGAAGGAAAAGGTCGGCGTCGGCACCTCAGTCCGCTTCCCCGCCGGCACCGGCGCCCGCGGCAACGAGGGCGTGGCCGGCACGGTGAAGAACATCCGTGGCGCCATCGGCTATGTCGAGAACGCCTACGCCATCACCAACAAGCTGGTGACCACCCAGCTGCGCAACAAGGCGGGCGAGTTCGTCAAGCCGACGCAGGAGGCCTTCATCGCGGCGGCGGCGAATGCCGACTGGAGCGTCCCCGGCATGGCGGCCAGCCTGATCGACCAGCAGGGCGCGACCTCCTGGCCGATCGTCTCCCCCACTTTCATCCTGCTGCCGAAGAACCCGGCGGATGCCGAGCGCAGCCGCAACGTGATGAAGTTCTTCGACTGGGCCTTCAGGAACGGCGCCGGCCTGGCGCAGGAGATGGAATACATCCCGCTGCCGGCCAAGGTGCAGGATGCCATCCGGGCGGCCTGGGCGGCCGAGGTGAAGGCCAACGGCCAGCCGGTCTGGCACGGCTGAGCCGCGCCGCCGGAGCAGGTCGCGTGTCGCAGGCCGCCTCCCTCCCCGCCGCGTCGAGGCCACGGACCGCCCGCCGGTCCAACCTCGGCGACACGCTTTTCGCCGGCGCCTGCCATGCCGCCGGCGGGCTGGTGCTGCTGCTGCTCGGCGGCATCATCGTCGAGCTCTTCCTCGGCGGGCTGCCGGCCTTCCGCGCCTTCGGCCTGCCTTTCCTCTGGTCCACCGAATGGGACCCGGTGACGGAGGTCTTCGGCGCCGGCGTCTCGGTCTACGGCACCGTGGTCACCGCGGTGCTGGCGATCCTGCTCGCGGTGCCGGTCGCCTTCGGCGTCGCCTTCTTCCTGACCGAGCTGGCCCCGCCCTGGATGCGCCGCCCGGTCGGCACGGCGGTCGAGCTGCTCGCCGCGGTGCCGTCGATCATCTACGGCATGTGGGGCTTCTTCGTGATCGCGCCGATCATGGCGCAATACGTCCAGCCCGCGCTGATCGACAGCATCGGCGAGCTGCCGCTGATCGGCTTCCTGTTCCAGGGCCCGCCCTTCGGCACCGGCATCCTGACCGCGGCGCTCATCCTGGCGATCATGATCCTGCCCTTCATCGCCGCCACCATGCGCGACGTCTTCGAGCAGGTGCCAGCGGTCTTCAAGGAGAGCGCCTATGGCCTGGGATGCACGACCTGGGAGGTGATGAAGGGCGTCGTGCTGCCCTATACCCGCATCTCGGTCGCCGGCGGCATCATGCTCGGCCTCGGCCGGGCGCTCGGGGAGACGATGGCGGTCACCTTCGTCATCGGCAATGCCAACCGCATCACCACCACGCTGTTCGGGCCGGGCAATACCATCGCCTCGGTCGTGGCGCTCGAGTTCGGCGAGAGCGAGATGGGCAGCCTGAAGCTTTCCGCGCTGCTGGCGCTCGGCTTCATCCTGTTCGTGCTGTCCTTCGTGGTGCTGGCCTGCTCGCGCTGGCTGCTGCGCTCCCGGCTGAAGGCCTGACCCGATGAGCATGACCGCCAACCCCGCGCTGACTCCGGTCAAGGACCGCGCGGCCGCCGCCCGGCTCGGCCGCCGCCGCAAGCGGGCGGATGCCCTGGCCCGCGGCCTGTCGCTGGCCGCCACCGGCATCGGCCTCGTCTTCCTCGCCTCGATCCTGGCGACGCTCTTCGTCAAGGGCTTCGGCGCACTGAACCTCTCGGTCTTCACCGAGGTCACCCGCCCGCCGGGGTCGAATGGCGGGCTGCTCAACGCCATCACCGGCAGCCTCCTCCAGGTCGCCCTGGCGACCGTCATCGGCACGCCGATCGGCATGCTGGTCGGCACTTTCCTGGCGGAATATGCCCGCGGCTCGGCCTTCGGAAATGTGGTCCGCTTCGTCTCCGACATCCTGCTCTCGGCGCCATCGATCCTGATCGGCCTCTTCGTCTACCAGCTTCTGGTGCTGCCCTTCGGCGGCTTCTCCGGCTGGGCGGGCGTCGCCGCGCTCTCGATCATCATCATCCCGATCGTCGTCCGCACGACCGAGGACATGCTGAGCCTGATCCCGAACACCCTGCGGGAAGCCGTGATCGGCCTCGGCGCGCCGAAATGGAAGATGATCGTGCTGGTCTGCTGGAAGTCGGCGGTCTCCGGCATCATCACCGGCGTGCTGCTGGGCATCGCCCGCATCGCCGGCGAGACGGCGCCGCTGCTCTTCACCAGCCTCGGCAACAATGCCTGGTCCACCGACCTCTCCGGGCCGATGCCGAGCCTGCCGATCACCATCTATTCCTATGCCGGCTCGCCCTTCCAGGACTGGATCGAGCTGGCCTGGGCCGGCGCGCTGCTGATCACCCTCGCCGTCCTGTTGTTGAACATCCTCGCCCGCAGCCTGCTGCGCCGCGGCCCGTGAAGGAGGACCCGTCCGCATGAGCCCCCCGAGCGACTCCGCCACGCGCGATGCCGCGGCCGCCTCCCAGCCCGCCTCCTTCGGCGGCATGCAGGCGCGCTCCGCCGCCGCGCTGAACCAGACCGCCCGCATCGCAGTGCGCAACCTCGACTTCTTCTACGGCGACAACCGCGCGCTGAAGGAGATCAGCTTCGACCTGCCGGAGCGCCAGGTCACCGGCATGATCGGCCCCTCCGGCTGTGGCAAGTCCACGCTGCTGCGGGTGCTGAACCGGATGTACAGCCTCTATCCCGGCCAGCGCGCCACCGGGGAGGTGCTGATGGACGGGCAGAACATCCTCGATGCCGATGTCGACATCAACGCGTTGCGCGCCAAGGTCGGCATGGTGTTCCAGAAGCCGACCCCCTTCCCCATGACCATCTACGACAACATCGCCTTCGGCGTGCGGCTGCACGAGCAGCTGTCGAAGGCACAGATGGACGAGCGGGTGGAATGGGCGCTGACCCGCGCCGCGCTCTGGGGCGAGGCGAAGGACCGGCTGACCAGCAGCGCCATGGGCATGTCCGGCGGCCAGCAGCAGCGGCTCTGCATCGCCCGCACCATCGCGGTGCGGCCGGAGGTGATCCTGTTCGACGAGCCGACCTCGGCGCTCGACCCGATCAGCACCCTGAAGATCGAGGAGCTGATCGACGAGCTGAAGCGCGACTTCACCATCGCCATCGTCACCCACAACATGCAGCAGGCCGCCCGCTGCGCCGACCAGGTGGCGTTCTTCTACCTCGGCGAGCTGATCGAGATCGCGCCGGCCGGGCAGCTCTTCACCGCGCCGCGCCACCAGCGCACGCAGGAATACATCACCGGCCGGTTCGGCTGAGGCGCGGGAGCGATGTCGATGCAGGAACACACCGTCCGCGCCTATGCCGGGGAGCTCCGCCGGCTGCGCGAGCTGGTCGCCCGGATGGGCGGCCTGGCCGAGCGCCAGGTGGCCGATTCCGTCACCGCCCTGGTCCGCCAGGATGCCGAGCTGGCCACCGAGGTGATCGGCCGCGATGCCGAGATCGACGCGCTGGAGCGGGAGATCGAGGATTTCTGCATCCGGCTGCTGGCGCTGCGCCAGCCGGCCGGCGCCGACCTGCGCCTGGTGGTCGCGGCGCTGAAGATCATCCACGCGATCGAGCGGATCGGCGACTATGCCCGGAACGCCGCCAAGCGCAGCATCGTGCTCGCCCAGCAGCCGCGGCTCGGCAGCCTGAACGGCTTCCAGCGCATGGCCCGGCTGGTGCAGGAGAACCTGAAGGGCGCCATGGACGCGCTGGTGAACGAGGACGCCGCCCGCGCCGACGAGGTCTGGGCCGCCGACAAGCCGGTCGACGAGGTCTACAACGGCATCTTCCGCGAGATGCTGACCTTCATGATGGAGGACCCGCGCAACATCACCGCGGCGACCCACCTGCTGTTCGTGGCAAAGAACCTGGAGCGCATCGGCGACCACGCCACCAATATCGCCGAGACCGTGCATTATGCCGTGCAGGGCCAGGCGCTGACCGAGGAACGGCCGAAAGGCGACAACTCGACCTATGCCGTCGTCCGGCAGCAGGACTGAGGGGGGGCCGCGGTCATGCCGGACATGGTCCCGGGGGGCGCCCGGCCAACGATCCTCGTGGTCGAGGACGAGGTGCCGCTGCTTACGCTGCTGCGCTACAACCTGGAGAAGCAGGGTTTCCGGGTCGAGGAGGCCTCCGACGGCGAGGAAGCGCTGCTGCGCGTCGCCGAGACCCGGCCCGACCTGGTGCTGCTGGACTGGATGCTGCCGCAGCTCTCGGGCCTCGAGGTGTGCCGCCAGCTGCGCCGCCGGCCCGCCACCCGCGACCTGCCGATCATCATGGTCACCGCGCGGGTCGAGCAGCAGGACAGCGTCCGCGCCCTCGACATCGGCGCCGACGACTACGTCACCAAGCCTTTCGCCATGGACGGGCTGCTGGCCCGCATCCGCGCCCTGCTGCGGCGCTCGGGCAGCGTCGCCACCCGCGGCACGCTGGCCTTCCGCGACCTGACCATGGACCAGGACGCGCACCGCGTCTCCCGCAACGGCCGTGCGCTGCATCTCGGCCCGACCGAGTACCGGCTGCTGGAATTCCTGATGCAGCACCCCGGCCGGGTCTTCTCCCGCGAGCAGCTGCTCGATGCCGTCTGGGGCCGCGACATCCATGTCGAGCCGCGCACCGTCGACGTGCATGTCCGGCGGCTGCGGAAGGCGATCAACGGGCCCGGCGAGGAGGACGTGATCCGGACCGTCCGTTCCGCCGGCTACGCGCTGGACGTCGAGCCCGGCTGAACCCTGGGCGCGCCCCGGCCGCCCGGCCGGGTCACGCCGACGCGCCCGGCCGCCCTCCGGCGACCGGCCGCAGGCGCGCGGCCGCGGCGACGCAGCGGGCGAAGGCGGCCAGGTCGTGCCAGCGGCGGCCGGCCGGCACGGCCTCCGTCTCGAAGGTCCCGCCGGCCTCGGCGATGCCGCCTTCCAGCATCAGGTTGTCGTGCCGGTCGAACTCCTCGACCGCCATGCCCTCGGCATCCTCCCAAGCGCCGTCGGCCCGCCGCCGCGCCGCGCCGCCGAGCCCCGCCAGGACCCGCCCGCCGAAGCGCTGCGCCACGTTGCTGTAGCCGAAGACCGGCCGTCCCAGGGCCCGCATGAAGCCGAGCTCGTAGACCGTGCCGACATCCGCCGAGGCGCCGCGGAACGGGGTCAGGTTGGCAATGAGCGCGTCGCAGCTGCGGATATGCGCTTCGTTCGACTGGTAGATCCGCCGCCATTCCGGCAGGGCGGGGTCGGGCTCCAGCGGCGGCAGGTCGAGTGGGAAGACCCCGACCAGCCCCTGCGCGGCGCAGACGTCCCGCTTGGCGGCAGCGATACCCGCCGCATCGGCAAGGAAGACCTCGGGTCCGGCCAGATAGAGTCGCATCCCCCTGTCCTAGCCCAGGTAAGCCTCATGCTGCACCTGCCGGTGTGCCGGCGCGGCGAGGTTCCGCCCAATTTCTATACTTTGATGCGAAATAGAATATGCGCCTTTCGGCTCCGGCGTTATTTTCAATATCGCATGATTTGCGATCGATAGCGGGCATACCGTTTCCGCATCAGCAGGCCGCCCATGTCCCGCCGCGCTTTCCCTGCCGCCGGCGCCCCGGACCGAAGCCAGCTGGACCAAGCCACGGCCGCCCTGGCGCTCGGCGCCTTCTGCCCCGCCCGGCGCCGGCCGGCATCTCCGGCCTGGTCATCATCGGCAAGGAGGGCGGGCGCTTCCTGCTCTGGGACGCGACCTCCCGCTTCGGCGCCGGCGCGCTGCATGCCGCGACCCCGGTGATGAACGAGGCGGTGGCGCTGCTGAAGGCCGCCGGGATCGAGGTGGTGCAGGCCGTGTCGTCCCCGCCAAGTCGCGGCTCTGTCGCCAGTTCCTGCCGGATGATGCCCAGCTACCGGCTGACATCGACAAGCACTATCCCGCCATCCTCGCCACCTTCGCAGCCCGGGCGCACTGGCCATCGACCTCGACGTACCCTTCCGCGCGGTCCGTGCCAGCCAGCCCAATCTGCCGGTCTACTTCGCCACCGACACCCACCGGACCTTGGGCCGGGGCCGAGGTCGCGACGGCGGAGCCGGCGAAGCGGATGCGGGATGGCCTGCGCCTGCCGCCCGGCCTGCGGCGAAGCTCGGCGCGCCGGCCAACCTGACCAACCCGCCCAGCGACCTGGTGCGCTTCCCCCCCCGCCGACCTGCGGGGCAAGGACCCCGCCGAGATCTACCAGATCCGCGAGCCGCAATCCGCCGACGTCGTGCCCGGCACCGATGACGGCGCCGATGTCGTGGTGGTCGGCAACAGCTTCGCCCGGCCGAAATGCGGAATCCTGCCGCTGCTGGCGGCGCATCAACGGCCTCGGGATGTATGGCGGCGGCGGCTGGCAGAGCCTGCGCGGCGAGAATGTCGCGGCCAACGAGATGGTCGAGGCCGGCGGCGGGCTCTACCACGCCGCCATCCGCACGCCGGAGGAGTCGCTGAACATCGACCCGGACTCCCGCTACTTCCACTTCAACTGGAACCTGGGCAATGTCAGCTACGGCCAGGGCGGCTACTTCAGCCCGCAATGGCAGGTGGTGGGGGCGCTCGGCGCCGACTGGCGGCGGCAATGGGGCGACCTCACTGCCCGGGTGCAGGCAACCGTGGGCTGGCAGCGCTTCCACGAACACGGCGCGCCGGTCTTCCCGACCGACCGGGCGCTGCAGTCGCAGCTGGAAGCCGAGCCGACGCTCGGCACGGCCGGCAGCAGCGCGCGCTCGGTCGGCGGGCCAATCGGTGGGCTCAGTGCCAACCTGGAACATGCCGTCAGCCCGGTGCTCCGCCTCGGCGCCATCGGCCGCTTCAGCCATACCGGCAACTACAGCGACGCGGCCGGGCTGCTCTACCTGCGCTGGCGGCTGGACAAGCCGCCCGAGGACGTGGCGCCGCTGTTGGCCGGCATGCCGACCCGCTACCCCGCGGGCAGCTGGCCGATGCCGGCCATGCTGTCGAACGGCGCGCCGGAGCCGGTGCAGCTCAATGGCGGGGCGGCACGGCCGGTACGGTGATGCGCGCGCTCCTGCTGGCCCTCCTGCTGGTCCTCGGCCCCGCCGCCGGCCAAGCGGCAGAGCTCTGCGCCGGCCTGCCCGCCCGCCAGCTTGCCCCGCGCGAGGTGAAGCCGGAACCGCTGACCGACCAGGGCTGGCTCTCGCGGGTCGGCGAGCTGGAACGCCAGGTCCTGGGGCCGGAGGCCAATCCGGCGCAGCTGCTTTTCCTCGGCGATCCACCGGTGCAGGGCTGGGCGCCGCTGATCTTCGAGCATTTCTACGGCGACCGCGGCGCGCTGAATCTCGGCGCCGGCGGCGATACGACCCAAAGCCTGCTCTGGCGGCTGGCGCGGCTGCCGCTCGGCGCCACGCTGCGGCCGCGGCTGGCGGTGCTGCTGGTCGGCACCAACAACACCGCCGCCGGCAGCCGGCCGGAGAATACCGCGCTCGGCATCGCCTAGGTGGTGCGGACCATCCGCCGCCGCTCGCCGCAGACCCGGGTGCTGCTGGTCGGGCTGCCGCCGCGTGCCGGCGTGCCGGCGTGCCGGCGTGCCGGCGTAGCCGATGCGGGCAGCGAACGAGCGGTTCAATGCCCTGGTCGCCGGCTGCGTCGATGGGCAGACGGTGTTCTACACCGCGCCGGGCTGAACGGTGGTGGACCGGGCGGGGCGGCTCTCGGACCAGATCGCCTACGACTACCTGCACCTGACCTGGCTGGGCTACGGCATCCCCTCGGCGGCGCTGGAGCCGCAGATCCGCCGGCTGCTCTGGAACTGACCCCGCCGTGACGTGATGCCGCAAACGCTTCCCCGACCTGGCCGCGGCGGTCTACGCCGGTCCGGGAAGGGGACCGGGCATGGCGGAGGCACGGGGCGGGCTGCTGCCCGGGCTGCATGGGCTGCGGGCAACGGCCGCGCTGATGGTGCTGCTGTTCCACCTGCATGCCATCCCGCAGCTCGCGGTTCCCGGCCTGCTGCCCTGGATCGCCACCCATTTCGGGCTTGGCGTGCACCTGTTCTTCGCGCTCTCGGCCTTCTCCCTCGCCTGGGCCAACCCGCAGGCGGCGAGCCGGCCGGGGCCCTATCTGGTCAAGCGCTTCTTCCGCATCGCGCCGCTCTATTGGCTGCTGACGACGCTGATCATGCTGGTCGCGCGCTGGCCGGGGACCGGGCGGGTGCTGGCGGAATACGGCTTCGCCTTCAACTTCGTCCCCGGCTGGCATGGCGGGCTGGTGCCGGCCGGCTGGACTGTCGGCGTCGAGATGCCCTTCTATCTGCTGCTGCCGCTGCTGCTGCGGATCCGCGGGATCGCCGGAATGGCACTGGCCTCGGTCCTGGCGACGGCGCTGTCCTGGGCCACCCGGGTCTGGCTGGAGGCGGCGATGCCCGGCAGCGACTACCCGCAGGTGGCGCTGGCCAGCAATGCCTGGGTCTTCGTCGTCGCCCTGCTGGCCTTCCGGATCTTCGAGCGGGTCCGCGGCACGCCGCGGGAGGGCGCGACAGCCGCCGCTGCCGCGGGGCTTGGTCTCGGGCTGCTCGGCTTCCTGCTCTCGCCGCTGGCCGCGCCGCTGGCCGGGCCGGGCAACATCGACCTGCTGCTCTTCGGCCCCGGCTTCGCCGCACTCTGCCTCTGGCAGTCCCTGCGGCCCTCCTGGTTGATGCGCGCCCGGCCCGCGCTCTGGCTGGGGGAACGGAGCTACAGCGTCTACCTCGCGCATTTCGCGCTGATCATGGCGCTGCGCCCGGTCTATGCGCGGATCGTGGAGGCGCTGGGCCAGGGCGGGGCGGCCTATCTCGCCTGTCTCGCCATCACCCTGCCGCCGCTCTGCCTCGCCGCGGCGCTCGGCTACCGGCTGGTGGAGCAGCCGGGGATCGCACTCGGCCGTTGGCTGATCCGGCGGCGGGAGAAGCGGGCGGCGCTGGCCGCGGCCTGAAGGCAAAGTCCGGGGTGGAGATATCCTCCCCGGCCCCTTCCCTGTTTCTGGCGGTCGTCGCGCGGCGCGCGCCGACTCCGGCCTGCTTCACCACCTCGTCAGGAATTCCCGCTCCTCCGTCCCGACCGGCTGCCCGACCACGCGTTCGGGAATTTCCCAGACCACCAGCTTCGGCCTCGCCTCGTGCCATGCCGCACCCGTGAAATACGCCCGCGCCGCGCGGGCGAAGCCGCCGCCGGCCCTGACATAACTGGCGACCGTGGATGCCAGCGCCTGCTGCAGCCAGCCATTAAAATTGGCATTCACCGAATGGGAGGAGCTGAGCAGCACCACCTCGGCCGGCGGCGTCTCGTCCAGCAGGCCCGCGGCCTCGCCGGCGGCTTCCGTGCGTTCGGGGTATTGCCGGTCCGGCGCCGGGCGCAGCGCATCGGGCGCCGCATCGAGACTCATCAGCCGCAGCAGGTCGCCGGGGTCATCGGCCTGCTCGGGCGCGGCAATGGTGCGGAAGGGCTCGGCACGGCGCAGCGGCAGGGCGGCGGTAGCCTCGGCGATGGCCGCGGCTGCGGCGGCCGCGCCGGCCTGGTTCCAGTGCGTGTCGGTGCGCCAAGGCCTCGAGCGTCAGAGTCTCGGCGACCCGCGCCCGGGTCGCCCGCGCGCGGAGCGCCGCGCTCCCCTGCCAGGCGCCCCAGCCGAGCAGGGCGAGCATCGCCAGGGCATAGGCGCGGGCGGTACGGGGCCGGGGTTCGTCCATCGCCGCCTCAGAACTGGAAGTACAGGAAGGGCACCGCGGCGCGGCTGTAGAGCGCGACGATGCCGATGACGAAGCCGAGCAGGGGCCCGGTGGCGGCGGCAGCCCGCGCCACCCCCGTCCGGCACCCGGCCGCACCGCAGCGCCGGCGCATAGACCAGCCCGCCCGCCAGGCCGAGGCACCACCATTGGTCCGGCGTCACCTGCCAGAGCAGCGCGTCGGAGAAGCCGGCGCCGTTCAGCCCGAGCATGCCGCGATACATCGCCCAGGTGCCGGCGATGCTCGGCGCCCGGAAGGTCACCCAGCCGATCACCACGCCCAGCATCAGCAGCGGGTTGCCGAGGTTCCAGGGCAGCCGCCCGGCCCAGCCGCGGTGCAGCGCCAGCAGCCCGCCATGCCAGGCGCCCCATAGCAGGAAGGTCCAGTTGGCGCCGTGCCAGAAGCCGCCGATCACCATGGTGGCCAGCAGGTTGAGGTAGGTCCGCAGCGGCCCGCGCCGGTGCCAGCGCTGCCAGAACTCCTGGATCGAGCCCGCTAGGTAGGGGTGGTCGAAATTCTCCGGGAAGCGGAAGCCGCACATCAGGGCGAGGCCGATCGTCATGGCGGAATAGCCGGCGAAGTCGAAGAAGAGCTGCAGCGCATAGGCCACCGCCCCGGCCCAGCCTCGGCCAGGGTCGGCGCCGGCAGCGCGAAGGCGGCCTCGACCATCGGCGCCAGCGTGTCGGCGACCAGCACTTTGGCGGCGAAGCCCAGCATGAAGCGCCGCGCGCCAAGGCCGAAGAGCGCGAGGCTATGGCGGCGAGACGTCAGGTCCCGCTCGATCTCGGCATAGCGGACGATCGGCCCGGCGGTGAGCTGGCTGAAGATCGCCTTGTAGGCGACATAGTCGACGAAGCGGCGGCTGACCGGCACGTCCCCGCGATGCAGGTCCGCCAGGTAGCTGACGGATTGCAGCACGTAGAAGGACAGGCCGATCGGCAGCAGGAGCTCCGCCCAGCCCAGCGGCGGCAGGCACCAGCCGGCGCGCAGCGCGTTCAGCGTCTCGACGCCGAAATTGGCGTACTTGAACCAGGCGAGGACGCCGAGATTGCCGGCGAGGCCCAGCAGCAACAGGCGCCTGCCCGCCGGGCTGCGCGGGCCGAGCGCGTCCATCGCCCGGGCGACCAGGAAGGTGAAGACGGTGACGCCGGCCAGCAGCGCCAGGAAATTCACACGCCACCAAGCATAGAAGGCCCAGGAGACGAGGAGGATCGGCCAGTTCCGCAGCCGTGCCGGAGTCAGGACATAGGCGGCGAAGAAGATTGGCAGGAACAGAAGAGGAATTCGAAGGAGGCGAAGATCATGCCGGCCGCCCGACCACGACGGGGCCGGCCGTCGGGTGCGGCCGGCCCTCCACCTCTGAATGGTTCATGGCCTTGCCCGTTCGAGGTAAGGGCGAATAAGTCCAGTGGAAACTGTTCCGCGAGAGTCGTCCTATTCGTTAGCCGCGGTGCCGATTGGCGAAGCCGCCGAGCATCCGGCGCGGCTCGTTGGTGTCCCAGGCGGCGGAGAAGGCGGGGATGCCGGCGGCGACGGCCTCGCCGATCGGCAGGTCCTCCCATTGCCGGATCAGCCGCTTCTGCAGCCGCAGCGCCTGCCGCCCGGCGGCGCCGAGATGGCCGAGCCACTCCGCCACCGCTTGGTCCAGTCCATCGGCCGGCACCACCCGTTCGAGGAAGCCCCAGTCCAGCGCCTCGGCCGCGCCGATGGTCTCGCCCAGCAGCAGCAGGCGGCGGGTGCGGCCCCAGCCGATCAGCCCGGGCAGCAACGCGGCCTCGACCACCGAGGGGATGCCGACCCGGACCTCCGGCATGCCGAACTGCGCGTGGTCGGCGGCGATCCGCAGGTCGCAGGCAGCGGCGAGCTCGAGCCCGGCGCCGAGCGTCCAGCCGTTGATCCGGCCGATCACCGGCACCGGGCAGTCGCGCACCGCGCGGCAGCAGCCATGCACGAGGGTGATGAAGGCCCGCGCCGCCTCGCCGTCGCCGAGCCCGGCCATGACGGTGATGTCGGCGCCGCCGACGAAGCTCTTCGGCCCGGCGCCGGTCAGCACCGCGGCGTGCAGCGCCTCGTCCGCCGAGAGCCGGGCCATGGCGGCGGCGAATTCCAGCATCAGCGCCGGGTTCAGCGTATTCAGCTTCGCCTCGTGCGCGATGGTGACGAAGGCGACGCGGCCGGTTGCCGGCGCCTCGCGGATCTCGACCTGGATTTCGCCGGCCATAGCAGTCTCTCCCCCGAAGTCATCGGGGGTCAGGGTAGCGCGGGATGCCGCGACGCGGGAGTTGGTTGCCGCCGCATCACATTCCACCAATGCCGAAACCCCGTGATTGGACCTTCGCAACGGATAAGGGAATTCTGGACGCGAGGATTGCCCCCAAGGGGTGGAGGACAGCATGGACGGGGACGCCATGGGCAGCGCGGCGGCTGAGGAGCCGCGGCCGTCGGCCCGCAGGATGAACGACGCGCCGTTGCGGGCGGCGCTGGAGAACCGCCGTGGCCGGGTCTTCGACGAGGCGCTGTCGGGCGTCTGCTACACCCATGGCGTGCGGCTCGGCCTGGCAGGCGACCCGCTGCCGCGCTGGCTGCCGACCGCCCCCCGCTGGGCGCGGGAAGCGCTGCGGACCGGCCATGCCAGTGGCACCGCCATCTCCGGCCGGGGCGCGGACGCCCCGGCCTGAGGCGTTAGATCGGGTTGGCCGGGATCGTCGCCTCGCCCTCGTCCGGCAGGTCGGACAGGGTGTCGGAGGGCTCGTCGCGCCAGCCGGAGCGGCGGTCCATGGCCTTCCGCGCCAGCATGGCGCCGCCGACGATCCCGGCACCGACGCCGATGCCGGCCAGGAAGGGACCGATCCCGGCCAGCATGGCCATGCCGCCCATAGCGGTGCCGGCCATGGTCATGGGGCCAGGAAGGCCGAGCGGATTGCAACGCGGCAGGAACATTCGAATCATCCCCTGAAGGCTGGCCAGGATAGTGGCGCCTCGGGCGGCAACCACAAGGCCGCGCCGGGTATCGTGGGCGGCCCGGTTCAGCCCTGCGCGCCTTCCGGCGCTTCGGCCATCGGGCCACTCGATATTCTGGGCGGGCCGATTCAGCCCTGCGCGCCTTCCGACGCTTCGGCCATCGGGCCGCCATGCCTCGGATCCTTCCGCGGTTCGCGGTAGGTGAACCCCTCCCCCGCCCCGGCCGCCGCGCCGACCGCCAGCGACAGCACGGCATGGTGGGGCGAGAGGACGCAGGCCGGGTCGGTGGCGGCGGCATCGCCGAGCAGGGCGAAGGCTTGGCAGCGGCAGCCGCCCCAGTCGAGTTCCGCCCGCTCGCAGCCCTGACAGGGTGCCGGCATCCAGGCCGTGCCGCGGAAGCGGTTAAAGGCCTCGGAATGCTCCCAGGCCTCCCGCAGCGAGACCTCCCGGACATTGGGGAAGTCGAAGCCCGGCAAGCTTTCCGCCGCGTGGCAGGGCAGCACCCGGCCGGCCGGCGAGACCGCCAGGAACTGGCGTCCCCAGCCGCCCATGCAGGCCTTCGGGCGCTTCGCGTAGTAGTCCGGCACGACATAGTCGATCACCAGCCGCCCCCGCAGGTCGCGCCGCGCCGCCTCGACCGTCGCGGTCGCGGCCTCGAGCTGGTCGCGGGTCGGCAGCAGGGCGTCGCGGTTGGCCAGGGCCCAGCCGTAATACTGCACGTGCGCCACTTCCAGCCGCCCGGCGCCGAGCTCGAGCGCGAGATCGATGAGTTGCGGCAGCCGGTCCAGGTTCTGCCGGTGCACCACGGCGTTGAGCGTCAGCGGCAACCCGGCCTCATGCACGCGGTTCGCGAATTCCAGCTTCCGCGCATGCCCGCCGCGATATCCGCCGATGCGGTCGGCCGAGCCCGGCTCGGCGTCCTGCACCGAGAGCTGGACATGGTCGAGCCCGGCCTCGACCAGCGCCTGCAGCTTCGTCTCCCCGGTCAACACGCCCGAGGTGATGAGGTTGGTGTAGAGCCCGGCCTCGCTGGCAGCGCGGACGATCTCGCGGATGTCGCGCCGTGCGGTCGGCTCGCCGCCGGAAAGGTGCACCTGCAGGCAGCCGAGCGCCGCGGCTTCCTGGAAGACGCGGGCCCAGGTCGCGGTGTCGAGTTCCTGCGCCACCCGGGCCAGCTCGGTCGGGTTGGAGCAATAGGGGCAGCGCAGCGGGCAGCGATGGGTAAGTTCCGCGAGCAGCGCCAGCGGGGCGGCGGGGGCGGCGGTCTTGGCGCGAGCCGGGATGGTCGTCATGCCGCACCATATGGGTATGTGGGCGGGATCATGCCGTCACCACGCCCTTGGCAGTCAGGTCGTCCAGCATGGCGACGACATCGGTCATGATCTCGCCCCGCGGCGCGGCGAAGCGGGCGGCGAGGTCGTCCACCATGGCGTCGACGCTGCGGGCGCCATCCACCAGACGCAACACCTCCAGCGCGATCTCGTCCGGGACGAACATGCGTTCCGGCCCCATCACCACCCATTGGTTCCGCGTCTTGTCCTCCCGCAGCTTCATGCCGCGGCCGAGGCGAGGGATGGCGGTGCCGTCCATCAGGGCCTCCAGGCTCCCGGCGGGATGTTGCCAGGCTCGACATAGGCATAGTGCAGCGCGTCGAGCTGGGCCCAGAGCAGGTCGCACTTGAAGCGGAGCGCGTCCATCACCTGCTCCTGCTCCTCCCGCGTCCGCGCCTCCCGCTTCACGTAGCCAAGGGCGAATTCCACGTCCTGCGGCGCCTGGGTCAGGCGCGGGGTGAAATAGGCCAGCGTCTCCGCGCTGACGAAATCGTAGCCGCGTAGCATGCCGGAGACGCGCTGGGAGATGATGTCGGGGGAGAACATCTCGGTCAGCGAGGACGCCACGGCTTCCAGCACCGACCTGTACTTGACGAAGTTGACATAGGCATCGACGGCGTGGCGCGTCCCCGGCAGCAGGCCGCGCAGCGAGACGACGTAGTCGCGGTCGAGGCCGAGCCCGTCGGTCAGCTTCAGCCAGCGCTCGACGCCGCCCGGCTTGGTGCCGTCGCCGTCATGGTCGACGATCCGCCGTCGCCATTCCCGCCGCAGCTCCGGCGTCGGCAGCCGGCCGAGCACCGCCGCGTCCTTCGCCGGGATGCTGGCCTGGTAGTAGTAGCGGTTCAGCGCCCAGGCCTGGACCTGCGGCTTGGTCAGCCTGCCGCCATGCAGCAGGTGATGGAAGGGATGGTGGATGTGGTAGCGCTCGTCGCCGATGGCGCGGAGTCGGCGTTCCAGCTCGTCCGGGGCAAGCAATTCCGTCTCGCTCACAGCGTCACCTCCATGCCGTCCTGCGCAACCTCCCAGCCCGCGGCCTCGGCTGCCGCGCGTTCCGGGCTATCCGCCAGCAGGACGGGATTGGTGTTGTTGATGTGGATGAGGATGCGCCGCCGCACCCCGAGCCCGGCGAAGGCGGCGATGGTGCCGCCCGGCCCGTCGATGCTCATGTGGCCCATCCGCGCCCCGGTCTTCGGCCCGGCGCCCGCCCGCAGCATCTCGTCGTCCCGCCAGAGCGTGCCATCGAAGAAGACGCAGTCGGCACCTTCGAGCCGAGCGGCGAGCCCGGGCGGCAGCGCGGCGCAGCCGGGGATGAAAAACAGCGACTGGTCGCCGGCGCTGACCCGCAGGCCGATGGTCTCCCCCTCCTCCGCCCGGCCGGGATCGGCGCCGGAGGCTTCCTCCAGGAAGAGCGGCACCTTGCCGGGCACGGCGAAAGCCTCGACCATGAGGCCGAGCGGCGCGCCGGCGGCATCCGCGAGCGCCAGCGTCCGGTCGAGCGGCAGCGTCCGGCGCGGGACGATGGCGGGGTTCACCGCGCCGAAGACCGGATTGGCGGCGAGGACCGCCAGCGCCCGGTCGGCGCCGTAGAGCGCAAAGGGATGGCGTTCCCGCAGCGTCAGCAGCCCGGCGATGGTATCGACCTCGGCCCCGGTCAGCACCACCGCGGCGATCGGGGAATGGCGGATCTCGCCCGGCGCCGGGCGCGGGTGCAGCGCCGGGGTGGCGATGACCTGCTGGCGGAGATCGGGCGAGGCGTTCAGCAGCACCCAGCGATCGCCATCCGCGGAGACCGCGAGCGAGGCCTGACTGCGCGCCGGCGCCGCCGGGTCGCCGGCCAGCGCGCGGCGGCAGCCGGGACCGGCGGAGTTCCATTGCGGAAAGCCACCGCCGGCGGCCGCGCCGAGGACGATGGCCCGGAGCCGGGACGCGGAAGGACAAGGGGGGCTGGGCATGGCCAGGGGCTCAGGAAGCCGAGGCGAATGCGTCGGTTGGGCGGACCATGGCGGGATTTCCTCCGGCGGCCGCTGCGGGCCGTCCCTCTCCGAATGTAGGCACCGGCTTGGGGCCGGCCAACCCCGTGCGGGGTCGGACAACCCGACAGGCCGCCGCAGGCGGGACTAGCTGCCCCGGCTGCGCCACCTGCAGGACGCCGTGCGGCGTGAAGCATGGCCCGCTCGGCAGGCCGAACGATGGACAGGGCGAAGACCGTGACCTCGTCCGCGACCCGGTCGCGGTCCATCACCACTCAGGCCCAGTTCCTGCAGATCGCCGAGCAGACCACGCCGGAGGAGCGGTCGACGGCAATGCGGCGGGCATCCGGCGCCAGGGCGGAGAACTCGACCCGGACGCCTTCCGGCAGCCGGATACGCTCGAGGCTCGGGCGCAGCGCATCGGCACGTCGGACGTCCTGCGCTACCGCCTCCATTCGCGTCAAGGTGCCCAACTGCTGCGGCCGGCCTAGGTCGCCTGTGCTGGCCTGGGACGGCGGCCCGGTGGGCGGATGCCAGGCCCGGCCTCGCCAGGGGTGGCACGGCCGGCATTCATCGCGGTTCGCCTCGGACGGGCCTTGCGGTCCTGGGCCAGGGTCCATTGCCCAACCCCGGCCACCGCCAGCAAGCAGCCGGCGCCGAGCAGCATCGCCATTGTTGGCAGTACGAGTCCTCCCGTGCCCCCAGGGCCGCTGCCGCTGGAGTTCGGGGCAAGGCAGGCCCGGACCGTAGCGCAAAGGCGCCGACGTGCTTGCGAGGACCAGGCCGGAACGATGAGCCTCGGTCGAGGGCGGCGCCCGGACAAGAAAGGGCCCCGCGCCCTGGGGTGCGGGGCCCTCCTGGAATCGATGGCCGGCCCTGCAGCCGGCCGCGGCCGATCAGCCGATCTCGGCGCAGGCGTAGCTGTTGATCTCGAGGGCGAGCGACACTTCGGTCACGCGCGGCTTCTTCCAGGCCATAGGATCCTCCATCGCGGCGGTATCGCCGAGGGACATAGTGGGGTTTGCGCCGGAAGGGATCAAGCCGATGGTTGCGCGCTGGCGGCAGCCGGCCGGCCCCCTTTGGCCCATTGGCCCTGCTCCGCCGGGCGGCCGGTCTTCTTGTACCGGGCGGCGGCGGGCCCTACTGGGGCGCAGTCCCGGGGCTTCGGGGCGGCACGTTGTTGCAGGAGCATGTCATGGGCTACCGGGTCGCGGTCGTCGGCGCCACCGGCGCGGTGGGGCGGGAGATGCTGAAGACCCTCGCCGAGCGGGACTTCCCCGTCAGCGAGGTCGTCGCCCTCGCCTCCGGCCGCTCGGTCGGGCAGGAGGTCTCCTTCGGCGAGAAATCGGTCCTCAAGGTCCAGGCGCTGGAACGCTTCGACTTCAAGGCGACGGAGCTCGCCTTCTTCTCCCCCGGCGCCGCGGTCTCGGCGGTGCATGCGCCGCGCGCCGCGGCGGCGGGCTGCGTCGTCATCGACAACACCAGCCATTTCCGGATGGAGCACGACGTGCCGCTGGTGGTGCCCGAGGTGAATGCCCGCCACCTCAAGAACTTCGCCCGGCGCAACATCATCTCCAACCCGAACTGCTCGACCATCCAGATGGTGGTCGCGCTGAAGCCGCTGCATGACATCGCCAGGATCAGGCGCGTGGTGGTCAGCACCTACCAGTCGGTCTCCGGCGCGGGGCGGGAGGCGATGGACGAGCTGTTCAACCAGACCCGCGCTATGTTCGTGAACGACGCGGCTGTGCCCGAGCAGTTCACCAAGCCGATCGCCTTCAACGTCATCCCGCATATCGATGCCTTCCTGGACGAGGGCGCGACCAAGGAGGAATGGAAGATGGCGGCCGAGACGCGGAAGATCCTCGACCCCGACATCGCCGTCATCGCCACCTGCGTCCGCGTCCCCGTCTTCATCGGCCATGCCGAGGCGGTGCACGTGGAATTCGAGGGCCCGATCACCGAGGAGCAGGCGGTGGAGGCGCTGCGCGAGGCACCGGGCATCCAGCTCGTCGACAAGCGGGAGGATGGCGGCTACGTCACGCCGCTCGAATCCGTCGGCGAGGATGCGGTCTATGTCAGCCGCCTCAGGCGCGACCCGACCGTGCCGCATGGCCTGGCGTTCTGGTGCGTGTCGGACAACCTCCGCAAGGGCGCGGCGCTGAACGCGGTGCAGATCGCCGAAGCGCTGCACGAGCAGAGGCTGGTCAAGCCGCGGCGCGGCTAGGGCATGTCTCGGGGAGACAGGATCCTTCCCAAGGCGCCCTGATCGACCGTCCCGAGTCTGACACTTGCCGCAGAAAAGAAAGTGCGGGGCTTGAGGAGGGAACACGCTTCCCTTGTCATGCCGGCCGCGCCGGCTCCGTCAGCCCCAGCTCGGCCAGCAGCACCCCGCGCTGCACCGGCTTCGGCAGATAGGCATCCATCCCCGCTGCCAGGCATTGCGCGCGGAAGTTCTCGCCCACTGCGGCGGTCAGGCCGATGATCCGCGCCGCCCGGTTCGGCCCGGGGGCGGCGCGGATCTGCCGCGTCGCCTCCAGCCCGTCCATCACCGGCATCTGCAGGTCCATCAGGATCAGCCCATAGGCGTGCCGGCGGGCCGCCGAGACGCCCTCGGAGCCATCCGCCGCAACATCCACGTGGCAGCCGGCCCGCTGCAGGATGCTCCGCATGACCAGCTGGTTGGTGGCATTGTCCTCCACCAACAGCACCCGGGTCCGCGGCGCCTCCCCGGGCGGCGGGGCGACGGGGCGCACCGCCGCCCCGCCGCCCGGGCCCAACGTCTGCAGCCGCAGGGCATGCAGCAGCGCCTCTCGCAGCCGCGAGGGCAAGGCCGGCTTCAGCAGCACCGCGTCGAACAGCGCCGCCGCCGGCGCGCCACGGATCAGCCCGGTGCCGGACGAACACAGAACCAGCGCCGGCCGGGGGCCGCCCGGTTCAGCATGGACCCGCCGGGCCAACGCCTCGCCGTCGCCGTCCGACATCTGGCCGTCCAGCACCACGGCATCGAAGGGCCGGCCGGCCAGGCGCGCAGCGCGCAGCGCGGTCATTGCCTCGGCGGCATCCGCCGCGACCGTCGGCTCGGCGCCGCAGGCGATCAGCTGGCGGGCCATGATCTCGCGGTTCAGCGCCAGGTCATCCACCACCAGCACCTGCCGGCCGCGCAGCAGAAAGGGATCGCCCGCATCGGGCGTCTCGACGGCGCCGAGCAGGATGTCGAAGCGGAAGATGCTGCCGCCGCCCGGCCGCGCCGCGGCGCCGATCGTCCCGCCCATGCTCTCGGCCAGCCGGCGGCAGATCGCCAGGCCTAGCCCGGTGCCGCCGTAGCGCCGGCGGATGGAGACATCGGCCTGGGTGAAGCGCTCGAACAGCATCGGTACCTGCTGCGGGTCGAGCCCGATGCCGGTGTCGCTGACCCGGCAGGTCAGCCGCCAGCCTGAGCCCTCGCGTTCGGTCGAGACCGCGACCTCGATCCAGCCCGACTCGGTGAACTTCACCGCGTTGCCGACCAGGTTGAACAGCAGCTGACGGAACCGGCCGGGATCACCGACCACCCTGGCCGGGACGTCGGGCGCCAGCGCGCAAGCCAGTTGGACCCCGCGATTGGCGACGCGCGGCGCGAAGAGCTCGACGATGGTGCCGAGCTCGGCCTCGATGTCGAAGGGGACCTCCTCATGGTCCATCCCGCCGATCTCAAGCTTGGAGAAGTCGAGGATGTCGGACAGCACCATGGTCAGGTGCTCGGCGGATTTCTCGATGGTCTCGGCATAGCGGCGCTGCAGCGGGTCGAGCGGGGTGTCCATCAGCACGCCGGCCATGCCGATCACCCCGTGCAGCGGGGTGCGGATCTCGTGGCTCATGGCGGCGAGGAATTCGTCCTTGGCGCGGCCGGCGGCCACCGCCTCGGCCTCGCTCACCGCCAGCCGGGCGCCCTGCAGCCGCAGCGTCTCGGCCTGCCGCACCAGCAACCAGAGCGCCAGGAAGGTGACCGCGGCGGCAATGCCGATGCCGCCCGTCAGCAGCCAGCCGAGCCGGTAGACCGGCGCCAGCGCCGCCTGCCGGTCGCGCGTCACCTCGACCACGAAGGTGCCGGCGCGGGTGACGGCGAAGCTGCCGACCACCACCCTCCCCGACTCGTCCGTGCCGCGGAAGGTCCCGCTTTCCCGCTGCGGCAGGAAGTCGCGGAACAGCCAGGCTCCGGGATTGCTGCCACCGATCCCCGCCGCGCTGCCGTCCGAACGGGCGAGCAGTTGGCCGGAGAAGGAATGCAGCCGAATCTCGACGTCGAAGGCCTCGGCATAGCGGCGGCTGACGCTGACCAGGTAGTCCGGGTTGAACAGCGCGACCGCAGCCCCGGCGAATCCGCCCCCGCCGCTAACGGCGCGGGCCAGCGGGATCGACCAGAGCCGCGTCTCGGCGATGCTGCGCCCGGATCCGCCGGGTGCCAGGAATCGGCCGGCCTCGGGCGCGCCGACCTTGGTCACCGCCTCTCCCGCCGCCAGGGCGCGGAACCAGTCGCGATCGGCGATCGAGCGGCCGACCAGGGCAGGCTGGGTCGCGGCGACCACGAAGCCCGCCGCATCGGCCAGCAGCAGCGCCCGCAGCGGCGCGACGTCGCGCATGCGCGCCGCAAGCTGGGCATCGAGGCCGGCCGGCAGCCGGTCAGCCGGCTGTGCTGCCAGGTCGTTCAGCACCAGGTCGACGGTCTGCGATGCGCGGGTGAGCTGGTCGGCCAGCGAGCCGGCGACGCTGCGGGTCAGCTTTTCGGCATCGACCAGGGCGTCGCGCTGTCCGCGTTCGAAAACAACGTAGTAGACAACCGAAACGAGACAGGCGAGGACCAGCCCGACTGCCGCGCCGAACAACAGGCGTGGCCGCGGCTCGGCAGCTGTGGGTGGTACGAGGCGGAGGGAGCGGCGCAGGATGGCATGGAAGCCTGGAGGTGGACGCATGATAGCGTCGCTTATTGCATGGATTGTCGTTTTTTTAGAGGCCATTTCGTTGCCGGCATTGTCGCAGCCCGTGCCGGGCCCGGCGACACCTGCCGCCTCCACCCCGCAGGCTGCCGCGCCCATTGCCGGCGAGCGCCTGGCGGCCGTCCGCGCCCGCGGCCGCCTGCAGGTCTGCATGTGGCCGGAATACTTCGCCATCAGCTACCGCAACCCCCGGAACGGCGCGCTCGAGGGGATCGACATCGACATGGCCCGGGCGCTCGCCGCCCGGCTTGGCCTGCCGCTCCACTTCGTCGAGACCAACTTCGCCGAGTTCATGGACCGGTTGGAACGCGGTGACTGCGACGTCGCCATGATGGCGGTCGGCGTGCTGCCGGCGCGGCAGGCGCGGGTCGACTTCTCGCGCCCAACCATGGCCAGCCCGGTCTATGGGGTGACCAGCAAGGACGGCCCCCGCATCACCCGGTGGGAGGATATCGACCAGCCCGGCATCGCGGTCGCGGTCGCCGCGGGCACGCTGATGGAGCCGCTGATGCGGCAGACGCTGCAGCGGGCCGAGTTGGTGGTGGTCAGCCCGCCCAATACGCGGGAGGCCGAGGTGCAGGCCGGCCGCGCCGACCTGTTCATGAGCGACTTCCCCTATACCCGCCGCATGCTGCTGATGCATGACTGGGCGCGGATCATCGAGCCGCCCGGCCGTTTCGGCGAAACCGCCTATGCCTATGCCGTGCCTAAGGGCGAGGCAGCCTGGCTAGCCGAGGTCGATGCCTTCGTCGCCGCCGCAAAGGCGGATGGCAGCCTGGCCGCCGCGGCCGCGCGGCACGGCCTGACGCCGATCCTGGTGCGCGACTGAGGCGGCCCGGTAGCCGGGCTGCCTGACGGCGCGGTGCTGAAGCGGCCGGCCCAGGCCCCGGGCCGCGTCGTCGGTGCAGGTCGCCCGCAGCCGGCCCCGACGACGCGGGGTCAGGCCGGCTGGTGCAGCAGGCGGCGCAGCCCGGCCTCGGCGCATTGCGGCAGGCCGGGGCTGGCGGTCGCCAGCTTCGCCAGGTCGCCGGCCCGGGCGGCGGTTTCCACAACCAGCAGCGTCTCCGCAAGGTCGTCCAGCCCGAAGCTGGCGGCGACGCCGCGGATCGCATGTGCTTCCAGCCGCGCCGCGGGGGCATCGCCGGCGGCGATCGCCGCTTGCAGCCGTGGCATGCGGGTCCGCACCTCCTCCTTGCAGAGCGCCGCCAGGTCGGCGGCGGAAAACGGCGTGGCCTGGCGCGGCGGCGCAGCCGGGCGGCAAGTCAGCAGCATGCCGCCCCCGGCTTCGGGTTCCCAGCGGTCCTCGACATGGCTGCCGTCGCGGCGCTGCCGCCGGGCAGCCCCGGCGATTCCCGACTCGATGCCGTGCCGGGACAGCTTCCCGGTTGGGCTGGCGGGCTGCAGCCGCACCAGGTCGGCAAGCGGCAGGCCGGCCTGCAGCGCCGCCTCCGGCACCTCGGCCAAGGCGGCGAAGCCCTGGCTCCAGGCCGACAGGCAGTGCTGCCCGTCGAACAGCGCGGCACCGGGGGCGGCGCTGTCCAGCAACAGGGCGATGCGACGCGTCTCCGCCTCGGCCCGAACAGCGGCGTGCTGCAACTCGTCCTGCACTGCGGCGAAGCGCGCCTGGCTCGCCGCACCGAGCGCGGCTTCGACCACGGCCAGGCGACGGCGGCCGAACCAGAGCCCCGCGCCGAAGGCCAGGACCATGCTGCATAGCACGGTGGGAATGAGCCGGATGCCAAGGTCCAGGATCGAGGACGGCAGGGGACCCAGCGCCAGGACATGCAGCGTCACCGCCCAGGCCAGGGCACCGAAGGCCGCCGCGCCCCCCAGTAGCATGGCGGTGCGAAGCGGCCGGTCAGGATCCAGTTCCATCGGCGATCGACCCCGGACGTAGCACGCAGGACGCGATGTTTCACTGTTCGTGAACTACCATTTCACATGGACCGAGCGCAACGGCGACGGCGGCCGGTGGTACCCCGCGGCCCGTCCGGCCCTTGCCCGCCGCAGGCCCCGGTGCGATTGTCCGGCCCGTTATCCATGGACCCGGCCGCAGTCGCTGATTGGTCGCGCCGGGAAGCGACGAGGACGCGGTATGGCGAAGATCAAGGTGAAGACCCCGGTCGTCGAGATGGACGGCGACGAGATGACCCGGATCATCTGGGGGTTCATCAAAGAGAAGCTGATCCTTCCCTATCTCGATATCGACCTGAAATACTATGACCTCGGCATCGAGTACCGCGACCAGACCGACGACCAGGTGACGATCGACGCCGCCAACGCGACCAAGCAGTACGGCGTGGGCGTGAAGTGCGCGACCATCACCCCGGACGAGGCGCGGGTGAAGGAGTTTGGCCTGAAGAAGATGTGGCGGAGCCCGAACGGCACCATCCGCAACATCCTCGACGGCACCATCTTCCGCGAGCCGATCATCTGCTCCAACGTGCCGCGCCTGGTGCCGCACTGGTCGAAGCCGATCGTCATCGGCCGCCATGCCTATGGCGACATCTACCGCGCGGCCGAAACCAAGATCCCCGGCGCCGGCAAGGCCACGCTGACCTGGACGCCGGCCGATGGGGGCGCCCCGGTCGAGCTCGACGTCACCAATTTCCCGGCCGGCGGCGGCGTGCTGATGGGAATGCACAATACCCGCGCCAGCATCGAGGGCTTCGCCCGCGCCTCCTTCAACTACGGCCTGGCGCGCGGCTACTCGGTGTACTTCTCGCACAAGAATACCATCCTCAAGGCCTATGACGGCGAGTTCAAGGACATCTTCCGCCGCATCTACGACACCGACTTCGCCGACAAGTTCAAGGCGGCCGGGCTGACCTACGAGGATCGGCTGATCGACGACATGGTAGCCTCGGCGCTGAAGTGGGAAGGCGGCTATGTCTGGGCCTGCAAGAACTACGACGGCGACGTGCAGTCGGACATCGTGGCGCAGGGCTTCGGCTCGCTCGGCCTGATGACGTCGGTGCTGCTCAGCCCCGACGGCAACACCGTCGAGTCGGAAGCCGCGCACGGCACGGTGACGCGGCACTACCGTGAGCACCAGAAGGGCCGCGAGACCTCGACCAACCCGATCGCCTCGATCTTCGCCTGGACCCGCGGCCTCGCCTATCGCGGCAGGTTCGACGGCACGCCCGACGTCACCGGCTTCGCCGAGGCGCTGGAGAAGGTCTGCGTCGACACCGTCGAGAGCGGCTTCATGACCAAGGACCTGGCCATCCTGATCAGCAAGGACCAGCCCTTCCTGACCACCCAGGCCTTCCTGGCTAAGCTCGACGAGAACCTGCAGAAGGCGATGAAGTAGACACCGCGCCCGCGCGCGGCGGGGGGCGGGTCCGCGAGGGCCCGCCTTTTTTTGCGCCTGCAGCGGTTCGCGTTCAGCGGAAGGCGGGCCGCGGCCGGTCCTTGCTTGCGGAACAGATCCAGGCGTTCACCCCCCCCCGCGCCGGCTGCGCTAAACCACCCCGGACAGCGTCCGCCGTACCGAGCGCTGCCAGCCGGCATAGGCGGCGTCGCGCTCGGCCGCCGGCATCGCCGGGGTGAAGCGGCGGTCGAGCTGCCAGGCCGCGGCGAACTGCTCCGGCCCCGGACAGAGCCCCGCCTGCAGCCCCGCGAGGTAGGCCGCACCCAGCGCCGTCGTCTCCCGCACCACCGGCCGGTCGACCGGGGCACCGAGGATGTCGGCGAGAAATTGCATGGTCCAGTCGGAGGCGACCATGCCGCCATCCACCCGTAACACGGCTCCCTCCCCTGCTCCCAGGTCGGCCTGCATGGCCGCCAGCAGGTCGCGGGTCTGGTAGCCGACGCTTTCGAGCGCGGCACGGGCGAAGTCGGCCGGGCCGGTGGCGCGGGTCAGGCCATGGATGGCGCCGCGCGCCTCGGCATCCCAATGCGGCACGCCTAAGCCCACGAAAGCCGGCACGAGGTAGCAGCGTTGCGCCGGATCGGCCGCGGCGGCCAGCGCGCCGCTCTCGGCGGCATCCTTGATCAGCCCGAGCCCGTCCCGTAGCCATTGCACCGCGGCGCCGGCGACGAAGATCGCGCCCTCCAGCGCATAGGTGCGTTTGCCGGCCAGCTGGTAGGCGATGGTGGTCAGCAGCCGGTGCCTGGAGGCGACCGGTGCGTCCCCGGTGTTCAGCAGGGCGAAGCAGCCGGTGCCGTAGGTGGATTTCAGCATGCCCGGCCGGAAGCAGGCCTGCCCGACCGTCGCTGCCTGCTGGTCGCCGGCGATGCCGCGGACGGGTATGGCGCCGCCCAGCACGTCCGTGGTGCCGAACTCGGCGGCGCAGTCGCGCACCTCCGGCAGCATCGACATCGGCACCCGATGCAGCGCGCACATCGAGGGACACCAGGCGCCCACCCTGATGTCGAACAGCATGGTGCGGGCGGCATTGGTCGCGTCCGTCGCATGCACGCGGCCGCCGGTCAGGCGCCAGAGCAGGAAGCTGTCGACGGTGCCGAAAGCGAGCTCGCCGCGGTCGGCGGCCTCGCGCGCGCCAGCGACGTTGTCCAGCAGCCAGGTGACCTTGGTCGCGGAGAAATAAGGGTCGATCAGCAGGCCGGTGGCGGCAGCCACCGCCTCGGCATGGCCGGCCTCGCGCAGCGCGGCGCAGGCGGCGGCCGTCCGGCGGTCCTGCCAGACGATGGCGCGGTGAATGGGGCGGCCGCTGCGGCGGTCCCAGACCAGCGTCGTCTCCCGCTGGTTGGCGATGCCGATGCCGGCGATGTCCTGTGGCCCGAGCCCCGCCTTGGCCATCGCCTCTCGCATCACCGCGAGCGATGTCTCCCACAGGTCCTCCGCCTCATGCTCCACCCAGCCGGAGGCGGGGTAGTGCTGCTGGAATTCCTGCTGCGCGACGGCGACCGGCACCAGGTCCGGCGCGCGGAACAGGATGGCGCGGGTGGAGGTGGTGCCCTGGTCGAGGGCGAGGATATGGCCTGCGGGCATGGGCGGGATCCCAGGGGAGGATGGCGGGGGCCGATGCCCCCGCCGTTCCGGTTAGGCGCGCTTCGGCGGCGTCGCCGGCCAGGAGCGGATCAGCGTGTCGTAGTCCACCGTCTCACCCTTCGGCTTCTCGTTAGCGAGCTTCCTTTGCGGCGCGATGTTGCCGTCCTTCTTGGCCTGCTCGTACCAGTGCTCGGCACTGGTCTTCGGGTTGAGCTTCGGCCCGCAATCGCCCTGCACGTTGGCGCGCTGCAGCCGCTCGAGCACGCTGTCCTGCGCCGCCGCCAGCGAGTCCATCGCCGCCTGTGGGGTCTTCGCACCGGACGAGGCATCGCCGATGTTCTGCCACCAGAGCTGCGCCAGCTTGGGGTAGTCGGGGATGTTCACCCCGGTCGGCGTCCACTGCGTCCGCGCCGGCGAACGGTAGAACTCGACCAGCCCGCCGAGCTTCGGCGCGCGTTCGGTAAAGCTCTGGTGCCAGATGTCGCTCTCGCGGATGAAGGTGAGCCCGACATGGCTTTTCTTCAGGCTGGTGGTCTTCGAGACGCAGAACTGCGCGTAGAGCCAGGCGGCGCGGCGGCGATCGACCGGAGTCGACTTCAGCAAGGTCCAGGACCCCGCATCCTGGTAGCCGAGCTTCATCCCCTCCTTCCAATAGGCGCCTTTCGGGGACGGCGCCATGCGCCATTTCGGCAGGCCGCTGGCATCCACCACCGGCAGGCCGGGCTTCACCATGTCGGCGGTGAAGGCGGTGTACCAGAACATCTGTTGGGCGATGTTGCCCTGCGCCGGCACCGGGCCGGATTCCGAGAAGGTCATGCCCGCGGCCTCGGGCGGCGCGTACTTCTTCAGCCACTCGACATACTTGGTGATCGAATAGACCGCGGCCGGGCCATTAGTGTCGCCGCCGCGCTCGATCGACGAGCCAGTCGGGCGGCAGCCCTCCATGCGGATGCCCCACTCGTCGACCGGCTTGCCGTTCGGGATGCCACGGTCGCCGTTGCCGGCCATGGAGAGCCAGGCATCGGTGAAGCGCCAGCCGAGCGAGGGGTCCTTCTTGCCGTAGTCCATATGGCCATAGACCTTGACGCCGTCGACCTCCTTCACGTCGTTGGTGAAGAATTCGGCGATGTCCTCATAGGCCGACCAGTTCACCGGGACGCCGAGGTCGTAGCCGTACTTCTTCTTGAAGGCGTCCTTGATGGCCGGGCGGGCGAACCAGTCGTAGCGGAACCAGTAGAGGTTGGCGAATTGCTGGTCGGGCAGCTGGTAAAGCTTGCCGTCCGGGCCGATGCAGAAGCTGCGTCCGATGAAATCCTCGATGTCGAGGGTGGGCGAGGTCTGGTCGCGGCCCTCGGCCTTCATCCAGTCGGTCAGCGGCACCGCCTGCTGGTAGCGGAAATGCGTACCGATCAGGTCGCTGTCGTTGACCCAGGCGTCGTAGACGTTGCGGCCCGACTGCATCTGGGTCTGGATCTTCTCGACCACATCGCCTTCCTGCAGCAGGTCGTGCCGCAGATTGATGCCGGTGATCTCGGAGAAGGCCTTGGCGAGGGTCCGCGCCTCGTACTCGTGCGTGGTGATCGTCTCCGACACCACGTTGATCTCCTGGCCGCGGAAGGGCTGCGCCGCGCGGGCGAACCATTCCATCTCGGCCATCTGCTGATCCTTGGTCAGCGTGCTGGGCTGGAACTCGCCGTCGACCCAGCGGCGGGCGGCGTCCACCCCCTGCGCCACGGTTTGGCGCGGGGCGAAGATGACGGCGGGGGCGGCGAGCGCGGCGGCGCTGCCCATCAGCAGCCGGCGGCGGCCGACCGTCATGTCATTCATTGGCATTCCCTCCTTCGGTATCGGCGCCCGTCATGGTCGCCTTTGGTCAAGCCCAGCGGAACATCGCCGCGCCAAAGATCAGGGACAGGATGCTGGCGCCCCAGAGCGGGGCCTCCCCTGCCAGCGCCAGCCAGCCGAGATGGATGAAGGCGGCGCCGAGCAGGGTCAGGAACAGCCGGTCGCCGCGCGTGGTCGGCAGGCCGAGGATGCCGATGCGGTCGACCTCCGGCCGCCGCGCCGCCAGTACCGTCATCACCGCCAGCGTGGCGAAGAGGACGGCGAAGAGCAGGCCGGTCTGCCAGGTCCAGGCCATCCAATCGAGCGCCATCAGACCGCCTCCGCCAAGCCAACCCTCGCCGCGCGACGGATGCCAACCCGGAAAAACAGATGAGGGGCTGGACGCATGCGTCCAACGGGGGAGAGTACCGTCTCCCCCAACCCTGCCTTCCCCGCCATCTACACCCGCCCCAGCGCGAAGCCGCGCGCGATGTGGTTGCGGACGAACCAGATGACGATGGCGCCGGGGATGATGGTCAGCACCCCGGCCGCGGCCAGGAGGCCCCAGTCCATCCCGGCGGCCGAGACCGTGCGGGTCATGGTGGCGACGATCGGCTTGGCATCCACCGTGGTGAGCGTCCGCGCCAGCAGCAGCTCCACCCAGGAGAACATGAAGCAGAAAAAGGCGGCGACGCCGATGCCCCCCGCCACCAGCGGCATGAAGACGCGGACGAAGAAGGCGGGGAAGGACCAGCCGTCGATCGCCGCCATCTCGTCGATCTCGCGCGGCACGCCGGACATGAAACCTTCCAGGATCCAGACCGCGAGGGGGATGTTGAAGACGCAATGCGCCAGCGCCACCGCCCAGGGCGTGTCGAACAGCCCGACCGCGGAGTAGAGCTGGAAGAAGGGCAGCGCGAAGACCGCCGGCGGCGCCATGCGGTTCGACAGCAGCCAGAAGAACAGATGCTTGTCGCCGAGGAAGCGGTAGCGGCTGAAGGCATAGGCGGCCGGCAGAGCGACGCTCAGCGAGATCGCCATGTTGAGGCCGACGAATTTCAGGCTGTTGATGTAGCCGCTGTACCAGGAACGGTCGGTGAAGATGCGGCGGTAGTTCTCCATCGTCGGCTGCTGCGGCCAGAGCGTCATGCCCGAGGCGATCTCGAGGTTGGTCTTGAAGCTCATGTTGACTAGCCAGTAGATCGGCACCAGCAGGAACAGGACATAGAGACCGAGAACGAGGCGCGGCGCCATGGCGCGCAGCGCGCCCGTCCGCGCCGGTGCCTGCGCCGCTGGCAGGGCGGCAGGGGCAGCGACGGTCGTGCTCATTGTGCCGCCTCGCTCTGGCCGCGGGTGGTGGTGGCGAAGAAAATCCAGCAGACCGTCAGGATGATCAGGTTGTAGACGATCGACATGGCCGCGGCCTTGCCGAGGTCGAACTGGCCGAGCGCGATCTTCACCAGGTCGATCGACAGGAAGGTGGTGGCATTGCCGGGGCCGCCGCCCGTCACCACGAAGGGCTCGGTATAGATCATGAAGCTGTCCATGAAGCGCAGCAGCACCGCGATGGTCAGCACCCGCTGCATCTTCGGCAGCTGGATCGCGCGGAAGATTGCCCAGGCGCCGGCGCCGTCGATCTTCGCCGCCTGGTAGTAGGCATCGGGGATGGCGCGCAGCCCGGCATAGCACAGCAGCACGACCAGCGAGGTCCAGTGCCAGACATCCATCGCCACCACCGTGGCCCAGGCGTCGAAGGCGTTCTGCGCGTAGTTGTAGTTGATCCCGAGCGCCTGCAGCCCGGCGCCGAGCAGGCCGATATCGCCGCGGCCGAAGACCTGCCAGATGGTGCCCACGACATTCCAGGGGATCAGCAGCGGCAGGGCCAGCACGACGAGCGAGACGGCGACGCCCCAGCCCTGCCGCGGCAGGGTCAGCGCCACGGCGATGCCGAGCGGGATCTCGATCAGCAGGCACAAGCCGCTGAACAGCAGCGTCCGCCACAGCGCGTCGAAGAACCGCCCGCCGAGATCGGTCGAGGGATCCAGCAGCTCCTGGAACCAGGCGGTGCCGTTCCAGAAGAACTGGTTGTTCCCGAAGGTGTCCTGCACGGAGTAGTTGACCACCGTCATCACTGGGATGAGGGCGGAGAAGGCGACCAGCGCCACCACCGGCAGCACCAGGAACCAAGCGCGATCGTTGTGCGGCTTGGCCATGCTCAGGCCTCCCCTTCCGCCAGCCGGCCATCGGCGTAGACCAGCATCCCCGCGGCATCGAGCGCGAGGCAAGGCTCTGCCGGCACCGCCATCCCCTCTGGCAGGGTCGCGGCGAAGGGCTGGCCGTCCAGCTCCACGCGCGCGATGCGTCGGCGGCCGAGATCCTCGACGCGCGTCAGTGCGACCGGCAGGCCCTCCCGCGCCAGGGTGGCGAATTCCGGCCGGATGCCGAGCTCGACGCGGCCCGGCAGCGGTGCATAAGCGCGCGGCAGGGCGATGCGCTGGCCGCCCGGCAGCATTGCTTCCCGCCCATGCACCGCGCAGGCCAGGAAGTTCATGCCGGGCGAGCCGATGAAATGGCCGACGAAGCTATGCGCCGGGCGGTCGAACAGCGCCTCCGGCGTGCCGACCTGCACCACCTCGCCCTCCGACATGACCACGACCCGGTCGGCAAAGGTCAGCGCCTCGGTCTGGTCGTGGGTGACGTAGATCATCGTCACCGGCACTTGGCGGTGCAGCTCCTTCAGCCGGGAGCGGAGCTCCCATTTCAGGTGGGGGTCGATGACGGTCAGCGGCTCGTCGAAGAGGATGGCGGCGACGTCGCCGCGGACGAGCCCGCGCCCCAGCGAGATCTTCTGCTTCTCGTCGGCGCCGAGATTGCGGGCGCGCCGGTCGAGCATCGCGCCGAGCCCGAGCAGCCCGGCGACATGCTCCACCCGCGTATTCGCCTCGCGCGCCGAGGACCCGCGGTTGCGCAAGGGAAAGGCCAGGTTCTCCCGCACCGTCATGGTGTCGTAGACCACCGGGAATTGGAACACCTGCGCCACGTTGCGCCGCTCGGTCGGCAGGGCGGTCACGTCCTGCCCGTCGAAGTGCACCCGCCCTTCGGTCGGCCGCAGCAGGCCGGAAACGATGTTGAGCAGCGTCGTCTTGCCGCAGCCGGAGGGGCCGAGCAGCGCATAGGCGCCGGCATCCTCCCAGACCATGTCCATCGGCCGCAGGGCGTAGTGCGGGCTGCCGGGGTAGCGCTGCGCCAGCCGCTCGAAGCCGATCCGCGCCATCAGGCCGCCTCCGCCAGGGCGGAGACGGCGGCGAGGCGGCCATCCGCGCCGAAAACCAGGCAGCGCTGCGGGTCGAGCCAGACGGTCGCCGCCTCGCCCGGTTCCGGCCGCCGCACGCCGGGCGCCAGCACGACCCAGGGTAGCGGGCCGACATCGAGGTGGACGTAGCTCTCCGACCCCGTGACCTCGGAAACCCGCACCACCGCCGGCAGCGCGACAGCCCCGGGCAGTGGCTCGAGCGAGAGCTGGTGCGCGCGGATGCCGACGGTGCAGGGCCCGTCCTGCAGGCCGCCGACCGGCACCGGCAGCGCCTCGCCGGTCGCCAGCGCCAGCCGCCCGGCCTCGATGCGCGCCGGCGCCTCGTTCAGCGGCGGATCTGAGAAGACACGGGCGGTGGCGAGGTCGGCCGGGCGGCGGAAGACCTCCCCGGCCCGGCCGGATTGGGTGACCCGTCCCTCCGACAGCGTGGCGACGCGGCCGCCGAGCAGCAACGCCTCGGCCGGTTCGGTCGTCGCATAGACGAAGACGCTGCCGCTCTCGGCAAACAGCTTGGGCAGTTCCTCGCGCAGCTCCTCGCGCAGCTTGTAATCGAGATTGGCCAGCGGCTCGTCCATCAGCACAAGGGGGGCGCGCTTGACCAGGGCGCGGGCGATCGCGGTGCGCTGCTGCTGCCCGCCGGACAGCTCCAGTGGCTTGCGCGCGAGGTAGGGCGTCAGCCGCAGCAGCCGCGCGGCGTCCTGCACCCGCGCCTCGATCTCGGCGCGCCCCAGGCGAGCGACACGCAATGGGGCCGCGATATTCTCGAAGACGGTGAAAGCGGGGTAGTTGATGAACTGCTGGTACACCATGGCGACGCTGCGCTTGCGCACGTCGAGCCCGGTCACGTCGCGCCCCTCGGCCAGCAGCCGTCCCTCGCTCGGCCGGTCGAGCCCGGCCAGCAGCCGCAGCAGCGTGGTCTTGCCGGCGCCGGTCGGGCCGAGCAGCACGTTCGGCAGGCCGCCGGCCAGCTCCAGCGTGACGGGATGCAGCACCACCTGCCCCGCCGCCGACAAGCCGAGGCCCTCGAGCGCAACGCTCATTCCGCTGCCCTCCGCGCCGGCACCGCAGCCATGTGCGCGGCCAGCGCGGCTTGGCCCTCGGCATCGATCCGCAGGCCAAGCTTGCTGCGGCGCCAGAGGATGTCGGCCGGCGCCCGCGCCCATTCCTCGCGCATCTGCCAGTCCACCTCGCGCGCGGTCAGCCCGGCGCCGAAATCCTGGCCGAGATCGGCCATGCTGCCGGCATCGCCCAGCACCGCCGCGGCGCGGGTGCCGTATTGCCGCACCAGCCGGCGCGCCAGGGCAGCGCCCAGGAAGGGAAAGCGCTGCCGCAGCGCGGTGACCAGCGCCGGCGCGCCGTCCCAGGGGAAGTCGCCGCCGGGCAGTGCGGCCGCGTTGGTCCAGGCGCCGCCCATTGCCGGGAAATGCGGGCCCAGCTTCGCCAGCGCGGCCTCAGCCAGCCGCCGGGCGGTGGTGATCTTACCGCCGAAGACCGAGAGCAAAGGCGCCTCCCCGTCCCGCGCATCCAACGTCAGGACATAGTCCCGGGTCGCTTCCTGCGCCCGGCTGGCGCCATCATCATACAGCGGGCGCACGCCCGCATAGCTCCAGACCACGTCGGCCGGGGTGACGGGGCGACGGAAATAGTCGCTGACGGCGCGGCAGAGATAGTCGGTCTCCGCCTCGGAGATCGCTGCGGTCGCGGGGTCCCCGGTGAACTCCTCGTCGGTGGTGCCGATGAGGGTGAAGTCCTCCTCATAGGGGATGGCGAAGCAGATCCGCCCATCGGCATTCTGGAAGATGTAGCAGCGGTCGTGGTCATACAGCCTGCGGGTGACGATGTGGCTGCCCTTGACCAGTCGCACCTTGGCCGGCGTGTTCAGGCCGGCGACGCCGCCCAGCACATCCGTCACCCAGGGGCCGCCGGCATTGACCAGGGCGCGCGCCGCGACCTCGGTCACCGCGCCGGTCGCCTCGTCGCGCAGGGTCGCCTGCCAGAGCCCGCCTTCCCGCCGGGCGGAAACGCAGCGCGTCCGGGTCAGCACCGCGGCGCCGCGATCGGCCGCGTCCCGGGCGTTCAGCACGACCAGCCGCGCATCCTCGACCCAGCAGTCGGAATATTCGAAGGCGCGGTGGTATTCGGGCTTCAGCGACGCCCCGGCCGGGTCGCGGCGGAGATCGAGCCCGCGGGTCGGCGGCAGGATGCGGCGGCCGCCCAGGTGGTCGTAGAGAAACAGACCCAGCCGCAGCACCGGCCAGGGCCGCAGCCCCTTGTGGTGCGGCAGCACGAAACGCAGCGGCCAGACGATATGCGGTGCGACGCGCAGCAGCACCTCGCGCTCGATCAGCGCTTCCCGCACCAGGCGGAACTCGCGGTACTCCAGGTAGCGCAGCCCGCCGTGGATCAGCTTGGTCGAGGAGGAGGAGGTAGCGCCGGCGAGGTCCCCCTTCTCGACGAGGGTGACCGAAAGCCCGCGGCCGGTCGCGTCCCGGGCGATCCCGCAGCCATTCACCCCGCCGCCGATGACGAGGAGATCCTGAACTTGGCCATTACCCGTTGCCGACACGCTTCATTCCCCGGACGCCGCCCGCATCCTGCCCGAGAGCGAAACGCAAGCTCAAGTGAAAACTTCGAAGCCTAATCGCGCGTCAGTGGGTTTCGGTTTCGAGGGATCCGGTTTCGGTTAGCATTTCACATTCTTCCGGCCCGGCGAGCTCGAGTTGCGTCCCCGCGGCCTGGCAGGCGGCGGCGAAGCCCAGCGGCGGGGCACGGTCCATCACCACGCAATGCAGCTGGGAGACATGGCCGATCCGCACCGGGGCCGAGCGCTCGAATTTCCCGGTATCCGCCACCAGGATAGCCTGCCGCGCGTTGCCGAGGATGGCGCGCGCCACCCGGACCTCGCGGTAATCGTAGTCGAGCAGCCCGCCCTCCTCATCCAGCGCCGAGGCGCCGATGACCGCGAAGTCCAGCTTGAATTGGGAGACGAGATCGACCGTCGCCTCGCCGACGATGCCGCCATCCGACCGCCGCACCGGCCCGCCGGCCACCACCACCTCGACGCCATCGCAGGGCAGCAGGATGGAGACGACGTGAATGTTGTTGGTCACCACCAGCAGGTTGCGGTGATGCACCAGGGCGCGCGCCACCTCCTCGGTCGTCGTGCCGATGTTGATGAAGAGGCTGGACCCGTCCGGGATCAGCGCCGCGCAGCAGGCGGCAATGCGGCGCTTCTCGGCATGCGCCAGCGCGCGGCGGGCGGCATAGCCAAGGTTCTCGACCCCCGAGGCCAGCATCGCCCCGCCATGCTGCCGTGCCAGCAGCCGGCGATCGCAGAGCGTGTTCAGGTCCTTGCGGATGGTCTGCGGGCTGACCCCGAAGCGGGCGGCCAAGTCCTCCACCCCGACGCGCCCGGCGCCGCGCGCCAGGGCGAGGATCGCCGATTGCCGGTCGGACAGCGCTTCGAGGGGAGGGTTGGATGCCACGGCAAGACCATGCCGCGCGACGGCGGCCGGTGGAAGCCCGTCCGGCCGATGGCGCGCCATGGACGCGGCACGGTCCGGCGCCCTAGGCTTCGCCCGCTGCAAGAAACCGACAAGCATAGGGAGTGAATGCCATGACCCTCGCAAGCCGCCGGGCCGCCCTGGCGGGTGCCGCTGCGCTGCTGCTCGCACCGAACCTTGCCCGGGCACAGGCGGGCGACCAGGCCCAGGTCGCCGCCGCGGTCGAGGCCCTCAGCCAAGCGATGATCGCGGTCGACCGGCCGAAGCTCGAGGCGCTGACCTCGCCCGCGCTCAGCTACGGGCATTCCGCCGGGCGGATCGAGAACAAGGCGCAGTTCATCGCCTATCTCGAAAGCCGCGCCAGCGCTTTCCGCCGGATCGAGCTGAGCGAGCAGACCATCGGCCTCACCTCGGACGAGGCGATCGTCCGGCACCTCTTCACCGGCGAGACGGTGGACCCGGCCGGGAAGGTCACGCCCGTGCGGATCGGCGTGCTGCAGGTCTGGACCAAGGATGGCGGCAGCTGGCGGCTGCTGGCGCGCCAAGCCTACCGCCTCTGACCCCGGCAGGCAGCCCGCCCGCCAGGACGACCGAGCCCCCGCGCGCCAGGCGGCGCGGGGGGCCGCGAGATGGCTCAGGCCTTGGCCTTCTTCTTCGCCTTCTTCATGCCGGCCAGCGCGGCGTCCTTGAGTGAGGGGCTGGCCTTGAAACGCACGGTCGCGCCGGCCTTCACCGCCACCTTCTCGCCGGTGCGCGGGTTCATGGCGGTGCGCTTCGGCGTCTCCTTGACGACAAAGGAACCGAAATCCGGCAGGGTAAAGCGACCGGTCCCGGTGATCTCGGACTTGATCGCCGCGATCAGGTCGGCGGCCAGGCGATTGGCGGCGATCGCCGGCATCTCGGTGGACTGAACGATGACGTCGGTGAGGAACTTCTTCGACATAGGCATGACTCCCTGCGAGTCCTCGCCTCATAGCGAGAAGATTGCGCGGCGTCAGTCGTCTCGTTGCATCCCGAGGCCAGGAATGTGGGCCAGCCACGCTGGCCGGCATGCGACTCGCGGATTTTCCTGGCCTCGTCAGCCAAGCCGGGCGGCGGCGGGCTGTCGCGCGGCAAGCGCCGGGGCCGGCGAATCCGCCCACCCTTGCCGCGACTCGGGGCGGGCCCCGCCCCGGCGGCCGGCGATCCACGCCTGGGTGTATCCGGTGCGGGCGGCGGAGTTTCCCGCGTTGCCACCCGCACCCGCCTGACAGGAGCTCGCATGAGTCCCGATTCCGCCGACCTGCCGGCCCCGCCGCGTCACCCCTCCCTGGTCGGCCGCGGCCCGCGCGCGGCGCGCGTCGCGGTGGCGCTCGGCCTCGTGCTGCTGGGGCTCTGGACCCTGCACGGCTTCCTGCCGGCGCTGGCCTGGGCGGTGATCCTGGCGATCGCCATGTGGCCGCTCTATCGCCGCGTCAGGCGCCGCATCCCGGTGCATGGCCATGGCATCCTGCTGCCGGCGCTCTTCGCCACCGCGATCGCCCTGCTCTTCCTGCTGCCGCTCGGCCTGTTGGCGATCCAGGCAGCGCGGGAGGCCGGCGCCCTGCTGCACTGGGCGGCGGAGGCCGAGCGCAACGGGCTGCCGTTGCCTGAGTGGCTAGCCACCCTGCCCTTCTTCGGCGCCCAGGCCACCGCCTGGTGGCAGGAGAACCTGGCCGATCCCGGCGGCGCGAAGGAGGTGCTGGCGCGGCTCAACAATGCCGAGCTGATCGATGCCGGCCGCCAGCTCGGCGCCAACCTGGCGCACCGGGCGGTGCTGTTCGGCTTCACCATCCTGACCCTGTTTTTCCTGTTCCGGGACGGCGAGGCGCTGGTGGCGCAGGCGCTGCGCGCCAGCGCCCGGCTGCTCGGCCCGGCTGGGGAGCGGGTGGCGCGGCAGATGGTGGCCTCCGTGCACGGCACGGTGGACGGGCTGGTGCTGGTCGGGCTGGCGGAGGGGCTACTGCTCGGCATCGCCTATGCGGTGGCCGGCGTGCCGCACCCGACCTTGCTGGGCGCGGTCACCGCGCTGGCGGCGATGATCCCCTTTGCCGCGCCGCTGGTCTTCGGCATCGCCGCCCTGGTGCAGGTGGCGCAGGGCGCGGTCACGGCAGGGGCGGCGGTTTTTGGCTTCGGCCTGCTGGTGGTCTTCGTCGCCGACCACGTCTTCCGCCCGGCGCTGATCGGCGGCGCCACCCGGCTGCCCTTCCTGCTAGTGCTGCTCGGCATCCTCGGCGGGGTCGAGACCTGGGGGCTGCTGGGACTCTTCCTCGGCCCCGCCATCATGGCGGCGCTGGCGCTGCTCTGGCAGGAATGGACCAGCGAGCAGCCTACTTGATGCGGGTCTTGCCCCAGGCCTCGGCCATGCTCGCCAGCGGGTCGAAGGTCAGGTCGAGCCGGCTGCGCGGCTTGCCGCCGGCCACGGGCAGCGAGGCCAGCTCGCCCGGCACGTCGCCCCAGCGCCGCACCGGGCCGCTGTCCACATGCACGAAGTTGCGCGCGGTATAGATTCCGACCCCGCCGCGGCCGAGCAGGATCGCCTGCTCGGCGAAGCCAGGCAGCCGTTCCGGCGCCAGCATGACGTCGACCGCCCCGGCCCGCAGGTGCTGGCTGTCTCCCGCGCCATGCACGGCATAGTTGGTCTGCGGCGTGCGATACCCCGAGAGGATGGTGATGTCCCCGGCGAGCCCGGCCCGCCGCGCGACCTCCCACAGCACCTCGATCGCCGCCGGATCGAAGGGCAGCACCGCGCCGGTCCGGGTATCGGCCAGGACCTCGGACAGCTCGGCCATAGCGGCCGGGTCCGCGGTGCGGCCGTCATGCCAGGAGCCGGCGAAGCGGGCACCGGTCGCGGCATGGCGGATCGCCAGGCGGCGCAGGCCGGGAGCTGGCCGTCGGGGTGCGGCCAGCGCGGGCAGCGGGAGCACGGCAGGGGCCGCGAGGAGCAGGGTCCGGCGTCGCATCCAAAGGGTGGTACGGAAGCGCCGCCGGCAGGGGAACCCCAAAGCGACGTCATTCCGCGCAGGCGTGTTCGGGAGCGGCCTGCCTGACCCGGATGTGAAGGCTGGTTCAGCCAGGCGAACGTATGACGGTTGCGCTGCGTTGTCCCTGCTTCGCGGCATGGGAGCGTAGCATGCGGGCACTCACGGTGGTCCCCGGGCGGGCGGATTCGGGCGCGGTGGTCGAAATGCCGGAGCCGCCCGAGACCGACGGCCCCGTCCTGGTCCGCACCCTGGCGGTTGGCTTCTGCGGCACCGATGCCGAGATCCTGGCCGGCGACTACGGCTGGGCCCCGGCGGGCGAAGAACGGCTGATCCTCGGCCATGAATCGCTGGGAGAGGTGCTGGAAGCCCCGGACGGCAGCGGCTTCCGGCGCGGCGACCTGGTCGCCGGCGTGGTGCGGCGACCCGACCCGGTGCCCTGCCTCGCCTGCGGTGCCGGCGAATGGGACATGTGCCGCAACGGCCGCTACACCGAGCGCGGCATCAAGCAGCGGCACGGCTTCGCCGCCGAGCGCTTCCGCATCGAGCCGGAATTCCTGGTGCCGGTCGACCGCGGGCTCGGGCCGCTCGGCGTGCTGATGGAGCCGGCCAGCATCCTTGCGAAGGCCTGGGAACATATTGAGCGCATCGGCCTGCGCGCCCGCTGGGCGCCGCGCAGCGTGCTGGTGACGGGGGCGGGCCCGATCGGGTTGCTGGCGGCGCTAATGGGCGTGCAGCGCGGGCTTGAAGTGCATGTGCTGGCGCGGCGGGAAGGCGCGCAGGCGGCGCTGGCCCGCGACCTTGGCGCCGCCTACCACATCGGCCGCATCGCCGACCTGCCCTTCCACCCCGACGTGGTGCTGGAATGCACCGGCGTCCCGGAGCTGGTGATGGATGCCGCGGTGCAGCTGGCGCCGGCCGGCATCTGTTGCCTGGCCGGCGTCTCCGCCGGGGCGAAGCGGATCGAGACCAATGCCGGCACGCTGGAGCGGCAGATGGTGCTGGGCAATACCGTCCTGTTCGGCATCGTCAACGCCAACCTCCGCCACTACCGCGCGGCGGCAGAGGCGCTGGCCAAGGCCGATCGCGCCTGGCTCGGCCGGCTGGTGACGCGGCGTGAGAGGCTCGATGACTGGCGCGATGCGGTGACGCGCCGGCCGGACGACATCAAGACCGTCATCGATTTCACGCTCTGACATGGCGCTCCGCATTGAGGACTATGCCGTCATCGGCAACCGCGAGACCATGGCGCTGGTCGGCCGGGACGGCAGCATCGACTGGCTCTGCCTGCCGCGCTTCGACAGCCCGGCCTGCTTCGCCGCCTTGCTCGGCACCGCCGAGAACGGCCGCTGGCGGATTGCACCCTGCCACCCGGCGGCGCGCGTGACCCGCCGCTACCGCCCGGGCACCCTGGTGCTGGAGACGCGGTTCGAAAGCCCGGACGGCGCGGTGACGCTGGTCGACTGCATGCAGCGGCGCGACGGCGCGACCGACATTGTCCGCCTGGTCCGCGGCGAGCGGGGCCGGCTGGCGATGCGGATGGACCTCGCCATGCGGTTCGACTACGGCCGCGACATCCCCTGGGTCTCCCGGCTCGAGGACGGCCGGCTGCGCGCCATCGCCGGGCCCGACCGGCTGCTGCTCGACACCAGCGTGCCGTTGCATGGCCAGCGCATGACGACGGTGGCCGAGTTCGAGGTCGTGGCCGGCGAGACGGTGCCCTTCGTGCTGACCTGGACGCCGTCCTTCCACCCGCTGCCGGCCCGGCCCTCGGCGACGGCCGTGCTGGCCGAGGAAACAGCCGAATGGCAGGCCTGGTCGGCGCGTGGAAGGACGGAGGGCGAATGGGCCGAGGCGGTGAGCCGATCGCTGATCACCCTGCGGGCGCTGGCGCATCGCGAGACCGGCGGCATCGTCGCCGCCGCCACGACCTCGCTGCCCGAGCAGCTGCGCGGCATGCGCAACTGGGACTACCGCTACTGCTGGCTGCGCGACGCCACGCTGACCCTACTGGCGCTGATGGGCGGCGGCTATGTCGAGGAGGCCGCGGCCTGGCGCGAATGGCTGCTGCGCGCCGTCGCCGGCAGCCCGGACAAGCTGCAGATCATGTACGGCCTGGCGGGCGAGCGGCGGCTGGATGAGCGGGAACTGACCTTCCTCTCCGGCTACCAGGGGGCTCAGCCGGTCCGAATCGGCAATGCCGCCGCCGGGCAGCTGCAACTGGACGTATATGGCGAGCTGCTGGACGCCATGCACCATGCCCGGCGCGCCGGCATTCCGCCGAACGACGATGCCTGGGGACTGGAACGCACGTTGACCAACCGGCTGATCGATCTCTGGGACCAGCCGGACGAGGGGATCTGGGAGGTGCGCGGGCCACGCCGCCACTTTACCTATTCCAAGGTGATGGCCTGGGTGGCGCTGGACCGCTCGGTGCGTGGCATCGAGGAATTCGGCATGAAGGGGCCGCTGGCGCAATGGCGCGCGGTGCGCGACCGAATCCATGCCGATGTTTGCCGCCGCGGCTTCGACACGGCACGCAACAGCTTCGTGCAGTCCTATGGCGCAACGCAGCTGGATGCCAGCCTGCTGCTGATCCCGCTGGTCGGCTTCCTGCCGCCCGAGGATCCCCGCATCGGCGGCACGGTCGCGGCAATCGAGCGGGAGCTGCTGCAGGACGGCTTCGTCCGCCGCTACGACACCAGCAAGGCGCAGGACGGTCTGCCGCCCGGAGAGGGCGCCTTCCTCGCCTGCAGCTTCTGGCTGGCGGACAATTACGTCATGCTGGGCCGGCGCGACGAGGCACGGGCGTTGTTCGAGCGGCTGCTGACGCTGCGCAACGACGTCGGCTTGCTGGCCGAGGAATACGATCCTAAGGCCGGCCGGCAGGTCGGCAACTTCCCGCAAGCCTTCTCGCATGTCGCGCTGGTCAGCACTGCGGGCAATCTGGCGCGGGCGGAAAAGCCGGCCGAACAGCGCTCCGGTCATCGCGCCGCCGACGATTGATCCCCCCCGGGGGCCTACTCCGCTTGGGCATCGAGCGCCATCGAGGCTTGCAGCGGGCCGGCGACGGCTCTTGCCGTAACGCGGATGGGCATTCTATGCCGGCGAGCGCAATGCGGCGGCCCGGTGGCTGTCCGGCGCGAAACGGGCGCCGGCGCAATGCTGTCCGCCGGTTGCGGGCGACGGGCGCGCCGGTGGGCAGCGCAAGTTGGGGACGCGCCTGGTTATGCGCCAGGGACGCGGCGCAGGCCAGGCTGAACACGGCGCCGTTCCGCCGCGCGGTGCCGAGCCGCGGCCCGGTCGAGGCTCGATGATTTCGGCTTCAACCCAGCCGAAGCAGGATGGGTGTTCCGGGTGCGGCAGGGTCTACCACTGTCCGATGCGGGAGCTGTCGATGCATGTGATCTGCACCCATCGACGAGTTGCAGGCTGCAGGGATGCTAGCCGCGAAATCGTGCGCCGCCGGCAATCATGGCGACCTTGCGCTGCCTCGCGGCTACGTCGCCGCCCGCACCCTTGCCGGTTGGCGCACCCGGCGCCGGGCCGCGAGCAGATATGCTTCGAGCTCAGCCGCGCGATGCGCCGCGGTATGGTCCGCGAGAACCCGGGCGCGGAAGGCGCGCGCGACCGCATCGCGGGACGCATCGGGCCAGCCCAGCAGGATGTCCCGCACCTGCCCGGGCCGGTCGGCCAGCAGGATCTCCTCGCCGGGCCGGAACAGCGCCTCGATCCCGTCCCAGGCGTCGGAGATGACCGGTGTGCCGCAGGCGCCAGCCTCAAAGAGCCGAACGCTCGGGCTGTGTCCGGCGCGAACCATGTCCTGCCGAGTCACGTTGAGGGTGAAGCGGCTGGCGGCGTAGAAGGCCGGGTGGTCGGCGGGGGGCACATGCTCGAGCCGCTCGACATTCGGCGGCCAGGCGATGTCGTCCGGGTACTGCGCCCCGGCGACAACGAAGCGTAGCTGCGGTGCCTGCCGGGCAGGCTCCAGCAGCAGGGCTTCCAGCACTGGCTGGCGATCATCGCTATAGGTGCCGAGATAGCTGAGGTCCCAACGGCGTGGCGCATCCAGCACGGGATACGCTTCCGGATCGACCGAGCAATGCAGCACGCGTGCCGCCGGCGACCCGTAGCGCGCTTCCAGCAAGGCCAGTGTCGGACCGCCGGTGAAGGAAAGATAGAGGTCGTAGCCGCGGATCTGCCGCCCTGCGAGGTACTCCTCCTCGCCGCGCGCAAGCTTGGCAAGGGTCACCGGCGTGTCGATGTCGTAGAAGGCCGTGACGCCGCGCGCCATGCATTGCACCATGTCACCGACCGCGACACCCTCTGGGACGAAGGAGCCGACCACCACCGCGTCCGCCAAGGCGATCTCCCCGCGCCAGCGAAGCAGGTCATCCATCCCGCGGTAGAACTCAAGCGCGCAATAATCCGGCGCGGCGAGGTCGCGATGACCGGCGTACCAGGGAACCTCGCGCTCAAGGAAGACCACCTCGTGTCCTCGTGCGGCAAAGGCTCTCAGCAGGGCGCGATAAGTGGTGGCATGGCCATTGCCCCAGGCCGAGGACAGGCTGAGGCCGAGTACGACGATCCGCATCGGCGCCGCGCTCATGCCGCCCGCTTCCGCGCCGCAACCTCGCGCAGCAGGGCGTCGACCTGCATGCCGCGCCGCGCATAGGTGTGCTCCGACAGGATGCGCACCCGCGCCGCCTCGCCGATTCGTCGTGCCCGCTCCGGCGTCAGTTCGGCCAACTGTGCCGCCACCTCGGCACCATCCCGCGCGACCAGCACCTCGGTGCCCTCGTCGAGGAAAAGCTCGAGCCCAACCCAGGCATCCGTGATAAGGCAGGCGCCGGCCCCCGCCGCTTCGAAGACCCGCGTGGCGGGGGAAAAGCCTGTGGTCGCCATGCTGTCTCGGGCGATGTTCAGCACCGCGAGCGGCGAGGTGTTGAAGGCGTTGTGCTCATGCGTATAGACGTGCCCGATCGACCGCACATTCGCCGGCCTCGCCTTGTCGCCCCAGCCATTGCCGCCGATCAGGAAGCGGTGGTCGGGCAGCAGCGCCGCTGGGCGCAGGAAGAACTCCTCCACCCGGGCCTCGCGGTCCGGCAGCCGGTTGCCGAGGAAGGAAAGATCGGCAACGAAGCGCGGTTCGGGCGGCACCGGGTGATGCGTCATGGGGTCGAGCGCGTTGTAGACCGGCAAGCAGCGCCGCGCGCCAAAGCCCTCATAGGCCTCCACGACAGGCGGACCGCCGCCATAGGTCAGCACCAGATCGAGGTCCGGCAGCATGCGTCGCAGCAGATGGTCGGGTGCCGCGGCAAGCTCCGCCAAGGTAGCCGGAGCATCGACATCCCAAAAAATGCGGATCGCACCCGGCCGGGCCGCGGCCATGACGCCCTGCAGCAGCGCATCGTCGAAGACACCGACGCCGCTGGCCTTGACCACGACATCCGCGCGCGCAGCCTCGGCCATCACGTCCCGCAGCGCCGCTTCGGTTGCCGGATAGACCCTTACCTCCGCCCAATCGGGCGGGGCAATGTCACGGTGCTGCTGCCGGTCGAAGGCATCGGGTTCGTAGAAGGTCGCGTGGTAGCCGTGGCGGTGCAGCGCGCTCAGCATACCGCGGTAGTAGGTCGCTGCGCCGTTCCAGTAGGACGACAGCAGGCTTGATCCATAGAAGGCAATCCTCATGCGCCGGCCTCCTCGGGCATGCGAAGCTGCGCCAGGATGGCCAGCAACTCGTCCACGCGATGGGCGCAGGTATGGCGGGCGCGGATCGTCTCGAGGCCGCTCGCCGCCAGTGCCGCGCGCAGGCCGGCATCGGCTCGGATCGCCCGCATGTGCCGCAGCATCTCTCCCTCGTCGCGCGCGACCAAGTAATCCTGGCCGGGACGGAACAGATGCTCCGCATCCTCCCAGGGAGCCGACAGCAACGGGATGCCGCAGGCCAGTGCCTCGAAGACGCGGATGGTCGGGATGCCCGGCAGCATTTGCACGTAGAAGCGGCGCGGCACATGGACCGTGGCCAGATGGCGAGCGAAGATTTCGGGCGCCCGGGCATTCGGCAGCCACCCCCGATACCGCGCCCCGAGCGCGGCGAGCTTGCCGAGCGCCGCATCGGGGTAGCGCACGCCATGAATGTCGAGCGCAAGGCCGGCGTCCCGCGTCGGCCGCAGCAGGAAGTGTTCGAGCTCCTCGCTCCGCTCGTCATCACCCCAATTGCCGATCCAGACCAAGCCCTCACGGCTCACCTCCGCCGCAGGCGGGCGAAACAGGCGGGTGTCCGCAGCCTCGTGCCAGACGAAGACCCGGCGATCCCAGCCCCATTGCTGATAGACCGCCGCCAGGGCCGCGCCGAAGGCAAGCACCCCGTCGAAATCCTGCAGGTCGAAGCGGCGGATCGCTTCGGGGTCGCTCATCGCGCGGTGGTGCGTGTCGTGGAACAGCAGGCGGAACCGCCCGCCGGCCCGGCGCGCGCGACCAATCGCCGCGACGACCCAGGGATCGGTCCATTCATGCACGATGACGAGGTCGGCCGCGTCGATGGCGGATACCAAGTCATCGGCGTTCCGGTAATTGCGTGCACGCAACCCGGGATAGGCCGCGCGATAGGCGCCGAGCCCTGCTTCGCCATGGTCGCGGAGTAGATTGTCGAGGCTCCAGGACTCCGCCGGGGCCAGCGCCGTCACGTCGTTGCCGCGCGCCTGCAGTTCCGCCAGGATGCCACGCAGAAAGTGAGCGTTACCGTGATTCCAGCAGGATTCGATGGAATGGGCGACGTAGACGAGCCTCACGCAGCAACATCCCTTCCCGACCGGCCGAGCACCTTATCATAGATGGCGAGCATCCCGTCGACCTGCCTGTCCAGGCTGTAACGCGTGGCACGTTCCTGCGCCGCAATGCCGAGCTTGGTTCGCCCTCCCTGATCGCGGGAGAGGCGTTCGATTGCTGCGGCGAAGCCGCCCGAATTCCTAGGCGCGACGAATGTAGCCGCACCGTCCCACAACTCGCGGAAGCCGGCAGTGTCGGACAGCACCAGGGGACAACCAGCCTGAGCCGCTTCCAGCACGGTAAGGCCAAATGGCTCGTAGAGCGCCGCGCTTACGAAGATCGGTCGAGTCTCAAGCAACGCGGCCATGGCTGTTGCGGGAAGTCGTCCGAGCCGGCGCAGGTGGCGCAACTCGACATTGCCGCCGTTCGGCCCTTCCGTCGGACCCGCTGCGATCAGCGGAAATGGCAGCAGCGCCGCCGCCGCATCGAGCGTAGCCGCATCCTTGCCTTCGTCCCAGAGCCGGCCGGCGGTACAGGCAATCGCTTTGAGGGACGCCGCTTCCCGCAGCGGAAGCCGACGCCGCGCATTGTGCACCACACGCGGGGCTACCGAAAGATCGTAAGCCGCCCGGGTCGCCGCGGCGAACCAGCCTGACGGCGCGACCAGGAGATCTGCCGACCGATAGGCGCGCGCCACCAAGGCAGTCCGCCAGACGAAGTCGTCAGGCATCGGCCCTGCCCGCATCGTTTGCCACCACGTCGCAAGGCAGGAATGGCAAGCAATTACCAAGGGTTGGCCAAAGCTTGCATTAGCAGCAGGTGCGGGCGAGTTAAGGTGCACGAGGTCGGCGGAAACCTCGCGTGCCAGCGCGGCGAGTGCGGCGCCAGATGCCTCGACTTCGGCGGCGGATCCGGCAAGCCATTCGAGCGGGCAATCGAGTTCCACCAGTCGCAGCCCGGGAATGCCTTCCGCTTCGACACGCTGTGCCGGATCCGGCGGTGGCCCTAGCACGGCAAGCACGATCGTCACGCCCCGCTGCGCCATGCCCGCCGCAAGATCCAGCGCATAGCCCCAAACGCCGCCGACCGTATCAGCGCTCATCAACAGGCGCAGCCCAGCCGGCGAGGTCATCGGCAGCAGCCCGCTTCCAGGACCTCAAGGGAGGCGACCCCATTCTCCTGGATGTCGCTCAGCCGGTCGAATTGCGCGAGGTAGTAATCATGCGCGCGCTCCCAGGCCATGTCGTCCGGCGCGCCCCAGAGGCGACGGTAATCCGGGGAACTGGGATAGGGATAGAGTGGCACCGGGTCGTTTGCCCAGACGCCGCCGCGCTGCAGGCGCTCCCGCCAGGTTGCGACCATCCCTGCATCATCGCCAGCGACCTTGATGAGGTTGGCTTGAACGAACGGCACCCGCCGCTTCGCATAGAGCAGCCGCTCCGCCAAGTCGTCGGTCGACATGCGGCAGTTCTTGTCGAGCGCCGCCCGCCCTTCCGGCGTCAGGCTCTCGACCCCGGCTTCGATGGAGACGCAGCCGGCCTGACCGAGCAGGTCCAGCATCTCCGGCTTCCATAGGTCGATGCGGGTCTGGATGCCGAATTGCAGGCCGCGCCCGACCAGCGCTTCCAACAAAGGGCGTTGCGGCAGAAAAATCTCATCAATGAAGTAGAGATAGCCGACACCTTGAGAGGCTAGCCCGTCGATCTCCTCCAGCAGTGGCGCCAGCGTGCGCCGGCGATAGGCATCGCGGAAGTCGATCTTGGCACAGAATGAGCAATGGTAGGGACAGCCTCGTGAGGCCTCGACTTCTGCGCCGGGAACGGTCGGGTCGCAATCGAAGCGGTGATGATGGTGACGGTGACGTTGCATCCATTCATCCGGCCAATGCAGTGCCGGCAGGTCAACGAAGGCACCGGCATGGGCACCACCGGTCACGTTGATCGCCCGGTCCTGCCTGAAACAGATTGCTGGAACACCGGACAGGTCCTCAGACTGCGCGAGCCGTCGGACGATCTCCTCGCATTCGCCACGCACGACGACGTCGACGCCCAGCTTCTGCAGGGTCGCCTGCGGGGTCACCGAGCCATGCGGCCCTACCGCGACCGTTCGGCCACCTGCGAAGCCCAGCGCCACAAGAAACTCCCGCGGCACACGCAGTTCCGGGGGCGCGCAACGCCAAAACAAATAGGTCGGCGCAGTTGTGACGACCGTCATGTCCGGCCCGAAAGCCGCAACCTGCTCCGCAGCATCTGGCGCCGAAAGGCTGCAGAGATGTGCGTCCAGCATTAGCACGTCATGCCCGTCCGCCTCGAGGAGCGCGCGGATATAGCCAAGTTCCAGCGGCAGATGCGGCGCTTGGCAACCGAAGTAGATACTGCCCTCAAAACTCCAGGACGGATTGACCAGTGCAACCTTCATGGCGTTGCCTCGGCCGGTGCGTGCTCAGCGGCTAGCCACGAAGCAAGTGCCTGCAGGCCCTGGCGCCACGCTCGCGGCGCCGCGAGGCCCAGTATCCGCTGCGCATGCCGCGTGTCTGAAACATAGTAACGCTGGTCGCCCGCCCGCCAGTTGCCGTGCCTTACCTCGATCCGGCAACCGAGAGTCTGCTCGATCGCACCGATCACCTGCAACAGGCTCACGGCATTTGCCGGTCCGCCACCGAGATTGAAGGCCCTTCCATTCGACGCGTCTATCCTCTGCCAAGCCGCAACGTAAGCATCGACTGCGTCATCCACGAAAAGAATGTCCCGCACTTGGCATCCGTCGCCGTAGATGCTGATGGGCTGCTGGGCAAGCGCGCGCAAGACGAAATGCGCGACCCAGCCCTGATCCTCAGTGCCGCGCTGCAGCGGCCCGTAGATGCAGCTCATACGGAATACCACGCTGGGCACGCCAAAGCTGCGCGCGTAATCTAGCACGTACTGGTCCGCAGCACCTTTGGAACAGCCGTAGGGCGTATGGAAGTCGAGCGGCCGATCCTCGCCGATGCCATGCTGGCGAATCGCGTCCGGTCGCGGGACATAGGTCTCGTCCCCGAGGTCGAGCGGGATATCCGCGAGGTCACCGTACACCTTGTTCGTGCTAGCGAAGATCACGGGTACCGCGCGCCCTCGGCGGCGTGATGCTTCCAGCACGCCAAGCGTGCCGCGCAGGTTCACAATAAAGTCCTGCACCGGATCGTCGAGACTGCTGGTCACCGCAACCTGCGCCGCGAGGTGGAACACCGCATCGGCCTCGGCCATCGCACGTCCGAGTTCCACCGTGTCGTTGATATCGGCAATGATCGGGACCACACGGCCCGCATGGCGCCGCCGAAGCCAGTCTAGGTTCGCCTCTACGCCATCGCGGGTCAGCGCGTCATAGACCAGCACCGTATGTCCTTGTGTCGCCAAGCGGTCAGCCAAATTGGCCCCGATAAAGCCGGCACCGCCTGTGACGAGGAGAGGACGACCGCCGCCCATCACGCGACCAGCCCCCTGGCCTCAAGTTCACGGCGCGCCTCGTGAACCCGGTCCTCGGCTCTCTGCCGCGCGACCCACTCGGCCAGCTCAGCGAGTCCCGCAACGAAATCGGTGCGAGGCTCGAAGCCGAGCATGCCCTTGGCCAGGCTGATATCGGGAATACAATGGCGAATATCGCCGGCCCGTGCCTTACCAGTTATCTCCGGTGCCATGCCGGGCCGTCCCATCGCGCGGGCAAGCAGCGCGGCAACGTCCGATACGGTGCGATGCTCGCCACTGCCGATGTTGAACACGCGGCCTACCGCCTCTGGCCGCTCCAGCGCGAGGATGAAGGCTTGCGCGATATCCGAGACATGCACGAAGTCGCGGCGCTGCTGGCCGTCCTCGAAAATCATCGGAGGCTGGCCGTTGTGCAGGCGCGACGCGAAGATCGCCAGCACACCGGTATAGGGATTTGACAGTGCCTGTCCCGGCCCGTAGACGTTCCAGAGCCGCAGCGCGACGCCCTCCATGCCATAGGCTGGTGACAGGGTCAGGGTCAGGCGCTCCTGCACGTACTTTGTAATGGCATAGACCGACGCAAGCGCCGGACGCTTTTCCTCTGGTGTCGGCAGCGGCAGCAAACCGCGTCCTGATTCATCAACCGGGTCCCAAGGCTGGGTCGAGCTCGTCCTCGGCAGACGGACGGCATCCTCGACCAATCGGCCAGAGGCGCTGCGATACAGTCCCTCCCCGTAGATGCTCATGGACGACGCGACCACGACGCGACGCACCGGCCGCTCGATCAGGCATTGAAAAAGCACTGCAGTGCCGGAATCATTGGCAGACACATACCGGTCTACCGCATACATGCTCTGCCCGACGCCGACTTCGGCTGCGAGGTGCACGACAGCATCCACTCCTTGCAGTGCACGCGCCACGGCCGCAATGTCTCGCACATCCCCGCGGTGGAACTCGACATGAGGTCCGACCGAGAGAACGCCAGACTGCGCCCCATGCACTTGGTCCAACAAGCTGTCCAGCACCCGCACGCGATAGCCGCGGCGGAGCAATTCACCTGCCAAATGACAGCCTATAAACCCCGCGCCACCCGTAAGAAGAATCAATTCCGACACCAGGGCGCCTCCGTTCTATCCACCTGCCGTTTGCGCTGCCGGTCTAGAGGTCGCGCCACGTCGATCGGTTCCCGGACCTACAGCTCGACGATGCGTTTGGCGTCGCGCCTGCGGCCGCCGAGCAACAAAGGCTCCCGGCTCAGTGCGAACGCAAACCGCGCCAGGACGGAACCGGTACTCACCTGCATTTGTCAGTGCCGCATTCCGTGCCGGCGGGGCGAAGCGCCGCGCCTCGCGTTCCCCACCATCACAGCCAGAGCAGGCTGCGGCCATAGACCGATGCGAGGGAGACAAGCTTTGGGTTCCAGACGCGTGCGGGTCGGGCTGATCGGCATCGGTAACTGTGCGTCCTCCTTCGTGCAGGGCCTGACCTATTACCGGTCGGCCCATGACCAGGTCCCTGGCCTGATCCGGCCGGATCTCGGGGGCTACCGGATTTCGGATATCGATATCAGCGCAGCTTTCGACGTCGCTACGGAAAAGGTCGGCTGCGATGTTGCCGAAGCGATCCTGGCGCACCCGAACAACACGCATCGGTTTGCTGAAGTGGGGCCGCTGGGCGTGACCGTGTCGCGTGGCCGCACGCTCGATGGGATAGGCCGCTACCTCCGCGACGAAGTGAAGGAGTCGGATGCGCCGGAAGCGGATGTCGCCGAGATCCTGCGTCGCAGCGGTACTGAAGTCCTGGTTTCCTACTTGCCGGTCGGTTCGCAGCAGGCCACCGAGTGGTATGCCGAGAAGGCACTCGAGGCCGGCTGCGCCTTCGTCAACTGCATTCCGGTCTTCATCGCCTCGGATGCAGGCTGGCAAGCTCGATTCGCCGAACGGCGCCTGCCGTTGGTGGGAGACGATATCAAAAGCCAAGTCGGTGCCACGATCGTACACCGTGTCCTGACAAACTTGTTCCGAGAGCGTGGTGTATCGCTCGATCGGACCTATCAGCTCAACTTCGGCGGGAATGCCGATTTCCTGAACATGCTCGAACGCGAAAGGCTGCAATCGAAAAAGATCTCGAAGACGCAGGCGGTCACCAGCCAGATGGATGTACCGCCTGCACCCGGCGACATCCATGTCGGTCCGAGCGATTTCGTCCCGTGGCTGGGTGACCGGAAATTCGCGCAGATCCGGATGGAGGGAACCGGCTTCGGCGGTGTGCCGCTGCAGTTGGAGTTGAAGCTGGAAGTCTGGGACTCTCCCAACTCCGCTGGTGTCGTGGTCGATGCGGTGCGCTGCGCCAAGCTGGCGCTCGACCGTGGCCATGGCGGCGTGTTGCAGGGACCGGCCAGCTACTTCATGAAGTCACCCCCGGTGCAATTCACCGACGCTGAGGCCCGGGAACTCACGCTGCGCTTCATCGCCGGCGAGGGCTGATCCGGATGGCGACGACCATCCTTTTGGTGCGCCACGCCGCCCACCCCTTGCTTGGCAAAGTGCTCTGCGGACGGATGGCCGGCGTGGAACTCGACGGGGCCGGGCGCGACCAAGCGGCACGGCTGGGGACGCGGATCGCCGTGCGCAAGCCGGATGCGCTGTTCACCAGCTCGCTCAGCCGCGCGCGCGATACCGCACAGGCCATCGCCGACGCTTCTGGTCTGGTTGTTCAGCCCTGCGAGGCCCTAGACGAGATCGACTTCGGCGACTGGACCGGTGCCCGCTTCGATGACCTGGAGGGCGATCCAAGATGGGTGCGTTGGAATGGCGAGAGGGCCAAGTCCTGCCCACCGGGCGGTGAGCCGATGCAACAGGCGCAGTCGCGCGTGGTCGCTGGCATCCACCAGATGAAAACTTCCTATCCGCACGGCACGGTCGTCGCTGTCAGCCATGCGGACATCATCAAGGCGGCCCTGCTCTGGTGCATTGGACTGACGCTCGACGCGCATATGCGGTTCGACATCGATCCCGCATCCTCCAGCGCTCTCGTGCTGTGGGACGGCGGCGGAAGGCTAATGTGGATGAATGAGGGGGTGACCGCATGAACACGCGGATCGAAGCCGAGGCGTTGCGCCGGCGCGCCGCCGCGCTCGGTAACTGGTTCCACAACATCGACCTTGGCGGCGTCAGCACCGCGCCGGACCATTTCCTCGGTGACTATCCCTCGGTGAAGTGGCGCCGCTTCGCGCATGCGGTGCCGCAGGACCTCAGCGGCCGCAGCGTGCTCGACATCGGCTGCAACGGCGGCTTCTATGCAATCGAGATGAAGCGTCGGGGCGCCGCGCGGGTGCTCGGCATCGATTCCGACCAAGACTACCTGGCGCAGGCCCGCTTCGCCGCCGAGGCCACCGGCCAGGACATCGAGTTCAGGGCCATGTCGGTCTACGATCTTGGCACGATCGGAGAGCGATTCGATATCGTACTGTTCATGGGCGTGCTGTATCATCTCCGCCATCCACTTCTCGCCCTCGATCTGATCCACGAACATGTCGCCGAGGACATGCTCATCTTTCAGTCGATGCAGCGCGGCAAGCCACAGATTGCGCCTGTGCGGGAAAATTTCGACTTTTGGGATACCGCGCCCTTCGACGATGCGGGCTGGCCGAAGCTGCATTTTATCGAGCACCGCTACGCCCAGGACGAGACCAACTGGTGGGTGCCGAACCGTGCTTGCGCGGAAGCCATGCTCCGCAGCGCCGGCTTTGCCATCGAGGCGCATCCGGAGGAGGAGGTCTACGTCTGCAGGCGCGTCGACGCACCGCAAGGAGCCGGTGCGGTCTACCCGGCCCGGGAGAACCGCGCATGATCGAAGCGGCGATGATCTGGAACGAGCCCAACAACAAGTCGCATTGGGACCCCGAGCTCGACCCCGACTGGCGGTTGTTTGCCGAGATGGCGACCGGTGCCGCTCAGGCGATCCGCGCCGCGCACCCGACCCTGCCGCGGGTACTCGGAGGCATTTCGCCGATCGATCCCGCTTTCATTGGCAATCTTGCGGAACGCGGGGTCCTGGATCACCTCGAGGTCGTCGCGGTACATGGTTTCCCGCTCGACTGGAACCTCTGGCAGATCGGCGAATGGCCGATGAAGCTCGACGAGATTCGCGCGGTGACGGACCTGCCGGTCTGGGTGTCCGAGGTTGGAGTCTCATCCTTCGGGGCCGAGGAAGTCCAGGCCTGGGGCGTTGATCGTACCGCGGAACTGCTGGTGGGGCGCGCACCGCGCATCCACTGGTACAGTCTCTATGACCTGCCGCGCGCCTGGGAAGCAACGACTCGCCATCGCGAGGCGGAGGGCTCGTCCTACTACCGGCATTTCTACATGGGGCTGCTGCGCGAGGACGGATCGCCAAAGCCATCGCTGGAAGCCTTCGCCCGCCGAGCCCCGGCCCTCGGCCTGTGCCAGTGGTTCCATTTCGAGGATCACCGGCTGGACGACGCGGTCGCCTGGATGCGGCGGCTCGGAGTCCGGCACCTGCGGACCGGCCTTTCATGGGCCGACAGCTTCCGGCCGAATGCGCTCGACTGGTTCGACCGGCAGATGGCGGCGCTCGAGGAATTCGATGTGACAGTCACCTTCTGCTTCACGCCGGAGCACCGCGGCTTGGCGCCGCATCACACCAGCCCGCCGCTTGTGCCGGCGGAGTTCGCCGAGTTCTGCGGGGCGATGATTCGACGCTACGCCCGTCCCGGAACCCCGGCTGCCGCGCTGGGTTGACCATCCACTCACACTGCGAATGCCGAAGTGCCATGGCCGCGGACAATGTTGACCTCGATCTCCAGGATGCCCGGCAGGCAGCACGCGCCGCGTCGCTGCGCTACGTGTCGGATGATGAGCCGGGTATCGGTCGCAGGCGCTTCGGCAAGGGATTCAGCTACCGCCAGCCCAAGGGCGGCACTGTGAAGGATCCGGCCACGCTCCGCCGCATACGCGCCCTGGCCATCCCACCGGCTTGGACACAGGTCTGGATCTGCCCTCGGGAGGACGGCCACATCCAGGCGACCGGCCGCGACGAGAAGGGACGCAAGCAGTACCGCTACCATCCCCGTTGGCGGGAGACGCGGGACGCCGCGAAATTCGGCCATATGGTCGAGTTTGCCCGCGCCCTGCCGCATATCCGCGACCAGGTGGAGCGCGATCTGGCGCTGTCCGGTCTGCCGCGCCGCAAGGTGCTGGCGACCGTGGTGCGGCTGCTGGAAACCACCCTCATTCGTGTCGGCAACGACGACTACGCAAAGCAGAATGGCAGCTATGGCTTGACGACGCTGCGGAACCGCCATGTCGAGGTCGAGGGCGCGAAGCTCCGCTTCGCCTTCAAGGGAAAGAGTGGCAAGGCCTGGCAGCTCCAGATTGCCGACCGCCGCATCGCCCGCATCCTCCGGGAGTGCCAGGACCTGCCGGGCCAGGAGCTGTTCCAGTACCTCGACGAGGCGGGCGAACGCCACGGCATCGATTCCGGCGACGTCAACGACTACCTGCGCGAGATCGCCGGCAGCGACGTGACGGCCAAGGATTTTCGCACCTGGGCCGGCACGGTGCTCGCCGCCCTGGCGTTGCGCGAGTTCGAGCGCTTCGACACTGAGGCCGCAGCCAAGCGCAACGTCAAGCGCGCGATCGAACAGGTGGCCCAGCGGCTTGGCAACACGCCGACCATCTGCCGCAAGTGCTATGTGCATCCCGGCGTGCTCGACTGCTACCTGGACGGCAGCCTGGCCGACCAGGTGCGGGAGGAAGCGGAGACCGAGCTGCGCGAGGCTGCGGCCGGCTTGCGACCGGAGGAAGCGGCGGTGCTCGGCCTGCTGATCGGCCGCTTGGCGCGCCAGGAACTACGTCCGGCACGCAGCGGCAGCGCCGCCCTGGCACGGGCGGCCGCCTGATGCGGATCGTCGTCTTCGGCCTTACCATTACCTCCTCCTGGGGCAATGGCCATGCGACACTGTGGCGCGCGCTCTGCCGTGCCCTGGCGCGCCGCGGCCATCACGTCACCTTCTTCGAGCGCGATGTGCCCTACTATGCCGACACGCGCGACCTGCAGCCGATGCCAGGGCTGAAGACGGTGCTCTACGCGGATTGGAGCTCCATCAGGCCACAAGCCGAGCGGATCCTGCGGGGCGCCGACATTGCCATGGTCACCTCCTATTGCCCGGACGGCGCCGCCGCCTCGGCACTGGTGCTCAACTCGGCGGTGCGGCTCCGAACCTTCTACGACCTCGATACCCCAGTGACGCTGGACCGCCTTGCGGCCGGCGAGCGACCCGACTACCTGCCATCCGAGGGGCTCGGCGGGTTCGACTTGGTGTTGAGCTATACTGGCGGAGAGGCGCTGCAGCGTCTGCGTTCCGAGCTTGGCGCGCGGCGCGTCGCACCGCTCTATGGCAGCGTCGACCTTGAGGCGCATCGGCCGGTCCCGCCGGACCCTCGGCTGCGCGCCGACCTCTCCTACCTCGGCACCTATGCCGCCGACCGGCAGCCGGCTTTGGAACGGCTATTCGTGGCGCCGGCGCGTGCCCTGCCCGCGCATCGCTTCGTCATCGGCGGCGCGCTCTACCCGCCGGAGTTCCCCTGGGCCGAGAATATCTGGTTCCTCCGCCACATGCCGCCGGCCGAGCACGCAGCCTTTTTCGCATCCTCCCGCCTGACGCTGAACATCACCCGGCGGGCCATGGCGGCGATGGGATGGTGTCCTTCCGGCCGGCTGTTCGAGGCAGCGGCTTGCGGCGCGCCGATCCTGACGGATTCGTGGGCCGGCCTCGCGGATTTTTATACGCCGGGAGGCGAGGTCATCGTCGCTGACACCAGCGAGGACGCAATTGCCGCCATCGGGCTGACCGACGCCGAGATGCGCCGCATTGCCCGGGCGGCTCGGGACCGCACCTTGGCCGAGCACACCGCGGACCACCGGGCCATTGCGCTCGAGGATGCCGTGCAGGCGGCGATGACCTCCGCGATGATCGGAGATTGAGTATGTGGGGCATCATCCCTGCGGCCGGCCTCGGCAGCCGCATCCAACCCCTGGCCTTCTCGAAGGAACTGCTGCCGGTCGGCAGCAGGCTGGAAGGTGGGGTTGAGCGCCCGCGCGCCGTCAGCGAGCACCTAATCGAGCGCATGCTGGCCGCCGGCGTCGATAAGATCTGCTTCGTCATCGCTCCAGGCAAGAGCGACATCATCAACTACTATGGCTCGCGCATAGGCGGTGCCTCCATTGCCTATGTGGTGCAGCAGGAACCGAGCGGCCTGTGCGACGCATTGTTCTGCGCCCTGCCGCTCATCAGGCCGGAGGAGCCGGTGGTGGTTGGCCTGCCGGACACCATCTGGTTCCCGGAAGCCGCACTGGCACCTTTGCCGGACGACGTCTTCAGCTTCCTGCTTTTCCCGGTCGAACGGCCGGAGTTTTTCGATGCCGTTGTCACCGATGCCGCCGGCCGGGTCGAGACCATTGAGGTTAAGCGCCGCGACGCCCGCAGTCATTGGATCTGGGGCGCCTTCAAGCTGCCTGGCTCCGTGCTGCACGAGTTGCATTCCCTCTGGCAGGAGCCTGGCCGGGGCGACGAGTACATGGGCACGTTGGTCAATGCCTGGCTGGCCCGCGGCGGCGCGGCGAGAGGCGTCCGTGCCGGCGAGGTCTATGTCGATGTCGGCACGCTGAACGGCTATCGCGAGGCGGTCTCGCTGCTCGCGCAGAGGCCTGGCCCGCGCGAGTCCGGCGCTGTCCCCTTCCGCGTGCTGCAGCAGCGCGCGACAGAGGCCGCCCGGATCCATGCCGTCCGGTGAGTTTCTTCGCAGGCTCGCCAGCCGCGAGGACCTGTCGCCGGCGCGCGTGCTGATCGTCGCGGCGCATCCGGACGACGAGGTGATCGGGCTCGGCGGCCAGCTACCACTCCTACCGCGGGCGCGGATCCTGCACGTCACGGATGGCGCGCCGCGCAACGGGCAGGACGTTGCAGCCCATGGTTTCGCCGATTGTGCTGCCTATGCCGCCGCGCGGCACGGGGAACTGGCGGCGGCGCTCGCCTTGGCCGGACTGCCGGCCGCCGCGGCGCAGACGCTCGGCGTGCCGGACCAGGAAGCGGCGCTGCACCTGCCGGATGTCGTCGCGGGCATCGCCTCGGCCATTGCGGCCTGCGGCGCCGAGATCGTGGTGACCCATGCCTACGAGGGCGGCCATCCCGACCACGATGCCATCGCACTGGCGGTGCATGCGGCGGTGCGGCGCTGTCCGGCTTCGATCATCGAGATGGCGGGCTATCACGCCGGACCGCATGGCATCGCAGTCGGCGATTTCCTGCCGCATGCGGGCACGGCGTCGGTGACGCTCTCCCTCTCGCCCGGGCAATGCGCCTTGAAGCGCCGGATGCTCGATTGCTTCGCCACGCAACGTGCGGTGCTCGCGGCCTTCCCGGTTGCCACCGAGCGACTGCGCACCGCCCCCGGATACGACTTCACCCGGCCGCCGCATGAAGGACGGTTGTTCTACGAGAGCTTTCCCTGGGGGATGTCGGGCGAGCGCTTCCGCCAGCTTGCGGCCGCGGTGCCATGGCACTGACGATCCTGCAGGTCGCCTTTCCCTTCGCGCCGGTCGGGCCGGATGCGGTCGGCGGGGCGGAGCAGGTGCTGAGCACGATCGAGCGCGGCCTGCCGCGCTTCGGTCACCGTGCCATCGTGCTCGCCTGCGAGGGCTCCGCCACGAACAGCACGCTTCTGCCGATCCCGCTACCGCCCGGGCCGGTGACGGATGCCATGCAGGATGCCGTGCATGCCGCGCTGCGCGAGCGCATCGCCGCGGCGCTGAGGCGCTACCCGGTCGATCTGGTGCATATGCACGGCATCGACTTCCATCGCTACCTGCCGTCCCCCGGGGTACCGGTGCTGGCGACGCTGCACCTGCCGCCGGGTTGGTACCCGCCCGAGGTCTTCCGCCCCGCGCGCCCGGACACCTGGCTGCACGCGGTCTCGTCGTCCCAGCATCGCGCCTGTCCGCCCTGCGCTTCGCTGCTGCCGCCGATCGACAACGGGGTGGCGACCGACGCGCTCCACCTGCCGCTCACGCGACGGCGCTTCGCCCTGCTGCTCGGCCGCGTCTGCCCGGAGAAGAACCAGCATGCGGCGCTCGAAGCCGGCAGCCAGGCGGGAATGCCGGTTCTGCTAGGTGGCCAGGTCTTTCCCTATGCGGCGCACGAGACCTATTGGCGTGACAAGGTCCTGCCGCGCCTCACGCTGCCGCACCGCTTCCTCGGCCCGCTCGGCTTTGCCCGCAAGCGCCGCCTGCTGAGCGCGGCGCGCTGCCTGATCTCGGCCAGCATCGCGCCGGAGACGAGTTCGCTGGTGGCGATGGAAGCCATGTCCTGCGGCACGCCGGTAGTCGCCTTCGCCTCCGGCGCGCTGGCCGACATCATCGAGCACGGCGTCACCGGCTTCCTGGTCCGTGACGTGGCCGAGATGGCCGTAGCGATCCGGGCGGCGGACGGGCTCTGCCCCGCGACCATCCGCGCCACCGCGCGGCGACGGTTCTCGGCGGATGCCATGCTCGCCGGCTATCTTGGCGCCTATCATCGGGTTGCGCGGCCGGGCAGCAGCCATGCGGCCTGATCCGGCCGGGCCAGCGATCGAGGAGGTCACCGATCTACCGGCGCTCGAGCGGCTGCAGCCGGAATGGGACGCGTTGTGGCAGGCCGTGCCTGATGCGACACCTTTCCAGTCGCCGGCCTGGCTGATCCCGTGGTGGCGGCATGTCGGTGACGGGGCGTTGCTGGCGTTGGCGTTGCGCGAGGGCGGCAGGCTGGTCGGGCTTCTCCCCTTCTACCGCTACGCCCGGCCGGAGGGCACCGGGCGGCTGCTGTTCCCGCTCGGCATTGCCACCACCGACTACCTCGATGCGCTGCTGCTGCCGAGCCAGGCACCCGCACTGGCCGCCCTGGGCCGCCACTTGGCACTGCGCGCCGATGCGGATGCCTGGGAATGGCCGCAGCTGCGCGCCGGTTCGGCGTTGCTGGCCCTGCCGGTGCCGGCAGGCTGGACAGAGGAGGTCGCAGCCGCGGACCCCTGCCCCTGCCTCGCCCTGCCCGAACGCCTCGATGCGCTGGCCACGCGCATCTCCGCCAAGACGCTGCGTGATCTCCGCACGGTTCGCCGCCGGGCGGAGCAGGCCGGGATGCTGGACTGGACGACGGAGGCCGCGGGCATCGAGGCGCCCTTCGACGCGCTGCTCCGCCTGCATGCCGCACGCTGGGCGACGCGCGGCGAGGGCGGCGTGCTCGCCGATCCTGCCGTTCAGGCCATGCACCGGGATGCCCTGCCCGCGCTGCACCGCGCCGGCCTGCTGCGCTTCCACGTCCTGCGGCTCGACGGCGAGATCGTCGCGGTGCTCTATGCCCTGGTCGATCCACCCGGGCGCGCGGCGCGGCGGATCTACTTCTATCTCAGCGGCTTCGACCCGGCGCTGGAACGCCTCAGCCCGGGCATGCTGTTGGTCGGCCAAGCGGTGGAAGCGGCGATGGCCGAGGGATGCGTCGTCGCCGACTTCCTCCGCGGGCGCGAGCGCTACAAGTATTTCTGGGGTGCCGAGGATCAGCCGACCTTCCGCCGCCGCCTGGTGCCGCCATGCGCAGCCTGCTGATCGTGCTCGACAGCGTCGGCGTCGGCGCAGCACCGGATGCCCACCGGTACGGCGATGCGGGTGCCGATACGCTCGGCCATGTCATCGCCCGCACCGGGCTGCGGCTGCCGGTCCTGGACGCGCTCGGCCTCACCTCCATCACCGGGCACGAAGGCCCTACCCCCCATGCGAGTTGGGGCCGCATGCGGCCGCGTGCCGCGGGCAAGGACAGCACGACCGGGCATTGGGAGATCGCCGGCATCGTCGCGGAGCGTCCATTCGCCGTCTTCGACGCCTTCCCCCCCGCGCTGCTGGCGCCGATCGAGGCGGAGGCGGGCACCGGCTTCCTCGGCAACATCCCGGCCAGCGGCACCGAGATCATCGAACGGCTGGGGCCGGAGCATCTGCGGACCGGCCTGCCCATCCTCTATACCTCGGCCGATTCCGTGCTGCAGATCGCGGCGCATGAGGCGGTGATCCCGCCCAGCCGGCTCTACGCGATTTGCGAGATCGCGCGCCGCCATGCCGATGCCTGGGCTGTCGGACGCGTCATCGCCCGTCCCTTCGAAGGCAGCCCGGGCGCCTTCTGCCGCACGCCGCGCCGGCACGACTTCGCCCTGCGCCCGCCGCGCAGCGTTCTCGATGCGCTGGTCGAGGCGGGGCTTCCGGTGCAAGGCATCGGCAAGACCGCCGACCTTTTCGCCGGCCGCGGCTTTACAGGTTCCACCCCGACCATTTCGAACACCGCGGGCCTGCGGGCGATCGCCGAGACCTGGGCGGCAACGCGCGAGGGCCTGGTCTTCGCCAATCTCGTCGATTTCGACACGGAGTTCGGCCATCGCCGCGACCCCGCTGGCTATGCGCGCGCGCTGGCGGAATTCGATGCCTGGCTCGGCGGCTTCCTGCCCGCCTGCGCGCCGGGGGACCTGTTGATCGTCACCGCGGACCATGGCAACGATCCGACGCATTCCGGCACCGACCATACGCGAGAGGAGGTGCCGCTGTTGCTGCGCCATGCCGGGCGCCGGGATCCGCTCGGCACGCGCGACGGCTTTGGCGATGTCGCTGCGACGCTTGCGGACTTCCATCGCGTCGCCTGGCCGGATGGGCGGTCCTGCCTGGCATGACGCCGCTCGACGACTACCTCGGCGGGCGCGTCTCCGCGCCGGTGGCGCTCATGCGCCTGCTGCTGGAGGGCAGGCCGGCCGCCACGGTTGTGGCACGCCTGGCGACGGCTGCGGAGGCGGAGCCCGCCCTGGCCCCGCTGCTCGCCCTGGCCGAATCCGAGCAGGACGGGCTGCTGACGATCGAGCGCATGCTCCGCGCCGGCGCGATTCATGCCGAGCAGTCGGACGCCGCGACCGCCATCGCCGAGAGCCGCGCCATGTTCGACCGGCTGGTGCGGATCAGCCCGGAGGCAAGCGTCGCCGCCTATAGCCTCGGAGACCCGGCGCTGCTGGCCGAGGCGACCGCCGAACTTGTGGAGTGGCTGCGCGCGCAGGACCTGCTGGCAGGTCGGCCGGACATCCTCGACCTCGGCTGCGGCATCGGCCGGTTGGCAGCGGCGCTGGCGGCGGAGGCGGGATCGGTCCTGGGCCTCGACGTCTCGCCCGCGATGATCGCGGAAGCCCGGGCGCGGCATCCCGGCCTGCGCTTCGAGACCTGTTCCGGGGGCGACCTGGCGGGGCTTGCCGATGCCTGCTGCGACCTGGTTCTGGCGGTTGACGTCTTCCCCTACCTCGTCCAGGGCGGCCTCGGCCTCGCCGGCCGCATGATGGCCGAGGCCGCGCGTGTGCTGCGGCCGGGCGGCACGCTGCTGATCCTGAATTTCAGCTATCGCGGCGCGACGGCCGACCGGCACGACCTGCCAGCGATCGCCGCCGCCAGCGGCTTCGGCGTGGTGCGCAACGGCACGCGGGAGTTCGTGCTGTGGGACGGCAGCATCTTCTGGCTGCGGCACGACGCGCAACCCTGAACTCCGGCCAGGGTTGCTGCTTACCAGTCCCCACAAGGATCCGCCTTGACCAGCCTGCCCTGGATCGGTCGCGCGACGGACGCGCCCTATTTCAACGATGACTCAGGCGCCGCCTGGACCCCGATCGGCCAGAACGACGCGATCACTTGGCCCGAGCTTGCCGGACTCTATCGCCGGCGCGACCTGCCCGGCGTGGAACGCCACCTGCAATGGCTGAAGGACAGCGGCGTCACCTGCCTGCGGCTGATGCTGGAATACTGCCAGCGCGACCACCGTTATTTCGAGCTCGCGCCCGGCCGCTTCAACCTGTCGCTGGTGCGGCTCTGGGACGACCTGGTCGCCTTGTGCCAAGTGATCGGGCTGCGGCTGCTGCTGACGCCTTTCGATACCTTCTTCCTGTGGAACCGCTGGAAGCACCATCCCTACAACCGCGCCAATGGCGGCCCCTGCGCCTCCCGCCGCAAGCTTCTGGTCTGCCCGGCGACGCGGCAGGCGGTGAAGGCACGGCTGGCCTTCGCCACGGAGCGCTGGGGCGGCAGCGGCGTCATCTTCGCCTGGGACCTTTGGAACGAGATGCATCCCGCCCAGGCCGGCGGCGACCCCGCGGGTTTCGCGCAGTTCATCGACGACGTGGCACCCTTCCTCCGCGCGCTCGAAACGCGACTGCATGGCCGGGCGCACCTGCAGACCGTCTCGGTCTTCGGGCCTGAGCTCGGCTGGAAGCCCTGGCTGAACGAGCCGATCTTCCGCCACCCCGCCCTCGATTTCGCCAGCAGCCATTTCTACGAGGAAGGCACCATCGACGACCCGCGCGACACCGTGGTGCCCGCGATCAGCACCGGCCGGCTGGTGCGGCAAGCGCTGGCGCAGATCACCGATGCGCGTCCCTTCCACGAATCGGAACATGGCCCGATCCACACCTTCAAGGACCGCCACCGCACGCTGCCGGAGGCGTTCGACGACGAGTATTTCCGCCACATGCAATGGGCGCAGCTCGCCTCGGGTGCGGTGGGTGGCGGCATGCGGTGGCCGAACCGTCATCCGCATACGCTGACACCCGGGATGCGGCGCGCCCAGCGGGCGCTGGCGGATTTCCTGCCGCTGGTGGACTGGCCGCGCTTCCGCCGCGGCAACCTGAACGAGGAGATCGGGATCGACCCGGACATTGCGGCCTTCGGCTGCGGCGACGCGCGGCAGGCCGTGGTCTGGCTGCTGCGGCGCGGGCCGCTGCTGCCGGATGGCCGGCTGGATGCGGCGATGCCGCCACGCCCCGCGACGCTGCGGCTGCCCGGCCTGGCGCCGGGACGCTACCGCGCCGCGTTGTGGGAGACCCAGGCCGGCCGGCCGGCCGGCGAGCTCGAGGCCAACTCGCAGGGCAACGGAATACTCGTCGCCCGTCTGCCGCCCTTCGCCGGCGACATCGCCCTCGCCATCGGGCCGGCATGATCGCGCTGTTGCCATGGCTGGGGCTGGTGCTGCTCGGCATTGGCGCGATGCAATGGGGCGCGGCGCGGGCGGCGGAGCTGCTGCAGGCGCTGCGCAACCGCTGGGGCCTGCCGGCCACTGCCGGTGGCGCGCTGATGGGCATCGCCACCGCGGCCCCGGAGACGGCGGTGAACCTCTCCTCCGCCGCCTTCGGCTGGCCGGATATCGGCCTCGGCGCGGCGCTCGGCTCCAACGTGCCGGCGCTGCCGCTTGCGGTGCTGCTCTCCTGGCTCGCCAGCCGGCTGCGGCCGGAACCGGAAGCGCCGCCCGCGGTGCAGCCGCAGGTCGTGGAGGTGCAGGCGCTGCCCTATCTCGGCACCGTGCTGCTGCTGACGGCGCTGACCCTGCCGCCGCCGCTCGCCGGACTGCAGCCGGTGGACGGCGCGATCCTTTGTGCCGCCTTCGCCGCCTATATCGGCCATGCGCTGCTTCGCCGCCCTTGGGTGGAACGCGCGCCAATGCCGGCCGGCGTCGCGCGCCGCGCCGCGATCGGCGTGCCGGCGATCGGGCTCGGCGCGCTGGCCAGCGTCATCGGCGCGCAGCATGTCGGCGGGCCGCTCGGCATGCCGGACATGGTGGTGGGGCTCTTCGTCATCGGCCTGCTCTGCGCCTTGCCGGAAAGCTGGTCGGCCTGGCGCTTCACGCGGGACGGGAAGCCGACGGTGGCCATTGCCGCGGTGATGGGCGACGGCATCGTCTCGCTCACCGTCGCGCTGCTGCCGCTGGCGGTGATCGGTGCCGCGGTCGGCGACGTGGCGATCTATGCGCTGAACATCGGCTTCCTGGTCGCGGTGCTGGCGGCCTACGCCCTCCGCAACCACCGCAGGCGCGGTCAGGCGATGGGGCCCGGCTTCGTCGCGCTGCTCTGCACGGGGTACGTCGCCTATCTCGCCGCCACCGTGTTCCTGCTCAGGCGCTAGCGCGCATCCGCCGGGCCAGGTTCTCGCCGATCATGACGCAGGTGAAGTGCAGGTTGGCGCGGCAGTCCGTCGGCATGATGGAGGCATCGGCGACGCGCAGGCCGGTGACGCCGCGGACGGTCAGGTCCGGGTCGACCACGCCGCGCGGATCCTCGTAGGCGGTCATGCGGCACGTCCCGGCGGCGTGCTGGATGTCGCCAGCCTCCCGCAGCATCAGCGCGTCCAGCGCCGCGTCCGGCAGGTCGGCGGCCTCCGTCATGGTCAGGGCGCTGTCGCCGAAGGTGATGGAATCGGCGAGGCCGGCGACCTCCGGCCGGGCGCAGAGCGCCGCCAGCCTTCGCACGCCGTCGCGCAGCCGCAAGCGGTCGCGCGGATCGGCCAGCATGTTTTCCTCGACGATGGGCTGCGCCTCCGGATCGGCCGACGCAAGCCGCACCTCGCCGCGCGAGAAGGCATCGTACAGCGCGACGCCGATCGCGCCCGAGGCCGCGGGCAGGTCGCCGGCCAGGCCGCGGTGGTTGTAAGCGATCATGATCATGTCGCGCGCGCCGCCGCCGCCGAGGCCGCTGCTGTAGGTCAGGCAGCAGTTGGTGTGGCGCGCATCGGCGCCCCGCGCCACATGCGCTGGCTTCAGCGCAAGGGTGGCGCGCAGGATCGGGTGGTCCATGAAATGCTGTCCCACCGCCGGCAGGCCGTGCAGCACCGGGATGCCAAGCGCGGCGAGTGCCGCCGCAGGGCCGATGCCGGAGCGCATCAGGATGCAGGGGCTGTGGATCGCGCCGGCGCAGAGCACCACCTCGCGCGCCGCGATCTCCTCCCATGCCGCGCCGAACCGCACCCGCACGCCGCGGGCGCGGGTGCCCTCGAAGACCACGCGGTCGACCAGCGCGCCGCCGCGGATGGTCAGGTTCGCCCGGCCGCGCGCCGGCTCGAGATAGCCGTCATTGGTGGTGATGCGCTGGCCGTTCCGGCTGTTGATCGGGTTGCAGGAGATGCCCTCGCCTTCCGGCGCGTTCAGGTCGGCCTTCCAGGGATAGCCCGCGGCGAGCGCCGCATCGCGCAGCGCGAGATCCACGGCGCCCCAGTCGCCGATGGGCACGCGATGCACCGGCAGCGGGCCGCCGCGGCGGATGCCCGGCGCCACGCCGGTATCCGCATCGTCCTCGATGGCGTCGAAAAGAGGCAGGACATCGCGCGCCGACCAGCCCTCGCACCCCGCCTCGGCCCAGGCATCGAAGGCGGCCGGCACGCCGCGGATGGCGATCTGCGCATTGACCGCGGAGGAGCCGCCGAGCGCTTTCCCGCGCCAGTAGAATTTTGGCTCCTGCGCCGCCGTCCGGCGGGTCATCAGTCCCGGCCATTGCCACTGCGCCTGATGCGCCGGGTCGTGCATGAAGGGGATGATGTTGGCGCTGCGCAAGGCAGGCGGCGCCTCTGCCGCGCGCCAGTCGCGGCCGGCTTCCAGCAGCAGCAAGCGGCGCCCGGAATCCTCGCTCAGCCGCGCCGCCAGGGGCGCCCCGGCCGAGCCGGCGCCGACCACGATCACGTCGTACATGCAGGGTATCCCTCGCCTCGCCGCGGCGATCCTAACGGCGCTTGCGGCGGCCGGCGACCCGGGGCGAGGATGCGCCCGACCGCGCCGCAGCGCGGCACGGGAGGACAGCATGACCGCACGCCGGACCGACCCCGAGATCCAGGCCATCCGCGACCTGCTCGCCGCGCGCCCCAGGCCGGCCGAACTCGCCGAGCGCCGGCGCCGGCTGGACGCGCTCGGCGGGAGTTATCCGCTGCCGGCCGATATCCGCGTCGAGCCGACGCGGGCCGGCGGCGTGCCCGCCGAATGGAGCGAGGCGCCGGGCGCCGATGCCTCGCGCGCGCTGCTCTTCCTGCATGGCGGCGGCTATGTCTCCGGCTCCATCGCCAGCCACCGGCCGATGGTGGCGGAAGCCGGGCGGCAGGCGGGGCTGCGCACGCTGGCGCTCGACTACCGCCTGGCGCCGGAGCACCCCTTCCCCGCCGCGCTGGACGATGCCGTCACCGGCTACCGGCACCTGCTGGAAAGCGGCTTCGCGCCGGGTCGCATTGCCATCGGCGGCGACAGCGCCGGCGGCGGGCTGACCGCAGCGACCCTGCTGGCGCTGCGCGACCAGGGCCTGCCGATGCCGGGCTGCGCCTGGCTGGTCAGCCCCTGGGTCGATCTGGAGAGCGCCTCGGCCAGCATGGAAACCAAGGCGGCGACCGACCCGATGGTACAGAAGCCCTACCTGCTGGAGATCGCGGCGATGTACCGCGGCGGCACGGCGGCGCGGACGCCGCTGGTCTCGCCGCTATACGCCGACCTGCACGGCCTGCCGCCGCTGCTGGTGCAGGTGGGCTCGGCCGAGACGCTGCTGGACGAGGGCGTGGCCTTCGCGGGGAAGGCGGGTGCCGCGGAGGTCGCGGTGACGCTCGAGGTCTGGCCGGACATGATCCATGTCTGGCACCTGTTCCATCCGCAGCTTGCCGCGGGGCGGCGGGCGATCGCCAAGGCGGGGACGTTCATCCGCGAGCATCTCGCGGGGTAGGCAAGGAAGGTTGGGGAGGAAAAGGCATTTCCTCCCCAAGCCCCACCTTTGCTTTCTGTGAGTCGGCACACGTTGCGAAGCGAGTGCCGACTCAGAAAAATAGATGAGGGGTCCGGGGAGAATACCTTCTCCCCGGCCTTCTTGGTTCAGCTCGCCGGCGTCAGCACATGGATTACCCGGCTGGCGATCATCTCGCGCGTCTTCGCCGCATAGGCCGCCATGTGCGGCGCCGCGCCATGTGCCTTCAGCGCGTCCAGGCTCTCCCACTTCTCGATGACGACGAAGGTGTCGCCGCCGAGCGGCGTCTGGATTTTGCCCATGCCCTCGGCGTCGATCGCCGGGCCGTATTCGATGCAGCCCTGCTCGGCATGGACGGCGGGCATGTTGGCGCGGAAATGCTCCAGGATCTGCTCCCGCATGCCGGGCTTGGCGGTGATCATGGCGAGTACGTGGATCATGGTCGGACGTTCCCCCTCCTTGTGGATGGCGAAACCTAGGCCGGGCGCGGTGCCCTGCCAACCGCGGCTCAGCCGGTGCCGGCGAAGCGCGCGGCGATCCGCGCCTCCAGCGCGCGGTAGCCCTCGGTCAGCGGACGGCGGTTCTCGAAGGCGTCCTCGGGCTCCGCCAGCAGCCTTCCGGTCATGCCGTCCTTCACCTCCCCGTCCTTTAGGAAGGCGCGGCGGAACAGCCGCGGCGCGGCGCCGACGTAGGGGCGGAAGCAGACCCGGTGCGGGCCCGCTTGGCCGAGCCGCCGCGCGACGCTCGGTGCCACCCAGCCCTCGCGCGGCAGGGTGATGCTGTCGTCGTGCAGCGCCAGCGCCTTGCTCTTCAGGTAGGGTTCGATGAACTGCACCTCGTCCACCCCCGCCGCGACGATGTGGCGGGCGCAGTTGTGGCAGGGGAAGGTCGTCACGAACAGCCGCGTGCCGCTGGTCGAGACGCCGCGGCGCGCCGCCGAGATCAGCGCATCCATCTCGGCGTGGACCGAGCGGCTGAACTCCACGAGATGGCCGAGCCGTGAGCGCCGGAGCCGCCGGGCCAGCAAGGTACGGCGCGGCGCATCGCCCAGCTCCACCCCCTGCTCCTCCAGCAGCTCCATCACGTGGTCGACCAGCTTGTTGCGTTCGTCGGTATTGCGGCAGAAGCCGCCATAGGCGTGGCAGCGGCCGCGCTCGACCTCGGCCGGGTCGTCCAGCCCCTCGCCGTAGAGGCCGCCGCCGGCGCGCGGCACCTCGTTGCAGCCGGTGGCGAGCAGCTGGCCGTCATGGCCCAGCAGCACCGCGCCGACCTGGCGCGACAGGCAGGCGCTGCCGAGCCGCGCCGCATAGGCGTGGTACATCGCCTGCTCCGCCTCGGTCGGCCGCAGCATGACCCCTTCGCCGCGCACCAGGCGCAGGAAGCGCGCAAGATCGGCGGTCACGGGCCAGGCATCCAGCACCGCGTCCGGCGCATCGGCCCGCGGCAGGGCGGCCGAGCTGTCGCAGTGGAAATCGGCGAAGCGAAAGGCCTCGGCCACCTTCTGGCCGTGCTCCATGCCGGAATTCTCGTCCCGCCCCATGAAGTCCTGCACCGCCCGCGCGGCGTCGGGGTCATCCGGCGCGAAGCCGTATTTCCGCATGAGGCGGGCATGCCGCGTCCGCTCGTCGCAGACCACGCCGAGCAGCCAGAAGGCCTCCCCATAGACGGAGCGCAGCAACTGCACCTCGGCCGGATGGCGCAGCGCGTCGCAGATAGCGATCACCGGGCCCGGCTGGCCGGCGCGGGCGGCGTGGATCCCGGCGATCATCCCGGCGGCGACGAAGGCGTTGTCGTTCTCGTGCCGCAGCCGGCTGCCGATCGCCTGCAGCGCGGTGAAGCGACGGATCGGCGGCTCCGCGCCGGCCGCCGCCCAGTCCAGCGGCGCGGCGCGTTCCAGGACGTCGCGGGCGCGGATGGCGAGGCTTGCCCCGCCGCTGCGGGCCAGCAGCCGGCCCAACACCCGCGCGACCGAGGAGGTCCCGGAGCCAACCGCGCCGACCACGGCGATCACCAGGTCCGGTCCCTGCGCCGCGCGGGCCAGGGCGAGCGCCTCGATCCGGCCCGGCTTGGCCAGCAAGGTGGTCATCGGTGTTCCGTCACCCATGCCGCCATCCAAGCACCAAGCCCAAGGTTCAGGCAAATCAAGGCTTTGCTTGCCCGCGCTGCCGCTGCGGGCGCATCAGCCGAAGCCCGCCCGGTGTTGGGCACCAAGTCCCGCGCCTGCTCCGCCGCCATGTGTCGGGTCAACCCGAAGCGGCAGGCGCATATCGACCGTCGGGGTGCCGCCCTGATCCGACGTTCAGCAGCTTGTGCATGGGTCGCCGCACAGTAATGCGTGTCCTGGCATGGGAGAGGCGTTACAGCCCTGGCCAAAACGTCCCTGACGCGACAGAAAAGCAATGTAGGTCGGCCGACCGCGCAACGATCGGCCTCGTGAGCTTCGGAGACTCGCATATGCGTGATAATGTCGTCTGCGATCACACCGGATGGTGGTGGTCCGCAATACCCCTCGAACTGTAAGCTACAGACGAATGTCAGCCAGCGTCATCGGCAAGAACGGCCCCGCCATCGCCCCCAGCAACCCTCGGAGCTACGAGGTCAAGGTGCAGCGCCAGCTGCTGCCGCCTGGAAGGTGGATGTGGATGATCGTCGAGGAAACCACGCAGATCGTGGTGCAGCAGTCGCAGCAAACCTTCCCGAGCGCTCAGGAAGCCTGGGTCGGCGGTCGCCGGCGGCTCGGCAAGCCGGCCTGACGGGAGCGGGTCCGGAAGAGATTGGCTGGGGCGCCAGGATTCGAACCTGGGAATGGCGGTACCAAAAACCGCTGCCTTACCACTTGGCGACGCCCCATCCGTCGCGGGACCGGTGAATAGGGGTCATGTGGCCCCGCCGTAAAGCCCCCCCGCGTCGCGCCACCATTCTCCGGGTAGCCGCATCGCCGCCGCCCGCGCCGCGGCGGCATCGGCGAAGAGGCCGAAGCAGGTCGCGCCCGACCCGCTCATCCGCGCCAGCAGGCAACCCGGCAGCGCGCGCAGCGCCGCCAGCACCTCGGCGACCATGGGGCAGAGCGCGATCGCCGGCGCCTCCAGATCGTTGCGAAGACTTGCCAGACAGGCCGCCATGGCGGCCGCATCCGGCCAGGCGGCAGGCAGCGCGGCCGGCGGGGTGAAACCGCCGGCGCGGGCCTTGAAGACCGCCGGGGTCGCCAGCGCCACGCCGGGATTGACCAGCAGCAGGCCGCAGCCGGGGATCGCCGGGGCGGCCGAGAGCACCTCCCCCACGCCCTGCATCCGGGCGGGGCGCGAGGCGACGCAGACCGGGATATCGGCCCCGAGCGGCGCGGCGATCGCCGCCAGCCGTGCCTCGCCCAGCCCCAGTCCCCAAAGCCGGCCCAGCCCGCGCAGCGCGGCGGCGGCATCGGCCGAACCGCCGCCGATGCCGGAGGCGACCGGCAGCCGCTTGTCGAGGCGCAGCGCCGCCCGCGCCGGCATGCCGGCGGCCTCCGCCAGGGCACGCGCGGCGCGCAGCACCAGGTTGTCCAACTCGGCATCCAGCGCCGCGCCGAATGGCCCCTCGAGCGTCAGGGAGAGGTCGTCCGCCGGCGCCAGGGCCAGCCCATCGGCGGCCGGGCCGAAGACCGCCAGACTGTCGAGCAGGTGGTAGCCATCCGCCCGCCGCCCGGTGACGTGCAGGTATAGGTTGACCTTGGCGGGCGCCGCCTCGCGGAGCATGCGAACAGGCTCCCTAGCGCTGGGCGGTGCTGGCGGGGTAGCCGGGCAGGCCGTCCCGCAGCTTGGCCTCGATTTTCACCAGCTCCGCCGGCTCCGGCTCCAGCGTCGCGGCACGGCGCCACTGGAACTGCGCCTCCCGCTGCCGGCCGATCGCCCAATAGGCATCGCCGAGATGGTCGTTCACCACGCTGTTGCGCGATTCGAGCTCGACCGCCTTTTCCAGCCAGGTGACGGCGCCGGGCAGGTCGCCCAGGCGGAACAGCACCCAGCCGAGGCTGTCGGCGATGTTGCCGTCCTGCGGGCGGAGCTCCGTTGCCCGCAACAGCATGGCCTTGGCGCGGTCGAGGTTCTTGCCCTGCTCGGCCCAGGTATAGCCGAGATAGTTCAGCACATAGGGCTCCTCGGGCGAGAGCTCGAGCGCGCGGAGGAGATCCGCCTCTGCCCGTGTCCCGTCGCCGGAGCGTTCGCGGGCGATGCCCCTTGCATAGAGCAGCGGCCAGTCGCGCGGACCGAGCGTGCCCGGCGGCGTCCCGGTCCGGGCCGCCGCCTGGTCGTAGGCGGTGGCGGCCTCGACGAAACGGTTGCGCCGGCGCAGCAGGTCGCCCAGCCGGGTGGAGGCCTGCGGCATCGAGGGATAGGCCTCGGCCAGCTGGCGCAGCTGGGCCACCGCCTCATCCGTCCGGTCGAGCTTGTCGAGCAGCACGGCGCGGCGCAGGCCGATCACCGGTGCCAGCGGATCGTCCGACCCGACACGGCCGAGCATCGCCAGCGCCTCGTCGTCATGGCCCTGGTCGGCCAGCGCGTCGGCGGTCAGCACCAGGGCCGGGGCAAAGCCCGGCCGCAGGCGGAGCGAGAGCTGGGCGAGGACCAGGGCGAAATCGGTCGAGCCCTGGGCCCGCAACGCCGAGGCCAGGGCGATATAGGCTTCCGCCCAGCCATCGGCCGGGGACGCGACGCCGCGGCTGGCCAGCAGCGTGCGGCGGTTCGACGGGGTGGCGGCCAGCGCGGCGTCGTCGCCGGTTTCCAGCATCTGCTCCAGCAGCCGCTGCGCCTCCGGCGGCTTGCCGGCGCGCTGCAGGATGCCGGCCGAGAGCACCGCCAGCCGCCAGGAGGGCTGCGGCTGGTCGGCGAGGGCCATGCGGGCGAAGCGCTCGGCCTCCCGCGGGCGGTTGGCGATGTCGGCGATCAGCGCGGCATGCAGCGCGTTCAGCGCCCGCAGCCGGTTCTGCTCGGCCAGCGGCCGCAGGGTTGCCAGCGCCTGGTCCGGCTGGCCGCGGCCGAGCTGGACCCAGGCCAGGAGCGTCGGCTGCAGCACCTGCACCGGGCCGCCTCGGGCGAGCGCGCGGACCCGCTGCTCCGCCTTGTCCCAGCGCCCGGCCTGCACGTCGGTGCCGGCCAGCAGCATGTTGGCGGCGGGGTTGTCGGGCAGCCGGCGGGCCAGGCGCTGGGCATCCGGCCGGCCGTCCAGCAGGGCGGCGAGGAAAGCCCGGTGCAGTACCTCCGGCTGGTCGGGATCGGCCTTCAGCGCTGCCAGCATGGCGTCGGCGGCGGTCGCAGTATCCGTTTCGGCCGCAGCGAAGCGGCCGGTCAGGTAGGCGCCGAAGGCCCCGGTGACAGGAATGCCGGTGCCGCTGTGCGGCCCACGCTCCCTGGGCGCCCCGCCGGCGGCGCAGGCGGACAGAAGCGCGGCCGCGAGAAGGGCAAGCCGCGGCGAGGATCCCGGAAATCGCATCGGCGCAGGCTAGCAGCCGCCATGCCGGCGCGCCACGGTCAGGCGGGGCTTTCCCGCCACAGTGTGGCAAAACGCAACGTGCCGGTCGCGGATCGGCGCCGGCACCTCAGCCGAGCCGCCCATAGCCGCTGAATTGCGCGAAGACCGCCTCGAGCTCCGCCGTGTCCAGCAGGACCGGCGCCAGCCCCGCGGCGCGCAACGCCAAGTATTGCCGGGCGAGGTTCTCTACCTCCGTCGCCAGGGTGCGGGCGCCGGCGAGCGTGCGGCCGAAGGCGACCGCGCCGTGGTTAGCCAGCAGCGCCGCCTTCCGCCCGTCCAGCGCTGCGATGCAGGCCTGGGCAAGTTCCTCCGTCCCGAAGGTGGCGTAGCCGGAGCAGCGGATGTCGCCGCCGCCGCCAAGCGCGATCATGTAGTGGAAGGGCGGCAGGCCCTGCCGGGCGCAGGACAGCGCGGTGGCGAAGGGGCTGTGGGTATGCACCACGGCGCCGGCCTCGGGCCGCGCCGCATAGATCGCCGCGTGCAGCCGCCATTCCGAGGAGGGGCGGCGATGCCCGGCGAGGACCCGGCCCGCGGGATCCAGCTCGACCAGGTCGGCCTCGACGGTCTCGGCATAGGGCAGCGCCGCCGGGGTGATCAGGAAGCCGCGCGCGGTGCGGACCGAAAGGTTGCCGGACTTCGACGGCATGAAGCCGAGCGCATCCAGCGCCCGCGCCGCCTCGATCAGTGCCGCAGCCTCGGTCATTCAGGGCGCCTCGTGGCGGCGGCCGACCAGCAGCTCGGCGCCGTCCGGCCCCGCGGCCTCGGTGTGGCGGCAGCCGGCGGCCAGGGTGAAGACCTCGCCCGGACCGCAATCCTGCACCTTGCCCTCGGCCGAGACGGTGAAGCGGCCGGCGAGCACCAGGCCGCGGACATCCCAGCCATGGTCGTGGTCGGGCAGCGACTGGCCCGGCGACGCGGCGCGGCGCACCACCTCCTGGAACCCGTCGGCGCGGAGCGCCGCCTCGAACGCAGCTTCGTCAGTCATCCTCGTTCCTTCCGCAGCCCTGGCGTGCAAGGCCGCACCATCCGGGCGGGCGCGGCGCAGGACAAGGGGCGAAATGCCGCCGGGGACTCGGCTAGGCTGCGGCAGGCGGGGCGGCAAGACCCCGCCCGGAGGAGACGAGATGCACCGCAGAACCTTGCTTCCCGGCCTGGCCGCACTGCCGCTGCTGCCGCGCGCCGCCCGCGCCCAGGCCTGGAACCCCGACCGGCCTATCCGCATGCTGGTCGGCTTCGCTGCCGGTGGCAGCACCGACACCACCGCCCGCATCGTGGCGCAGGCGATCACCCCGGCGCTCGGCCAGCAGGTGCTGGTGGAGAACCGCACCGGCGCCGGCGGCAACGTGGCAACCGAGGCGGCAGCCCGCGCCGCGCCGGACGGCTATACGCTGGTCATGGCCTCGATGGGCACCCATGCGGTGAACCAGTCGCTGTACCGGACGCTGCCCTTCCACGTGGCGAAGGACTTCTCGGCGGTCTCGCTGGTGGCGCTGAGCCACGGCCTGCTGGTGGTGCATCCCTCGGTGCCCGCGCGCAGCGTCACGGAGCTGGTCGCGCTCGCCCGGGCGAGGCCGGGCGGGCTCAATGCCGGCACCGGCGGGCTCGGCAGCTCGCAGCATTTCGCCGCGGTGCTGTTCGAGCACGAGACCGGCGTGCGCTTCACCCAGGTGCATTACCGCGGCGGCGCGCCGGCCATGGCGGACCTCGTCTCCGGCCGCGTCGACCTGATCTTCGCCCCGGTGGTCGAGAGCATCCAGCAGGTCCGCGCCGGCCAGGTCCGGCCGCTCGGCATCACCCGCCGCGAACGCGCACCGCAGCTTGCCGAGGTCCCGGCGATCACCGAGCAGGTGCCGGGCTTCGTCTTCACCAGCTGGCTCGGCGTCTTCGCCCCGGCCGGCACGCCGGCGCCGGCGGTGGCGAGGCTGTCGGAGGCGATCCAGGCCGCGATGCGGGTCCCGTCGATGCGGGACCGCATGGCGGAGCTGGGCTACGACGCGGTGGGCAGCACGGCGGAGGAATTCTCCACCTTCCAGCAGTCGGAGATCACCCGGACGGCGGAGCTGGTGCGAATCTCCGGCGCCACGGTGGAATAGCGAGCGCGGGGAAGGAAAGGCGTTCCCTCCCCGCGCTCGCCGTCGCCGCGCGCCGCCCGCCGGCCCGGGGACTTGGATGAAAGGGAGCCGGGGAGAACAGCTCTCCCCGGCCGTTTCGGTCTCAGGCGAAGAGGAAGTCCGCCGCGTCGATCTTCCCCGCCGCGCCGATGATGGTCAGCGTGTTGCCGGCATAGCCGACCAGCGCGTTGGTCCCGTTCGCCGCGATGGTGAAGCTGCCGATGGTGGTCACGCCGAGCGAAGCCAGGGCGCGCGCATCGATCAGGTCGCTGCCGTCCTGCCAGTCGAAGATCGTGTCGTTGCCCCAGCCGGCGCCGAGCACGAAGACGTCCGCGCCGTTGCCGCCATAGAGCCCGTCATCCCCGGCGCCGCCGGCCAGCGTGTCGTTGCCGGCCTCGCCAACCAGCGTGTCGCTGCCGGCATTGCCGACGAGGTTGTCGTCGCCATCCCCGCCCCAGAGCGTGTCGTTGCCGCCGCCGCCCGAGACGGTGTCGTTGCCGGCGTTGGCATAGACCTGAATCGGCGTGGCGGTGGAGGAGGCGACGCTGTCGTTGCCGGCGCCGGCGAAGAGCCATTCCACATGGATCGCGCCGAGGTCGACCGCATAGGGCGCGTCGGTCACCATGTACATGATGTCGTAGCCGTCGCCGCCATCGATCGTGTCGCTGGCATCGGCGTAGATCCGGTCGTTGCCGTCGCCGCCGCTGATCGAGTCGGCGCCGCCCTCGCCGATCAGCCCGTCGTCGCCCGCGCCGCCGATCAGCGTGTCGGCGCCCTCGCCGGCGAAGACCAGGTCGCCGCCGCTGCCGCCGGTCAGCAGGTCGTTGCCGCCGCCGGCATAGAACTCGACGCCGGTGGTCGTGCCGGAGGCATCGAGCGTGTCGTTGCCGTCGACGAAGTCGGTCACCCATTCCATGTGGGTCGCGGCCAGGTTGATTGCGATCCCGGTGCCGCCGATGACGTAGGCGGCGTCGAAGCCGTCGCCGCCATCGAAGCTGTCCTGGGCGTCGATGTACATCCGGTCGTTGCCGGCGCCGCCCGAGAGGCTGTCGGCGCCGACATCGCCGACGATGACGTCGTCGCCGGCATTGCCGACCAGCGTATCGTTGCCGAGGCTGCCCCAGAGCCAGTCGTCGCCGCTGCCGCCGGAGGCGCTGTCATCGCCGGCGCTGGCGTAGATCTCGACCGTCCGGGTCTGGCCGGCGCCGATGATGGTGTCGTTGCCGAAGCCCGCGGCGACGAACTCGATCTTGTTGACGTCGATCGCCAGGAAGGCCGGCGTGTCGTCCACCATGTAGAGCACGTCGCGGCCGGCGCCGCCGTTGATGCTGTCATTGGCATAGGCATAGATCACGTCGTCGCCGCCGCCGCCGGTCAGCGTGTCGTGGCCGCCGAGGCCGAGCAGCGTGTCGCTGGCCTCGCCGCCGGTGAGCGCATCCGGCCCGGCGGTGCCGGTCAGGAACATCGGCGCGTCGGCTTTCACCGTCGGCACCGTGCCGAAGGTGATGTCGTCCGCCGCGAGCGCGGTGATGGCCTCGAGGAAGACGACGTCCGTCACGCCCGGGCCGTATTGCACGCCGAGGCCGCTGACGCCGGCCAGCGTCATCGGCGCCATGGTGATGTTGGCCAGGGTCAGCCCGCCGCCGAACAGCAGCTTGTCGGTGCCCGAGGCGAAATTGGCCACCCAGTCCGGCCCGTCGCCAAGGTTGAAGCCGAAGACGTCCTTGCCGGCGCCGCCGCGCATGTAGTCGTTGCCGGGGCCGCCGATGATGGTGTCGCCGCCATTGCCGGCGCCGAGCCCGTCGTCGTTCTGGCTGCCGAGGATGATCTGGCCCGGCTGCACCGGCGGCACGGCATAGACGATGTCGCCGGCCTGCAATGCGGTGACGCCGGCGAGGAAGATGCCATCCCCGCCCGAGCCGTAGATCACGCCCAGTCCGCTGACCGGTCCCGCATCGCCGGCGCTGAGTTGCAGCGGCGTGACGAGGACGTCCGCAGCGGTGATGCCGACGGCGAACCTGATGTGATCCTTGCCCGGCGTGAAGCCATCGACCCAGTCAGTCCCGTCGCCAAGACCGAAGGCGAAGGTGTCGGCGCCAGTGCCGCCGACCATGTAATCGTCGCCCTTGCCGCCGATCAGCGTGTCGCCGTTCGGCCCGGCCGACATGACGTCGGTGCCGTCCGTTCCCGCCTGGGTCGCGCCGGGCTGCACCGCCGCGGCGCCGATGACCAGCCCGACCGCGGGGGAGCGCAGCGGCATGCCTTGGTTATCGTAGATCGCGTTGCCGCTGGCACTGCCCGTCGCCCCGAGGAGATGGCTGTCGCCATATCCGTAATAGAGCCGGGCGTCGGCCGGCAGGTCGACGCCGAAGCCGACGACCAGAGTATTGTTGGCGCCGAGCGCGACGCCCGTTGCCTCCAGCACCGTCGATCCCGCGATCGCCTTCCAGCCGATGCCGGCGGCGGCATCGGTGTCGAGCGCCTGCAGGGTGGTCGCACCATCGAACAGGAGGGACACGGACACCTCGCGTGCCCCGGTCTGCTGCGCCTGCACCGCGATCGGCCCGGTATCGTCGATGTTGCCCGAGGCGAGCGCCGAGCCCGGCTTGGCGAAGGCGGCGAAGACTTCGGCAATGCTGCGCGCCGCGCGATCGGCGATCAGCGCGGCGTCCGCGTCACTCATGTGGCCGGCGGCCCCGCGAAAGACGCCATTCATGACGAGGTCGTCGCTTGATGCCGTCAGGCGGGCATTGAAGCCGCTCTCGGCAACCAGCTGCTCCATGCCCGTCCGGATCGCCTGAGCGCCCGCATCCTTACCGGCGTCGAGCGGGATGGGCTCGACGAAGACATAGGAAACGGGGGCGGTGAAGGCAGCCCGCAGCTGGGCGGCGTCGTAGCGCACCGCGCTCGTCCATGTGCCGGCGGTCAGCGTGGAATCGGCGCTGTCGTATTCGTTGTGCAGCCAAAGCACGACAGTCGGATCCGCCTTCGCCGTCGTCGAAAGCCCGCTGACGTAGTTGATCAGCCCCTGCTCATACGTGTTCGGCGTCCAGCTCGTCTGGCCGTTCACTGAGGTTGGCGTCAGCCAATCGCCGATCAGCGACGTGCCGGAAGCGGCGGTGGAACTGCCGCTTCCGTCGAATTCCTTGAAGAGCAGCGTGACCGTGTCGTTGACGCCGTCGAAGCCGAGCAGCTTCTGCACTTCGGCCGCGACCGCGTCGGCGCCCGCCAACTGGCCAAGAATGATGGAGTTCGATTGCCCACGCAGCAGGATGTTCAGATTCACGTCGACTGGTCTCCCCGGGGCGCAGGCCGCAGCACTGGCGGCGCGCCGGTCGGGGAAGAAATGACGAGAAAGGTCCGTTCAGTCCTTCCACGAAAAGGTAATCAAGCAACACGAATCCGTTAACCAAGCGTGACTGTATTGCTCAAGCAAAAAAGAGCGATGCGTGGCGCACCCGGAGTGCGCCACGCCGGCGATTACATCCCGCCGATGTAGTTCGGCCCGCCGCCGCCCTGCGGCGTGGTCCAGTCGATGTTCTGGCCGGGATCCTTGATGTCGCAGGTCTTGCAGTGCACGCAATTCTGCGCGTTGATCACCAGCCGCGCGCCGGCATCGCCGGCCTCGACCGCGGCGCCCCCGCCGGTCGCCCCTTCGGTCGCCTCCGCATCCGGCGTGCCCTTCAGCTCGCGCTCCGCGTCCGGCCCCACCGCCTCGTAGACCGCGGCCGGGCAGTAGCGGCTTTCCGGGCTGCGGAACTGGTCCCAGTTCACGCCCTTCCAGGCACCCGGATCCTTCAGCTTGAGGTGGGCCGGCTGGTCCTCCTCATGGTTGGTGTTCGACAGGAAGACCGAGGAGAGCCGGTCGAAGCTCAGCTTCCCGTCGGGCTTCGGGTATTCGATGCGCTTCGACTCCGAGGCCTTCTTCAGCGTCTCGTGGTCCTGGTGGTGGCCCCAGGTCCATGGCGCCTTGCCGCGGAAGACGAAGGTGTCGAGGCCGGCATTGATCAGCCCGCCCCAGAGCCCGAACTTGGCGAAGCCCGGGCGGATGTTGCGGACGGCGGCAAGCTCGCTCCAGACCCAGCTCGCCTTCAGCGCCGCCGGGTAGCTCTCGAGCACCGCGGGGCGGTCCTCCCCGGCCAGCGCGGCGGCAACGGCATCGGCCGCCACCATGCCGGACTTCATGCTGGTATGGGTGCCCTTGATCTTCGGCACGTTGAGGAAGCCGGCGGTGTCGCCGATCAGCATGCCGCCCGGGAAGACCAGCTTCGGGACCGCCTGGATGCCGCCCTCGTTCAGCGCGCGGGCGCCGTAGGCGATGCGCTTGCCGCCCTCCAGCATCTTCGCCACCTCGGGGTGGGTCTTGAAGCGCTGGAATTCGTCGAAGGGCGAGAGCCAGGGGTTCGGATAGTCGAGGCCGACGACGAAGCCTATGCTGACGAGGTTCTCGCCCAGCATGTAGAGCCAGGACCCGCCATAGGTGTCCGACGGCACCGGCCAGCCGGTGGAATGCCAGACCAGGCCGGGCTTGTGGTTCGCCTTCGGGATCTCCCAGAGCTCCTTCATGCCGAGCGCATAGGTCTGCGGCGCGACGCCCTCGCGCAGCCCGTAGCGTTCCTGCAGCTTCTTGGTCAGCGAGCCGCGGCAACCCTCGGCAAAGAGCGTGTAGGTGGCACGCAGCTCCATGCCCGGCTCGTAGTTCGGGCCCTTGCTGCCGTCCTTCAGGATCCCGGCGACGCCGGCGACGACGCCTTTCACCTGGCCGTCCTCGACGATGGTCTCGGAGGCCGCGAAGCCGGGGTAGATCTCGACCCCGAGCGCCTCGGCCTTGGCGCCGAGCCAGCGGCAGACATTGCCAAGGCTGACGATGTAGTTGCCGTGGTTGTTCATCTGCGGCGGCGTCGGCAGCTTGATGGCCCGCGTCGCCGTCAGCAGCATGAACTTGTCGTCGGTCGCCGGCGTCGCCAGCGCCGGCGGGTCGTCGCGCCAGTCGGGGATCAGCTCGTCGAGCGCGCGCGGCTCGAGCACCGCGCCCGAGAGGATATGGGCGCCGATCTCGCTGCCCTTCTCCACCAGGCAGACCGTGGCATCCGGCGCGACCTGTTTGAGGCGGATCGCGGCGGCGAGCCCGGCCGGGCCGCCCCCGACGATGAGCACATCGAATTCCATCGCCTCACGTTCTTCAGCGCCGGACATGCCTGGCTCCTCCTTGTCTGCCCCGCATGTAGCGTCGCTCCTGCTTGCGCGGAACCCCGCGCCCAGCCGATACGGGGGTGAGGAAAGGCGGGCAGCATGACGGAGGCCATGACGCAGGAGGCGCTGCTGGCGGCCCTCCGGCTGCAGATCGACTGGGGGGCGGAGGAGGCGCTGGAGGCGGCGCCGATCGATCGCACGGTCCCGCGCGTCGCGGCCCCGGCCGAGGCGGTCGCCTCGATCCTTCCGGGCATGCCGGCCAAGGGAGGGCGGGAGGCGCAGCCCCGGGCCCTGCCCGCCCGGCTTGCCCCGCCGCCCGGCGCGACCCGGGCCGCAGCGCTGGCGGCGCAGGCCGACAGCCTGGCGGCCCTGCGCGCCGCGATGGCCGAGTTCGACACCAGCCCGCTGCGCGAGACCGCGACCAACCTGGTCTTCGCCGACGGTGTGCCCGAGAGCGGCCTGATGCTGATCGGCGAGGCGCCGGGCGGCGACGAGGACCGCCTCGGCCGGCCCTTCGTCGGCGTCTCCGGCCAGCTGCTGGACCGCATGCTGGGCTCGATCGGGCTGCACCGGGAGAGCGGCTTCTACATCACCAACATCCTGCCCTTCCGCCCGCCGGGGAACCGCACGCCGACCGATGCGGAGATCGCGCTCTTCCTGCCCTTCGTGCTGCGCCACATCGTGCTGGCGAAGCCGCGGCAACTGGTGCTGCTGGGCGGCGTCGCGGCTAAGGCGCTGCTGCGGTCGAAGGAGGGGATCACCCGCCTGCGTGGCCGTTGGCATCAAGTAACGATCGATGACAACCAGTCATTGCCGGCGCTCGCCACCCTGCATCCAGCCTACCTGTTGCGAAACCCCGCGGCGAAGCGGGACGCCTGGGCCGATCTCCTGTTGCTGCAGCGGAGCCTGACCCCGCAATAGCCAGCGGGCGGCCAGTTCCTCTGTTCATCAACAAACCGTAAGCTGTTGGCATTGAACACCACACGGGTTCTTTCTGCAACGGTCTGGATTTTCCGGGTTGCACCGCCTCCGTGATCGCCGCTAACGGAAGCGGGCCATGCCCGCCGTCGGCCCCATGGCCCGCAGTTCCCTTCGCCCCCTGCTTGCCGGGGTCCTGTGGGGAGCGGCGCTGATGACCGGGCTGCCGAAGCCCGCCACGGCGCAGAGGGCCACTGACCAGACCGCCATGAGCGTCCCCCGGCCCGCCGCCTCCGGCGGGGTTCCCGGCCTGCCCCAGGTGTTGGCCCCGTCCGACGCCACCCGGCTGAGACGCGTCTTCGACCTGCAGTCGCGCGGCGATCCCGCCGCCGCGGCGCGCGAGGCCGATCGCCTGGACGATCGCCGGCTCATGGGCCATGTCCTGGCCGACCGTTACCTGCGGGCGGGGGCATCGGCCTCGGCGCCCGAGGTGCAGTCCTGGCTGGCGCAGTATTCCGATCACCCCGAGGCGATGCGGCTGCACGACCTGCTCGGCCGCCTGCTGCCGCGCGGCGCCGCCCTCCCCGCCCCGCCGGCGCCGCCCGAGCCGCTCTCGCCCGAGGCCGCCCTGGCGCCGGAGGAGCGCGCGCCGAGCCTCGCCAGCGTCGCCCGCAATCCCGGCCTCGACCGAGCCGTGCGCGACCGGGCGCGGGAGGGCAATGCCGGCGCCGCCCTTGGGCTCATCGGTCGGACCAAGGGGCTGAGCCCGGCCTATGCCGGGCTGCTGCGCGCCGACCTCGCCATCGGCCTCTTCCGCGCCGGGCAGGACGAGGAGGCGCTGCGGATCGCCGCCGAGGCCGTCCGGGCCGGCGAGCCGAGCGGCCTCGCCGCCTTCGCCGCCGGCCTCTCGGCCTGGGGGCTTGGCCGGTACGAGGCCGCCCTGCCCTATTTCGAGCGGGCCGCCCGCAACGACCAGGCGGCGCCCGCGCTGCGCGCGGCGGCCGCCTTCTGGACCGCCCGCGCCGCGGTCCGGGCGCGCAAGCCGCAGCTCTATGTCGCCTGGATGATGCAGGCGGCGCAGGAGCCGCGGACCTTCTACGGCCTGGTCGCCCGCCGCAGCCTTGGCCTCGGCGCCGGCTTTGCCTGGGAAGGCGAGCTGGCCGGGGAGGCCGAGGCTGCCGCGGTCGCCGAGACCGCCGGCGGCTGGCGGGCGCTGGCCCTGCTGCAGGTCGGCCAGCCGGCGCGGGCCGAGGCCGAGCTGCGCCAGCTCTGGGCCAAGGCGAAGCGCAATCCCGGGCTGGTCAGGGCCATGCTCGTGGTCGCCTCCCAGGCCAGCCTCCCGGGACTGACGGCGCAGCTCGCCGCCGCCTCCCAGGCCGAGGACGGCAGGCCGCGCGACTTCGCCCGCTTCCCCGTGCCGAAGCTGGTGCCGCAGGGCGGCTACCGGGTCGACCCGGCGCTGCTCTATGCCCTGGCGCTGCAGGAGAGCCGCTTCGACGCCGGCGCCGTCTCCCCCGCCGGGGCGCGCGGGCTGATGCAGATCATGCCGGCGACCGCCAGCTACCTGTCGCGTGATCCCTCGCTGCAGGCGGAGGGCGCGCAGCGGCTGCATGACCCGGCCTATTCGCTCGAGCTCGGCCAGCGCTACCTGCACTACCTCGCGCGGCATGACGGCGTCGGCGGCAACCTGGTCCGGCTGCTGGCCGCCTACAATGCCGGGCCGGGCAACCTGCTGAAATGGCTGCCGGCGCATGGCCACCGCGACGACCCCTTCCTCTTCGTCGAGGCGATCCCCTTCGACGAGACGCGGGGCTTCGTGCAGCAGGTGCTGACCTATTCCTGGATCTATGCCTCCCGCCTCGGCCTGCCGGCGCCGAGCCTCGACCAGCTCGCGGCCGGCGGCTTCCCGCGCTTCAGCGAGCCGGCCGATGTCGTGGCGATGCTGCGCCAGCGGGGCCGCGCGCTGCACTGAGGCCTCCCTGGCGGGCCGTCCCGCGCCTGACTCGGTCCTCCGGCGATCCGCCTCAGCCGATGAAGGCCCGCAGCATGCGGGCCAGCCGGCCGCCGCGCCGCCAATGCGCCAGCGCCTGCCGCGCCGCATCGCGGTCCCGCTCGGCCGCCGCGACCTGCTGGCGCAATGCCGCCGCCTCGGCCTCGGTCGCCGCGACGATCGCCTGGGATGCGGTCTGGAAGCGCAGGCTCGCCGCCGCCAGCTCCGCCCGCGCCGCCTGGGTCACCCGGGTCGCCTCGCTCAGCTGCGCCGCATGGGCGACGATCTCCCAGCTCCGCCGGTTGGCGAGCGCCAGCAGCGCCGCCCGGGAGTCGCGCAGCGCCGTGGCGCCCGCGGCCAGCATCGAGTCCCGCTCCGCCAGGGCGGCCTCATGGGCCAGCGCCTGCGCCTCCAGCGTCTCGCCCCGCTGCTCGGCCAGCCGCCGCGCCTCGGCGGTCGCCGCCGTGGCGGTGGCGAGCGCTTCCCGCAGGGTGAGGATATGCCCTTCCAGCACGCCCGGCGGGCCGGCGGCCTCGACCGGGGTCGCGGGCAAGGCCTCGCCCAGGGCGGGATCCACCGCGTCAACCATCAACCCCCCACCCCGCGCTGCTAACGCCATTGTAGAGGATATATGGGTCCGATGGGCAGTCTTAGGTGTGGTGCCGGGAGGGGTGGATTCCGCCGGCCGGAGGGGCGACATAGGGACCTCGCCGCGGGAGCCACGAGATGCCGATCGATCCGAGCCTGCCCTTCGTCCCGGTCAACATCGCCGTGCTGACCGTTTCCGACACCCGCGACCTCGCTTCCGACCGCTCCGGCCAGACGCTGCAGGACCGGATCGAGGCGGCCGGGCATCGCTGCGTCGCGCGGGAGATCGTCCGCGACGAGGCCGATGCGATCGAGGCGGTGCTGCGGCGCTGGATCGCCGATCCGGCGATCGATTGCGGCATCACCACGGGCGGGACCGGCATCACCGGCCGCGACGTAACGCCGGAGGCTTTCCAGCGGGTGCTGGAGAAGGAGATCGAGGGCTTCGGCGAGCTGTTCCGGATGCTGAGCTACCAGAAGATCGGCACCAGCACGATGCAGAGCCGGGCGCTGGGCGGCGTCGCTGACGGCACCTACCTGTTCGCGCTGCCGGGCAGCACCGGCGCCTGCAAGGATGCCTGGGACGACATCCTGCTCTACCAGCTCGATGCGCGGCACCGCCCCTGCAACCTGGTGGAGCTGATGCCGCGGCTGAAGGAGCACCTGAAGGCGGCGTGAGGCGGGCGGCGGCTCAGCTTTCCACGTCCGCCTCCGGCCGGTCGTCGCCGGCCGAGAATTCGGTGTGCCAGGCCCCGGTCTCGTCCTGGAACTCGATATAGGCCGCATTGCCGGGCACGTGCTGTTCCCGCGCCACGCGGTGCGCCGCGGCGAGCGCCGCCGAGCGCGTGGCGAAGGCCTCGGAGAAGACGTCGCCGAGCTTGTAGGCCCAGCCGCCGTCGTGCTGGACGATCCTGTAATGGATCCTGGTCATGCCGCAGTCCCTTCCGCTTGCGCCGCCCATATTGGCGCCGGCGGCCCGGCTTGCACCGGGGGGCGGCTTCACGCCTCCGGCGGCGGCACCGCCCCAGGGCGCGGGTCGATCGGCAGCAGCCGGTCGAGGCCGCTCGCCTGCTCGAACAGCGCCGCGGCGCGCAGCGCCACATCCTCCCGCCGCGGCGGCGCCGCGACCTGCAGCCCGACCGGGCGGCCGTGCTGGTCGAAGCCGCAAGGGACGGCGACCGCCGGGCTGCCGGCCAACGTCATCGTCGCGTTCAGCATCGACCCGCCCATGTAGTTGTCGAGCTTGCGGCCGGCGATGCTCTCCGGCGCGCGCAGCATGACGTCGAAGGCGGGCGTCGGCGCGGAAGGCGTGACAAAGACGTCGTACCGGCCGAAGATCCGCGCCATCTCGCGGTAGAAGCGGGCGCGCTCGCGGTCGGCCCAGGCGAGCTGGCTCGGCGTGGCATTCAGCCCTCGCTCGGTGTTCCAGACGATGTCGGGTTTCAGCAGGTCGCGTTTCTCGCGCAATTGGATTTCGCGATCGACGACGAAATGCTGGCTGCGCAGCACCAGCAGCGCCTCGGCCAGCTCGCCGAGGTCCGGCGAGACCTCCTCGACCACGCAGCCGAGGCCGGCGAAGCGGCGGATGGCGGCCTCGCAGATCGCCCGCATCTCGCGGTCCACTGCCAGCGCGCCGCCATAGTCGAGGGTGAAGGCGACGCGCGGGCGCCAGGTGCCGATGCCGCGGACCGCCTCGACATAGGGCAGCGCCGGCGCGTCGTAGGTCAGCGGGTCGGCGGGGTCCCAGCCCGCCATGGTGTCGAGGAAGAGCGCGAGGTCGGGGATGTTGCGCGCCATCGGCCCCTGCACCGAAAGCGGCGAGAAGAGGTTGTTCACCGTCCCCCGCGTGACGCGCCCGGGGCTCGGCCGGATGCCCACCACGCTGCAATAGGTGCCGGGCCGGCGCAGGCTGCCGGCATGGTCGGTGCCCTGGGCCAGCCAAGCCTCGCCGGTCGCCAGGCTGACCGCGCCGCCGCCGGTGCTGCCGCCGCAGGTCAGCGACGTGTTCCAGGGATTGCGGGTGCGGCCGAAGACCTCGTTGAAAGTCGATCCGCCGGCGCCGAATTCCGGGGTGTTCGACTTGCCGATGACGATGCCGCCGAGCGCCTCGATCCGCCGCACCACGGGGTGCGAGGCATCGGGCACGTGGTCCCTGAAGATCGGCGAGCCATAGGTGGTCCGCACCCCGGCGACGTCGGTCAGGTCCTTGATCGAGACCGGCAGGCCGCCGAGCCAGCCCGGCTCGCCGGCCCGCTCCGCGCCCTCCCCGGCCATGATCCGCCGCGCATGGTCGCGCGCGCGGTCGAGGCAGAGGGTCGGCAGCGCGTTCACCGCCGGCTCGACCGCGGCGATCCGCGCGGCGGCGGCCTCCACCAGCTCGAGCGGCGAGACCTCGCGGCGCGCGAGGCGCGCGACGGCCTCGGTCGCGGTCAGGCGGATCAGGTCGTCGGACATGCGGTGCTCCCCGGGCGAGGCGCCAGTATGCGTCAGGCGCGGTGCTTCTCCAGCCCCGCCCAGTCGAAGCCGATGCCATGCCCCGGCCGGTCCGGCGCGACGGCCATCCCCTCCTCGATCCGCAGGGGGTCGGCGATGTAGCGGTCGAGGCCGAAGCCGTGCGCCTCGAGGTAGGACCGGTTCGGGCAGGCGGCCAGCAGCTGCACCGTCACGTCGTGCGCGCCGTGGCTGGTGACCGGCAGGTGGAAGGCCTCGGCCAGGTGGGCGACCTTCATGAAGGCGGTGACGCCGCCGCAATTGGTCACGTCGGGCTCGGGGAAGGAGACCCCGCCGGCGGCGATCAGCGCCTGGAAATCCCAGAGGCTGCGGAGGTTCTCGCCGGAGGCGACCGGCACGCCGCCCTCGCGCAGCACGCGGGCGTGTCCGGCGACGTCCTCGGGCTGCACCGGCTCCTCCAGCCAGGTGGGGTCGTGCGGGGCGAAGGCGCGGGCGGCGCGGATCGCGGCATCGGCGGTCCAACGCATGTTGGCGTCGACCATCAGCGGGAAGCCGTCGCCGAGATGCGCCCGCATGGCGGCGAGCTTGGCGACGTCCTCCGACAGCCTGGGACGGCCGACCTTCATCTTGATGGCGCGGAAGCCGCGGGCGAGGTTGCCCTCGGTCTGCGCGATGAGCTCGGCCGCCGAGAGTTCGAGGTCGATGCCCCCGGCATAGCAGGGCACGCGCGGGTCATGCCCGCCGAGCAGCCGCCACAGCGCGGTGCCGGCCCGCCTCGCCTTGAGGTCCCAGAGGGCGATGTCGAAAGCGGATTGCGCGAGGACCGCCGGCCCGCCGCGGCCGCCATAGTGCAGGCCCCACCAGACATGCTGCCAGAGCGCCTCGATCCGGTCAGCGTCGTGCCCGGCGGCGAGCTCGGCGATCTCCCGCGCCAGGATGTGATGCACCGCGCCGCCGTTGCGGCCGACGGTATAGGTATAGCCGGTACCCTCGGCCCCATCGGCATCGGCGACGCGGCAGGTGATGAGTTCGAAATCCGCCATCGCGCCATGGGTGCTGTCGGTCAGCACCTCCGGCAGCGGGATGCGGTAATGGCCGGCCTCAATGCGGTCGAGCTTCGGCATGGCGCGTTCCCCCTTCCCTCGGACGGGAAGAGTAGGGCGGATCTCGCGGCGGGGCAGGCCCCTTCCGGCTTGCCGCGCCGGGACGGGCGCCAGCTTGGTGGCCTGGCCCACGCCCTGCGCGGGCCAGGCCGACGGGATCAGGCGCCAAGCGCCGCGAGCACCGCCTTCTTCGCCGCTTCCTTGCCCACCTTGACCGCCAGCGCCTCCAGCTGGTCCTCCCAGCGCTTGCTGGTTGGCCAGCCGATATCGCCGCCGGCATTGCGGTCGAAGTAGATCAGGCACTCGTTGGCCTTCACGTTGAACAGCGCGACCCGCTGCCCGGTCTGCACCGGCGTGCCGGGCGTGCCGCCGAGCACCTTCCACTCGAAGACCGGCGTCTTCGACCAGCCGAGATTGACGCCGACGGTGCGCTCCTCGTAGCGGACGAAGGACGGGTCGCCGCCATTGGCCAGCGCCACCATCTCGGCGTAGCGGAGCGGCATGTCGTCGCCCGCCTGGCGCGCCAGGAACCACCGGGAGACCTTGGCCGCGGTCTGCGCCGAGGCGTCGTCGGTCCAGCCGAGGTTGATGCCGAAGCGCTGCTCCTCGTGCTGCAGGAATTTGCCGGTCTTCATGCCCTTGAGGTTGTAGTTGCGCTCCGGCTGGCCATCGAATTTCGGCTTGGTGCGCATCGGCTCGGACCGGCCGGCGCCGAACATCCACTGCTTCATGTCCTCCGCCAAGGCGGCGACCGCGGCGGCGGGCATCGTGGCGCTGGCTGCGATGGGCGAGGCACTCAAAATCTGGTTCATGGAATGTCTCCTGCGGTGCGCTGCGCACCGCACGGAAGACTGCCGCAGCCGCGATGCCGGCCGGTATGTGGTGGCGCACGACGCGCGCGCCGCGGTTCAGGGCTGGCGCAGCAGCATCAGCCGGGCGGGCGCGCCGCGGCTGACCGTGACGATCGCGGCCTGCCGGAAGCGGCGAGCCAGCACGGCAAGGCGGCGCGGGTCGCCGGCCAGCAGCAGATGCCGCTCGCGCCAGGGCCCGTCGCCGCCGCTGCCTTCGGCCTGCGGCAGCCGCCGCGCGGCGGCGCGCAGCCGGGCCAGCATGCGGTCGTTCCAGCCGCGCGGCATGCGCCGGCTGAAGGGGTTCCAGGCACCGACGAAGCCGCCCTGCCGGACGCCGTGCCGGGCGAGCCAGGCATCCACCGCGCCGCTGCGCCGGCCAATGCGCGCAACGGCACCGGCGGCCTCGTAGTCGCTGCGGTGATAAGCTGCGTGCAGCCGCGCGCTCATGCCAACTGGAACAGCAATCCCTTGAGGTAGGCGCTCTCGGGCAGCGCCGGGTGCACCGGGTGGTCCGGCCCGGCGCCGCCCTGGAACAGCAGCTTGGCGTCGCGGCGCGCACGGCCCAGGCCCCAGATCACCGCATCGGCGAAGTCGCCCGGCGCGACATGGTGCGAGCAGGACGCGATGAACAGGAACCCGCCCGGCGCCACCAGCCCGGCTGCCAGCCGCGCCAGCTTGCCGTAGCCGCGCAGCGCCTGCGGCTGGTCCTTGCGCGCCTTGGCGAAGGCCGGCGGGTCGGCGACGACGATGTCGAAGCGCGTGCCGGCGGCGCCCATTTTCTCCAGCGCCTCCAGCGCCTCGGCCTTCTGCGCCTCGACGCGTTCGGCGAGATTGTTCGCCGCCGCCGTCTGCATGGCGAGATCGAGGGCATGCGCGCTGCGGTCGAGCAGCGTCACCCGCGCCGCCCCCGCCGCGGCGCAGCGCAGGCCGAAGCCGCCGGTATGGCAGAAGGCGTCCAGCACCGTGGCGCCGCGGGCAAGGCGCGCCACGCGGTCGCGGTTCTCCCGCTGGTCGTAGAACCAGCCGGTCTTCTGCCCGCCCAGCAGGTCGACGGAGAAGCCGAGTCCCCCTTCCTCGACCCGCGCCGTGGTCTCCTCGCCGAACAGCGGCGCGACGTTCTCGGCCAGCCCTTCCAGCGTCCGCACCGCGGCGTCGTTGCGGCCGATGATCAGGCGGGGCGAGACGAGGTCGCGCAGCGCCTGGACCAGCAGCGGCGTCAGCGCCTCCATGGCAGCCGTATTGGCCTGCAGCGCCAGGGCGTCGCCGTAGCGGTCGATCACCAGGCCGGGCAGGCCGTCGGCCTCGGCATGGACCAGGCGGTAGTAGGGCGTGTCGTAGAGCCTCTGGCGCAGCGCCAGCGCCGCGTTGAGCCGGCGCCTGGCCCAGTCGAGGTCGATCCTGGCGCCGGGGTCCCGGTCCAGCCGCCGGGCGGCGATCAGGCTGTGCGGGTTGAAGCTCCAGGTGCCGTGGTGCCAGCCGTCGTCGCCCTCCAGCCGCACCGGCGTGCCGGGCGGCAGCGCCTTCGCCGCCGCGGTCATGGCGATCTCGTTCGAGAAGGCCCAGGGATGGCCGGCCTTCACCCGCTGGTCGTGGCGCGGCAGCAGGCGGAGGAGCGGGTGCGGGGCGGAGCTCTCGGTCATGCGGCGGCGATAGGGCGGAGCGCCGCGGGGCGCAATGCGCGGGCCGGGACCCCAGGCTTGCCCCGCGCCGGCGGCCGGTCCACATGCACCCGCATGCGTATCGCCCGTGACCTGCCCACCCTGCGCGCCGAGGCCGCGAAGCTCGGCCCGATCGCCCTCGTCCCAACCATGGGGGCGCTGCATGCCGGCCACATCTCGCTGGTCGCCGCGGCGCGGCGGGAGGCGGCGGCGATGCGCGGCGCGGTCGCCGCCTCGATCTTCGTCAACCCGCTGCAATTCGGCCCGAACGAGGACCTGTCGCGCTACCCCCGCGACGAGGCCGGCGACCTGGCGGCGCTGGAGGCGGCGGGCTGCGACCTGGCCTGGCTGCCGGGGGTGGAGGCGATGTACCCGCCCGACCGCGCCACCGCGATCGAGGTCGAAGGCCCCTCCGCGGGCTGGGAAGGCGCCGCCCGCCCCGGGCATTTCCGCGGCGTCGCCACGGTCTGCGCCAAGCTCTTCCTGCAGACCGGGGCCCGGGTCGCGCTGTTCGGCGAGAAGGACTGGCAGCAGCTGCAGGTGGTGCGGCGGATGGTCGCCGACCTCGACATCCCCACCCGCATCATCGGCTGCCCGACGGTGCGGGAGGCGGACGGGCTGGCGATGTCGTCGCGCAACCGCTTCCTGGCGCCGGCGGAGCGCGCGCTGGCGCCGCGGGTGCATGCCGCGCTGCGGGACGCGGCGCAGGGAATGGCGGCCGGCCGCCCGGCCGCCGCGGCGCTCGGTGATGCGCGGGCCGGGCTGGCGGCCGAGGGCTTCGTGCTGGACTACCTGGCGCTGGTCGAGCCGGAGACGCTGCGCGAGACGGCGGCGCTGCCCGGGCGGCTGATCGTCGCGGCGCGGCTCGGCAGCGTGCGGCTGTTGGACAACATCGCGGCCTGACGCCCGCCGCCGCGCGGCCCGGCGGCAGCAACCCTCCGACCCCTGCTCCGTTGCCGGCTGGCGTCCCCGATGGACGCGGGTCCGGCGTTCCGCCGATCGGGCGGCCGGGCCGAGGAACGAGAGGACATCCCGTGGTTGCCACATCCGTGCCTGCCAGGCCGCTGCACCCGTTGCACGCGATCCTGCTTGCCTTCCCGCTGCCCTTGTTCCTCGGCGCGCTGCTCAGCGACGTCGCTTATGCCGAGAGCTTCGAGGTGCAGTGGGCGAATTTCGCCGCCTGGCTGAATGCCGGCGCCCTGCTCTTCGGCGGCTTCGCCGTGCTCTGGGCGCTGATCGACCTGGTCCGTGCCGGCCGGGCGCGCCGCGGGCATGCCGGCCTCTACTTCGCCGCGCTGGCCGCGATGTGGGTGCTCGGCCTGGTCGGCGCCTTCGTCCATGGCAAGGATGCCTATGCGATCATGCCGGAAGCGCTCTACCTCTCGGCGGTCGTGGCGCTGCTCGCGCTCGTCGCTTCCTGGCTGGGCTATTCCGGCGTCCGGCCCGCAACCGTGGCAGGAGAGGCGGCATGAAGCGCGCAGCCCTGCTGATCGGCGCCGCGGCGCTGGCCCTCTCCGCCTGCGACGGCGACCCCGGCCCCGAGCAGCACGGGTCCAGCCCGCAGCTGCCGGACCCGCAGCGCGGCCTGCTGCCCGACATGGTCATCCCGAAGCCGGCGGCCTGGGGCGAGGCGCGCCCGACGGTGCCGCAGGGCTACCGGATCGCCGCCATCGCCACGGACCTGCGGATCCCGCGCCAGACCCTGGTGCTGCCCAACGGCGACATCCTGGTGGCCGAGGGCACCGGCGGCAACGAACAGCCGTACCGCCCGAAGGACTTCATCGCCACCTGGATCAAGGCCAAGGGCAAGACCCCGGTGCCCGGCGGCAACCGGCTGACGCTGCTGCGCGACGCCGATGGCGACGGCAGCTACGAGGCGCGGAGCGTCTTCGCCGAGCACCTCAACGGGCCCTATGGCCTCGCCTTCGCCAATGGCGCCATCTACGTCGCCAACCAGGATTCGCTGGTGCGCTTCGACTACCGCGAGGGCCAGACCGCGGCGAGCGGGCCGCCGGCGCTGGTCACCTTGCTGCCCTCGGCCATCAACCATCATTGGACGAAGTCGCTCGCCGCCAGCCCGGACGGCCGCTTCCTCTATGTCGGCATCGGCTCCAACAGCAACATCACCGAGCGCGGGATGGAGGTGGAGGCCGACCGCGCGCGGGTCTGGCAGATCGACGCGCAGACCGGCGCGCACCGGCCCTATGCCACGGGGATCCGCAACCCGACCTCGCTCGCCATCCAGCCGGGCACCGACCAGCTCTGGGCGGTGGCGAACGAGCGCGACGAGATCGGCCCCAACCTGGTGCCGGACTACCTGACCTCGGTGAAGGAGGGCGCCTTCTACGGCTGGCCCTACAGCTACTGGGGCCAGCACGTGGACGACCGCGTGCGGCCGCAGGACCCGCAGAAGGTCGCCGCGGCGATCCCGCCGGACTATGCGCTCGGCGCGCATGTGGCGGCGCTGGGGCTGGCCTTCTCGGCCCCGGCGATGGGCGGGGATTTCGCTTCGGGCGCCTTCGTCGGCGAGCATGGCAGCTGGAACCGCAACAAGCCGGTCGGCTACCGGGTGGTCTTCGTGCCGTTCCGCGACGGCAAGCCGGCCGGCGACCCGGTCGACGTCGTGACCGGATTCCTGACCGGCGACGGCAAGACGCGGGGACGGCCGGTCGGGGTTTCGGTCGATCCGCGGGGCGCCCTGATCGTCGCCGACGACGTGTCGAACACGGTCTGGCGGGTCACCGCGAACCGCTGACGCCGCGGCCCGGCGCGGCGCGGCGAAGTCGCTGCCCCGGTGGCCGCCGCTACCAGCCGGCGAAGTCCCGCACCTCCGCGGGGCTGCGGCCCGCCTCCCGCAGCGCCCGCAGCGTCGGCGCGCGGTCGCGCTTGGCCAGCCGCCGGCCGTTTGGGCCGAGCAGCAGCCCATGATGCGCATAAGCCGGCTCCGGCCAGCCGAGCAGCGCCTGCAACAGCCGGTGCAGGTGCGTCGCCGGCTTCAGGTCCGCCCCGCGCGTCACGAGCGTCACGCCCTGCAGCGCGTCGTCATGGGTGACGCAGAGGTGGTAGCTGGCCGGCACCTCCTTCCGCGCCAGCACCGCGTCGCCAAACTGCGCGGGGTCGCAGCGCAGCCGCCCCTCGCCGAGCTCGTGGAAGGAAAGGTCGGGCGGCGCGACGGCCAGCGCGGCCGCCATGTCGAGCCGCAGCGCATGCGGCTCCCCGGCGGCGATCCGCGCCGCGCGCTCAGCGGGCGGCAGCCGCCGGCAGGTGCCGGGATAGAGCGGGCCATCGGGACCATGCGGCGCATGGCCCGAGGCGGCGATCTCCCGCTGGATCGCGCCGCGGGTGCAGAAGCAGGGATAGACCAGGCCGCGCGCCGCCAGCCGGTCCAGCGCCGCGCGGTAGTCGGGCAGGTGGCGCGACTGCACCCGCACCGGGCCGTCCCAGCGCAGGCCGAGCCAGGCGAGGTCGGCCTCGGCCGCCGCGGCGAATTCCGGCCGGCAGCGGGTCGGGTCGATGTCCTCGAGCCGCAGCAGGAAGCGACCGCCGGCCGCCTCGGCCAGCGCCGCGGCGAAGCAGGCCGCATGGGCATGGCCGAGATGCAGGAGGCCGGTCGGGCTCGGCGCGAAGCGCGTCACCGCCCCGGGCGGCGGGTCGGGCAGCAGATGACGGAGGCTTGCGGTTGCTGGCATCGGCGCTTGCGCGTAGCGGGAGATGCGCGAGAGGAGCAAGACCATGGCCCAACTCGATGGCCCCCGCATCGGTCCCGCCTCGGGCGGCCCGGCGAAGCAGCTGGTGGTGCTGCTGCACGGGCTCGGTGCCGATGGCCGGGACCTGATCGACCTCGCCGCCGGTTGGGGCCAGGCCCTGCCCGAGGCCGCCTTCGTCGCGCCCGACGCGCCGGAGGCCTGCGACATGGCCCCCTATGGCCGGCAATGGTTCAGCGCGCAGGACCGCCGCCCCGCGGTGATCGCGGCCGGCGCCATGGCGGCGCGCCTGCCGCTGGACCGCTTCCTCGATGCCGAGCTGGGGCGGCTTGGCCTGCCGGGCTCGGCCCTGGCGCTGGCCGGGTTCAGCCAGGGCTGCATGATGGCATTGTACGCCGGGCTGCGCCGGGCGGTGCCGCCGGCCGCGATCCTCGGCTATTCCGGCGCGCTGCTGGCGCCGGAGGCCCTGGCGGCGGAGATCACCGGCCGCCCGCCGGTGCTTCTGGTGCATGGCGAGGCGGACGACATCGTCCCGGTCGCGGCGACCCGCACGGCCGAGGCGGCGCTGCGCCGGGCGGGGGTGCCGGTGGAGGCGCTGTACCGCCCGGGCCTCGCGCATGGCATCGATGAGGCCGGGCTGGCGGCCGGCCGGCGCTGGCTTGAGGCCGCCTTCGGCACCCGGCCTGAACCCGGAACCGGGGCGTGACGAAAGCATGAAAGCCCTGGCCGGCGGGGCGTGGCGGCTTGCAGACTCGTCCACGCACTGGCAAGAATGCCGGGAGACTCGGCGGTGCCACAGCATTTGGGGCCCAGACGCAGTATCAGGCCCCCATCTGTAGCTGACCCCGCCCTGCAAAGGAGCGGCACTTGCCTGACGGCGGTAGCTTCATCGGTGGCCAGTCCTTCCCGGCGCTCGTGCTGAACGCGGATTTCCGCCCGCTCTCCTATTTCCCTCTGTCGATCTGGTCCTGGCAGGACGCGGTCAAGGCGGTCTTCCTCGACCGCGTCTCGGTGCTGAACGAATACGAGGCGGAGGTGCATTCGCCGACCGTTTCGATGCGGTTGCCGAGCGTGATCGCGCTGAAGGAATACATCCCCTCAGCACGGCGGCCGGCCTTCACCCGGTTCAACGTCTTCCTGCGCGACCACTTCGCCTGCCAGTATTGCGGCGACCACCGGCCGACGCATGACCTGACCTTCGACCACGTGATCCCGCGCAGCCGCGGCGGCCGCACCACCTGGGAGAATGTCTGCACCGCCTGCGGCCCCTGCAACCTGCGCAAGGGCAACAGGCTGCCGCGCGAGTGCAACATGCTGCCGCGCCAGACCCCGCGCCAGCCGACCAGCTGGGAACTGCAGGAGAACGGCCGGGCCTTCCCGCCGAACTACCTGCACGAAAGCTGGCGGGACTACCTGTACTGGGATTCCGAGCTGGAGAGCTGAGGCAAGGCCGGGGAGGGAAACGGGTTTTCCCTCCCCGAACCCCTCCCTTCCCTTTTGTGGGCTTGGCATTCGCCGCGCGGCGCGTGCCGGACTGAAGAAGTGGACGAGGGGTTGGCGGCGTGCCTCCCGTCAGGAGAATGCCGTCTCCCCGGACGGGTCCTCAGCGATGCACCACCGACCAGGCGGGCGCCCGGCCGGCGAAGACCTCCCGCAGCCAGCCCGCCGCCTCCGCCGTCGCCGTCGTGCAGCGGTCCACCTTGCCGGCCCAGAAATAGAAGCCGTGGTTCAGCCCGAGCCAGCGGGTGCAGGCGACCGTCACCCCGGCCGCGGCCAGCTTCGCCGCATAGGCCTCGCCCTCGTCGCGCAGCGGGTCGTACTCGGCGGTGGTGACCAGGGCGGGCGGCAGGCCGGCGAGGGTCGCCGCCTTGATCGGCGCGGCATGAGGATGGGCGGAGTCGCGCGCCGGGTCGGCGAGGTAGTGGCCCCAGAACCACTCCATGGTGGCGCGCGTCAGGCCGTAGCCCTCGGCATTCTCGGCATAGGAGGGCCAGCCGGGCGTGTGCCAGTCGGTGACGGGGTAGAGCAGCAGCTGGCCGATGGGCCGCGGCCCGCCCTCGTCGCGCAGCCGCAGCGCGACCACCGCCGCCAGGTTGCCCCCGGCGCTGTCGCCGCCGACCACCAGCCGGGCCGGATCGGCGCCGAGTTCGGCGGCATGCCCGGCGCACCAGCGGGTGGCGGCCAGGCAGTCCTCCGGCGCCGCGGGGAAAGGGTGTTCCGGCGCCAGCCGGTAGTCGACCGAGGCGACGACGCAGCCCGCGCCGGTGCAAAGGTTGCGGCAGATGCCGTCGTGGGTGTCGAGGCTGCAGAGCACGAAGCCGCTGCCGTGGAAGAAGACGAGCAGCGGGAAGGGCCCCTGCCCCCGCGGCGTGTAGATCCGCAGCCTCAAGGGCGCGCCCGACGGCCCGGCGATCTCCCGCTCCTCCACCCGCGCCACCTCGGCCGGCGGCGCCATGGCGGCGATGCGCGCCTCGTACTGCGCCCGCGCGGCCTCGGGGCTCAGGGTCTCGGTGCGCGGCAGGTGGCGCCCGGCGTCGAGCAGCGCCTGGATCTGCGGGTCCACCGGCATGGTCGTCTCTCCCAAGGCTTCGGCGGGAGCGTGGCGCAGGCAGCGCCGGGCGACAACTACCGCGCCTTGACCGGCCGGCGCCCGTGGCTGTCCTGCGGCACGCCCTTGCCGAGCGACATGTGGCTGTGCACCCCGACCCAGCGCCCGTCCGGCTGCCGCGCCATCACGATGGTCGCCCGGCCCGGCCGCGGGAAGGCCGTGCCGTCCGGGTGGAAGCCGGTGCTGGTCCAGGGCGTGACCGCCACCGCCATGGCGCCGTCGGGCGAGGCCAGCACCTCGGTATTCGCCAGGTCGAAGGCGAAGTCCGCGGTGCGCGGCCAGACATTGTCCCATTGCGTGTCGGTCCAGGCCTGCCGGCTGCGGACCAGCTCCTGGAAGGTGCCGAAGATGACGATGGCGTCGTGCCAGAAGGGATAGGCCGAGGCGTAGTCCACCTCCCGCACGCAGGCGGCGAAACGGGCGAGCCAGTCCTTGATGGCGGCCGTCGTCGCCGCATCGGCCTCCGGCAGGGGAAGGTTCGGCATCAGACCCGCTCGCTGACCTTGATCGCCAGCTTGCAGCCGGCCTTGATCGCCGCGCTCAGCACCCGGTAGCCCGGCGTCAGCTCGGCCTCGTGCTCGAGGCCGGTGTCGCGGTGCTCCAGCTCCTCGGCGCGGAACTGCTCCACCTTGCCGCGCAGCTCCGCCTCGTCCTCGCCGAGCGCGGCCTCCTGTGCCTGGTAGTGCTCGTCGATCGCCTCCTCCACCGCGACGGTGCAGGCCATCGCCGCGCGGTGGCCGAGCAGCGCCGTCGCCGCGCCGAGCGCGAAGCCGGCCACGTGCCAGACCGGCAGCAGCGCGGTCGGCCGCACCCGGCGCCTGGAGATCAGCCCGGTGAAGGTGTCGAGGTGCTCCTGCTCCTGCGCCTGCATGTGGCGGATGATCGGCTCCCATTTCGTGCCGCGCAGCACCGCCAGCTGGCCCTGGTAGATGCGCTTGGCGCCGTACTCGCCGGCATGGTCGACGCGGATCACCCGCTCGACATACTGGCGGGCGGTCAGGTCGCCGGGCAGGCGGCCCTCGGCGGTCTTGCGGGTCATGGTATGGCTCCTCTCCGCCAGAAGATGAGGCCGAGCCCCGAAAGGCCAAGCGCATAGAGCAGGTTCATCGCCGCCATCGAGACCGGCAGGCCGGCGACCAGGTAGGTCGGCGCGTCGCAGGGCTTGGACGGCGCCGCCGAGAGCGACTTCAGCATGTCGTCCACGCTGCCGCCGAGCGTCGCCCGCGGCGCCTGGCAGCCCGGCAGGGGCGAGGGCCACCAGCCCTGCTCGACGCCGACATGGAAGGCCGCCACCGCGCCCGAGGCCAGCACGGCGAGGATCGCGGCGCCGGCCAGCAGCCGCCGGGCGCGCGGGACGGCCGCCGCCGCCAGGGCCAGGACCGCCGCGACCCAATAGGGCCAGCGCTGCCACATGCAGAGCTCGCAGGGTGCGATGCCCCAGATCCCCTCGCTGGCCCGGGCGAAGAGCGGCGCGGCGGCGGCGAGCCCCGCGAAAAGCAGCATCGGCAGCATGCCGCCTTTCTCCCCTGCCCCCGGCGGCGGCGCAACCCGGCGCGGCTTGGGACGCGGCGCCGGCCGATGCTAGGCTGGCGCGAACAGGGACGGGGAATGCGCCATGCTGAAGATCTGGGGCCGGGCGAGCTCGAGCAACGTGATGAAGGTGCTCTGGCTCTGCGAGGAGCTGTCGATCCCCTGCGAGCGGATCGATGCCGGCGGCGCCTTCGGCCGCACCACGGAGCCCTTCTACCTCGCGATGAACCCGAACAGCCGGGTGCCGACCATCGAGGAGCCGGACGGCTATTCGCTCTGGGAGAGCAACTCGATCCTCCGCTACCTCGTCGCCTCGCGGAAGCCGGGCGACCCGGTCCACCCGACCGCGCCCAAGCTCCGCGGCGAGGTCGAGCGCTGGATGGACTGGCAGCTGGCGACGCTCTCGGGGCCGATGACCACGATCTTCTTCACCTTTGTCCGCACCCCCGAGGCGCAGCGCGACATGGCCGCCGCCGCCCGGGCGCGCGACGAGGCCGAGGCGCTCTGGCACATCGTCGACCGGCAGCTGCAGGGGCGGGACTACGTCGCGGGCGGCTTCTCGCTGGCCGAGATCGCGCTCGGCCCCTACCTGCACCGCTGGTTCGCCCTGCCGGTCGAGCGGGCGCCGATGCCGAACCTCGAAGGCCTCTATGCCCGGCTCCGCGCGCAGCATCCGGGCTTCGCCGCGCACGTCGCCGTGGAGATGAGCTGAGATGGCGCAGCTGCTCACCGTCTGGGGCCGGGCCAGCTCGGTCAACGTCATGAAGGTGCTCTGGCTGCTGGACGAGCTGGCCATCCCCTTCGACCGGATCGAGGCCGGGGGCGCCTTCGGCCGCACCCGCGACCCCGACTATGCCGCGATGAACCCCAATGCGACGGTGCCGACCCTGGTGATGCCGCACGGCTACTCGCTGTGGGAGAGCCATTCGATCCTGCGCTACCTTTGCCGCACCCAGCCCGGCGGCAATGCCTTCTACTGCGAGGCGCCCGAAGCGCGGGCGGACGTCGAGCGCTGGATGGACTGGACGCTGGCCTCGATGAACGAGCCGATGCGGGTGGTCTTCTGGGCCCTGGTCCGCACCCCGGAGGCCGAGCGCGACATGGCCGCGGTGGCGCGGGCGCGCGACGCGGCCGAGCGACTGTGGCGGATCGCCGAGGCGCAACTCGCGGGGCGCGACTTCATCGCCGGCGACTTCAGCATCGCCGACATGGCGCTCGGCGGCTTCCTGCACCGCTGGTACGCCCTGCCGATCGAGCGGGCCGGGCTGCCGCGGCTGCGCGGCTGGTACGAGCGGCTGCTGGACCGGCCGGCCTACCGGAAGCACGTGGCGGTGCCGCTGACCTGAGCGGCGAAGCCTTGCCCCGGCGCGGGCCGCGGTTTCAGCTTGTTCTGAGGACTATATTCCTTTTATCCTGCCGCGTTGTGGTTCGGAGGCCGGCGCATGATAGGATCCGCATCCCCGCACAGCCGCGCCGGCCTGCCCGTCCGCGCCTCGGGCTTTGTCCGAAACCGCCGATCCCGCGCCGCGCCGGACCCGGGATGCAGCGCGGCGCCGCGGCCTTCGGCGGGGTGGCCCGCCGCAGCGGCGCCATGATGCCTCGCGGGACTTTGTCCGAAAACGCGAATCCCGGGCCGGCCGGCGGCCTCGCGGTGCCGGCCGGGTGCCGCGGCAACCCCGGCGGCAGCCGCGCGCTCGGGATGTCGCGGAGCGAACAGTTTACCCCGGCAGTCGGTTGGCAGGATCCGGCGGCGCCTGCAGTTATCCTTCGGAAAGGTTATGCCGCCATCGGCGTCCAGCCGCCGTACCGCCAGAACACCTGCTGCTCCCGCATGGCGCCGGATGCGGCGCTTGCCCGAGGGATGCCGCGATGACCCCCGACCCCGGTCCTCCCCGCAGCAAGGCGCGCTTCGGCGTCGCCGGGCTCGACGACGTCCTGGCCGGCGGCCTGGCACCGGGCCGGGTCTATCTGCTGGAGGGCAATCCCGGCACCGGCAAGACCACCATTGCCCTGCAATTCCTGCAGGAAGGTGCCGCGCGCGGCGAGCGCGGGCTCTATGTGACCTTGTCCGAATCGGAGGCCGAACTGCGCGACGGCGCCGCCTCGCATGGCTGGTCGCTGCGGCCGGAGATCAGCGTCTTCGAGCTGGTGCCGCCCGAGAGCCTGCTCGATGCCGACCAGCAGCAAAGCCTGCTCTATTCCTCCGACCTCGAGCTCGGCGAGACCACGCGGCTGGTCTTCGAGGCGGTGGAGCGCAACCGGCCGTCCCGCGTCGTGCTCGACAGCCTCTCCGAGATCCGCCTGCTGGCGCAGAGCTCGCTCCGCTACCGCCGGCAGATCCTGGCGATGAAGCACTACTTCGCCCGGCACGGCGCCACCGTGCTGATGCTCGACGACCTCACCACCGATGCCCAGGACAAGACCGTGCACAGCGTGGCGCATGGCGTGATCCGGCTGGAGGAGCTGGCGCCCTCCTACGGCGCCGAGCGCCGGCGGCTGCGGGTCATCAAGTACCGCGGCCAGGCCTATCGCGGCGGCTTCCACGACTTCGCCATCGAGACCGGCGGGGTGCGGGTCTTTCCCCGCCTGGTCGCCGCCGAGCACCGCGTCGCCTTCACCCGCAGCCGGCAGGGCAGCGGCATCGTCGAACTGGACCAGATCCTCGGTGGCGGGGTGGAGCGCGGCTCGAGCACGCTGCTGCTCGGCCCGGCCGGGTCGGGCAAGTCGCTGCTCACCCTGCAGTTCATCGCCGCCACCGTGGCGCGCGGCGAGAAGGCGGCGCTCTTCGTCTTCGACGAGGAAGTCGGCTTGCTGACCGACCGGGCGAAGGCGATGGGCCTCGACCTCGCGGCGATGCGGAACGCCGGGGGACTGCTGCTGGAACAGGTGGATGCGGCCGAGCTGTCGCCCGGCGAATTCGCCCACCGGGTCCGGCACAGCGTGAACTCCGCCGGCATCCGCACGGTCGTCATCGACAGCCTGAACGGCTACCAGGCCGCCATGCCGGACGAACGCGACCTCATCCTGCACATCCACGAATTGCTGCAATACCTGAACCGGCAGGGCACCACGACATTCCTGCCGATCGCTCAGCATGGGTTGGTCGGCGACATGAAGGCACCTGTCGACGTCACCTACCTCGCGGATACCGTCGTCCTGCTGCGCTACTTCGAGGCGGTGGGCCGGGTGCGCCGCGCCATCTCGGTGATCAAGAAGCGCGGCGGCGCGCATGAAGACACGATCCGCGAATTCCGCATCGACGGGCGGGGGATCACCATCGGCGCGCCGCTCGACAGCTTCCAGGGCGTGCTGCGCGGGGTGCCGGTCTATATCGGCACCAGCGGCCCGCTGCTCGACGACCTGCCGGCGTGACGGCGCCCACGCCCTTCCAGGCCCTGCCCCCGGCCAACGGCGCAGCGCCGGCCGATGCCCAGGCCGAACGGGCGCTGGTCCTGGCGCCGCGCGGCCGCGACGCGCCGCTCGCCGCGGCGCTGCTGCAGGAGGCTGGGATCGCCGCCGAGCCCGTTGGCGGCGTGTCGGCGCTGCTGGCGGCGATGCAGGGCGGCGCCGGCCTGGCGGTGGTGGCCGAGGAGGCCTTCCGCGATGTCGACCTCGCCCCGCTGGCGGCGCTGCTCGCGGAGCAGCCGCCCTGGTCCGACTTCCCCTTCGTGCTGCTGACCGGCCGCGGCGGCGGGCCGGAGCGCAATCCGGCGGCGGTGCGGCTCTGGGGCGTGCTGGGCAACGTCTCCTTCCTCGAGCGGCCCTTCCACCCGACCACGCTGGTCAGCGTGGTCCGCGCCGCGCTGCGCGGCCGCCACCGGCAATACGAGGCGCGCGCCCGGCTGGAGGAGGTCCGCCGCGGCGAGGAGGCGCTGCAGCGCGCCAATGCCATGCTGGAGGAACGCGTCGCCGAGCGGACCCGCGCGCTCAGCGAGGCCTACGACCTGCTGACCGTGCAGATGGCCGAGCGCGAGCGGGTCGAGGCGCAGCTCCGGCAGTCGCAGAAGGTGGAGGCGATCGGCCAGCTCACCGGCGGCGTCGCGCACGACTTCAACAACCTGCTGATGGCGGTGCTCGGCAACCTGTCGCTGCTGCGCAAGCGGCTGCCGCCGGATGACGCGCGCAGCCATCGGCTGATCGAGGGCGCGGTGCAGGGCGCCCAGCGCGGCGCGGCACTGACCCAGCGGCTGCTGGCCTTCGCGCGCCGCCAGGACCTGCGGCCCGAGCCGGTGGACCTCGCCGCGCTGGTCGAGGGGATGGGCGACCTGCTGCGGCGCTCGCTCGGGCCGCGGGTCGAGCTGGCGGTCGAGGCCGCGGCGGGGCTGCCCAAGGCGATGGCGGATCCCAACCAGCTCGAGCTCGCGCTGCTGAACCTCGCGGTCAATGCGCGGGACGCGATGCCGGAGGGCGGGCGGCTGACCATCCGGCTCGATGCCGTGGCGCCGGATGCGGTCCCGAGCCTGGCCGGCACCGCGGCCTGCTACCTGCGGCTGCGGGTCGCGGATACCGGGACCGGGATGGACGCGGCGACGCTGGCCCGCGCCGTGGAGCCCTTCTTCTCGACCAAGCCGGTCGGCCAGGGCACCGGCCTCGGGCTCTCGATGGCGCATGGCGTGGCGCGGCAGCTCGGCGGCGACCTGCGGCTGAGCAGCACCCCCGGCGAGGGCACCACGGCCGAGCTGCTGCTGCCCGCCGCGGTCGCCGGGCCGGGCGCCGAGGCGGCGGCCGAGGCCGCGGCCGTGCCGGGCCCGGCGACGGCGGCGCCGCCCTCGCGCGTCCTGCTGGTCGACGACGACCCGCTGATCATCCGCAGCACCGCCGACATGCTGGAGGACCTGGGCCATACCGTGCTGGAAGCGGAGTCCGGCGCTAAGGCCCTGGCGCTGCTGGCGGACGGCGCGACGGTGGACCTGCTGGTGACCGACTATGCCATGCCGGGGATGACCGGGCTCGAGGTCGCGCTGGCGGCGCAGCGGCTGCGCCCCGGGCTGCAGGTCGTGCTGGCGAGCGGCTTCGTCGACCTGGCGAACGGCTCGGCACCGGCCGACCTGCCGCGGCTGACCAAGCCCTATCGGCAGGAGGAGCTGGCGCGGGTGATCGACCAGGTGCTGACCCCCGGGCCGCGCCGGCCGGGCTGCGGCGGAACGCATCCCGGCCTCGCGGATGCGGGGCTGGCCCGGCATTGACCGCGGCGGCGGGTCAGGCGTCGTTGGCGCCCTCGAGCACGCCGAGGAAGGCCCGGCACCAGGCCCTGGCGCCGTCCTGGCGGACCGAGACGGCGCAGTCGTCGAAGCGGGCCCGGCGTTCCGCGCGGTTCATGCTCAGCGCCTGGTCGAGCGCTTCGGCGATCTCGTCGGGGTCAAGCGGGTTGACCAGCAGCGCGCCGGGCAGCTGCGCGACGGCACCGGCGAAGCGGGACAGCACCAGCACGCCGGGGTCGTCCGGGTCCTGCGCCGCGACGTATTCCTTGGCGACCAGGTTCATGCCGTCGCGGAGCGGCGTGACCAGCCCGACACGGGCCATGCGCATGAAGCCGGCCAGCACCGGGCGGGCGACGGCGCGGGTCATGTAGCGCAGCGGCGCCCAGTCCGGCTCGGCATAGGCGCCGTTGATGCGGCCGACCCATTCGTCGAGCTCCCGCCGCAGCGCGCGGTACTGCGCCACGTCGCCGCGGGAGACCGGGGCGACCTGCAGGTAGGTGACCCTGGAGCGGTGGCCCTTGAAGCGCGCCAGCAGCTGGCCGTAGCCGCAGAAGCGCTGCGGCAGCCCCTTGGTGTAGTCGAGGCGATCCACCCCGATGATCAGCGCGCGGTCGACCAGGGACTGGCGGAAGCGCTCGGTTTCCCGCTTGGCCATGGCCTTCTCGGCCAGCGCGGTGAAGGGCTCGGCCTCGATCCCGATGGGAAAGGCATGGACGCGGGCCGCGGCCTCGGCCTGCCCCGCCCCCGCCAGCGCCTCGCGCAGGTTGCCGGCATCGTCCTCGGTCTGCACTCCGATGACGTCGTAGGCGGCGAGGTCGGCGAGCAGTTCCTCGGCCCGCGGCAGGGCGCAGAACAGGCCGCCCGGCGGGAAGGGCACGTGCAGGAAGAAGCCGATCCGCTGCCGCCCGCCCAGGCGGCGCAGCTCGGCGGCGAAGGGAAAGAGGTGGAAGTCGTGCGCCCAGACCGTGTCGTCGGGCCGCAGCATCGGCGCCAGCGCCGCGGCGAAGGCGGCATTCACCTTGCGGTAGCCGGCATGGTCCTCGCGCGAGAAATGCGCAAGGCCGAGCCGGTAGTGCAGCGTCGGCCAGAGCGAGCCGTTGGCGAAGCCCTGGTAGAAGCGGCGGTAGTCCTCCCGCCCCAGGTCGAGCGTCGCATAGGTGATGCGGCCGACCCTGAGCTCGGTCGGTTCCGCGGCGGTCGCCTCGGCGATCTGGCCGGACCAGCCGAACCACAGCGCCTCCCGCCGGGTCAGCGCATCCTTCAGCGCGACGGCCAGGCCACCCGCCGTGGCGCCGCGTTCCCGGGGGTTGGGGACGCGGTTGGCGACGATCACCAGGCGGTTCACGGAGAGGTGCCGGACGGTCCGGGCGGGGCGGCAGCCAGCGCCAGCCAATCGCGCAGCGCGGCCGGGCTGCCGAAGGCATCCTGCAGCCGCCAGCCCTGACCGCCGAAGCGGCGGGCGACCTCCATCCCCTCCTCGTCCGTCACGTCGTCGCCGATGAAGACCGGGACGCGGCCGGCGAAGGGCGGGCGGGACATCAGCGCGTTCACCGCGGTGCCCTTGGAGGCGCCGCGCGGGCGAACCTCCCAGGCCATGCGGGCCTCGAGCAGGGTAAAGCCCGCCGGGTCCTCGGCGACCAGGGAGGCGAGCAGCGCCTCCGCTTCCGGCCCGGCCTCGGGGGCCTGGCGGTAGTGGATGACGAAGCCGTGCTCCTTGTCCTCGATCAGCGCCGCGGGATGCCGCCTGAGCCATTCGGCCGCGCGGGCGCGCCAGGCGGCGGGCGCATGCGGCAGCCCGTTGCCGATCGGCGGCTGGTACGGATCGGGGCGGAGCGTCGCACCGTGGTCGCCGGCCATGGCGATCGGCACCGGCAGGAAGTGGTCGAGGTCGCGCAGCGGCCGGCCGCTGACCACGGCCAGCGCGCCGGACAGTTCCTCCGCCAGCCGGCGCAGCAGGCCGGGGAGCTCGGGTGGGACACGAATGGCATCAGGCCTGGCGGCGATCTCCACCAGAGTGCCATCGAAATCGAGGAGCAGCGCCGCGCGTCCGATGGGGCCCAATCCGGGCACGCCTGGTGGCGGCGGCAGGAAGAAAGGTCCAGCCATCAGCCTGGACAAGGCCAGGGCGGCGTTGCGGTTGCGTCGCGAGGCCGCGAGGCAGGCCGAAAACGCCGCGACGGTGTCCTAGCGTGGGCGGCGGACGACCTCGGGGTCGGGCTGGCGCATGCCCCAGAGGGCCAGCGCCGGGGGCAACACGCCGACGATCAGCCAGTGGATCAGCGCGGCCTGGCGGGCCAGCCAGCCGGCATCCCAGAGGACGACGCAGCCCAGCTGCACAGCCAGCATCCAGACGACGGCGACGGCCAGGGCGCGCTGCTCGGCGCGCGCCTGCGGTCGGGAGGCTTCCCGCATGCGCGGCTTCCCTTCAAGCTGGCGAGGCGGCCGCCCCGAATGGCGTCCACGCGCGAATACTACACGCATCCGTGAAGAATGCACACGAAAAAGGGAGCGAACTCATGCCCGACGTTGCCCCGAGCCATGCCCCAGCGGGTGCACCTGGGACCGCCGCCGGCGGCCGCACCCTGGTCCGCCACGCCGAGGGCGCCGAATTCGATGCTGGGCTTCGCGCCTTCTTCACCTACCGCGACCTCGGCATGCGGGAGGCCTCGGGCGGCAGCATCGGCGCCAACGTTGTCCGCGCGGTGCCGGGCACCCATGCCGCGCCGCATTGGCACTGGCACGAGGTGACCTTCCAAATGGTCTATATCCTGAAGGGCTGGGTGCGGTTCGAGTACGAGGATGCCGGGGAGGTGCTGCTGCGTCCCGGCGACTGCGTCTACCAGGCGCCGCGGGTGCGACACCGGGAGATCGAGCATTCCAACGACCTCGAACTGATCGAGATCACCGCGCCGGCGGAATTCGAGACCCATTCAGGCGAATAAGGCTTGGCGCTGGACCGGCGCGGGGCCGCGGGCTAGATGGCGGGCGGCGGCCCCTGTGGCGGAACGGTAGACGCAGGCGACTCAAAATCGCTCGCCCGAAAGGGTGTGGGAGTTCGAATCTCCCCGGGGGCACCAAGCTTGGCACCATGCCCGGCACGGACTGCACGACCGGACCGGAACGATCCTTCACGGCGGCGTTGGCGCCGGCGCTGGACAAGCGCGCCGGATCGCGCGAAAGACCGGTCCCTTCACAGACCACCCGGAGATTCGCCATGGCTTCGGCGCTCGACCGCATCGCCGACATCATCGCGGAGACGTCCGACGTCCCCCGCGAGAAGATCACGCCCGATAGCCATGTGATCAATGATCTCGGCATCGACAGCCTCGACTTTCTCGACATCGTCTTCGCCATCGACAAGGCTTTTGGCATCAAGGTCCCGGTCGAGGCCTGGACCCAGGAGGTCAATGCCGGCACGGCCCCGGCCGAGCAGTACTTCGTCATGAAGAACCTAGCGACGCGGATCGAGGAACTGGTGGCCGCGAAGGTTCCAGGACCCTCCGGCGGGGCCTGAAGGCAAGGCCGTGCGCCTCGAGTACTTCCAGATGATCGACCGCGTCACGGCGGTCGATCCCGAGGGCATCGCCGCCGAGGCAATCGTCCCGGCCGCGAGCCCGGTCTTCGAGGGGCATTTTCCCGGCCATCCGCTGGTGCCAGGCGTCCTGCTGGTCGAGACCATGGCCCAGGCCTCGGGCTACCTGCTGCTGCACCGCTCGGGCTTCGCCCGCATGCCCTTCCTGTCGACGGTGAAGGAAGCCAAGTTCCGCAGCTTCGTCACGCCGGAGACGCGGCTGGAGGTCACCGCGAAGCTCGAGCACGACGGCTCCGGCTATGCCGTCACCAGGGCCGCCATCGCGGTCGCCGGCAAGCGCATCTGCGATGCCGAGCTGGTCTTCCGCACCCTGCCCTTTCCCGCGCCGGAGCTCGAGGCCGCGATGCGCGCTCAGGCGGAGCGGATCGGGCTTGGTGGCCCGACCGGTGGAGGGCCGCATGGCCCCTAGCCGTCCATCGGCCCGCCCGACACTGGCTGGACCCAACGCACCATGACCGAGACCATCTGGATCACCGGCATCGGCCTGGTCTCCTCGCTCGGCGAGGGGACGGAGGTCCACCAGGCCGCGCTGGGCGGCGCCGCGCCGGTGGTCGATGCGGACACCTTCGCGCCCTATCCGGTGCACCCGCTGCCCGCCCTCGATCTCGACCGGCAGATCCCGAAGAAGGGCGACCAGCGGCAGATGGAGCCCTGGCAGCGCCTCGGCACCTATGCCGCGGGCCTTGCCATCGACCATGCCGGCGCGCGCGACCTGGTGCGCGACATGCACCTGATCGTCGCCGCCGGCGGCGGCGAACGCGACGTGGCGCTGGACGAGGCGGTCTGCGCCGAGATCGCCCGGTTGCCGCCCGAGGAGGGCGCGAAGCTGCTGAACGAGCGGCTCGCCTCCGGCCTGCGGCCGACGCTGTTCCTGGCGCAGCTCTCCAACCTGCTGGCCGGCAACATCTCCATCGTCCATGGGGTCACCGGCTCCTCCCGCACCTTCATGGGCGAGGAGAGCGCGGCGGCCGATGCCGTGCGGATCGCGGCCGCCCGGCTCGGGGAGGGCCGCGGCGGGATCGCCCTGGTCGGCGGCGCCTATGTCGCCGGGCGCTGGGACATGCTGCTGCTCTACAGTGCCTCCGGCCAGCTCCGGCGCGGCGACTGGGTGCCGCTGGCGCAGCGCCAGGATGCCGGCGGCGGGCTGGTCACCGGCACCGCCGCGGCCTTCCTGGTGCTGGAGACCGAGAGCCACGCGAAGGCCCGCGGCGCACGCGGCATCGCCCGGCTGACCGCGGTGCGCAGCGCCGCCGCCCGCCGCCGTGGCGCCGATACCGCCGAGGCGGCGGCCACGCGCCTCGCCGCCGGCCTGCCGCTGGCGCCCGGCTATGCCGTGGTGTCCGGCGCGACCGGCGCCGCGGTCCCGACCGCGGCCGAGGCCGCCTTCCTGGCAGGGCTGCGCGACAGCGGCCCGGTGCAGGGAAAGGTGGTGCAGAGCGCCGACCTGATCGGCCACCCGGTGGAGGCGGCCTTCCCGGCCGACATCGCCCTCGGCGCCCTGGCCGTCGCCGGCGGCGCGGCGCCGCAGGCGCTCGTCACCGGCTTCGGCGTCTGGCGCGGCGAGGCGCTGGCCCTGGTGGAGGCCCCCTGAGATGAAGACGCGCGACCATCTCGGCCGCCATGTCGTGGCCGTCACCGGCATCGGCCTGGTCACCCCGCTCGGCATCGGCGTCGCCGAGAGCTGGGCCGGGCTGCTGGCCGGCCGTTCGGGGATCAGTCGGATCACCCGCTTCCCGACCGACCACCTGCGCACCACCATCGCCGGCCAGGTCGACCTGCCGGAGGAAGCCGGCGGCAGTTCCCTCACCTCCCCTGCCCGGGTCGAGCGCATGGGCGCACTCGCCGGGGCCGAGGCGATCGCCGCGGCCGGGCTCGGCACCGACGGGCACTTCCCGGGCCCGCTCTTCATGGGCATGCCGCCGGTCGAGGTGGAATGGCCGCAGCGGCTCGACCTCGCCCGCCGCGGCAACGGCGCCGGGAGCGGCAAGTACCCGGAGATGATCGCGGCCGCGACCGGCCGGGTCGACCTGTTCGAGGGCGCGCTGTTCGGCGGCGTCGGCGAGCGGCTGGCCGACCGCTTCGGCACCCAGGGCGCGCCGATCTCGCTGACCACCGCCTGCGCCACCGGCGCCTCCTCCATCCAGCTCGGCATCGAGGCGATCCAGCGCGGCGAGAGCACCGCTGCCCTTTGCATCGGCGCCGAGGGCAGCGTGCAGCCGGAGGCGCTGATCCGCTTCTCCCTGCTCTCGGCCCTGTCCACGCGCAACGAGGACCCGGCCAAGGCCTCGCGTCCTTTCGAGAAGACCCGCGAGGGTTTCGTGATGAGCGAGGGCGCCGCGGCGCTGGTGCTGGAGAGCCTCGAAAGCGCAGAAGCGCGCGGCGCCAAGGTGCTCGGCCTGCTGCTCGGCGCCGGGGAGCGCGCCGACAGCTTCCACCGCACCCGGTCCAACCCGGACGGCGCGGCGATCATCGGCGCCATGCGGGCGGCGATCGCCGATGCCGGGCTGGAGCCGGGCGACATCGACTACGTCAACGGCCACGGCACCGGCACGCCGGAGAACGACAAGATGGAGACGCTCGGCATGCGCGCCGTCTTCGGCGAGAGCCCGCCGCCGATCTCCTCCAACAAGTCGATGATCGGCCACACGCTCTCGGCCGCAGGCGCCATCGAGGCGGTGTTCAGCCTGCTGACCATCCGCGACGGGATGCTGCCGCCGACCATCAACCACGAGACACCGGACCCGGCGGTCGGGCTCGACGTGGTGCCGAACGTGGCGCGCGCGGCGAAGGTGTCGCGCGTGCTGTCGAACAGCTTCGGCTTTGGCGGGCAGAATGTGTGCCTGGTGATCGGGGCGGCGCCGTGAGCGGGAAAAAGGCCGGGGAGGAAAATGCATTCCCTCCCCGGACTCCTCCCTTCCTGTCTGTGGGTCGGGTCGCGCCGCGCGGCGAGTGCCGACCCACAGACATCGATGAGGGGTCTGGGGAGAATACCTTCTCCCCAGCCTTCCATTCTTCTTCCGGCGAGTCACAGACCTGATGCGCGCCCTGCAGCTTTTCGGCGACCGCGACACGCGCCTGGTTGAGGTCCCCGAACCGCCGCCGCCCGCCCCCGGCGAGGTACGGCTGCGCATGCGCGCCGTCGCACTCAACCACATCGACGTCTGGGGCTGGCGCGGCATGGCCTTCGCCAAGCGCGCCCTGCCGCTGACGGTGGGCGCCGAGGCGGTGGGCGAGGTCGTCGCGCTCGGCGCGGGCGTCACCGGCTGGCGCATCGGCCAGCTCGCGGTGCCCTACGGCGCGCTGACCTGCGGCCATTGCCGGGCCTGCCGGGAAGGCCGCGACAACCTCTGCGAGAACGTCGCGGGGGTGAAGGGCTTCCATGTCGACGGCTTCGCGCAGGAGCTGATGAACCAGGATGCGCGGCTGCTGGTGCCGGTGCCCGACGGCGTCGCGGTCAACGACGCCGCCTGCGCCGCCATCACCTTCTCCACCGTCGAGCACATGCTGTTCGACAACGCGAAGCTGCAGCCGGGCGAGACCATCCTGGTCCAGGCCGCAGGGTCGGGGATCGGCACTGTCGCGGTGAAGATGGCCAAGGCCATGGGCTGCACGGTGATCGCGACGGCCGGGTCGGACGAGAAATGCGCCCGGGCCCGCGCGCTGGGGGCCGACCACGTGGTCAACTACACCGACGACCGCTTCGAGAGCGTGGCGCGCAAGGTGACGAAGAAGCGCGGCGTCGACGTGGTCTTCGAGCATGTCGGCGCGGCGACCTGGGCCGGCAGCCTGCTGTCGCTGCGGATGGGCGGGCGGCTGGTGACCTGCGGATCCACCTCCGGCGTCTCGGCCGAGACCAACCTGATGATGATCTTCCAGCGCCAGCTCCACATCTTCGGCAGCTTCGGTGCCTCTATGCGGAACATCGCCGACGGGCTGGCCAAGATGGCCGGCGGGCTGACGCCGGTGCTGGACACGGTGACGCCGCTCGACGGCTTCGCCGATGCGCTGAAGCGGCTGGAGAGCCGGCAGGTCTTCGGCAAGCTGGTCGTCACGCTCTAGCCATGCGGGCCCCGCTGCGACGGGCGGCGGACCGCGCCGTCGCGGCCCTGGTGCGCGGGCTGTTCGGCATGGTGCGGCTGCTCGGGCCGGACCGGGCGGCGACGCTGGGTGCATTCCTGGCGCGCAGCATCGGGCCGCTGCTGCCGGTGCAGCGCACCACGCTCGACAACATCCGCCATGCCTTCCCGGAGCTTCCCCCCGCCGAGCATGCGCGGATCGCGCGGGAGGCCTGGGACAATCTCGGCCGCACCGCGTCGGAATACGTCCACCTCGACCGTCTCTGGGATTTCGACCCGGAAGCGCCACGGCAGGGCCGCATTCGCATCGCGCCCGACGTGGTCGAGCGCTTCCTGGGGCTGCGCGACGACGGCAAGCCGGCGCTGTTCTTCGCCGCGCACCTGGCGAATTGGGAACTGCCGGCGATCGCCGCGGCGAAGCACGGGCTGCCGGCCGCGGTGCTCTACCGCACGCCGAACAACCCGCATGTGGCGCGCGACATCATGGCGCTGCGCACCGAGAGCATGGGCCGGCTGATCCCGGCCGGGATCGAGGCGCCGATCCGCATGATGGAGGCGCTGGACCAGGGCCTGCACGTGGGCATGCTGATAGACCAGCGCTTCGGCCGCGGCCCGCAGGTGCCCTTCCTCGGCCGGCCGGCCTTTTCCAACCCGCTGGTGGCGCACCTGGCGCGCCGCTTCGACTGCCCGGTGCACGGCGCGCGGGCGATCCGCGAGGCCGACGGCGGATTCCGGCTGGAGCTCACCGAGGCGGTGGAGCTGCCGCGCGACGCCAAGGGCCGCATCGATGTCGCGGCGGCGACCGCGCTGATGAACCGCATCGTCGAGGGCTGGGTGCGCGAGCATCCGGGGCAGTGGCTGTGGATGCACCGCCGCTGGCGATAGCGCGGGAAGGCGCGTTTCCCTTGGCCTTCCTTCTTGGGAGGCTGGCACCCTCCACGCGACGCGCGCAGACTCAGGGAAATAGATGAGGGGTCCGGGGAGAATACCTTCTCCCCGGCCTTGCTTCCTCCAGGCTCACCAAGGGAGACCAAGAATCATGCGCATCCTCGTCCTCGGCGCCGGCGCGCTCGGCGGCTATTTCGGCGGGCGGCTGCAGCAGGCGGGGGCGGAGGTCGCCTACCTCGTGCGGCCGCGCCGCCAGGCGCAGCTGGCGCAGGACGGGCTGGTGATCGAGAGTCCCTTCGGCGCCGCCCGCCTCCTCGCCCGCACCATCGCGGCCGCCGAGGCGAAGCCCGGCTGGGACCTGATCCTGCTGACCTGCAAGGCCTATGACCTGGCCGATGCCATCGCCACGATCCGCCCCGCGGTCGATGCCGGCACCGCCATCCTGCCGGTGCTGAACGGCCTGTCGCATGTCGCCACCCTGCAGGACGCCTTCGGCGCCGGTGCGGTGCTCGGCGGCTTGGCCAAGATCCAGGCGACCATGGGCGCCGATGGCGTGGTGAGGCAGCTCAACGACTGGCGCTGGCTGACCTTCGGCGAGCTGGACGGGCGCATGAGCCCCCGCGTCGAGGCCTTCGCCGCGCTCGCCGGCCGCGCCGAGGGGATGGTCGCCACCGCCGTCCCGGACATCCTGCAACGGATGTGGGAGAAGCTGACCCATCTCGGCACCAGCGCGGTCGGCACGGTGCTGATGCGAGCCAATACCGGGGAGATCGCCCGCAGCCCGGGCGGCATTGCCTTCATGCACCGGGTGCTGGAACGCAACGCGGCGATCGCCGCCGCCAATGGCCACCCGATGCCGGACAGCTTCATGGCGGAGTTCCGCGCGCTCTTCGCCGATACCAAGGGCGGCTACGCAACCTCCATGCTGCGCGACCTCGAGGCCAGCGGGCGGATCGAGGCCGACCACATCCTCGGCTTCCTGCTCGACCAGGCCCGCGCCGCCGGCGTGCCGCACGAGGTGCACGAGGCCGCATACCTGCACGCCAAGGCCTATGAACAACGGCGCGACGCCGGCCGCCTGCCGAAATAGGATCAGCCCGCCACGCGGCCGAGCGGCAGCAGCAGCTCGACCGCCAGGCCATCCGTCGCCCAGTCGAAGCCGGCCGTGCCGCCGAGCTGGGCGGCGCTCTGGTTCACCAGCCGGTGGCCGAAGCCGCGATGCGCCGGCGTCGCCACCGCCGGCCCGCCCTGCTCCGTCCAGCGCAGGCGGAGGCCTGCCCCGTCGGCCGTCCAGTCGACCGTGACCGTCCCGCCCTCGCGCGACAGCGCGCCGTACTTCGCCGCATTGGTCGCCATCTCGTGCACCGCCAGCGCGATCGCCGGCGCCGCGGTCGGGCCGAGCGGCAAGGTCGGCCCCTGCAGGCGAAGCCGCTCCGGCATGCCGTCGTCACCGCCGAAGGGCTCCAGCAACGCGCGCAGCAGCGCCTCCAGCGTCGTGCCGGGCAGGTCGGCCCCCAGGCCGGCGATCGCCGGCCGGACCAGGTCATGCGCCCGCGCCAGGGCACCGACGCGGCCGAGCAGCGCGTTGCGCATCGCCTGCGGCGTGGCCGCGCCGCGGGCGCTGTAGCTGACCAGACCGCTGACGATGGCGAAGAGGTTCTTCACCCGGTGGTCCAGCTCGCGCAGCAGCAGCTCGCGCGTCCGCTCCGCCCGCTTCCGTTCGGTGACTTCCTCGCAGACGATGCCGACACCCAGGATTTCCTGCGTCTCGGGGTCGCGGACCGGGTAGAATTGCTCGACCCAGTCGCGCTGCACGCCGGGTGCCCTGGCGGTCTGGCCGGTGAACTCGATGCCGGTGATGGTCTCGCCCTGGTCCAGCACCCGACGGAACAGCGGCTCGGCCGCCGCCTGCAGGTCCGGCACGAGGTCCCAGGCCAGCCGGCCCAGATGCGCCTCCACGGGGAAGCCGTTGATCTCGGCCAGCGCCTCGTTCACCCGGACGAAGCGCATGGCGCGGTCGAACTGTGCCAAGCCGAGCGGCGCCGAGCGGTAGAGCGTCTCGAGATCCGCCAGCCGGCGGCGCGCCTCGGCCTCGCTCTGCCGCCGTGCCGCCTCGGCGGCATGCCGGGCCGAGAGGTCGTAATGCGTGCCGCTCAGCACCACGGCCCGGCCCTCGGCATCGCGCTCGATCACCTCGCCGCGCGACAGCACGGGGATCCAGCGGCCATCGGCATGGCGCAGCCGCAGCAGTACCTCGATGCGGCCGTCCAGGCCGGCATCCTGGGCCTGCGCTAGGTTGCGCAGGACCTCCTGATCCTCCGGATGAACCAGGGTCCGCCAGACGGTCACCGGCACGGTCTTCATCGGCGGCAGGCCGAGCATCTCGCACCAGCGCGCGGTGACCTCCAGCAGGTCGGTCCGCAGGTCGCGCTGCCAGGCACCAAGCTCCGCCCCGGCCAGCGCGACCTCCAGCCGGCGATGCGCGGTGGCCAGCCGCGCCTCGGCCCGGGTGCGGCGGGTGATGTCGACCAGCACGGCGGAGACGACTTGCCAGCCTTCCAGCTCGACGCATCGGGCGCGGACCAGCATGGCCTTCGGCGCGCGGTCGGGCAGCTGCAGCCGGGCGTCGAAGACCTCAGGCCGGTCGCGGCTGGTGACGCCAGCCAGCCGGCGGCGAAGCTCCTGGCCGGCGCGACCGTCCAGCGCCGCGCCCCAGGCCTCCGGCAGGCGTTCGGGCCGGCAGCCGAGCAGGCCGGCCGCCTCGGCATTGCCGGCCAGGACGCCGAGGGCCGGACGGTCCAGGATGACGGCCGCCACGGGGATGATGTCGAGAATGCCGGCGACGGCAGCGGCGCTCGGGGACGGGCGAAGGAAAGACTGCGTCAATGCGGGACCGGGCGGCGAGGGAAAGAACAGGCGGGCGACGCCGGGCGGCCCCGGCAGGACGCAGGGAAGTGGAGTGGCGACCGGTAGACACGCGCAGGATGCCGGACACCGCACCAAAGGTTTCATCAAAAAAGTGTGATAATTCGTCTCCGTGGCGGCCCAAGTATCACGCGACTATTGGCCCGGGACTTGGGTCGCCCGCCGTCACCCGCCCTACCCGCTTCAGCCGCCCCGCAACATACGGATGATACCGGAGAAGTCGGTCTCCCCGCCGCCCTCGGCGACGAAGCGCTCGAACAGCGCCAGCGCCTCGGCACCGAGCGGCGTCGCCGCGCCCGCGCTCTTCGCCGCCTCCTGGCTCAGCCGCAGGTCCTTCAGCATCAGCGCGCCGGCAAATCCCGGCCTGTAGTCGCGGTTGGCGGGGCTGGTCGGGACCAGGTCCGGCACAGGGCAATAGGTGGTCATCGCCCAGGACTGGCCGGAGGACTTGCTGACCACGTCGAACAGCGCCCGGTGCGACAAGCCGAGCTTCTCCGCCAGCACCAGCGCCTCGGAGGCGATGATCATGTTGGCGGCCAGCATCATGTTGTTGCAGACCTTGGCCGCCTGCCCCGCGCCGGCGGTGCCGCAATGGACGATGGTGCGGCCCATGGCGGCGAGGATCGGCTGGGCGCTGGCGAAGGCGCCGTCCGGCCCGCCCACCATGAAGGTCAGCGTGCCGGCCTCGGCCCCCATGGTGCCGCCGGAGACCGGGGCGTCGAGCATCGGCCGACCCGCTTCGGCGGCCACCGCACGGGCGGTGTCGACGTCGATGGTCGAGCAGTCGATCAGGATGGCGGCGGGCGCCGCGGCCGCGGCCATGCCGCCGGCGCCGAGCCAGGCGTCGCGGACGTGCTTCCCGGCGGGCAGCATGGTGACGACGAAGTCGGCCCCGGCGGCGGCCGCGGCGGCGCTGGCCGCGGCGGTGCCGCCACCGGCGGCGAAGGCCTCGAGTGCCGCGGGCACGAGGTCGTAGCCGGCAACCTGGTGGCCGGCCTTCAGCAGGTTGCGCGCCATCGGCCCGCCCATGTTGCCGAGCCCGACGAAGCCGATGCGTGCCATCTGTCTCTCTCCCCTTGGTCGGCCGCAGGGTAGGCAAGCCTCAGCCCGGCGTCACCCCGGGCTTCCCCGCCTCAACCACGAAGCGGCCGCGGTCCTCGCGCGGCGCATCCGGGCGGGTGACGAAGCGCACCGCGCGGAAGGTCACCTCCAGCCGCGCCGCCGTCGCCTCGTGCAGCGTATAGCCGCGGCGGCTGTTGAAATGGGCGATGTGCGGGTTGCGGCGCAGCACCTCGGCCGTGCCCGCGAGCACCTCCGAGCCGTCGCCCTCGCTGGTGATGCTGGTGCCGGTGAATTCGGTGGCGACCACGGGGCTGCGCTCGTCGAGCGGCTCGAGCCGCAGGCTGCCGGCCCAGGCATTGTGGACGTCACCCGAGAGCACCACCGCATTCGCCGCGCACCGATCGTGAAGGCCCCGTAGCAGCCGGGTGCGGGCGGCGGGATAGGCGTCCCACTTGCCCATCGAGATGGCGCCGCGGGGAAATTCCCGCCGCATCAGCATCACCTGCTGCGCCAGGACCTGCCAGATCGCCTGCCCCAGACCCTCCAGCAGCCAGCCTTCCTGGGCGGCGCCCAGCACCTGCGCCTCCAGCCGGGCCACCGCCGCGCAGGGCGGGCCGGTGACGTCGCCGCAGGGCTGGTCGTCGCGGTGGCTGCGGGTATCGAGCACGTGCAGGTCGAGCAGGCGGCCGAAGCGCAGGCGGCGGAAGGCGATGATCTCCGGCCCGCGCGGCAGCAGCGCGGCGCGCACCGGCATGGCCTCGTACCAGGCCTGGAAGGCGGCAGCCTTCCGCAGGGCGAAGACCTCGGGCGGAACCAGCACGGGATGCCGGGCGCTGCGGCCGTCCCCCTCGCTGGCAGCGCCGGCCCAATTGTTGTCCACCTCATGGTCGTCGAAGCTGCAGACGAAGGGATGCGCCGCATGCGCCGACATCAGGTCGGGGTCCATGTGGTACTCCACATAGCGGCGGCGATAGTCCTCCAGCGTCTGCACTTCCTCCCCGGCATGGGTGCGGACCGGCTGCGGCGGGCCCCAGCCGGGCTGGTCGTCGCGGCGCCAGCGGATCGGGCGCGAGGCGCGTCCAGAGCACCACGCCATCCGGCCAGGGATCGCCGCTGGCGACGCCGAGCCGGAAGGGGTAGCGGCCGAAGACCGGCTGGGCCCGGGCGGGCTGCGCCGCGGCCAGCGCGGCCAGGCCGAGCGCTCCGCGCAACAGGCCGCGGCGGTGCAGGTCAAGGACGTGGCGGGCGGTGCTGTCCATGGCTGCGGTTCCCTCTCCGCCATCCTGCCCCCATGGCGCGGCGGGCGCATGCGCGCTTTCATGACAGCGACGGAGGAGGACGACATGGACCCGGCCTTGGCACGGCCCGCCGCGCATCTCCCGCGCGCCGGCGACTTCCTGCTCTACCCGCCGACCATCCAGCCCTGGGGCTATCGCATCGTCGACCAACTCTTTGCCCACCGGGTGGTGCCGCGCGGCACGCCGCGGCCGTGGCCGCGCGGGGCGGAGCTCGGAGGCCTCGACGCGGACGGCTTCATGGAGCGGAACTTCCTCGCCGGCCTGCTGGTCATCAAGGACGGCGCCATCCGGCTGGAACGCTACGGTCTCGGTCTGCAGCCGCCGGACCGCTGGACCACCATGTCCACGGTGAAGTCGCTGACCGCGGTGCTGGTCGGCGCGGCGATCCGGGACGGCGCCATCGACGGGGTGCGGGCGGCGGTGACCGGCTTCCTGCCGGAGCTGCGCGGCACGGCCTATGACGGCGTGACGCTGGAACACCTGATGACCATGTCCTCCGGCACCGCCTGGACCGAGGTCTATTCGGACCCCGACTGCGACGTGAACCGCTACAGCCGCTCGCTCGCGGACAAGGTGCCGGGCGGGGTGCTGCGGATGATGGCGGCGCTGCCGCGGGCGCAGGCGCCGGGGGCCGGCTTCCTCTACAATTCGGGCGACACCTTCCTGCTCGGCGCCTGCGTCACCCGGGCAGTGGGGCGGCCGCTGGCGGACTACCTTTCGGCCCGGATCTGGCAGCCCGCGGGGATGGAATTCGACGCCTTCTACACGCTGGAATCGGAGGGCGGGCAGGAGATCGGCGGCAGCCGCGCCGGCATGGCGCTGCGCGACTTCGGCCGGCTGGCGCAGCTGGTGCTGGACGACGGCGTCATCGCCGGGCAGCGGGTGCTGCCGGAGGGCTGGGTGGAGGCCATGGCGAGCCCGCGCTTCGCCGTACCGCAGCCCTGTCCGCCCGGCATCGGGCATTACGGCTATTGCTGGTGGCTGGGGGAGGAGCTGATGTCGGCGGTCGGCTTCGCCGGCCAGCGGATCGACATCCTGCGCGGCGAAAGGCTGGCGATGGTCACGCTCGGCGCTTTCCCGCAGCCGCCGCATGTCCCGCTGGAGCAGGAGCGGGCGCACCGGCAGGCGGTGGTGGACTTCCTCGGCGCCGTGCGCCAATCGCTGGCCTGAGGCGGGCGCGGGGAGACGGGCGGATGCGGGCGATCATCATCGGCGGCGGCATCGGCGGCCTGACCGCGGCGCTGGCGCTGCAGGCCGCGGGCATCGAGGCCGAAGTCTTCGAGAGCGCCGCCGAGGTCCGCCCGCTCGGCGTCGGGATCAACCTGCAGCCGCATGCGGTGCGGGAACTGACCGAACTCGGGCTCGGCGAGGCGCTGGCGGCGACCGGCCTGGCGACGCAGGAATTCCGCTACGCCAACCGCTTCGGCCAGACGATCTGGGCCGAGCCGCGCGGCCTGGCCGCCGGCTACAGATGGCCGCAATACTCCATCCATCGCGGCCGGCTGCAGGTGCTGCTGTGGCGGGCGGCGGAGGCGCGCCTCGGCGCGGCGCGGGTGCAGGCGGGCAAGCGGCTGGTGGATGTCACGCAGGATGCCGCCGGCGTCACCGCCCGCTTCGCCGATGACACGTCGGCGCAGGGCGACGTGCTGATCGCCGCCGACGGCATCCATTCCGCGGTGCGCGCCGGCTTCTTTCCCGGCGAGGGCGCGCCGAAATGGAACGGCGCGCTGCTCTGGCGCGCGACCAGCCTGGCGCCGCCCTTCCTCACCGGCGCCTCGATGGTGCAGGCCGGGCACCGCGACACGAAATTCGTCTGCTACCCCATAGGGTCAGCGCCGGACGGCCGCAGCATCGTCAACTGGATCGCCGAGCAGCGCTTCCCGACCGACACCCCCTGGTCGCGCGAGGACTGGAACAGGCCGGGCCGCATCGAAGATTTCCTGCCGATCTTCGCCGACTGGAATTTCGGCTGGCTGGACGTCCCGGCGCTGATCCGCGCGGCCGATGCGGTCTATGAATTCCCCATGGTGGACCGCGACCCGCTGCCCTGGTGGACCCGCGGGCGCGTCACGCTGCTCGGCGATGCGGCGCATCCGATGTACCCTATCGGCTCGAACGGCGCCTCCCAGGCCATCCTCGACGCCCGCTGGCTGGCGCTGCAGCTGGCAACCCGGCCGAATGCCGAGGCGGCGCTGGCGGCCTACGAGGCGGCGCGCCGGCCGGCGACGGCCGCGGTGGTGGAGGCGAACCGCGGCGACGGGCCGGACCGGGTGATGGATATTGTCCACGCCAGGGCACCGCTGGGCTTCGAGCGGCTGGAGGAAGTGGTTCCCCGCGCCGAGCTGGAGGCGACCGTCATGGGCTACAAGCGACTGGCCGGCTTCGATCCTGAGACGCTGAACCGGCGCGAGAGCTGGTCCGTGCCGGCTGCCGGCTGAGGCGATGCCTGGCGCGGGATTGAACGTGGGCGATGCGATCCCTTGATTCACCGCAGGGGCCGGATGCGCGCCCCGTGCTAGAGCAGATGGCCGGAGGGCGTGGACGCCCGGGCGCCTGAATCTGCCCTGAAAACAAGGAGCTATAGCGGTGCAGCGTTCACCTTCGAACGCAAGCCGCTATCGCCAGGGCGCGAGACGCGGAGGGATCGATGGAACAGCCCCAGACCATGGTCGCGCAGCCCATGCGCTACCTCGACAAGGCCATGGGTGCGCTGCGCGACCTCGGCCTGCCGCTGCCCCCGCCGGCGGTGGAGGCAACGCCGATCACGGGCCTTTTGTCGCAGCTCGGCGACCTCGACCCGGACCGCGTCACGCTGATCGCCCGCGTCCTGAACCAGGCGACGGTGTTCAACGAGGTGGTGCGGGAGCAGATCCGCGCCATGGAGATCGCCCAGCGCTACGAGGTCGTCACCAACAGCTTCAACTCCATCCGCGACGACGCGAAGGAGATGGTGAACCAGCTCTCGGACGGCCGCATCTCAACCTGCGAGAAGCTGCGCAACATGTGGATGAACGCCACGCGCGGCGACATCTCCTCCCGCTTCCAGAAGATCCGCGACACCTACCTGGATGTCTCGAGGGACACCAAGGTGAACATCGACCGCGAACGGGCGATCCTCGAGGCCTATCGCGACTTCCGCGGCGCCATGAAGCAGGCCGAGGTGCTGACGCTCGAGCTGCTGAAGACCGCCGAGGGCAAGCTGGCCGCGGCCAAGGCGGCGGTCGAGCAGGCTGGCGCCGCGGTGGATGCCGCGGGCAGCGTCGAGCCGGCGCAGCGCGCCCAGCTCGAGATGACGCGCGACGAGGCGCTGCGCGCTCTGCAGGACGAGGACGGCCGCTACCAGATCTGCAAGGATCTGGCCGACAACATGGTCGTCTCCTACAACACCTCCGAGGTCATCATGGCCCGGCTGGTGCAGACCACCAGCGCGAAGGAGCGCGTCTACCAGCAATCCGTCAGCTTCTTCTCGACCAACGAGGCGGTGCTGACCGCCCTCTCCGCCTCCTTCGCCGGGCTGCACGGGCTGCACGAGAGCACGCAAACGCTGAACGCCATGAAGCAGGGCGTGGACCAGTCGCTCGAGGTGCTGGCCGATATCGGCGGCAGGGTGCAGGAGGAAGCGCTGCGCGCCGGCTACGGCCCGACCGTCTCGGCCGCCGCGGTGCAGAAGCTGGTCGACAGCGTGGTCAACTACCAGGACCGCTCGCGCGAGATCATCGCCGAGATGCGCGAGGCCTCGACCCGCAATGCCGAGGAGATCCGCCGCTCGGTCGAGGAGGCGAAGCAGCGCATGACGCGCCTTGCGCAGCAGGGCGCAGCGCTCAGCCTGCCGCCGCATGGCTGACACGACCCTGGCGGTGCGTCCCGCGCCGGCCCCGGCGCTGGACGAGACCATGCTGGCGATGGACGTGGTGGACACGCTCCGCCATGCCGACCGGCTGGTGGAGCGCGAGCTGGAAGGCGATGCCCGCCGCGCCGCGTTGAAGCAGCGGCTGCGGGAGATCTATTCCGGCCAGGGTATCGCGGTGCCGGAGACGATCCTCGACCAGGGCGTGGCGGCGCTGGAGCAGCACCGCTTCACCTACACGCCGAGCCCGCCCTCCCTGGGCCGCAGCCTGGCCACGCTCTGGGTGACGCGGGCGCGCTGGGGCCGCGTCGTCGGCTTCGCGCTGGCGGCGCTTGTGCTGGCCGGCGGCGGCTGGTGGTTCGGCGTGCATGTCCCGGCGGAGCGCACGCGGATCGCCGAGCAGCAGGAGCTGAAGGAAGGGCTGCCACGCGCACTGCAGGCGGAACACGACCGCGTGCTCGCCGCGACCACCCTGCAGGGCCCGCGCGACCGCGCCGCCCGGCTGCTGGCGGAAGGCCGCGCTGCGGCCGGCGCCGGGGCGCTCGGTGATGCCCGCGCGCGGCTGGCCGGGCTGCAGGAACTGCAGCGCAACCTCGTCCAGGAATACCAGATCCGCATCGTCTCCCGCCCCGGCGAGCAATCCGGAGTCTGGCGCGTGCCGCAGGCCAATCCCCGTGCGCGCAACTTCTACCTGATCGTCGAGGCGCTGGACCGCGACGGCCGCCCCGTCGAGGTGCCCGTGACCTCGGAGGAGGACGGCACCACGGCACGCGTCGCCAAATGGGGCCTGCACGTGCCGGAAGCAGAGTTCGAGCGGGTGCGGCAGGAGAAGATGCGCAGCGGCCTGATCGGCGACCCCGTCGTCGGCCAGAAACGCGCCGGAGAGTTGGAACCGCGCTGGTCCGTCCCCGTCACCGGCGGGGCAATCCTGAAGTGGTGACCCGGCCATGCTGAGCGGCTTCCAGCTCCTCGACAGCGTCGACGACCGGCTGCGCCGGGCCGAGCAGGAGGCGCAATCGGCCGAGGCCGAGGCGGCCAACCTGCAGCAGCGGCGGGCGGCGGTGCGCGCCGCCCAGGCCGAGGCTCTGCGGACCCTGGCACGGCTGCGGGCCCAGTCGCTGCGCGACGGCGGCGCCGCGCTCGGCCAGCTCGACGCCGCCGAGGAAGAGGTGCGCGCCCTGCTGCAGGCGCGCGGCGAGGCGGCGGCTGCGGCGGATGCCGTGGTGGCCGAACGCCGCGCCGCACTGGACGCCGCCCAGGCCGAGCGCGATCGGCGCGCCGCGGCGCTGCAGGCGGCCGAGGCGGCGCAGCACCAGGCACTCGACGCAGCCCGGGCACGGGCCGAGGCAGATCCCGAATTCCAGCGGCTGCGCGCGGGTGCCGAGGAGGCCGCGCGGATAGCCCAGCACGCCGCGGAGAAGGCCGCCTTCGCGCGCGACGACCTGGCCACCAAGGGCAAGCCCTATCTCGACGATCCGCTCTTCGCCTATCTCTGGCGGCGGGGCTGGGGCACCGCCGCCTATCGCGCCGGGCCGCTGGTCCGGCTGCTGGATGGCTGGGTCGCCCGGGTGGCGCGGTACGAGCCGGCGCGGCGCAACTACGCCCTGCTGGAATCGCTGCCAGCCGGCCTCGCCGGCCACGCGGCGCGGATGCGCGAGCAGGCGGCGGCGACCGAGGCGGCACTCGCTGCCCGCCTGCGCAGCTCGGCCGGCCTGCCGGAGGGCGACGACCTGGCCGCGCCGCGCGAGGCGCTCGACATGGCCGAGGCGGCGCTGGAAGCAGCCGCCCACCGGGCCGAGGAGGCCCGTGCGGCGCTGGCCGGGCAGGAGGCCGCGGCCTTGCGCGAGGCGACCGCGCGGATGGAGGCGGCGCTCGCGGCCGAGAGCCTGCAATCGCTGCGCTCCGCCGCCCTGCGGACCCCCATGCGGGACGACGACGAGGTGGTCGCCCGGCTGGAAGCCGCGGCGGCCGGGGCGGCGCGGCTCGACCGCGCGCTGGCCAGCGCCGAGGCCCAGGCGACCGAGGCGCGGCGCCGGGCGCAGGAGGTCGCGGCGATCCGCGAGGAGATGCGGAGCCGCGGCGTCCGCCGCGACCATTGGGGGTTCAACGACGGCGCCCTCGTCGGCGTGCTGATCGGCGACCTGTTGCGCGGCACGCTGTCGCGCGACGGGTTCTGGGACCGGCTGGAACGCCAGCGGGTGCCGCACCAGGACCCCTGGGGCGCCGGCGGCGCCGGCGGTCCTTGGTCGGGCGGCGGCGGTGGCGGCGGGCCCTGGGGCGGCGGCTGGGGGGCTCCCTCTGGCGGCGGTGGCTGGGGCGCGCCCTCGGGCGGCTTCGGTGGCGGCGGCTTCCGCACCGGAGGGAGCATGGACAGCGGCTCGGGCAGCGGGGCGTTCAAGACCGGCGGCGGGTTCTGATCGCACCGGCCGGGCTCCAAGGGCCACCTCACACCGGCACGTCGCCCGGCGGCTTCAGCGCGGTGAGCACGAAGGAACTCCGCGTCTCCTTGACCCCGGGCATCCGCAGCAGCGCCTTCAGGGCAAACTCCGCATAGGCCTCGAAATCCGCGGCCAGGACGTGCAGCAGGTAATCCATCTCGCCGCTCATCGCATAGGCGGCCAGCACCTCCGGCCGCGCGGCCAGGGCCTTGTGGAAGCGTTCCACCACCTCCTCGGCATGGCTCTCGAGCGCCACCATGACGAAGGCCTGCAGCGGCAGGCCGAGCCGGCCAGGGTCCAGCACCGCGGCATAGCGGGCGATCACCCCGGCCTCCTCCAGCCGCTTGACCCGGCGCTGGCAGGGCGTGGCGGAAAGCCCGACCTGCTCGGCCAGCGCCACCACCGGCAACCGGCCGTCGCGCTGCAGGGCGCGCAGGATGCGGCGGTCGATGGCATCCAGATCGATGGTGGCTTTCGCCATGGAGAAACCCCGAAGCAGTGGAATCCGCCAATCGTGGCGAAGGGGAGAGGCATCTTCGCCGAAAACCCCTCCCCCTGCTCGGGCATTCTAGCAGCAAGGATGGGAGCGGCCGCGATGGAAGGAAGCCTCTGCGACTTGCCGACCGGTCTGCGCGGCGATTATGCCGCCGCCGGGGCGGACTTCACCCTGCCGCAGGGCTGGGCCACCTACACGTCGGCCGACCACGCGACCTGGCGCACGCTCTATGCCCGCCAGGCGGCGCTGCTGCCGCGCCATGCCGCGGCGGCCTTCCGCGAGGGGCTGGCGCGGCTGGACTTCACCACCGGCGTGCCGGATTTCGCCGCGGCCTCCACCCGGCTGCGCGCGGCAACCGGATGGTCGCTGGTGGCGGTGCCCGGGCTGCTGCCCGATGACGCCTTCTTCGCCCATCTCGCCGCCCGCCGCTTCCCCGCGACCCGCTGGATCCGCCGGCCGGAGGAGCTGGACTACATCGTCGAGCCCGACATCTTCCACGACGCCTTCGGCCATGTGCCGCTGCTGACCCAGCCGGATTTCGCCCGCTTCCTCGAAGCCTATGGCCGGCTCGGCGAGACCGCCGCACGGATCGGCGCGCTGAAGCCATTGGCGCGACTCTACTGGCACATGGTCGAATTCGGCCTGGTGCGCGAGGGCGGCGCGATCCGCGCCTATGGCGCCGGCATCCTCTCCTCCTCCGCCGAGACGCTGCACGCGACCGAGGGCACGGCGGCGCGCCGGCTGCGCTTCGATGCCCGCCGCGTGCTGCGCAGCGACTACTGCATCGACCACCTGCAGCCGACCTACTTCGTCATCGACGACTATGCCGAACTGTTCGGCGCGATGCGCGGTCTGCCGGCGCTGCTGGCCGAGGCGCGCGATGCCGAGCCCATCCCGCCGGGTGCCGCCGCGCCGGGCGACCACCATAGTTCCTGAGGAGACATCCATGGACATCCCACCTGATCGCACACCGCTGGCCGGCGTCATCTCCGAGGCCAACCCGATGGGCACCGACGGCTTCGAGTTCGTCGAGTTCACCGGCCCCGACCTGCCGGCGCTGGAGGCGCTGTTCACCCGGCTCGGCTTCCGGGCCGTGGCGCATCACCGCAGCAAGCAGGTGACACTCTGGCGCCAGGGCGACGTGAACTTCATCCTGAACGCCGAGCCCGAGAGCTTCGCCCAGGCTTTCCAGCGCGTGCACGGCCCCTGCGCCTGCGCCATGGCCTTCCGCGTGGCGGATGCCGCCGCGGCCTACAGGCGGGCGATCGAACTGGGCGCCAAGCCGGTGCTCGGCCGGGTCGGGCCGATGGAGCTGAACATCCCAGCCATCGAGGGCATCGGCGGCAGCCTGCTCTACTTCGTCGACCGCTACGGCCCGCGAGGCAGCATCTACGACGTCGATTTCCGCTGGGTGGAGGGCATCGACGCCAGGCCGCAGGGCAAAGGCCTGACGGTCATCGACCACCTGACCCACAACGTGCACCGCGGGCGCATGGATGTCTGGTGGGATTTCTACGCGAAACTCTTCAACTTCCGCGAGATCCGCTATTTCGACATCGAGGGCAAGCTGACCGGGCTCAAGTCGCGCGCCCTCACCTCCCCCTGCGGCCAGATCCGCATCCCGATCAACGAGAGCAGCGACGACAAGTCGCAGATCGAGGAGTACCTGCGCGCCTATGGCGGCGAGGGCATCCAGCACATCGCCCTCGGCACCACCGACATCTTCGCCAGCGTCGAGGGCATGCGGGCGGCCGGCGTTGAGTTCATGGACACGCCCGACACCTACTACGAACTGCTGCCAAAGCGCATGCCGGACCTCGCCGCCGAAGAGATCGCGCGGCTGGCGAAGAACCGCATCCTGACCGATGGCGCGCCGACGCCGGAAGGCGGCCGGCTGCTGCAGATCTTCACCGGTACCGTCATCGGCCCGATCTTCTTCGAGCTGATCCAGCGGAAGGGCGACCAGGGCTTCGGCGAGGGCAATTTCCGTGCCCTCTTCGAGAGCATCGAACTCGACCAGATCCGCCGCGGCGTGCTGGCGGCGCAATAGGGCCGCGGGGGCTTGCGTTCAACAGCGAGCGCAAACCTCCCGAGCCCGCATGTTCCGGCGTTGATCGACGCGTCCGGGCCTTCGCACTTTGGCGCGATCCGCTTCAGCGGCGGTCGGCGTCGCGCGGATTGGGCCGCGGCATCGCTTTCGGGTCGCTGCCGGTGAGCTCGCGGTAGAGCTGGTCCACCTCCTTGGCTTCCCCGGACTGGCCTGCCTGCGGCATGCCGAGGGCGCGCTCGCGTGCCTCGACCTCGCTCGGGTTCGGCTGGTGGGTGCGGTAATCCCAGACCGGGCCGATGCGCTCCGGCGGCGCCGTCGGCTCGGCGCGTTGCGCCAAGGCCACGGGGCCGAGCAGCGTCGCCGCCACGATTGCCCATCCAGTGCCGCGCATCGCCGCCGCCTCCTCGCTCCTGCCGAGGATAACGCGCGACACCTGCCGGTTGTGCCATGATGACATCATTCGGCCGGGCGGCGGCGCCGCGCCGCCTCGTCCAGCAGCGCCTGGGCCTGGCGCAGCGCTCGGCGTCGCGCCTCGGCTGCCCGGCGCTCCCGCAACAGTTCGACGGCGCGTTCTGCCGCGCGGCATTCCGCCACCACCGCCTGGGCATCCCGCCGGCGGGTGGCGGCCTGATCCTGCGCCAGCGCCGCCCGGTCCCGCGACGCCAAGCCGCGCGGCAGCCAGAGCCGCCAGGCGGCATCGCCGACCGCATGCTCGGCCGGCAGCGCCGCCGCGGCCGCCGCGTGACGTTCGGCGGCCGCCGTCTCCTGCCCCACCTGCACCGCCAGCCGGCGCTTGGCCTCGGCCGTCTCCAGCCAGCGCAGCCGCGCCAGGGCGGCGATCGGGTCACGCGCCATCGAGCGCCTCGGCCAGGGCAGCGAAAGCCGCCTCCACCGTCCCGGGCTCGCCCTTGCCCTGGGCCAGCATCGCCTCGATCCGCGGCGCGAGGAGGATCGCCTCGTCGACCGCCGGGTCGGTGCCGGCGCGATAGGCGCCGAGGCGGACGAGGTCGGCCATCTCGGCATGCAGTGACAGGATGCGCCGTGCCCGCAGCATCAAGGCGCGTTCCTCGGGCGAGAGGCAGCCCGGCACGGTGCGCGAGAGGCTGCGCAGCACGTCGACCGCCGGGTATCGCCCGGCCTCGCCGATCCGCCGGTCCAGCACGACATGGCCATCGAGGATGCCGCGCACCGCGTCGGCAACCGGCTCGTCATGGTCGTCGCCCTCGACCAGCACGGTGAAAAGGCCGGTGATGCTGCCCGGATTGCCCTCCGCCCGCGGCCCGGCACGTTCCAGCAGCCGTGGCAGCTCGGCGAAGACGCCGGGGGTATAGCCGCGGGTCGCCGGCGGCTCCCCCGCCGCCAGGCCGATCTCGCGCAGCGCCATGGCGAAGCGCGTGACGCTGTCCATCAGCAGCAGCACCCGCTGCCCGGTCTCGGCGAAATGCTCGGCGACCGCCATGGCGGCATAGGCGGCTTCCCGCCGCAGCAGCGCCGGGCTGTCCGAGGTGGCGCATATGACCACCGAGCGCGCCAGACCCGCGGGGCCAAGGTCGTCCTCGAGGAATTCGCGCAGTTCCCGCCCCCTCTCCCCCACCAGGCCCAGCACGACGACGTCGCAATCCGCATTGGCGGCGAGCATCGCCAGCAGCGTGGACTTGCCGACGCCCGAGGCGGCAAACAGGCCGAGCCGCTGGCCGCGCCGGCAGGTGGCGAAGGCGTCCAGCACCCGGACGCCGAGGTCGAGCCGCGGCCCGAGCCGCGCCCTTTGACCGGCCGGCGGCGGTGCGGCACGCAGCGGGCGCGGATCGGCGCCGGGCCGCAGGGGGCCGAGCCCATCCAGCGGCCGGCCCAGCGGGTCGACCACCCGGCCGAGCCAGGACGCATCGACCCCGAGCGCGGCGGGCGGGGCGAGCCGCGCCACCGTGCCGGCGCCGATCCCTTCCAGCGGGGCGAAGGCGAGCGCGGTGGCGAGGCCGTCCCGCAGCGCCACGACCTCCCCCGCCACCGGCGCATCACCGGGTCCTTGCAGTTCCAGTCGCGCCCCGAGGCGGAACCAGGGTGCGAGACCTTCGATGGAGAATGAGACGCTTGCGGCTGATACAACCTTTCCGTGCAGTTCGATCCTGGGGATGCGGCCCATTGCCGCAGCCGCGGTCCGGAAGCGCGCAACCACCTGATTTCCCTCGCATCGTATGAATGAGGTGAGATCGTTCATCTTTCCTAAGCGATCGGTCTCGGAAAACGATACACGCAACGCGTGAATTTCTTCTTCACACAGCGCGCTGAGGTGCTAGTTTTTGCACGCAATACGTGTGGAGGACCCCAGAATGCGTGCTCTTCTGGTTGAAGACGACCTGACTGCATCCCGCGGCATCGTGGCGATGCTCAAATCCGCCGCGATGATCGTCGACGCCGTCGACACCGGCGAGGAAGCGCTCGAGTTGGCGCGGCTCTACGACTACGACGTGGTCGTCCTCGACCTCGTCTTGCCGGACATGGAGGGCTACGAGGTGGTCCGCCGGCTGCGTGCCGCGCGGGTGGAAACCCCGATCCTCATCCTCTCGGGCCTGGCCCGGCCGCAGGCCAAGGTAAAGGGCTTCGGCATGGGCGCCGACGACTTCATTACCAAGCCCTTCGATCGGGAGGAGCTGATCGCCCGGATCCAGGCGGTGGTCCGCCGCACCAAGGGCTTCGCCCAGCAGAGCCTGGTGGTCGGGCCGCTGGTGCTGAACCTCGGCTCGCGCGAGGTGACGGTGGCCGGCACCTCGGTGCACCTGACCGGCAAGGAATACGCGATCCTCGAGCTGCTCACGCTGCGCAAGGGCGTGGTGATGACCAAGGAGGCCTTCCTCAACCACCTCTACGGCGGGATGGACGAGCCGGAGGTGAAGATCATCGACGTCGTCATCTGCAAGCTGCGGAAGAAGCTGGCCCAGGCCGGCGCCGACAACCTGATCGCCACCGTCTGGGGCCGCGGCTACGTGCTGCGGGAGCCGAACCCGGCCGCGGCAAGGGCGCCGCTGGCGACGGAACTCGCGGCGCAGGCAGCCTGAACCCGGTGCCGCCGCCCGCCCTCCCGAACGGGAGCCGCGGGCGGCACGCCGGGGTCAACCGGCCAGCGCGACGACGCCGGCCTTGGCTTTCGCATAGACGCCCCGCTCACCGGGGACCGGCACCAGCCGCCCGGTCAGGCCGAGCACCGTCTCCGCGCCGCCGAGATAGAGCACGCCATCGGGCGCCAGCTGCGCCGCCATGGCGTCGAGCACCCGGGCCTTGGTCTGGGTGTCGAAGTAGATCAGCACGTTGCGGCAGAAGATCACGTCGAAGCGGCCCAGCGGGCGTAGGTCGGACAGCAGGTTGACATGCTCGAACCGCGCCATGGCCCGCAACTCGGGCGTCGCGCGCCAGCGTCCCTCCTCCTGGCGGAAATGCTTCACCAGCAGCCGCGCCGGCAGGCCGCGCTGCACCTCGAATTGGGTGAAGCTGCCGTGACGGGCGCGGGCCAGCACCTCCTGTGCGATATCGGTGCCGAGAATCTCCGCCCGCCGTCCGCCGAGCGGCAATTCCGTCAGGATCATGCCGATCGAGTAAGCCTCCTGACCTGTTGAGCAGGCGGCCGACCAGATCCGCAGCGGGACACCCGGCGCCCGCGTCGCGGCTAGGCCCGGCAGCACGCGGCGCAGGTGCTCGAAGGGCTTGCCGTCGCGGAAGAAGCTGCTCTCGTTGGTGGTCAGCGCCTCGGTCACCGCCGCGGCCAGGCCCGCCATGCGCGGGTCTTTCAGCCGCAACGCCAGTGCGTCGATATCCGCCAAGCCTTCCCGCTTCAGCAGCGGGCCGAGCCGGGTCTCCAGCATGTAGCCCTGGTCCGTGGTGAGGACGAGGCCGGAGCGATCCTTCACCAGCCCGGCGATGAAGGCGAAGCTGTCCCGGTTCATGCGACCGCTCCCGCACGACCGGCGCAGGCGGCCAGTACCTGTTCCGCCAGCCCCGCCGGCGGCAGCAGCGCCCGAGCGAGGCCGGCCTTGGCCACCGCGCCGGGCATGCCCCAGACCACCGAGCTCGCCTCGTCCTGCGCCAGCACCGCGCCGCCGGCGGCGGCGATTGCGCGGCAGCCCGCCAGCCCATCCTGACCCATGCCGGTCAGGATCAGCGCCAGCACCGCCCCGCCGCAAGTGGCCGCCAAGCTGCGGAACAGCGGATCGACCGCGGGGCGGCAGAAGTTCTCGGGCGGCGCATCCGACAGCCGCGCCACCAGCCCCCCCGCCCCGCCTTCCACCACCAAATGCCGGTCGCCGCGGGCGAGGTAGAGCCGGCCGGCCCGCAGCGCCTCGCCGTCCCGCGCCTCGGCGACCGGCAGCCGGCCGAGCCGGTGCAGGTGGTCCGCCAGCATGGCGGTGAAGCCGGCCGGCATGTGCTGCACCACCAGCAGCGGCACCGGCAGCGGCCGGACCAAGCCCTGGACGAAGCCGGCCAGCGCCTGTGGCCCGCCGGTCGAGCAGCCGAGGCCGATCGCCCTCAGCCCGCGCAGCGGCGGCATCGGCGCCGGCCGCGGCGGGGTGGCGGCGCGCGGCGCCGGGCCGGCGCCCATGCGGGCCCAACCCTTCACCTTGGCCAGGACCTCCGCCCGGAAGGCGGGATCGTTCAGCCCGCCGCCGGCGGCGCCGGGCTTCGGGACATAATCGGCAGCACCCGCCCGCAGCGCCGCCATGGCTGCCGCCGCGCCGCGCTGGGTCAGCGCGCTGGCGACGATCACCACCGGCCGTGGCGCTTCCCGCAGCAGAAGGGGCAGCGCCGTCATGCCGTCCATCACCGGCATCTCGAGGTCTAGCAGCACCACCTGCGGCCGCAGCGCCGGTGGCATCCGTTCCAAGGCTGCCACCGCCTCCTGCCCGTTCGCCACGCGGGCGACAATGCGGATCCCCGGATCGGCTTCGAGGACGCGGGCCATGGCGGCGCGCACCGTGGCGCTGTCGTCGCACAGCATCACCCGCACCGTGCTGTCCGGCGCCGTCATGCGGCCTGATCCGGCAGCAGTCCGACCTGGACGAACTTGTCCTGCAGCAGCGCCGCGTCGAAGGGCTTCATGATGTATTCCTGCGCCCCGGCATCCAGCGCCTCGACGATGCGCTCGAGCGCTGCCTCGGTCGTGCAGAGCACCACCACGGGCCGGTCCGGGCCGAATTCGGCCCGCGCGGCGCGGAGGAAGCTGATGCCGTCCATCACCGGCATGTTCCAGTCGAGCAGCACGACCCTGGGCATCGCCTCGCGGCAGGCGGCCAGCGCCTCGGCGCCGTCCGCCGCCTCCCGCACCGCGAAGTTGAGATGCTCGAGGATCCGCCGCGCCGCCTTGCGCACCACCCGGCTGTCATCGACCACCAGGCAATCCGCCGCACCTTCCCGGCCCCCGTTCATGCGCCGATCGCCAGCACCTGCTCGACATCGAGCAGGATCAGCAATTGCTCGCCCAGCCGGTGGACGCCGCGCGAGACGTCACGCCACAGCAGGTCGAGCGTCGGCGGGTTGGGCGCACGGTCGCCCGGCGGCAGCGGCAGCACGTCCCCCACCGCATCGGCGAGCAGCGAATAGAGCTCGCCATCGCGCTCGACCACCACGCTCATCGCCCCGGCGCCGATCGCCCCGCCGGCTTCCCGCGGCGGCAGGCCGAGGCGGCGGCGCAGGTCGATCGCGGTGACGATCCGGCCGCGCAGGTTGAGGCTGCCCGCCACCTCCTGTGGCGCCAGGGGGATGCGGGTGATCGCCTGCGCTCCCAGCACGTCACGCACGGCACGCACCGGCACGCCGCAAAGCTGGCCGGCGACGGTCAGGGTGAGGAATACCTCCTCCGCCTCCTCGCGGCGGGGGACGGGCGCCAGCGGCGTCTGCTTTGCCGCGGTCATGGCCTGCTGCATCGGACTGCTCCTTCCCGCTCAGCTGCCGACCGGCACGCCGAGGCATTGCGCCAGGCTGTCGAGCAGCGCGGCGCGGTCGAATTTCGGCACGTAGTCGGTGAAGCCGGCCTCGCGGCCGCGCTCGACATCCTCCGGACCCGCCCGGCCGGTCAGCGCGACCAGCGGCAGGTCGCGCCAGGAGCCCTCCGCCCGCAGCGCGCGCGCCAAAGCGAAGCCGTCCATCCCTGGCATGGTGATGTCGGACAGGATCGCATCGAATCCGGCGCCGGCATCGCGCAGCCGCAGCGCCTCGGCGGCATCGGCGACCGCGGTGACGACATAACCGGCGGCGCCCAGCGCCGGGACGACCAGGTTGCGGAAGAAGGCGCTGTCCTCGACCAGCAGGACGCGGCGTGCCTCGCCGACCGGCTTCGAGGCGGCCGGGCCGAACCAGTCCTCCCCGGCCTGGCGCAGCCACCAGGCGGTGTCGAGCAGCTCGGTCACCTTGCCGGCGACGACGATGCTGCCGAGATAGCCCGCCCGTTCCCCGGCGCCGTCCACCACCAGGCGCTCCTCGACCACGTCGAGGATGCTGTCGACCATCAGGCCCATGGCGCGGTCGCCGTCGCTGAACACCAGCACCGGCTGCCGTGCCGGCATGGAATCGGCGTCCCAGTGGCCGGACAGCGGCACCAGCGGCATCAGCTGTCCGCGGTACTGCACCAGCGGCCGGCCGCCGGCGACCTCGATGCGCTCGCGCTCGACGTCCTCGAGCCGGGCGACGAGGCCGAGCGGCACCGCCTTCGGCGCGCCCTCCCCGGCGTGGAACAGCAGCAGCGCGGTGGTGGCGTCGGAGCGCAGCAGGTGCGCCGGCCGGCCGGCATCGCGTTCCGGCTCCGCCTCCCCCGCCTCGGCGCCGAGGCCGCAGGCGCGGGCGATGCCGTTGGCGTCGAGGATCATGATGACGCTGCCGTCGCCGAGGATGGTATTGCCGCCGAACATGGTCACGTGGCGCAGGATCGGCGCGACCGGCTTCACCACGATCTCCTCGGTGTCGAACACGCGGTCGACGATGATGCCGAAGATATGGCCGCCGACCTGGGTGACCACGACGAAGCCGCTGCCATCCGCTGCCTTGCTGTCCAGCTGCAGCACCCCGGCCAGGTTGACCAGCGGCAGCAACCGGTCGCGCAGCCGCAGCACCGCCGCATCCTTGATGCGCTCGATCTGCGCCGTGCCCTCGCCGCCGACGCGCACCAGCTCGACCACGCCGATCTGCGGGATGGCGAAGCGCTCGCCGCCAGCCTCGACGATCAGAGCAGAGACGATGGCCAGCGTCAGAGGAATCTTGATGATGAAGGTCGTGCCGTGGCCTTCGCGCGAGCGGATGTCGATGGTCCCGCCGATGCGTTCCATATTGGTCTTCACCACGTCCATACCGACCCCGCGGCCGGAGACCGCAGTGACCGCGGCGGCGGTGGAGAAGCCCGGGCGGAAGATGAAGCGGTGGATGTCCCGCTCCGGCATGCCGGCCAGCTCGGCCTCGGTCGCCAAGCCCTGCGCCAGGACCTTCTGGCGGATCTTCTCGACGCTCAGCCCGCGGCCGTCGTCACCGATCTCGATCAGGATATGCCCGCCCTCGTGCCGCGCGTTCAGCAGGATGCGGCCGGCCTCCGGCTTGCCTGCGGCAACCCGGTCCGCTGGCCGTTCCAGCCCATGGTCGCCGGAATTGCGGACCATGTGGGTCAGCGGGTCCTTGATCAGCTCGAGCACCTGGCGGTCGAGTTCGGTGTCTGCGCCGCGCATCTCGAGGGTGATCTTCTTGCCCAGTTCGACGCCGAGGTCCCGCACCAGCCGCGGCAGCTTGGCCCAGGCATTGCCGATCGGCTGCATGCGGGTCTTCATCACCCCCTCCTGCAGGTCGGTGGTGATGTGCGACAGCCGCTGCAGCGGCACGGCGAAGGCATTGTCTCCCTGGCTGCGGGCGAGCTGCAGCAGCTGGTTGCGAGTCAGCACCAGTTCGGAGACCAGCATCATCAGGTCTTCGAGCACGTCGACCGAGACACGGATGGTCTGTGGCGGCGCGTTGCCGCCGGTTGCTGCGCCGCCGGGGTCGGCGCCCGGTTCGCCCCCAGGGCTGCCGACAGGCAGCTCGGCCTCGGGCTCGGCGACGGCTGCATGGGCCTGTGCGACGGATGCCGGTGCGGCGGGCGGTCGAGCGGCGGGCGGCGGCGCGGCGTGGCCCTCGGCTTCGGCGTCCAGTCGCGCGGTCAGCGGCGCGTCGTCGCCCGCCGGCTCGGCGCCGGTGGTCTCCAGGCCGGTGACGATGGCGCGGATCCGGTCGAGCGCGGCGAGGATGAGCGAGATGCCCTGCTGGGTAACCGGGCGGGTGCCGTCGCGATAGCGGCCGAGCACGTTCTCCGCCGCATGGGCCACGTGCTCCAGCCGCGGCAGGCCGAGGAACCCGCAGGTCCCCTTGATGGTATGCACGATCCGGAACACCTCGGAGAGGGTCGCGGCATCCTCCGGCACGCGTTCCAGCCGCACCAATGCGGCGTCGAGCGCGACCAGCCCCTCGGATGTCTCGGTCAGGAAGTCGGCGAGCAGGTCGTCCATTCTCGTTCCCCGCTGGGGCGCCCGGATCGGCGCAGGGTGTCGCGCCAGGATGCCGGGGTGGGGACGAAGATTCGGTAAAGCGGCGCGCGGCGCCTCAGCCGGGACCCAGCAGCAGGAGCGGCGAACCCGGGTCCGTTCCCTGGGCCAGGGAAACCGCCCAGCCGGCTTCCGTCGCCAGGGCCAGCAGCAGCGGCGCCAGCACCCGGCGCGGCCCTTCGCGCAGCGCGGCCTCGGCCGTGCCGCCGCCGAGCAAGGCTAGCAGGCTCGCCGGCCAGGCGGCGTCGCGACCCTCGAGGCCGACCACCAGCCCCTCCGCCGGCGATCCGGCGAGCGTCACCGAGCCGCCGCGCGGCAAGCCCTCCGCCCCCAGCAGCGCCGCGTTCAGCGCCAGCGGCACCAGCGCGGCGGGCAACTCGGACCCGGGCCAGAGGTGGTCGAGCCGGAAGCCGACGCGCGACGCGGCGGGCGAGGCCGCCAGCAGCGGCCCGAGGCTAGCGGCATCCGCATCCGCCGCCGCCCCGCCCCAGGCAACGGCAAAGAGGCGGAGGCGTTGGCGCAGGGTCTCCGCGGTTTCCCGCGCCAAGACGAGCATCTCCGCATCCGCCTCCCCCAGCAGGTCGAGGGTGCCGGCGAGCGTGCCGACGGCGCCGCCGAGGTCGTGGCAGAGCCGGGCGGCGAGGGTGGCGGCGAGGGTTGGGGCTAGCTGGGCGTCCACGCACATGGGCCGCATCCTGTCGGGCGGGTGTTCGAGCTGGATCAGAGAGCGGCCGGGCGTGACCGCCCGGAAACATAAATCTGCCCTGAAAACAACGAGCTAAGGCGGAGCGGCGTTCAGGCGTGAACGCGATCCGTTGTAGAATAGAGGGCGTTAACGATTCGTTTCATCTCTGCGAAGGACCAGGATTTCGTGCCCAGCCTGATCGAGCCCGGCATGCGCGTACGGCACCCGGACCGCCCGGACTGGGGCGAAGGCCAGGTCCAATCGGTGATCGGCGACCGGATCACGGTGAACTTCGAGAATGCCGGCAAGCTGCTGATCAACGCCGCCCTGGTCGAGCTGGAAATCGTCGACAGCCGGTCCTGAGCCTGGAACAGGTCAGCCCCGCGCCGGCCGCGGCGCCCCGGGGGCTTGCGGCAGCGGGGGGATGCGGACCAAATGCCGGCAACGCACCAACATCCGCATCCGGGAATGTCGTCCATGATCGATCCGTTCGGCCGACGGATCTCCTACCTTCGCGTCTCGGTCACCGACCGCTGCGACCTTCGCTGCGTCTACTGCATGGCGGAGGACATGACCTTCTTGCCGAAGCGGGAGGTCCTGACGCTCGAGGAGCTGGACCGGCTCTGCGGTGCCTTCATCGGCCATGGCGTGGAGAAGATCCGCCTCACGGGCGGGGAGCCGCTGGTGCGGAAGAACGTGATCTCGCTGTTCCGCAGCCTGGGCGGCCGGCTCGGGGGGGGCGGGCTGAAGGAGCTGACGGTCACCACCAATGGCACCCAGCTAGCCCATATGGCGGAAGACCTCTACGGCGCCGGCGTGCGCCGGATCAACGTCTCGCTCGACACGCTGGACCCCGCCGCCTTCAAGGCCGCGACCCGCTGGGGCGAGATCGAGAAGGTGCTGGACGGCATCTTCGCCGCCAAGGCGGCTGGCCTGGCCGTCAAGATCAACGCCGTGGCGCTGAAGGGCGTGAACGAGGGCGAGTACGACCGCATGCTGGCCTGGTGCGGCGAGCACGGCTTCGACCTCTGCCTGATCGAGACCATGCCGATGGGCGACATCACCGGTGACCGGACCGACCAATATTTGCCGCTGTCCCTGGTGCGGTCCCGCCTGCGCGAGCACTGGACACTAGAGGACACCGACTACCGCACCGGCGGCCCGGCCCGGTACTACACGGTGAAGGAGACGGGTCGGCGGCTCGGCTTTATCACGCCGATGACCCATAATTTCTGCGAAAGCTGTAACCGGGTTCGGCTGACCTGCACCGGCACGCTCTACATGTGCCTCGGGCAGGACGACGCGGCGGATTTCCGCCCGCTGCTGCGCGACCCTTCGGTTGACGATGCCGCGTTGCGGGCGGCGATTGAGGCGGCGATCGCCCGCAAGCCCAAAGGGCATGACTTCATCATCGACCGGCGCCATAACCGGCCCTCCGTCGGGCGGCACATGAGCGTCACCGGCGGCTGATTTGCGCCGGGGTGCCTACCCCGGTCGTGCATGGCAAGGTGGAGCGCGCATGGGCCTGCTGCAGGATCTCGCATCACGGCTTGCCATCCCCGGCCTGCCGGACTGGACCGGGCTCATTGCCCTGCTCCTCCTGCTGCTGGTTGGGTTGGCCTATCTGCTGATGCCGTTCAGCGTCTTCGGGCTGAAGGGCCGGCTCGATTCGATCGAGGCGCAACTCGACGAGCTGCAGGCCGAGATCCGCAGCCTCTCGCTGCAGCTCTCGGGCGCGCCGCGCCGGGCGGTGACCGAGGACTGGGTCGAGTTGCCGAGCCGTGCCCCCCGCGCCGTCGAGGAGGATCCCCGCATCACCCCACCCGTGCCGCCGCCGGCCGCCTGGCCGGAAGGCCGCGGCGGCCGCTCCGAGCCGCGGGTGGACTGGCCGGGCGACGGCAGGCGCTGACCCGTCGGGCAGCTTGCCGCCCGCGCGGCGAAGGGGCTTAGTGCGGGCCTGCGGGAGGAAGGCATGCGCGTCAGCGTCATCCAGATGAACCAAGGGTCCGACAAGGCCGCCAACCTGGCCCAGGCACGCCGGCTGATCGAGGCGGCGGTCGAGGCCGACCGGCCGGGCCTCGTCACCCTGCCGGAAACCTGGACCAATCTCGGCGGCGGGCGGGACAGCCGGAAGGCGGCCGCCGAGGTCCTGCCGCCCCAGGGCTCCGGCGAGCCGGGCGGTGCGGCCTACGAGATGCTGCGCGGCTTGGCACGGACCCATGGCATTCATGTCCATGGCGGCTCGATGATCGAGGACGGCGCGGAGAAGCTTTTCAACACCACCGTCGTCTTCGACCCCGCGGGCAGCGAGGTCGCCCGCTACCGCAAGATCCACCTCTTCGACATCACCGGGCCGGACGGCACCGGCTACAAGGAGAGCGCGCTCTACGGCGCCGGCGACGGGCTGGTGACTTTCGCAGCCGGCGGCATCACCTTCGGCTGCACCATCTGCTACGACATCCGCTTCGCCGAGGAATACCTGGCGCTGCGGAAGCTCGGGGCGGAGGCGATCTTCGTTCCTTCCAACTTCACCCTGCAGACCGGCAAGGACCACTGGGAGGTCCTGCTGCGGGCCAGGGCGATCGAGAGCCAGTGCTGGATCCTCGCCGCCGCCTCGACCGGGCAGTACGAGGAACGCGGGGCGCAGCGCTCGGTATACGGCCATTCGCTGGTCGCCGACCCCTGGGGGCATGTGGTCGCCAAGGCCTCGGACGGGATCGGCTGGGCGACCGCGCGGATCGACCCCACCGTGACCGCGCGGGTCAGGCGGGACATGCCGGTGCTGGAACATCGGGACGCCAGGCCGGTCGCGCTGTGACGCCCGCGTGAACGAGGTGTCGCCGGTGCCCTTCCCGCAGCCGGCGGCGCTGCAGCCCGTGGATGTCCGCGGTCGCATCGCCTTCCACGCTGCGGCGACCGAGGTGGCCTCAGCGGCCCGCGCCCGGCTGGTGGCCCGCTATGGCGAGGTGCCGACGGAGCAGGCCGCGGCGATCGTTTCGCTCGGCGGCGACGGCTGCATGCTGGAGACCCAGCACCGCTGGCTCGGCCGCAACATCCCGGTCTACGGGATGAACTGCGGCAGCGTCGGTTTCCTGATGAACGACTATCGGGAGGACGGGCTGGAGGAACGCCTGGCGGATGCCCAGGCCGCCGTGCTGCACCCGCTGCGGATGCGGAGCACCGCCGCCGATGGCAGCCTGGCCGAGGCGCTGGCGATCAACGAGGTCTCCTTGCTGCGCGAGACGCGCCAGGCCGCCAAGGTGCGGATCCTGATCGACGGCAAGGTGCGGCTGGCGGAGCTGATCTGCGACGGCGTGCTGGTGGCGACCCCGGCGGGCAGCACCGCCTACAACCTTTCGGCGCATGGGCCGATCGTGCCGCTCGGCGCCAACCTGCTGCCGCTGACGCCGATTTCCGCCTTCCGACCGCGGCGCTGGCGCGGCGCGCTGCTGCCATCCGATGCCGCGGTGGTCTTCGAGATCCTCGAGGCAGAGAAGCGCCCGGTGGCGGCGGTGGCCGACTATACCGAGGTGCGCGACGTCCGCCGGGTCGAGGTGCGGGAGGACCGTACGGTCAGCCTGACCCTCCTCTTCGACCCCGACCACGGGCTGTCCGAGCGGATCATCGCGGAACAGTTCACCGTCTGACAGCTGGGACCTGGGCCGAGCGCATGGCCGCACCGGAGGACAGCGTCGCGGCGAGCCGGGCGGCCGACACCCGCCTGCTGCTCTGCATTGCGATCGGCCAGACCATCGGCTGGGGCACGCTGTTTTCCACCTTCGCGCTGTTCGGCGCGCCGATGGAGGCCGAGCTCGGCTGGTCGCGCGCCTCAATCAATGCCGGGCTGACGCTCGCCATGCTGGTTTCCGGCTTCGCCGCCGTGCCGGTCGGGCAGCATGTCGACCGGCATGGCGGGCGGCGGATTCTGGCCTGGGGCGGCTGGCTCGGCGCGGCGCTGCTGGCGGTCTGGTCCTTCGCCGGCAGCCTTCCGGTCTATTGGGCGCTCTGGGCCGGGATGGGTCTGGCGCAGGCCGCCGCGCTCTGGGGTCCGGCCATGGCGGTGGTGGTGACCTCGGCGCGTGACCCGAGCCGCACCATCACCGGCATCACCTTCATCACCGGCTTCACCGGGACGATCTTCGTGCCGCTCGGCGCGGCCTTGATCGAAGGGCTCGGCTGGCGCCACGCCCTGCAGGTGCTGGCGGCGCTGCAGCTGATCCCCGGCCTGCTCGCGCTCTGGCTGCTGCCGCAGCCGCCGCCCCGACCGGCAACCGCGCCGCACGGCGGCTTCAGCCTGCGCGCGGCGGTGCGGCGGCCGGCCTTCCTCGGCCTCGCCGGCTGCTTCGCGGCGCATGCCTTCATTGGCATCGGCCTCGGCGCGCATGCCATCCCGCTGCTGCGCGAACGTGGCCTGCCGGAGGCCTCCGTGCTGCTGATCGTCGCATTGCACGGGCCTTTCCAGGTGGCGGCGCGGCTGGCGCTGTTCGCGCTCGGCCGGCGCGTGACCATGCGCGGCGTCGGGCTGCTGGCGACGCTGCTGACGCCCTTCGGCATGCTGGTCCTGGCGCTGGCGCCGCCGGAGATCGCCTGGCTGATGCTCTATGCCCTATGCTGGGCCGTGGCCGACGGGCTGATGACCATCGTCCGGGCCGCGGGCGTCGCCGAGATCCTGGGGCGGGAGGGCTACGGCGCCATTACCGGCGCGCTGAGCGTGGCGACGGTGGTGCCGCGCACCGCGGCGCCGCTGCTGATCGCGCTGATCTGGGAAGGCGCCGGCGGCTATGGACCGGTGCCCTGGCTGCTGGTGGCGCTCGCCTGCCTCGGTGCCGCCTCCTTCGCCCTCGCGGCGCGGGCCAGGTGAGGCGTCAGCGCGAGCGGGTACCGTCCCGCAGATTGCCACCGGCCGCGCCGCCGACATAGGGTCCGCTCATGCCGCCGCCGGCGCAGGCGCCGAGGGCGAGCAGCAGCAGGACGACCGCGCGCCTCATGCCGCGTCGTTCAGGTGGCATGCGCTGCGGTGCCCCGGCGCCACCTGCTTCAGTGCCGGCCGCTCGGCCCTGCAGCGGTCGAAGGCGAAGGGGCAACGGGGGTGGAAGTGGCAGCCGCTGGGCGGGTTCAGCGGCGAGGGAATCTCCCCCTGCACCCCGGCAAAGACTCGCTTGCGCGCCTCGATCCGCGGCACCTCGGCCAGCAGGGCGCGGGTATAGGGGTGGTTGGGGCGGGCAAAGACCTCCTCGGAGGGCGCCTCCTCGACCACCCGGCCGAGATACATGATCACCACGCGGTCGCTCAGGTGCTCAACCACGCCGAGGTCGTGGCTGATGAAGAGATAGGTGAGGTCGAGCTCCCGCCGCAGCTTCATGAAGAGGTTGAGAATCTGGGCCTGGATCGAAACGTCGAGCGCCGCCACCGCCTCGTCGCAGACCAGGAAATCCGGCTGCACCGCGAGCGCGCGGGCGATGCCGATGCGCTGCCGCTGGCCGCCACTGAACTGGTGGGGGTAGCGGCGCTTCAGCGAGGGATCGAGCCCGGCCCGGCGGAGCTGGTCGTCGACATAGGCCTCCAGCCCGCCGCGCGGCACGAGGCCGTGGTATTGCGGCGCCTCGCCGACGATCTCCGCCACCTTCAACCGCGGGTTGAGCGAGGCATAGGGGTCCTGGAAGATCATCTGCGTGCGCAGCTTGGCGCGCTTCGCGTCGGCGCCGGAAAGCTTGGTAAGGTCCTGACCGCGCCAGACGACTTGGCCGTCCGAGGGCGGCATGATGCCGGCGACCATGCGGCCGAGGGTGGACTTGCCGCAGCCGCTCTCGCCGACCAGCCCGACCACCTCGCCCTTCCGGACGCTGAGGTCGACGCCGTCGACGGCATGCACCACGTCCTCCCGCACCTTGACGCCGAGCCGCTTGACCAGCCGGCCGGCGAAGTCGAGCGGGTTGGAGAAGCGCTTCGATACGCCGCGCAGTTCGATGATCGGGACGCTGCCCTGCGCGGCGGCGCGGGGTGCTTCGAGAACGGCACTCATTGACGCGCCTCCGGCACGATGCTCATGCGGCCACCGCCTCCTCATGCGGGTGGATGCAGCGGGCGAAGCGGCCGGGGCGGTATTCCGCAAAGGGTGGCGGCTCGGCGCAGCGCGCCTCGGCGCGCGGGCAGCGGGCGCGGAAGGCGCAGCCGGCCGGCAGGTTCAGCATCGATGGGGTCATGCCGGGGATCTGCCGCAACGGCTCGCCGCGCCGGTTGCGGCTCGGCACGCTGCCGATCAGCCCGAGCGTATAGGGGTGCAGCGGTGCGTCGAGCACCTGCTCGACCGGCCCGTTCTCCACCACTTTGCCGGCATACATCACCGCGATGTCGTCGGCGAGGCCGGCGACGACCGAAAGGTCGTGGGTGATCCAGACCAGCGCGGTGCCGGTCTGGGCGCAGAGCTTCTGCGCCTCCGCCAGGATCTGCCCCTGGATGGTGACGTCGAGCGCGGTGGTTGGCTCATCGGCGACGATGACGTCCGGCTTGTGCAGCAGGGCGATGGCGATGGCGACCCGCTGCCGCATGCCGCCGGAAAACTGGTGCGGGTAGGAGCGCAGGCGTTCGTCCGGGCTGGCGATGCCGACCTGGCCGAGCGCGTCGCGGGCACGCTGCCGAGCCTCCTCCCGGCTCACCCTGGCATGGGCGAGGACGGTCTCGATCATCTGGGTATCGATGCGCAGGACCGGGTTCAGCGTCATCATCGGGTCCTGGAAGATCATGGCGATCCGGTTGCCGCGCAGCTTGCGCATCGCCTCTTCGGACAGCGTCGCCAGGTCCTGCCCCTTGAACAGGATCTGGCCGCCCACGATGCGGCCGGGCGGATCCACCAGGCCGAGAATGGAGAATCCGGTGACCGACTTGCCCGAGCCGCTTTCGCCGACCAAGCCGAGCACCTTGCCGCTTCGGACGGTGAAGGACACGTCGTCCACCGCCTTCACCACGCCGGCACGGGTGAGGAAATGCGTCCGCAGGTTGCGCACCTCAAGCGTCGGCGCCCCCGGCGCCGCGGATGCCGGCACCGCGCTCACTTCTTCAGCCTCGGGTTCAGCACGTCGCGCAATTGATCCCCGACGAGGTTGATCGAGACAATGGTCACCAGCAGCGCGATCCCCGGATAGAAGCTGATCCAGTATTTGCCCGACAGCATGTATTCATAGCCATTGGCAATCAGCAGGCCGAGCGAGGGCTCGGTGATCGGCACGCCGAGGCCGAGGAAGCTCAGCGTCGCCTCCAGCGCGATGGCGCGCGCCACCTGCATGGTACCGACGACGATCAGCGGCGGCAGGCAGTTCGGCAGCAGGTGGCGGAAGATGATGCGGTGGGTCGGCAGCGCCAGGCACTGCGCCGCCTCGATATACTCCCGCCGCCGCTCGACCAGCGCCGAGCCGCGGACGGTGCGGGCGTAGTAGGCCCATTCCACCACCACCAGAGCAATGACGACGTTCAGGATGCCTTTGCCGAGAAAGGCGAGAATCATAAGCGCCGCGAGGATCGCCGGAAAAGAGAGCTGCAGGTCGACCAGCCGCATGATCAGGCTGTCGGTACGCCCGCCGGCATAGGCCGCCAGCATCCCGAGCGAGGCGCCGACCAGGCAGGCGAGGATCGCCGAGCCGGCGCCGACCGTCAGCGAGATGCGGAGGCCGTACATGATGCCGGACAGCATGTCCCGGCCCTGGTCGTCGGTGCCGAGCCAATAGGTGATGCCGCTTCCGCCGACGCTGCCCGGCTCGAGCCGCCCGTCCATGATGTCGAGCTGTGCCAAGTCGTAGGGGTTCTGCGGCGCGATCCAGGGCGCGAGGACGGCGACCAGCACGATGATGCAGAAGAGCACCAGGCCGAAGAGCGCGAGGCGGGAGGCGGCGAATTCCGAGACGAAGCGGCGGAAGGGAGTCTCCACCCGCGCCGCCGGCGGGACGGCGGCGGGGGGCGCGCCGGCGGTGGTGGTGCTCATGACTTGCCCTCCAGCCGGACACGGGGATCGAGCAGCGAATAGGTGATGTCGACCAATAGGTTGATGGTGATGAACATCAGCACGATGATCATCAGGTAGGCGACCATCACCGGCCGGTCGAGCACGTTGATGCTGTCGATGATCAGCTTGCCCATCCCCGGCCAGGCGAACACGCTTTCCGTGACCACCGAGAAGGCGATGGTGCCGCCGAATTCCAGGCCGACCACAGTGACGACCGGAATCAGGATGTTCTTGAAGACATGGATAAAGGTGATCCGCGCCGGCGAGAGCCCCTTGGCGCGGGCGAATTTCACGTAGTCCATCAGCATCGTCTCCCGCACCCCGGCGCGGGTCAGGCGGATGACCAGGCTGATCTTGAACAGGCTGAGGTTCAGCGCCGGCATCAGCATGTGCGCCAGCCCGTCGCGCGTCAGGAAGGACCAGCGCATGCCGAGGATGGTCACCGTCTCGCCCCTCCCGGTGCTCGGCAGCCAGCCGAGCTGCACGGCGAAGACCATGATCAGCATCAGCCCGACCCAGAAGGTCGGCAGCGAGAAGCCGAGGATGCTGCCCGCCAGGATCCCCTTCGAGACCGGCGAGCTTGGCCGCAGCCCGGCATAGAGCCCGAGCGGCAGGCCGATGATCAGTGCGGCGAGGGTGGCGCCGATCGCTAGTTCCAGCGTCGCCGGCATGCGGTCGAGGATCAGCCGCAGTGCCGGCTCGTTGAAGACGAAGCTGCGGCCGAGGTCGCCGCGCAGCGCATTGCCGAGGAAGACCAGGTATTGCTGCCAGAGCGGCAGGTCGAGCCCGAGCGCCTTGATGGCCCGCTCGCGCTCGATCTGGTCGGCCTCGGGACTGATCAGGATCTCGATCGGATCGCCAATGGCATAGACGCCGAGGAAGACCAGCAGCGACATCACCAGCACGACGCCGGCCGCCTGCAACAGGCGGCGGAGCAGGAAAACGGTCACTTCGCGGCACTCGCCGGGCGGACATCATGCGCCCGGGTCAGCTCGTCCGCCCGGGGGTCATGCGCCAGCCCCTTCCGCATCGCCCAGGTGTTCTTCTGGATATGCAGCGGCAGGATGCCGACATCCTCGAAGACGATCCTGGTCGCCTGCTGCAGCAACGCCTCCCGTTTCGCGTCGTCCAGCTCGCGCATCGCCTGGTCCAGCACGCGATCCATCTCCGGGTTCGAATAGCGGCCGCGGTTGGACGCGCCGTAACCCTTGTCGCGGTCGAAGGTGGCGGTCAGGTTCCGCAAAGGGTTGGATCCCTCGCCCGAGGAGGTGCCCCAGCCGATCAGGAAGCTCGACAGGTCCTGCCGCCCGGCGCGGGCGACGAAGGTGGTCCAGGGCTGCGCCTCGACCGCCGTGCGCACGCCGGCGCGCGTCCACATCTGGCCGATCGCCTGGATGATGCGGCTGTCGTTCGGATAGCGGTCGTTCGGCCCGTGCAGGGTGATGCGGAAGCCCTGCGGGAAGCCCGCCTCGGCCAGCAGCCGCTTCGCGCCTTCGGTATCGAAGCGGGTAGGCGTCAGGTCCGGCACGTAGGAAAAGGACCCTTCCGGCAGGAACTGGCCGGCCGGGATCGCCGCCCCTTCCATCACCCGCTCGACAATGGCGTTGCGGTCGATCGCCATCGACAGGGCGCGGCGCACCCGGGCGTCCTTCAGCGGGTTGGCGGGCAGCGGCTTGCCGTCATTGTCGGTCACGAAGGGCGAGGAGTCGGTACGCGAATGGTCGAAGCTGAGATAGATCAGCCGGAGCCCGGTGATCTCTGACAAAGCCAAGCGCTGGTCGTTGCGCAGCTTCGCCAGGTCGCTGGTCGGCACCTGGTCGATGATCTCGACGTCGCCGGCCAGCAGCGCCGCGGTGCGCGCGGCGTCGTTGGTGATCATGCGGTAGTTCACCCGCTGCCAGGCCGGACGCGCGCCGAAATAGTTGTCGCTGCGCTCGAACTCGATGCGGTCGCCGTTGCGGTGGCTGATCATGCGGAACGGCCCGGTGCCGACCGCCATGGGTCCGGCATTGAAGCCCTCGGTGGTCGCCTGCGCATGCGTTTCGCGGTCGAGGATCATGACGCTGGCAAGATCGGTTGGCATCAGCGGATAGGGCACCGCGGTCTTCAGCCGCAGCGTATGCGCATCGACCACCTGCACCTCGCGGATCGGCCGCGTGTAGATGGCGTAGGAGGAGGGCGAGTTCGGCACGTTCGGGACGCGGGCGAAGGTGAAGGCGACGTCCTCGGCCGTGAACTCGCTGCCGTTGTGAAAGCGCACGCCGGGCCGCAGCTTGAACTCCCAGGTGGTCGCGTCGATCGCCTTCCAGCTCTCGGCCAGGTCGGGGATCACGCGGGCATGCCCATCCGTCGTCGTCAGGCCGCTGAAGATCATGTGCGCCACGGCGGTGTTGGGCGAAAGCTGGTGGTAGTGCGGATCGATCGAGGTCACGGGCGCGCCGACACCCATGGTCAGCGTCTGGGCCCAGCCGACCGGTGCGGCAACCAGCGAGAATGCCAAGACCGCGGCGCCTTGCGCCGCGCGGAAGCACCAGCCCATTTTCATTCCCCAGAAGCCCCAGCCGGGCGACGCTAGCATCCCGCCCCTGCCCCTGCCAGCGGCCGGACGAGGCCGCGGGCGTGACCTGAACCGGGACGCCGCCGGTTTGCCCAAGCCGGCGCCAGAGCATGCCGCGATGGGCGCCAGGACGGTCCCGGCCACGGCGAGATGCGCCCGGTTCGAACAACAACTCGGCGCGGCCCGTTGTTGCCATCGCAGATCGAGGTGCCCGCACCGTCACGCCGTCCCGCGCGCCGCGTCAGCGTGCCGCCCACCAGCCCGCCATGGCCCGGGACCAGCGCGCGACCAGCGCCCGCAGCGGCGCCGGTACCCGTGGCGCCGGCGCCGCGCTGCGCGGCGCGGCCAGGCGTTCGACCAGCAGTTCCGGCGGGCAGGGCAGTCCGCTCCGCGGATCGATGCAGCGCTGGTGCAGGATCAGCGCGCCAGCCACCAGCGCATCGAGGGACAGTGCCCGGCCGCGCCGCGGCGGCGGGTCGCAATCCTCGGTCAGGCCCCAGCCGGCATAGAAGGGTCGTCCCCAGGTGACCACGCGAAGGCCGCGCAACAGCGCCTCGAACCCCGCCAGGCTCGACAGGCAATGGACCTCCTGCGCCAGCGCATAGAGCGGGCCGATCGGCAGGTCGCGCAGCACGTGGTCGGCGAGCATCCCGGCCTCCGGCACCGCGCCGCGGCGCATGCCGGCCTGCACGTCGGGATGCGGCTTGAACAGGATGACGGCATCCGGGTTTGTCGCCCGCACCGCCCGCAGCAGGCCGAGATTGGTGCGCAGCCGGCTGCCACCCTGGCGGACCGCGGCATCGTCCTCCACCTGACCGGGCACCAGGATCACCCGCTTCCCCGGCGGCAGCGGAGGCAGCTCCGCCGTCCCGGTCAGGTTGTACTTGGTGACCCCCGCAGCGACGATGGCCGCGCGCAGCCGGGCGGCGCGGCCCAGCAGCGCGGCATCGAAGTCGGTCTCGGCCAGCAGCCGCTCCAGGTCGCTCGGGGTCGAGGGATCGTAGTGGATACCGCTGCCGTCGAGCACCAGGGCGGCGGCCCGCGCGCCCTGCACGCCGAGCCCGGCGGAGCGGAGGAATCCGTCCTCGATCCGCACCAGCCCGACCCCAGCCGCGGCCGCGCGCGCCGGCAGGTCGCGCGGCATCACCGCGGCCCAGACCGCGGCATCTCCGCCGGCCTGCCGTGCCAGTCGCAGGGCGGTCGAGCCGCGCATGACGATCCGCGGCGGGCCGGACTGGCTGGCGAGCGCCGCCAGCATGGCACGGTGCTTGAACCATTCGATGCCGGTGCAGGCGACGATGCGGCGGTTCGCCGCCTCAACCCGCCGCCAGGCCTCGAGCTGCGCGATCCCCTCCGCCGCCGTCCAGGGCCGGTCGCGGAAGGGATCGGCCCAGCGGGTCGCGGCCAGCAGCGCGGCGAAGGCGGCCTCCGGCGCCGCGCCGCCCCAGGGCGCGGCGCCGTCGAGCCGCACCGGCACCCCGGCCGCCCCGGCCAGCAGCGCCATGCCGGGCGAGAGGGTGTGCAACTCGGCCGCCAAGTCGAGCAGCGTCCAGGGGGCGAGACGTCCGGGGAGCACGGCCGCGCCCGCAGCGGCCAGCACCGGCGCGGCGCCCGGCGGCGCATCTGGGTCCAGCGCGACCAGCACGGGCCGGCCGGCCAGTGCCGCAAGCAGGCCGCGCGCCGCTGCGGCCCTGGCCGGGTCGCCGGGATCGAGCAGCAGCACCGCCCCGCGTGCCGGCAGGCCGAGCCCTGCGGGTCCCGGATCGGCCAGGCCCGGCGCCCCGCCGACCCGCGCCGCGCGCAGCTGCGCCATGACCGCCCGCGCCGCGCCGCGGGCCGCGGCATCCGCACCATCGCCGGCCAGCCCGGCCCCAACCGCCTCGGCCAGCGGCACGGTGAGCAGGGCGACGGGCGCCCAGGCCGCACCGAAGCGCGGCGCCCGGAAGAGCCCCTCGTCCAGCACGCCGGGCCGTCCACCATCCGGGAAGAAAGTGTCAAGCTTCGCCGCGCTAAGCTGTGGCGGGCCGACCGGACGTCGTCCGGGGCGGGACCACTGCGCAGTATCGCCGTCAATCCAGGTCATCCGGAACACGCTATTCGGAAAGGTTCCCTAACGTTTGTAGGAATTGGGTTGCTCCTCACTCACTATTTGGTAGAGGAAGCAGCGGAGGCTGCGAACACATGATTTTCGTCTCGGGCGCCTCCGTGCGTCCCGCCCCAGGCACTTCCACTCCGCTTGCCCTGCTCGGCGTCGTGCTCCTCCTCGCCAGTTGCGGCGCGGATCGGCAAGCCGCGATGCCTGCCGCCGCTCCGCCACCCAGCGTGGCGCAGCAGGATCCGCTCGGCCGGTTCGTCGGTTCGATGCCGCCCGGGCAGGCCGGCACGGTGATGCTGGCCGATGGCCGGACGACCGAGGCCCGCGTGGTGCGCGCCTATGCCGCCGCAAGCGGCCGGGATTGCCGGGAGGTGATCCTTGGCGCCGGCACCGCCGGCCAGGCCCGCCTGCTCTGCCAATCCGAGGGCCAGTGGGTCGCCGCGCGGCCGCTGCTGCTGGGAAGCGGCGCGCTGCGGCCGTGAGCGACGTTCTCGGCCCGCAGGCCAGCCTCTGGACCTGCTTCCGGATCCAGATGCGGGTCGTCGGCGCGCTGACGCTCCGGGAGATGGGCACTCGGTTCGGCCGCGACAATCTCGGCTACATCTGGCTGTTCCTCGAACCGATGCTGCTCGGCGGCGCGATCGGCGCGCTGCACCTCGCCTCCGGCCACAGCCTGCCGGGAGGGCTCAACCCCTTCGTTTTCTGGGTCGTCGGCTACATCCCCTTCTACCTGTTCCGCGGCATCGTGAACCGCGCCCCGGTCGGGATCGCCGGCAACCAGTCGCTGCTCTACCACCGGCAGGTCACCGTGCTTGACATCATGCTGTCCCGCCACCTGCTGGAATTCGCCGCGGTCGGCATGGCATTGATGGCCTATCTCGCGCTGTTCGGTGCGGTGATCGGCGACTGGCCGCGGGAGCCGGGACTGATCGTGCTCGGCATGGTGCTGATGCTTGCCCTGGCGCAGGGCATCGCCTTCCTGGTCGCCGCGGGCAGCGTCTACACCGAGCTGTTCGACCGCATCACCCACTTGGCGACCTACCTGTTCATGGGGCTGACCGGCGCCTTCTTCATGGTGTTCTGGCTGCCGAGCGACCTGCAGGCGGCGGCGCTGACCATCCCCACGGTCCATTGCTTCGAGCTGGTGCGGCACGGGCTCTACGGCACGGCGGTGCCGACGACCTACGACATCCCCTTCGTCGTGGCCTGGGCGGCGGCGCTGAACCTGCTTGGCATGGCGGCGCTGCGCAAGGCACGCCGGCACCTGGTCGTCTGACCCGCGATGATCCGCCTGCTGGATGTCCACAAGAGCTACCACACGCATTTCGGCGCCAAGGAAGTGCTGCGCGGCGTCAACATCACCTTCGCCCCCGGCGAGAAGGTTGGCATCCTCGGCCGCAACGGCGCCGGCAAGACCACGCTGCTGCGGCTGATCGCCGGGGTCGAGCATCCCAACAACGGCCGGATCGAGCGGCGGATGAGCGTGTCCTGGCCGCTCGGCTTTGCCGGCGCCATGCACTACAGCATCTCCGGCGCCGACAATGCCCGCTTCATCGCCCGCATCTACGACAAGCCGATCAAGGAAACGGTGCAGTTCGTCGAGGACTTCGCCGATCTCGGCAGCTATTTCCGCATGCCTGTGCGCACCTACTCCTCCGGCATGGTCGTGAGGCTGGGCTTCGCGCTCTCGCTCGCGGTGCATTTCGACTGCTACCTGGTGGATGAGGCGATCGCGGTCGGCGACAGCCGCTTCGCCGAACGGGCGCGCGGCGCGCTTGCCGACCTCAATGCCCGCAGCGCCCTGCTGCTGGTATCTCATCAGGCCGAAACCGTGCGGGCCTTCTGCAAGACCGCAGCAATCCTCCAGGATGGTAGGTTGACCCGCTATGACGATCTGGACGAAGCAATCGCCGCCTACCGGGATGCCTGAGGCCGCGCTCGACCCCGCCAGCTGGTCGGGGCCGGTGGCGATGCCTGGGCTGGCGGCGCGCCTGCGCCGCTTCGTGAAGCGCAACGCCTATTCGGTGACCGTGCTGCTGCCGACCGCGCTGGCCGCCGTCTATCTGTTCGGCATTGCCGCGCCGCAATTCGAGTCGGAGGCCCGATTCATCGTCCGCGGCCGCTCCGGTGGCGGCGGCGCCGGTGGCGCCATGGCGGAGATGGCGCAGAGCGCGGGCTTCAAGCCGGCCTCCGAGGACGCCGTGGGCGTGCGGGACTACCTGCAGTCGCACGACGCCGTCACCGCGTTGCGCCAGCGACTGCCGCTGGTCGAGATCTTCCGCCGGCCGGAGGCCGACCCCATCGCCCGGCTCTGGTGGGAAGTCCCGACCGCCGAGCGGCTGCTCGACTATTTCCGCCGCATGGCCTCGGCGGAATACGACAGCACCAGCGGCATTACCGCGCTGCGGGTCCGCAGCTTCCGGCCGGAGGACAGCCAGGCCATCGCCCGCCATCTCCTGACCCTGTCGGAAGAGTTGGTGAACTTGCTGAATCGCCGGCTGCAGGAGGACGGGTTGCGCGTGGCGCGCGACGAGGTGGCGCGGGCCGAGGCTCGGCTGACCGCTGCCCAGCTCGCGGTCGGCAGCTTCCGTGAGCGCGCCCGCGCCGTCGACCCGACCCGATCCGCCGGCTATTCGCTGGAGAATATCGGCAAGCTGGAAGGCGCGCTGGCCCAGGCCCGGGCCGATCTGGCCGAGGCGCAGCGCTTCACCCGCGCCGACCACCCGCGGCTGCTGCAGCTGCGCAATCGGGCCGAGGGCCTCGCCATTCAGATTGCCGAGGAGCGCCGCCGGCTGGGCGACGGCAGCAACGGCGTCTCGCAGCAGGTCGGCGAGTACGAGCGGCTCGGCGTCGAGCAGGAACTGGCCCGCGCGCAGCTCGCCTCGGCCGCCGCCTCGCTCGAGCGGGCGATCGGCGATGCGCAGCGGCAGCAGATCTTCCTGCTGCGCGTGGTGGAACCAAACTTGGCGGAATACGCCCGCTACCCCAAGGCCACCCTGTCCATCCTGTACATCTTCGCCTGCCTTTCCGTGGCCTATGGCCTGGCCTGGCTGCTCATCGCGGGAATGCGCGAACATGCATCGTAAGCTTGGCTTCCTGATTGCCGCCGGGCTGCTGGCCGCGGGCGGCGCCGCGGCGCAGAGCCCCTTCCAGCTGCTGCAGCAGATGCAGACCAACACGCTGCTCGGGCCAAGGCCTGGCGCACCTCTCACGCCCTCGGAGGGCGTGACGCAGGCGCTGCCGAGCCTGGTCGGGCCGGACCGCGTGCTGAACCGCACCGGGACGGAAACCCAATCCGAGGGCGGCCCGGTCGCGGTCGGCCCGCTCGGCGACGGGAGCCGCGTCGCCGGCGCCACCGCGGTCTTCGGTGCTTCGCTCTTCACGCGGGAGGCGACGGCGGTCTCCGACGCGCCCAACCCGAACTATGTTCTCATCCCCGGCGACCGCGTCTCGGTGCGGGTCTGGGGGGCGGTGGAAGCCGAGGTCGTCGGCCAGGTCGATCCCTCCGGCATGCTCTTCCTGCCGAATATCGGCCCGATCCGCGTCGCCGGCACCCGCGCCGGCGACCTCCAGCGGACGGTCGAGGCCGAGGTGCAGAAGGTCTATACCAATCAGGTGCAGGTCTACGCCGTGCTGCTGTCGACCCAGCGCATCGGCGTTTTCGTCACCGGCTTCGTCCGCACCCCCGGCCGCTTCGCCGGCTCGGCCGCCGACAGCGTCGTGGACTTCCTGGTCCGCGCCGGCGGCGTCGATCCCGGGCGTGGTTCGTACCGCGAGATCACCGTGCAGCGCGGCGGCCGCACCGTTGCCACTGTGGATCTCTACCGTTTCCTGATCGAGGGGCGCCTGCCGCAGATCAGGCTGCAGGAGGGCGACACGCTGGTCGTCGCCCGGCAGCGCGCCGTGGTCGGTGCCGATGGTGCGGTGCGCAACAACTACATGTTCGAGGTGCCCGGCCGCGCCATGACCGGGCGGGAGCTGCTCGACTATGCCCGCCCCCTGCCCTCCGCCACCAATGCGGTGTTGAAGGGCACCCGCGGCGGCCAGCCCTTCTCCCGCTACGCAACGCTGGCGGAACTGCCCAACCTGACCCTGCAGGACCAGGACACCGTCACCTTCATCACCGACAGCCCGGCCCGCACGGTGCGCGTCACGGTCGAGGGCAGCCGGATCGGCCCTTCGGTTCTGGTCGCCGACCGGGACGCGCAGCTCTGCCAGTTGCTGGACTATATCGCGGTCGACCCGGTGCTGGCGGATACCCGCTCGGTCTTCCTGCTGCGGACCTCGGTCGCGCAGCAGCAGCGCCGGGCCATCGACGAGGCACTGGACCGGCTCGAGCGGCAGCTCTTCCTCGCGGTCTCGCCGACCACCGGCGTCGCGGCGATCCGCGCCTCGGAGGCCAACCTCGTCTCTTCCTACATCCAGCGCGCCCGTCGCACCCAGCCGGAAGGCCGGCTGGTGGTGGTCGATAATGCCGGCCACTGCGCCCCGGTGCGGCTCGAGGATGGCGACGTCGTCGTCATCCCCGAGAAGTCGCAGACCGTGCTGGTCGCCGGCGAGGTGACGGCGCCGCGCGCCGTGGTCTGGCGGCCGGAGATGAAGCTTGCCGACTATATCAGGGCGGCCGGCGGCTACGGTCCACGCGGCAACGACAGCTCCCTGATGATCCGGCGGCCGAGCGGCGAGCTGGTGCTCGACCCGGCGGAACTGCCGCGGCCGGGCGACGAGCTGATCGCCCTTCCGAAGCTTGACCCCAAGGTTTTCCAGATCGGCAGCGACCTACTCGGGCTGATCTACCAGATCGCGGTGGCGACCCGGATCTTCCTGTAGCGTCCAGGGACGGCGCTTGCGCCGCCCCTCCCCGTCTCGGGCCAGCCTTCAGGGCAGCCGCGCCAGCGCCCGGCTTTCCAGGTAGTCAAGCCGCGCCGCATGGTCGTCGGTGCGGCACACCATCAGGCTGCAGACCCCCACCTGCGCCGCACCGATCGGCGCCGCATAGGCGCCGTCGATCGACACCACCAGCTCGTCCGCCCCGCCCGCCGGCACGGTGAGGAGCGCAAAAAGCCGCTCCGCCGGTCCGGCGTCCTGGCGCAGCGCCACCGGCGGCGGTCCACCCTCCCGCCACGCGCGCAGCACGAAGGCCGCCGGCTCGGCCGGCGCCTGGATCTCCAGGTAGACCCGCAGCGCCGTATCGGCCGCCCCGGCCGGCAGGGGCAGGCGCAGCCGGCTCTCGCCCGGCCTGGCCCAGGCGCCCCAGGCCTCGGCGGGCGACCAGCCAAGGCCCTCCCGCAGGGCATCGGCGATGGCCATGGCCAGCACAGGCTCCGGCCCCGCCAGCAGGCCCAGGGCATGTGCCTGGCCGAGCCGCAGCGGCACCCGGGCGAGCGGCGCCGGCAGGCCGGGCGCCGCGTCCGCGGACGTATCGCGCACCACCTGCGCCGCGATTCCGGACCAGCTCCGCAGCCGCAGCCGCCCGGCAATGCCTGCTTCCAGCGCCGCCCGGTGCGCGTCTTCGCTGCTCAGCCGCCAGATCTGCGCCACGAGTTCGGGCTCGCTGTTCGGGGCGAAGAAGACGGCGCCCGCGGCGCCCGACTCGCGCAGGCCCGAATGCTCCGGCACCAGCGGCACCTTGCCATGCGCCAGGCTCTCGGTGACCGGGAGGCCCCAGCCCTCGTAGAAGCTGTTGTAGAGGGTGAACAGGCAGTCACGGTAGAGCGCCGCCAGCACGGTGTCCGGCACGTCGTGCAGCAGGTGGACCTTCGCGCGCAGAATGGGGGAGCGGGCATGCAGCCGCAGCGCCTCCTCCGCCAGCCAGCCCAGCTTGCCGACGCAGACCAGGTCCGGAACCGCCTCCGCGCCGTGCCGGCGCACCAGGGTCAGCCAAGCCTGGAAGACCAGCAGGTGGTTCTTGCGCGATTCGATGGTGCCGACCGAGAGGACGAAGCGGCGGCCGTCGCGGAGCGGCGCCGGCAAAGGGCCGGGCGGGACGGCGTCGGGCTGGCCATCGAGCGGCACGGTGCGGCAGGCGATGGCGGTGCCGGGCAGCAGGGCGCGCTGCAACCGCTCGAAATCCGCCCTCGTGCAATCGGAATTGGTCAGCACCGCATCGGCATGCAGGCAGAGTCCGGCGAACCAGCGGGCGAATTCGTCGACCAGCCCCTCGGCGCAATGCTCCGGCACCAGCAACGGAATGCAGTCGTGCAGGAAGGGAACGTAGCGAATGCCGTGCCGCGCCTTGGCCTCCCGCACCCGGCGCAGGTAGTCGGGGATCCACCAGGAGGTGCCGAGATTGACCAGTGCGCTGCCGGCGGCGAAGTCGAGCGCCGGGCCGGTCCGCAGTGCCTGCCCCATCGCGGCGACCGCGGCGGTCCAGTCAGTCTCCGCGGTGTCGGTCGCGGTGGCGGAAAGCCGGGCGAGGTCGAGGAACAGCGCCGCCGGCACCGCCTTCCAGTCGCCGCTGGCCGGGTCGAAGGCGGCCACCGAGACGAGCCGGTCGGCGACATGCTGCAGGGCCTCGCGGATGATGTTGAGCTGGACGCGCTGGATACCGGTCGGCGCCCGGTTGTGGCGGAAGTAGTCGAACAGGTCCGAGGCATCGAAGACCAGTGGCGCGCCGGTGACGGCGCCCGCGGGCGTCCCGGGCGGCGGCGCCACGGCGGGCGGCGGCGGCGGCACGGGCACGGGCTCGGGGGGCGGCGGGGCGGCGAAGGCGTCGTCGCCCAGCAGCTCGCGCCGGGCATCGACATTGCCGGGGTCGAGGCTCAGCGCCATCGCATAGGCGCCGAGCGCCTCCTCCGCCCGGCCGAGGAGCTTCAGCGCGTGGCCGATCTGCAGCTGCAGGTCGCTGTCGCCGGGCTGCAGCTTCTCCGCCTCGCGGTAGCAGAGCAGCGCGCCCTTGGGATCGCCGGATTCCTTCAGGCAATGGCCGTACTGGATCCAGATCGCGCCGTCCGCCGGCCGCAGGCGGAGGTACTGGCCATAGGCCTCCGCGGCATCAGCCCAGGCGCGGCGGTCCCGCAGCCGGTCGCCCTCCCCGACCAGCCGGTCCGCATCGGACGGGCCGCCTTGCGGGTCGGTGTCCTGGGGTTGCATGTCCATCCGAGAATCCTGGGGGTTCGTCCTGCGAACGGCAATCTGGCGGAAAATAACCCGGCCGTTGACCGGTGTCTCGACCAGGATGGGAGAGTGCTTAACCCTCCGTGAATATCAGCCGAGCAGGATGGCCACGCCCAGAAGGGGCGACAGGAGCACCAGGATGGCGGCGACGCGCAGCATGAGCATGGACAGGTCCACCAGCCGCAGCGCCACTTGGCCGCGCATCGGCAGGTCCAGCGTCGCGGCATCGGCTGCGAGGACGGATAGCGGTTCGGTGGTATGGGCCACGTTGGGATCCTGCATCACGAACGCGATAAACCTACCTCGTTCATCGCGTATAAAGCGATATCCGCATAGCACACCTTGCCAAGTCGTGAACGGCCACTCTAGGGGGCCTCACGTCCCGGCGACCGCCCATTCCGGAGGAACCGTCGGAGTCACGGAGATCCCGGCATGACCAGGCCGCCGCGCGTCTTCCTGGATGGTTACAATCTCGCGTTGAACCAGGGCACTGGCGTCGCCACCTACGCCCGCAACCTCAGCTTCGCCCTGGAACGCCTGGGGCATGAGGTCGGGGTGCTTTACGGCACCCGCGCCTCGCCCTCGGCCAATACCCTGATCCGGGAGATCGCCTTCTTCGACGAGCGCGTCGGCAACCCGCCGAAATGGCTGGTGGCGCTGCGCCGGGCCAAGCGGATGCTGCGCGCGCCGTTCGGCGAGATCGCCGTGCCGGTGCCGATCACCGGCAAGGTGGTGACCGCGACCTTCCGCGACCGGCTGCCGTATTTCAACGAGATCTGGAACACCCAGGACCTCTTCCAGCAGGCGGCCGCCCACCAGCGCTTCCTCAGCGGCCGCCTGGCGGTCACGGTGCCTGCCCCGCCGCAGCTGATGCACTGGACCTATCCGCTGGCGCTCCGCGTGCGCGGCGCCCGCAACATCTACACCATGCACGACCTGGTGCCGTTGCGGCTGCCCTACACGACTCTCGACAACAAGCGGCGCTACTTCCGGCTGAACCGCATGCTCGGCCGGCGGGCGGACCATATCGTGACGGTCTCCGAGGCGTCGAAGCGGGACATCGTCTCGCTGCTCGGCGTGCCGGAGGACCGGGTGACCAATACCTACCAGGCGGTCGACATCCCCCGCCGGCTGCGCGAGCTGCCGCTGGAACAGGTGCGGGCCGAGATCGACGGCAGCTTCGGGCTGCAGGCCGGGAACTACTGGCTCTTCTTCGGCGCGATCGAGCCGAAGAAGAATGTCGGCCGGATGATTCAGGCCTACCTGGCCAGCGGCGCAGAGGGCCCGCTGGTCATCGTCGGCAAGCGGGCCTGGAAGTCCGAGGACGAGCTCCGCCTGCTCTACGACGACCATGTGAAGTACCTGGTGCAGGAAGGCTCGATCCTGCGGACCCGGCACCGGATCATGATGCTGGACTATGTCCCCTTCCGGCTGCTGGTGAACCTGATCCGCGGCGCCCGGGCGGTGCTGTTCCCCTCGCTCTACGAAGGCTTCGGCCTGCCGGCGCTGGAAGCCATGCTGCTGGGGACACCGGTCATCACCTCCAATACTGCCTCAATGCCCGAAGTGGTGGGAGATGCGGCGATCCAGGTCGATCCCTACGACATCTCCGCCCTGGTCCAGGCGATCCAGGCCGTGGACCGCGACCCGGCGCTGCGCGCACGGTTGGCCGAGGCTGGGCCGCGTCAGGCCGACCGGTTCAGCCCGGAGCGTTACGCGGCGCGGCTCGAGGCGCTCTATGCCCGGCTCGGCGTCCCGCCGGCTGGCCGCGATGCTGTCCCGCAGGCGCCGCGCCTCGCCGCCGAATAACGCGGCCCCGCCAAGGCAAAGGAGACGCCCATGGACAGCCAGGGACCGGCCGGCCGCGCCTTCGATGCGGCCGACCTGATCGGCGGCGAGGACCACGACTTCGTCGTCAACCTCTACCTCGCGGTGCTCGGGCGCTGGCCGGATGCGGCCGGCTACCGCCGCTACCTGGACGCTGTCGCCGGCCGGCCGGAGCGGCGGCTGGAGGCGTTGCGGGAAGTGTCCGGGTCCGAGGAAGCGGCCCGCCACGGCGCCCGGATCGGCTTCGGCAACGGCCCCGCCGTCCCGCCCGGCCCGACCAGGGTGCTGGCCGTCACCCTGGCGCTGCGGACGGATTGGCTGCAGGCCGAGGTGGCACGGCTGCAGGAGGCGGTCGGGCTGCTGGGCGGCGCGGGCTTCACCGCGGACCTGATCGAATCGCGCGATGCCGGCCTGCATTTCGAGATGAATGCCCTGCGGCGCGAGGTGGCGGAGCGGCTGGACGGGCTGCTCGGCCCGCCCAACGGAGATGCGGCGGCGGCGGCGGCGGCGCGGGATGCGGCGGTGCAGGCGGTCTCGCGCCTCGTCGTCGACTACGCCGGCGACCTGGTCGCGGCGGCCGAGGCCAGGATGGAGGCGCGGCTGCGCGCGATGGAAGCCCGCCTGCTCGCGCTCGAGGCCCGGCGGGGCGGGTGACCCCCGGCTCCTCCCTGCCCCTGCCGGCGGGCCTCGTCGTCTTCACCCCGCTGCCACCGGGGCGATCGGGCATCGCCAGCTATGCCGCAGAGTTGCTGCCGGTGCTGGCGGCGGCCCTGCCGGTTGTCGCGGTGGTCGCCCGGCGCCAGGACATCGTGCCGCTGGCCGGGTGCGAGGTGCTCTCGGTCCTCGACTATCGCGGGCGCCCGGCCTTGCGGGGCTGGGCGCATCTGTACCAGATCGGCAACAGCCTCGATCATGCGCATGCCTATGTCGCGGCGTTGCGCCGGCCGGGGATCGTCACCCTGCACGACCCGGTGCTGCACCACCTGGTGGAGGCCCTGACCCTTGGCCGCGGCAATCCGGCGGGCTACGCCGCGGCGCTCTCCGCCGAGCATGGCGAGGCTGGCCGGCGGGTGGCGCTGCTGCGGGCGCAGGGGCTGCTCCACCCGGGGACCCGCTTCCTGCTGCCCATGCATCGCCAGGTGCTTGACCGGGCGCAGGGCGTCATCCTGCATAGCCGCTTCGCCGCCGGGCGGGTGCAACGCCCTGGCGGGCCGCCGCTGCGCGTGGTGCCGCACCACCTCCCGGGGGCGGTCGCCGCGCTCGATGGGCTGGACCGGGCCGCGGCGCGCCAAAGGCTCGGCCTGCCGGCGCAGGCACCGATCCTGCTCTCGCTAGGCCATGCCACGCCGGCCAAGCGGATCGACCTGGTGCTGGCGGCGGTGGCGCGGCTGGCGGCGGACTTCCCCGACCTGTTGCACGTGATCGCCGGGGCGCCGGATCCCGGGCTGGACTTGGCCGGGCACATCGACCGGCTCGGGCTACGGGATCGCGTGCGGGTCACCGGCTGGCTGCCGGAGGACGCCTTCCTGCCCTATGCCCGAGCCGCCGACCTGCTGGTCAACCTGCGTCACCCGCAGGCGGGCGAGACCTCCGGCGCGCTGGTGGGAGCGCTGGGGATGGGCCTGCCGGCCGTGGTGGACGCGACCGGGCCGGCGGCGGAATACCCGGATGCCGTGGTGGCGAAGCTGCCGCCTGGCCCGGAGCCCGCGGCGCGGCTGGCAGCGCTGGTGGCCGGGCTGCTGCGCGACAGCGCGGGGCTGGCGGCTCGGGGCGCCGCCGCACGGGCGCACCTGCGGCAGGAGCACGGCCTGGCAGCCTCGGCCGCCGCCTACCTGGACGCGATTACCATTTGGGATGCCGCGCGGCGCGCACGGCAGGGCCAACCGACCTTGGCGCGTCGACCCGCACCGGATCCGCCGTGCTGCTAAGGTGCTGCCGAGATGGGCGTTCAGGGCTGAAGGCGGAAGCGCCGCGACGGTCCGGAACCGGCCAGCGCGTGCCGATTGGAATCTTACAACGTGTTACATTATCGATTTTCTTCAACTATAGCGAAACCGCAAGAGGGGCTGGACCGCCGAACCATTCCGAATCCGTGCCTGCTGCTTCATCATGCGCAACGCTGGTTGACCAGGGCGACCACAGGGGGAGAGACGCATGGCGCAGCTCGGCAAGGGCCTGCGGGTATTGTTGGCCGAGGACGAGACGCTCGCCGCGCTGGTGATCAGCGATGCGCTGGCCGATATGGGCCATAGCGTGATGCATGCGGCGGATGGTGAAACCGCACTGGGCCTGGCGGCGGCCCTGCCCTTCGACGTCCTCGTCACCGACCTTGCCATGCCCCGGCTTTCGGGTCTGCAGCTGATCCCGCTGCTGCGGGCGGAGCGCCCCGACCTGCCGGTGGTGATGATGACCGGTTGGCTGCCGCCGGACGGGGCGTGCATGCTCGCGGCCTGCGGCATGGGGCGTACCACCCTGCTCCTGAAGCCATTCGCCATGAGCCAGCTGGCCGAGTCGCTGGCGCGGGTCGTGCCGGCCGCGGTGCCGGGGCAGCCTTGCCTGGGCGGCGTCCCACCCGTCGAGGCGGCGCCGGCGGCGTGACCTGCCGGTGCCGGGCCATTGCGGCTCGCGTCCAGGACCAGACGCGGCACCGCGGCGGCCTCCTGTTCTCGGGGCGAAGGTCCGGGCGACGGGCATTCGCCCCGGCCCGCAAGCGCCCCTATTCGGCCAGGAAGGCGCGGATGCGGTCGCCGAGCGGAGCCATCCCGACCACGCCATTGAGATGGCCGAGCGGCCCCGTCACCTCCGCCGTCTCTACCGCCTTGCCGGCCTTCCGCAGTACCTCAATGAACTCCTGGGCGCCGTCATGCACGAAGACCCGGTCGGTGGGCGAAGGGATGACCAGCCAGCGCTTCGCCGCCCCTTCCATCGCAGCGGCCAGGCTCGGGTAATCGTTCAGGAAGAGCTGGTTGGCGCGGACCATGTACAGGAAGGAATTGGCGTCCGAGGTCCTGGCTCGCGCCGCGGCCGCGTCGTCCAGCCATTTCTCGATGGCGAAGCGGTCGCCGATGCGGCGCGCCGGATCCTGGCCTTCGGGCAGCTTGCGGTCGTACTGCTTCGCCCAAAGCCGGTCGCGGGCGTGCAGCGTGACGATCTTCCAGGCCTCGGCCAGGCCGCGCAGCGGCGGCTCGCGGCCGAGCGCGTAGTAGTCGCCCTCCCGCCAATTCGGGTCGAGGCGGATCGGCGCCTCCCAGATGTCGAGCCAGCCCTGCATCCAGGCATCGATCTCGGCGGCGATCACCGGCATGGCGCGCTGGACGAAGTCCGGATAGGCGGCGGCCCATTCGATGGTCTGCAGCCCGCCATTGGACGGGCCGGCCACCAGCGCCAGGCGCTTCACGCCGAGGCTGTCGAGCAGCCGCTTCTGCACCTCGACGAAGTCGCGCATGGCGATGACGGGAAAGGCCATGCCCCAGGGCCGGCCGGTATCCGGGTTGATGCTGGCCGGGCCGGTGGTGACGGTACTGGCATCGGGGACGTTGACGTTGACCAGCGTGTCGGCCGAGACGACGAAGTACTTCTCCGTGTCGATCGCCTTGCCCGGGCCGATGATGGCGTCCCAGTAGCCGGCCGGGCCCGTGGCCGACAGGCGCCCGAAGGCGTGGCTGTTGCCGCTGAAGAAGTGGCAGATCAGGACGGCATTGTCCCCCGCCGCATTCAGCCGGCCCATAGTTTGATAGCCGATGCGGGTATTCGGGATGCTGGCGCCGCCGCGCGTCTGGAAGGCGCCGGCCTCGAAGACCCGCTTCTCTAGCACCTCCGGCACTGCGGCCTGCTGTGCCATGGCGACAGGCATGATGCCGGGCGCTGCGGTGCCGGCCGCCAGCAGGGCCGTCGCAACCAGGAGGCCTCGCCGTCTCATCATACCGGGTACTCTCCGCTGTGGAAGCCGGCATGGTGGTCGGCGATCATGGCGCCAGCAAGATGCCGGCTGGGTGCCGCGATTGCGTCCCGGCGCCACCGTTGCGCCGGTGCCGAAGGCCAGCATAGCCTTTAGGCGCGGGCGCCGGCGTGCCCCGGGCCAACCCAGGCTGGCCCGGGGCACGCCGTCCGGCTGCGAAGAACAATGGGGGGTTGCGACTTTGATGACGATTTCACTGTTGCTGGTGATCGTGCTGGGGGCGCTCTCGATCGCCTACGGCGTGGTCACCGCCAAACAGGTCATGGCGCTGGATGCGGGCAGCGCCCGCATGCAGGAGATCGCCGCGGCCATCCAGGAAGGCGCCTCGGCCTATCTCAAGCGGCAATACACGACCATCGGCATCGTCGGGGTGGTGCTGCTGGTGCTGGTGGTGGTCACGCTCGGCATCCCGGTTGCGATCGGCTTCCTGATCGGCGCCGTCCTGTCGGGGGCGGCCGGCTTCATCGGCATGAACGTCTCGGTGCGCGCCAATGTCCGCACCGCCCAGGCCTCCACCCAATCGCTGGCCGCGGGCCTCGACGTCGCCTTCAAGTCGGGTGCCATCACCGGCCTGCTGGTCGCCGGCCTCGCGCTGCTCGGCGTCGCGGTCTACTTCTTCATCCTGACCCAGCTCATGGGCCTGGCGGCGAATGATCGCGTAGTCATCGACAGCCTCGTCGCCCTCGGCTTCGGCGCCTCCCTCATCTCGATCTTCGCCCGGCTCGGCGGCGGCATCTTCACCAAGGGCGCCGATGTCGGCGGCGACATGGTCGGCAAGGTCGAAGCCGGCATCCCCGAGGACGACCCCCGCAATCCCGCCACCATCGCCGACAACGTGGGCGACAACGTCGGCGACTGCGCCGGCATGGCGGCCGACCTGTTCGAGACCTATGCGGTGACCATGGTCGCCACCATGGTGCTGGCGGCCATCGCCTTCCCGCCCGCGGCCCTCGCGCTCGGCATGCTCTATCCGCTGGCGATCGGCGCGGTCTGCGTCGTGACCTCGATCGTCGGCACCTATTTCGTCAAGCTGCCGGCCAACAACTCGATCATGGGCGCGATGTACCGCGGCTTCATCGTCACCGGCGTGCTGTCGCTGATCGCCCTGCTGCCGCTGACCTACCTGGTCTTCGGCAGCGGCAGCATCACCGCGGCGGGCGCCACCTTCAACGCCTTCTCGCTCTTCCTCTGCGGCGTGGTCGGGCTGGCGGTGACCGGGCTGATCATCGTCGTGACCGAATACTACACCGGCACCAACTACCGTCCGGTGCAGGCGATCGCCGAGAGCTCGGTGACCGGCCACGGCACCAACGTGATCCGCGGCCTCGCGGTCAGCATGGAGAGCACCGCCGTCCCTGCGCTGATCATCATCGCCGGCGTGCTGTTCAGCTACAACCTGGCCGGCCTCTACGGCATCGCCATCGCCGTCACCACCATGCTGGCGCTGGCCGGAGTCGTGGTCGCGCTCGATGCCTTCGGCCCGGTCACCGACAATGCCGGCGGCATCGCCGAGATGGCCGGCCTGCCGAAGGAGATCCGGGTCACCACGGATGCGCTGGACGCGGTCGGCAATACCACGAAGGCGGTCACCAAGGGCTATGCGATCGGCTCGGCGGGCCTCGGCGCGCTGGTGCTGTTTGCCGCCTATACCCAGGACCTCACCTTCTTCGCGGCCAATACCGATGCCTATCCCTACTTCCGGGGCGTCGGCGCGCTCACCTTCAGCCTATCCAGCCCCTATGTCGTCGTCGGCCTGCTGTTCGGGGGCGCCCTGCCCTACCTGTTCGGCGGCATGGCGATGACGGCGGTCGGCCGCGCGGCAATGAGCGTGGTCGAGGAGGTCCGGCGGCAGTTCCGCGAGAAGCCGGGAATCATGGAAGGCCGCGACCGTCCGGATTACGGGCGGGCCGTCGACATCCTCACCAGGGCGGCGATCAAGGAGATGATGATCCCGTCCCTGCTGCCGGTGCTCTCGCCGCTGGTGATCTATTTCGGCATCAGCGCCATCGCTGGGAAGGCGGCCGGCTTCGAGGCGCTGGGGGCCATGCTGCTCGGCGTCATCGTCAACGGCTTCTTCGTCGCGGTCAGCATGACCACCGGCGGCGGCGCCTGGGACAATGCGAAGAAATACATCGAGGAAGGCCACCATGGCGGCAAGGGATCCGAGGCCCACAAGGCCGCGGTGACCGGCGACACGGTGGGCGATCCCTACAAGGACACCGCCGGACCCGCGGTGAATCCGATGATCAAGATCACCAACATCGTGGCGCTGCTGCTGCTGGCGATCCTGGCGCATAGCGGCTGACCGGCACGGCGCGAACGGGAAAAGGCCGGCGGGTTCCCCCGCCGGCCTTTTTCATGCCGATCGCCAAGGCACGCGAAATCGCATTTTCGGACAAATCCTCCGGTGGCGCCCGGCCGCCGCGCCTCAGGCCAGCACGGCCCGGCGCAGGGTGGCGATGACCCGCCGCGGCTTGCCGGAGGCGTCGGCGATACGCTGGTCCTGTGACTCGATCTCGGTACGGGCCGGTTCGTCGCCGTCGAGGCCGCCGAGGATATCGGTCGGCACTTTGCGGTTCGAAGTCCGGCTGCCATCGGTGTAGTGGACGTCGAAGAACGCCCACTTGCCGTCATCGCGTCGCTTGGCCATGGGATGCCCCCTTCAGGCAGAAACCCGGCGCCGCGAACGGCACCGGGTCCCAATCTGCCGATGATCAACCGCCGGGACCGGCCAAAAAGGCCGGCTCCGACAGAGGCCTTCGATCAGGCCAGCTTCAGGTTGCCAGCCGAAACCTTGCCCTTGCGCGGGTCATTCTCGAGGTCGAAGCTGACCTTCTGGCCCTCGTTCAGCGCACGGATCGGCGGGTTGGCCCGCTCGAGCGCACTGATGTGGACGAACACGTCCGCACCGCCCGTATCGGGCTGGATGAAGCCGAAGCCCTTGGTTGCGTTGAACCACTTCACGGTACCGGTAGCCATTGTCGCTATTCCATCATCTCATGTTCCGTCCCACGCCCTTCGTGGAACGGGACTCGCCCTAACGCTGGTCTTCACCGCATTCGGCCTTCAGGCCGAACCGGACGGGAGGGCTGCGGCAAAATAGGCCGGACCAGCCATTCCCGGAACGCCAGCCACGCCACGGGGCGTGGCGGCGGTGTCAGGCCTCGGTCTTGTCTTCATCGGCGGCGGGTTCGGGCAGGGGTCCGCCCTCACGTTCCTGCTTCCGACGGGCGACCGCTTCCTCACGCTCACGCTGCTTCTCGGCCTGCTTGGTCAGCTTGCCGCGATTGATCTCGGCCCGTTGCTGGCCGTAATTCGGTCGTCTCGCCACGCTGGCCGCCCTATCAGGAAAAAACGCCGGTGGCGCCGCTGCGGAGCTGGCTTTCCAGCACCACGCGCTCATGCCCATCCTGCTGATGCTTGACCCGGTATTCCCGGTCGTTGTCCGGGCCGGGAAGCTGCCGCACCACCGTGTAGAGCCCGCGGGGCACATTGCCGTCGAAGCGATGGGGAACGAATTCCACCTTCTGCCCGACATTGAAGCGGTGGGGTGACATCATAATCCTCCTGCCTTTCGGCTGCGGGATGGGCAGGCGGAAAGCGTCCGGGGCCGCAGCCGGTCCCCGAACGAGAAGCCGGACCTCAGTCGAGCTGGATGTTGCCGGCGGACAGCTTGCCTTCCTTGCCGCGCTGCACGTCGAAGCTGACCTTCTGGCCGTCGTTCAGGCCCTGAAGGCCGGCGCGCTGGACATCGGAGATATGCACGAAAACGTCAGCAGTCCCGTCAGAAGGCTGGATGAAGCCGTAGCCTTTGGTGGCGTTGAACCACTTAACAGTGCCGGTAGTCATGATAGCAAATCCATCAAGCATGCGTTCCGCCCCACGCACGCCGCGGGGCAGGCCAATCTGCCAATGCGGGACGGAAACCAGGCTCGGCGCTCTATCATGAGCTGTCGAAACAGGCCGAACCAGACGGGTTGACGATCGCACCATGCGCCCGAACGCGTCGGGACACAACTTCATTCGCCCGGGATCGCGCGGATGCGATCCCGCGACCGCGAGGTCTGCGGGTCCGGGACTCCGCGGCAGCAGGGCCGAGGCCCGTCGCAAGCGCCGCTCCGCCGGCCGCATGGGACCTGCGGCTCCGCCTGCGAGGGCAGTGTCGAGCAGCCGAGCCTGACCCACAGCGATCCTGGCCAGCACGACCATATACACCAAAACAGCGGAGATGCGGGACTCCAATTCGGCTTCACGTTGCGATAATCCACTTACGGGTCGTCGTCCCGGCGGAAGGGTCCCGGCTGCGGGGCGCGCATGACCTGCGACGATGGCGGTGCGGTCCGCCGCAGTCCGGGCCTCCGTATGCCGACCGCCTCGGACCGGGTCCGCAGCAAGATCCGTGGTGCGAACCGCCCGGGCGATCTGCGGTGAATGCCAGCAGTCGGCCGTGCGCGGCCCGGTTGGCGAACCGAAGCGCGCTAGCGGTGGCGCAGCCGCTCGGGGATCGGCAGGCCGAGCCGGGCCGGCACCTGCCAGACCTCCCGCACCGTGCGTAGCTTGGCGAAGCCGCTGGCGAGGTAGTTGGGCAGGGCACGCGGATGATCGGCGGTGCAGGTATTCACCGTCAGGCCACGCGGGTGCTCGGCCCAGGCGGTCTCGACCGCGTGGCGCAGGAATGCAGGCCCCAGCCCATGCCCGACGGCATGCGGCAACAGGCCGAAATAGCCAAGGTTAGTGAAGGGCCGGTTGCGCCGGTCGAGCTCGTAGAAGCCGGCCGGCTCGCCATCCTGGTAGAGGACGTGGATGGAAACCCCAGGATTACCCAGGATCGCGGCAAGCTCGGCATCGGGCAGGGTCCGCCGCAGCCACCAGCAATAATCCTGGCCGACCGTATGGTAGAGGTAGCGGTAGAAACCGACGCTGCAGCGCCGCGCCAGGACCACCCCGGCCGCGGCCGGCAGCCGCGGCCCGCCCGGCTCGGGCGGCTGGTCCATGCGCAGGAAGGTCACATCGACCGCGACCGGGATGACGGTCTCGCCTTTCAGGCTCATCGCCGGTCGCCGCTGGCCAGCACGGCGGCTCAGTTGTCGAGGAAGCTGCGCAGCTTGCGGCTGCGGCTCGGGTGCTTGAGCTTGCGCAGCGCCTTGGCCTCGATCTGGCGGATGCGCTCGCGGGTCACGTTGAACTGCTGCCCGACCTCCTCCAGCGTGTGGTCGGTGTTCATGCCGATCCCGAAGCGCATGCGCAGCACCCGCTCCTCGCGCGGGGTCAGGCTGGACAGGACCCTG